>NZ_JBRKCV010000001.1:0-838939 GCF_052983275.1 Robertmurraya sp. GLU-23
CTGGAGAAATCTAGGATTAAAATCTCTTTCAAAAGTTATTTCATAAACTTTCGAACCGCCGTATACCGAACGGTACGTACGGTGGTGTGAGAGGTCGGCGCTGAAAAAGCGCCTCCTACTCGATTTTTTCACAATTAAGGAGGATCTTTCTATGGATTTAATACAGGACTTACAATGGCGAGGAATTGTCTACCAGCAAACAGACGAAGAAGGTATAAAAGAAGTTTTAGATAAAGAGAAAATTTCGTTGTACTGTGGTGTGGATCCAACAGCTGACAGCATGCATATTGGTCATTTGTTACCTTTTTTAACATTAAGACGTTTTCAACAAGCAGGACATCGACCTATCGTATTAGTTGGTGGAGCCACAGGTCTAATTGGTGATCCGAGTGGAAAAAGCGAAGAGCGAAAACTGCAAACACTTGAACAAGTTCAGGTGAATGTAGAGGGAATCAAGGGTCAGTTGAATCGACTGTTTAACTTTGAGGGTGAGAACGGGGCAGTTATGGTAAATAACTATGATTGGGCTGGCTCCATGGATATCGTTACGTTTTTACGTGATTTTGGAAAGCATGTGGGAGTCAATTACATGTTGGCGAAGGATACCATTTCCTCTCGTTTAGAAACGGGAATTTCTTTCACTGAATTTACGTACACCATTTTACAAGCAATGGATTTCTACTACCTGCATAAAAACCACGAGTGTAGAATGCAAATTGGTGGAAGCGACCAATGGGGGAATATCACAACTGGGCTTGAGTTAATCAGAAAGATGTCACCAGAAGGTTCAAAAGCTTTTGGTTTAACGATTCCTCTAGTGACAAAAGCTGACGGAACGAAATTCGGGAAAACGGAAGGTGGAGCCGTTTGGTTAGATCCAGAAAAAACGTCACCTTACGAGTTTTACCAGTTCTGGATTAACACGAGTGATGCAGACGTTGTGAAATACTTAAAGTTCTTTACATTCTTATCTAAAGAAGAAATTGAAGAACTTGAAAATGCCGTTCAAGAAGAGCCACATCTTCGTAAGGCACAAAAAGCTTTAGGTGAAGAGATGACTCGTTTGATTCATGGTGAAGAGGCATTACAACAAGCCATTCGAATTTCCGCCGCTTTATTTAGTGGTGATATTCAAAGCTTAACAGGAAGCGAAATTAAACAAGGCTTCAAGGATGTACCTTCATTTACTTACGAGCAAGGCAGCAGCCTGAACATCGTTGAATTACTTGTAAATGCGGGAATTGTACAGTCGAAGCGTCAAGCACGTGAAGACGTAACAAATGGTGCGATTTCTGTAAATGGAGTCCGTGTGAATGAGCTCGAATACACATTAGACGAAAAAGACCGCATTGACGGAGAATTTACAGTTATTCGACGTGGCAAGAAGAAGTACTTTTTGATTAAATACTAATGAATGTTGGGACCGCTGATTAAGCGGTCTTTATTTAGGTTGTAATAAAATAGACAATCATGTAGGTGGGAGGCAATAAAAACAATTATATAATTAAAGAAACGAAAGGATGTGGACAATGATATACAAATCCCGAAGTGAATCAGCAGAGTTGTTGATACTTGATTCCTTAAACAAACGAATGAGTTTAACGGAAAAAGACAAACAACATTATTTGGTCTTAAGAAAAGGATACGAGGGGGAGGTACTCTTTGATTCAATGACAGAAAAGCTTGAGTGTCAGTGTTTGATTTTGAACGATTTATTACTAAGAATTAATCACACCGTCTTTCAAATTGACGCACTGATGATTACTTCTAACACCGTTCATATTTTTGAGGTCAAGAATTTTGAAAGAGATTATTATTATGAAGTCGACAAATTGTATCTTACAAACAAAAAGGAAGTGACCAATCCTCTTCCCCAATTAAGTAGAAGTGAAACTTTATTACGACAGTTATTTCTCCACCTCGGCTACCATTCTCCAATAAACGGAAAGGTCATTTTTATTAACCCAGAATTCTCTTTGTATCAAGCTCCTCTTGGAAAACCCCTTATTCTCCCAGCTCAAGTTAAACGATTCCTAAATAGAGTAAACAACACTCCATCCAAATTAAACGGAAAGCACAAGGTATTAGCAGAAAAATTAAAATCGCTTCATCTAACTGAATCTCCCTATCAGCAATTGCCGAGCTATAGTTATGATGAGGTTCGGAAGGGAATTATTTGTGAAAAGTGTCATTCTTTTTCTGTTTCAGTAAGAGGGAGGAGTTGTATATGTCATGAATGTGGTTATGAAGAAAATCTATCGTTAGCGATATTACGAAGTGTGAAAGACTATAAGCTACTATTTCCGAATAGGAAATTCAGTACTAACGAAATATATTTATGGTGTAACGAAGTTATATCAAAGCAGAGGGTTAGAAGATACCTTGAAAAAAACTTCAAAATAGTTGGAATACACCAATGGGCTTATTACGAGTAGTAGCTTAGAGAAATACTATGATAATGAATTTTGATTCTTTGTATATAAGGTATAAGATTACATCATTTGGGTGGTATTTCATCAACCAAATATACTCATTTCGGAGATGAACTTCATTTCTGTGGCATTTCTCCATCCCAATGATCTTCATCGTTGTGATGAACTTCATTTCTGTGGCATTTCTCCATCCCAATGATCTTCATTGCCGTGATGAACTTCATTTCTGTGGCATTTCTCCATCCCAATGATCTTCATTGCCGTGATGAACTTCATTTCTGTACCGTTTCTCCATCCCAATGATCTTCATCGTTGTGATGAACTTCATTTCTGTGGCATTTCTCCATCCCAATGATCTTCATTGCTGTGATGAACTTCATTTCTGTACCGTTTCTCCATCCCAATGATCTTCATTGCCGTGATGAACTTCATTTCTGTGGCGTTTCTCCATACAAATGATCCTCATTACCATGCTATATATGGTAAAACCCTTTTAAACTACCAATAGGGAATTTTTTGAAACCTTTTCCTGCAACTTTCGTATTACTTATTAACTACATACGAAAGGAGATTTCAGTTTTATAAAAGAGGTGATATAAATGGAGCTATTTGGTTATCCAATCCAGACGATTTATTTAACAACACTGATTGTTTCGGGTGCGTTTACGGTGCTGTACATTTTCTTTGGGGATATTGCAGAAGCTGCACTTGATTTTTTGAATCCAACACTTATTCTTGCGTTTCTCACCTTTTTATCAGCTTCAGGTTATTTATTGGAGTTAATTACTTCGTTAAATAGTTTGGTGATTCTTTTTATCTCCATTGTCATTGCTTTTATATTAGATATTCTCTTAAATATCTTTGTGCTTGTTCCATTGTCTTCTGCGGAGGAATCGCTTGTGTATACTTCAGATTCATTAAAAGGGAGAGTAGGAACGGTAATTATTCCCATTCCGCAAGACGGATTTGGTGAGGTTGTGATAAAAAGCAGCAGTGGGACGATTTCGAAACCAGCGGTGAGCTTTGAGAATGAAGTGATTGCTGAAGGACAAAAGGTGTTGGTGATTGATGTGAAGAATGGAGTTTTGCATGTTGCACATTACGAGAAAACAGAAAAGCTATTTTTTACTTAAGGAGAGATGTCTATGTTACCCATTTTTATCGTAGGAGGCATTGTTGCCTTTTTACTAATTGCACTTATTGCTGTATTCATTACAAAATATCGTACGGCTGGACCTGATGAAGCCCTAATCGTTACAGGAAGTTATTTAGGTAATAAAAATGTACATGTGGATGAGTCAGGAAATCGTATTAAAATTATACGAGGTGGCGGAGCATTTATTTTCCCAGTGTTCCAACAAGCAGAACCATTGAGCTTGCTTTCTAGCAAACTTGAAGTAACGACACCTGAAGTGTATACCGAGCAGGGGGTTCCTGTTATGGCTGATGGGGTTGCGATTATTAAGATTGGGGGATCCATCGAAGAAATCGCGACAGCAGCAGAACAGTTTTTAGGGAAAGCGAAGGAAGACCGAGAAAACGAAGCGAAGGAAGTCTTAGAAGGTCATTTACGTTCAATTCTCGGCTCGATGACCGTGGAGGAAATCTACAAGAACCGTGATAAGTTTTCCCAAGAAGTACAGAGAGTGGCTTCACAAGACTTAGCAAAAATGGGACTTGTCATCGTATCCTTTACAATCAAGGATGTTAGAGACAAAAATGGATACTTGGATTCATTAGGTAAGCCAAGAATTGCCCAGGTAAAAAGAGATGCAGACATTGCGACTGCTGAGGCAGAAAAAGAAACCCGAATTAAGCGTGCAGAAGCAGCAAAAGACGCACAGAAGGCAGAACTTGAAAGAGCCACAGAAATTGCTGAGGCTGAAAAAGTGAATCAAATGAAAATTGCTGAGTATCGTCGGGAACAGGATATTGCGAAAGCACGAGCTGACCAAGCGTATGATCTTGAAACGGCAAGAGCCAAGCAAGAAGTTACAGAGCATGAAATGCAAATCAAAATCATCGAGCGTCAAAAGCAAATTGAATTAGAAGAGAAAGAAATTCAGCGTAGAGAAAGACAATATGATTCTGAAGTGAAGAAAAAAGCGGATGCTGACCGATATGCGGTTGAACAAGCGGCGGCGGCTGATAAGGCAAAACAGCTTGCCGAAGCGGATGCGAATAAATACCGCATCGAGGCGATGGCAAAAGCGGATGCTGAAAAGGTACGTTTAGATGGACTTGCTAAAGCAGAGTCAGAGCGAGCGCAAGGGGAAGCGGAAGCTGAGATTATTCGCTTGAAAGGTTTGGCTGAGGCAGAAGCGAAGCGCAAGATTGCAGAGGCATTTGATATGTACGGTCAAGCAGCTGTTATGGATATGATCGTAAGGATGCTTCCGGAATACGCGAAGGAAATTGCAAGCCCACTATCTAATATAGATAAAATCACCGTTGTTGATACAGGTGGTGGTGAAGGTGGCGGAGCGAATAAAGTGACAGGTTATGCAACCAACTTGATGTCTTCTTTACAGGAAACATTAAAAGCTTCATCAGGAATTGATGTGAAAAATCTGCTAGAGACTTTTGCTGGTAAAGGGAATGTAAGACAAAGTATTGATCAGTTAGCAGAGGATTTAAAAGAAAGTAAAGCAGAATAATAAAAAAAGATCCAGCGAACATTCGCTGGATCTCTTTTTATTAACGAGAGTAGAATTCAACGATAAGAGCTTCGTTGATTTCAGCAGGTAATTCAGAACGCTCAGGTAAGCGAGTGAATGTACCTTCTAATTTGTCAGCATCGAAAGTTAAGAAATCAGGTACGAAGTTGTTCACTTCAACTGCTTCTTTAACGATGTCAAGGTTACGTGACTTTTCACGTAAAGAAATTGTTTGACCAGGTAATACGCGGAATGATGGGATATCAACGCGCTTGCCATTTACTAAAATGTGACCGTGGTTAACAAGCTGACGAGCTTGACGACGAGTACGAGCAAGACCTAAACGGTATACTACGTTATCTAAACGAGACTCTAAAAGAGCCATGAAGTTTTCACCGTGCTTACCAGAAATCTTACCAGCTTTGTCAAAAAGGTTACGGAATTGACGCTCAGTTACTCCATACATATGACGAAGCTTTTGCTTCTCTTGTAATTGTAAACCGTATTCAGATAACTTCTTGCGTTGGTTTGGACCATGTTGTCCAGGAGCGTAAGGACGCTTTTCTAATTCTTTACCAGTGCCGCTTAGAGAGATTCCAAGACGACGTGATAATTTCCAGCTTGGGCCAGTATAACGAGCCATGAATGACTCCTCCTCGTGTTTTTATTTTGTTGTAAAATAAAAACAGTAGTGTTCACAAGCAGTATGACCATTTTGTTTTCATGTACCTTCGCCCTAGCAGCTCAAGGGTTACCGATACCCCATCCTAGAAGGAAATTCTTCTATTGAGGAACAAAATGTATTCATAAAGGCGTTCACATATGCTGCGCTATTTTACACAAAGAATATTATATATTTTAAAGTGGTAGAAAGTCAAGGAAATTTTATTTTTTAGGAATATGTTATTATCTAAAGAATGATTGTTATTATGGTATAATCTAATTAAGAAAAAGAGTGGTTAAAGTGCGTGAAACTAGGAAAGAAAGAAGAGTACGATTTCTTTTGCTTTTTATTTGTATTAGTTTTACAATAGGAGCATTGTACTATAAATATAGTGAACAAAGAGAAAAAAATAACCCTCCACTTGTTACAGTCCTCCATCAAAGTCTAAGTAAAGAAGATAATCCTATCATCGTTTTAGCAAAAGAACAAGAAAACAACTATATATTAGCTGAATATGAGATTCAAATAGATGATAACTATCTATTTAAGACAAGAAAGGCAGTCACCTTAGATGGAAAGCCAACGATGATTTCTTTAGATCAAAAGCGTATAGGTGTATGGGTGAAAATTGACGGACGGTGGAACTATTTTACAAGTGATTTGAAACAAGCTACACGATCACCTGAGTATAGAGAACGTAAATCTGTAGAACAATCAAACTTGATCGAAAAAAAAGAAGGTGGACACACCATGGTTCAATGGGGAGACAAGCAGTTCGATGTGGGCGAGAGGAAGATTAAGCATCTATTATCCTTATCTACGGACGGTTCCCTGTGGCTTGTTATTACTGATCAAGAGATAATAATTTCGACAATGAACAATTAATATATATTTCATGCGGGATGGGATCAAATGGTTTCAAACCAGCTAAGGTATTAGGTGATGACGTAATGAGATTTCTTACTGATAAATCAATTGAAACACTTAAAAGTCAGTTCTTTGATCTAATCGAAACGGAGTCGGGAGCTTTTCACTATCAAAATGTATTAAAGACCATGCTTAACACGATTCAAAACATGCTCGAGGTTGATGAAGTTACTTTGTTCATTTGTCATGCTTGGAAGAATCAATTTTCATTTGAAGTTTCTACAAACGAAAACATTATAGGGGTTACACCATCCAAGGATTCAAGTGACTGGTTAAGTTCATTGAAAACGATCGATTTTTCCCCAACAGATATGAACTTTAAGGATTACCAAGTCCTAATTCCGCTTGTGAAATCGGGCAGGAATTTAGGTGTTTTATGCTTAAAAGGGAATCAAGAGTTCATTACCCCTTCCAATCAAGAGTGGTTTGAACCATTTGCGACAGTGTGCTCGTCATTTGTACAGAAGGCTCAAGAATTATACAAAATTGTCATGGAAGAGAAACGTTATAAACAGCTATTTCGCGTGAATGAAAAATTTCATTCGACAATGGATATGGATGCTGTGTTAGGTGAGATTATCTATACGCTTCAAGAAGTATATCCGAGTTTTACGTACTATTTAATGCTGTCTCATGACAATGATAATCATAGCGAACTGCCAATTAAGGATTTAGAATATGATAGTGAAAATTTAGCAGCTATGGAAGCCTATGTTACTGGTACGATCCAAATGGAGGATTCTTTGAACGAACGACGTTCTATTCTTTATGCACCTTTAAAAGGAAAACAAGGTGTATACGGAGTACTCCAAGTCATTGCTCCAGACACATTGACGTTTCCAAGTAACGAAGTGGAGTTTATAAAACTATTAGCGAATACCGCTGGTTCTGCGCTTGAAAATGCACAGCTCTATCAGCAATCAAAACGATTAATAGCTGACCTACAACTGATCAATGAGACTTCTCATCGTTTAAATTCTAATTTACGATTGACCGAAACAATGTCATACATGACGGAACAAATTGTTCAGTCGTTTGATGCGGAAGAGGTTTGCTTTGTATGGCTATCACCGGATTTGAGACCAATTAGCGTATTAGCAGGTTCGACACCATTTTTTGATACGGAAGCTTCCATGGCATACGTTCAATACGTAGTCGACAGATTGAAGAAAGAACATGATTCCATTTTTATTGGTGATGTAGAAATAAACCTCGATCATGATGTGAAACAATATCGTTCTATTATGGCGGTTCCAATGGTACAATCCGGAGTAATTAAAGGGATAGCTCTCGTTATGCATACCGAGCCGTATCATTTTTCATTCGAGATCTTTAAGTTGATGCAGTCATTAATTCATCATTCTACCTTAGCTTTTACAAATTCCATGCTTAGAGAAGAATTAGAAAAAATGGTTGTTACAGATCATTTAACGAAGCTGTATTCAAGGAACTATTTAGATGCGAAAGTTCATGAATCACTTGATGACGATCAGCAAGGAACCTTCCTTTTAATTGATATTGATAATTTTAAAGGTGTTAACGATAAATATGGTCACCAAGTGGGGGATGAAATCCTTATTCAAGTCGCGGATATTATAAAAAGCAATATAAGAGAAAGCGATATTGGTGCCCGTTGGGGTGGAGAGGAACTTGCTGTTTACCTACCACGTATCCCACTCGAGGTGGGAATAGGTATTGCAAACCGGTTAGTAGATAAAGTAAGGGAATTATCTAAGCCATCAATAACCATTTCATGTGGGGTTTCGTATTGGAATGTGGACAATCCAGATAACTTTACAAACCTGTTTAAGCGAGCGGACACAGCCCTTTATGTGGCAAAGGATACAGGCAAGGATCGAGTTGTGGTTCAAGAAAATGTCCCCTCTCAGTAAAAGGAGCTCAAATTTCGAGCTCCTTTTTACTTTCCAATTGGATAGTACCACATATGCTAGTAAAGAGAGAATTACGACAAAACTGTAAGCGTTTACAAATCAAGGAGGAGCATATGGGAGAGAAAAAGTCTTTTAAAATTGAAACAGAAGTGATTCATCATGGCTATGATGCTAGTTCATTTGAAGGTAGTTTAGTTCCGCCTGTTTTTCAGACATCAACGTATTGTTTTGAAACAGCAGAGCAAGGTGAAAAAAGGTTTGCTGGAGAAGATTCAGGATATATTTACTCCCGTTTAGGTAATCCAACCGTTTCAATACTAGAAGAGAGAATGGCAGCGATTGAGAAAGGGGAAGCCGCTCTAGCATTTGGTTCAGGAATGGCTGCCGTGTCGGCTGTATTAGTTTCTCTTACGAAAGCAGGTGACCATGTTCTCTGTTCTCAAGGTGTATACGGTTGTACTTTTGGTTTGCTTAAGATGCTAAATCATAAATATCAAATCACATCTACCTTTTCAGAAATGGAAACAAAGGAACAAATTTTACAAGCTATCAAGCCCGAAACCACGTGCATTTATGTGGAAACCCCAATCAATCCAACCATGAAGCTTGTTGACCTAGAGATGATTGCTACAGTTGGAAAAGAAAAAGGGATTCCGGTTGTTGTCGATAATACGTTTTGTTCTCCTTACTTGCAGACACCTCTTGAGCTTGGTTGTGACGTAGTTGTTCATAGTGCAACTAAATATATTTGTGGGCATGGGGATGTGATTGCTGGCATTGTTGTTGGAAAGCGTGATTTTCTTCAAGAGGTGGCAATGACCACACAAAAAGATATTGGAGGAATTATTTCTCCGTTTGATGCATGGTTGCTATTGAGAGGGTTAAAAACCTTGCCGATAAGAATGGATCGGCATTGTGAGAATGCTAGGAAGATCCAATCGTTTTTAAGTGAGCATGTGGCCGTTAATCAAGTATTCTACCCAGGGGATAGTAAGCATCCAGACTATATAATTATGCAAAAGCAAATGCGTCAGGCAGGCGGATTACTATCTTTTACATTGCATGGAGGGGTGGAAGAAGCACAGAAGTTCATGAACCGGTTACAGTTAATCAAGATTGCTGTTAGTCTTGGTGATGCCGAAACCTTAATACAGCACCCAGCAACGATGACCCACTCAGTTGTTCCGAAAGAAGAGAGAGAAAAGATGGGGATACAAGATAATTTGATACGGTTATCGGTCGGGTTAGAAGCATGGGAAGATATTCAGGAAGATTTGAATCAAGCTTTGAACGCTTTAATATAAATAAGAGGCAGACCATCTGCCTCTTTTATAAATGATTGATTAATTCTTCAACAAATTGCTCAATCATTCTTTGATCTAGAGTGTCAAAACGTTTCTTGTTAGGTGAATCTATATCTAGAACTCCCAGAAGTTGTCCTTCTTTTATCATAGGAACAACAATTTCTGATTGAGAAGCTGCATCACATGCAATATGCCCTGGGAATTGATGGACATCCTCAACTAAAATCGTCTTTCTTTCTTTCGCACTAGTTCCGCAAACACCCCTGCCAAGAGGAATTCTTACACATGCAGGCAGGCCTTGGAATGGTCCGAGCACTAATTCTTTGTCCCCGTCCATTAAGTAAAAACCAACCCAGTTAACGTCAGACAAAAATTGATTTAAAAGAGATGACGCATTGCTTAAATTGGCAATCGAGTTTGTTTCACCTTCGAGAAGCGCCTTCAGTTGTTTTATTAATAGACGATAGTTTTCCTCTCTCGTCCCTTCGTAATTTTTTACTTCAAACATTTCCTTCCCTCCAAAACACATAGGTAATTATCATATTTTAGCGAAAATATGAAGACTTTGTCGAGTTTTTTATACAGGAGAACAAATGTCGAATAAAGAATGTTATACATAAGGCTATTTTCTGTGATTAAGAGATGGAGGTGGTTCCAAATGAAGAAAAATTCAAAGGATTCCATTGTCGAGGCAGCGATTTATCTTTTTAACACGAAGGGGTTTTCAGGAACAACGATTCGAGATATTGCCCAAAAGGCAAACAGCAACGTCTCTAACATCTCCTACTATTTCCAGAATAAACATGGTCTACTTGAGTATTGCTTTTTAAAGTATTTTGAAGCGTATATTGCAGAACTTGAATCAGCGTTTTTATGTATTGACCAAGGAGCAAAGGCAACACTTCAGAAAATGGCTGAAAGCATTATTAATTACCACACGGAGAACATGCAGCTGACAAGATTAATTTTAAGAGAAATGTCCATTGATTCACAAACCGTTCGAGAAATAATGAGTACGTACTTTGCAAAGGAAAAGTATTATTTTAAAGCGGTTATTGAGGAAGGAATCATAACAGGAGAGTTCAGACAAGTGTCTGTTACTTTTACTATTGTCCAACTCAAATCGCTTTTATCCATGCCTTTTCTAAATACCCATTATCTCTCAGAGGTTCTTCATGTTTTTCCTCATGAACCGTATTTTACACAGAAATATATTGGTGAAATCAATAACTGGATTGAAGGTGTATTAACACCCCACCATCCAAAGGAATTAGTGTTTTAATTTCTTAGTAATTGCTCGTACCCTTGAAGGAGTTCCTTCGCCTGATGAGCATCCGATCCATATACCATCGGAATTTTTAATTGAATGGCTTGGTTAGCTATCTCTGTTGGTGGATATGGTTCCCGACATAACGGCTTTGCTGTACCTGCGCCGTTATAATCGAGCTCGTAGTTTTTTTGTTTTATTTCTATTAAAATACTTTGTATTTCCTTGTTAAAGTTAACTGAACAAGGATATTTTTTTTGGAATTTATTCACTAAAGTTATATGCCCGATACGTTTAGGCTTATACCTTCCTAAATTAGATTTTATGGATAGTAAAAGCGTTCGGTAGTAGGCTTCATATACTTTTTCTATCCCACCATAACGGTTAATCAGATCACCAAATACGTCAGGACTATAATCTAAACAATCATATTCTCCTTCATGCTTTAAAAAATGGACTGACAAAATACTATCTGTCAGTAATGGACCGTATTTGTTTAGAAATTCTGTTGTTTCTTTTTCAAATCCCTCAATGAAATCTACTTCTAAACCAGTATGTATGGTAATCTTTCCTTTATATTTTTCTCTTAGAACAGCTAGCTCTTCTAAATATGCCGGTAAATCCTCCATTTTCATAGCGCTGTCTTTAAGTGGAGTTGGATCGGTAAATCCAGCAGGAAGGGGAGCGTGTTCCGTAAATGAGATAGTGGTAAATCCAAGTTCCATTGCGTGCTCTATATAGGTATGAAAAGCATCTTTTGAACCATGGGGACAAAACTTTGAATGGACATGACCATCACGCATGTTGAGAAAGCCTCCTTGTTTATAATTTTGCAGTATTTGTCGAAAAAAGAGATGTGATGTAGCTGAAGTGATTGTAAATAAATTTTAGTACAAAAAATTTGAAATTAATAGTCAAAAAATGTCGTTTACATGGTATCATAAGAGCATTGAAAATACATTTATATGAACCTTTATTATAGATAACATAAATGTAGCTCGGATGAGAACAGGGGGCTTAACATGGAGTACATAATCGGGGGCTTAGTTCTTTTACTAGCTCTGTACGTGATTGGATATACGATGAAAAAAAAGCTTTATAAAGAAATTGACCGTCTGGAGAACTGGAAAATAGATATAACGAATCGCCCGGTCCTTGATGAAATGTCGAAGGTAAAACAGCTTAATATGACGGGTGAAACAGAAGAACTATTTGAGAACTGGAGAAATGATTGGGATGACATCGTAACCAGTCAGCTTCCAGAGGTAGAAGAGTATCTATTTGATGCGGAGGAATACATTGACCGCTACCGCTTTAATAAAGCCAAACAGGTTCAGCGTGCCATTGATTCTCATTTAAAAGAAACGGAAGAAAAAATTCAAAAATTACTTGACGAAATCAATGAATTGGTTGGAAGTGAAGAGAAAAATAGAATAGAAATTGAAGAGTTAAAAGAGGTGTATCGTGAGCGCCGTAAAACTCTACTTGCACACCGTCATAATTTTGGACGTGCTGAAGCAAAGTTAGAAATCCTTCTAGATGAAATAGTAGCATGCTTTACTAATTTTGAGGAAAGAACAGAAAACGGCGATTATCTGCAAGCTCGTGAGGTTGTGCTTTTAATTCAGTCAAAAACAGATGAATTGAGCAAGAAGATGGATGCTATTCCAAATTTACTCATTGAATGCCAATCAAGTATTCCTTCAGAAATCGAGAATCTGAGAGACGGATTCCGTGAGATGCAAAATCAAGGCTATCCGCTAGAACATCTTCATTTTGAAGAGGAGTTAGAAAAACTTCATTCAGAAGTAAATGAATGTTTGGAGTTGATTGAACAAACGGAGATTGATGAGCTTCAAAAGAAAATAGATGAAGTAAAGGAAAAAATTGAAGTAATTTATGATCAATTGGAACAAGAGGTTAACGCCAAACGGTTTGTTATAGAAAACGAAGAGCCAACAAGAAGCATGTTATTTGCAGTAAAAGAAGAAAATAATGTACTAAAGGTTGAAGTGCAGGAAGTCCTGCAGAGTTATCACCTTGAAGAGAGCGAAGTCGAAGGGCAAGTGCAGTTTGAAAAGAAATTAGCTCAGTTAATGAAACGTTTTGAAGTATTAGAACACAAAATTGTAGCTGATGAAACGGCTCTTACGATACTAAAGGATGAGCTAGCTGAGTTAAAGCTGGAGCTTGAAAAATTAACTGTTGAGCAAAAAGAATACGCTGAACGACTACAAACACTTAGAAAAGATGAAATTGCCGCACGGGAGACGGTAGTTGAACTTTCCAAAAAAATTGCTGATTGCATTCGCCTTGTAAATAAAAGTAATATTCCAGGTCTTCCAGAAGAATATCGTTATTTATTAGAGGATGCAAGAGAGAGCATTTTTAATGTGAAATCAAAGTTAGAAGAAAAGCCATTAAATATCCCTACCGTTCAAAAATATTTAGAGGTGGCTGTAATGACGGTAGATAAAGTATTTGACCATACCTCTCAGCTCATTGAAACGGTTCTTTTATCTGAAAAGGTAATACAGTATGGCAATAGATACCGGAGCAGTTATCCGGCAGTACAAAAAGCTTTGGTAGATGCGGAAATTGCGTTTAGAAGCTATGACTATCAAGCAGCACTGGAAGTTGCAGCAACCTCTATTGAGGAAGTAGAGCCTGGTGCATTAAAGCGGATTGAAGCGTTATTACAAGAAACGGTAGAGGTTTAAATGGAAAAGACCGCTTTTGTTGAAGCGGTCTTTTCCTATTCGTTTTCCTGATTGTCATTTATATGATAACATTGTTAGTTGAGTTTACCCGTGATTGGTAAGAAAAAGGGGTTTTCAGACATGATTTATTTTGATAACAGTGCAACCACGAAACCATTTCCAGAAGTTGTGGATTCATTTGTAAAAGTTTCAAGTGATTTTTTTGGTAATCCGTCGTCTATTCACCGATTAGGTGTAGAAGCGGAGAGCTTGTTAACTCAAGCTAGAAAACAAATAGGTGAGCTATTACAGGTAAATCCGAGCGAGGTTTACTTTACATCAGGAGGTACGGAAAGCAATAACTTAGCAATTAAAGGTACAGCACTTATGTATCGAAACAGAGGGAAACATATTATTACATCAGCGGTTGAGCACGCTTCCGTAAGAGAAGCGTATCAGCAGCTGAAGGAGTTAGGGTTTCGAATAACGGTCATTCCAGTTGATGCGGAAGGTAGAGTTTCTGTTACTGAAATAGAAGAGGCCATCTGTCACGATACGATATTAGTGTCGATTATGCATGTCAATAATGAGGTTGGTACCATTCAGCCTATTGAAGAAATCGGCGACATGCTAAAAGGATATTCAAAGATATTATTTCATGTGGATTTTGTACAAGGGGTTGGAAAAGTAGCTCTCGATATTCAAAAACACCATATTGATCTCTGCTCGATATCAGCACATAAATTTAATGGGTTAAAGGGAACAGGATTGTTAGTCGTTCGTGAAGGAGTCCATATTTCTCCACTTTTTTCAGGAGGAAATCAAGAATGGAAGCTTCGAAGTGGGACGGAGAATGTTGCCGGTGCTGTCTCAATGGCAAAAGCATTGCGATTAACTTTACAAAGTTATGAAACGAAGTTGGCCCAAATATCCGAAATTCAAAGTTATCTACTTAAAGAACTAAAAATGCTTGAAGATATTGTCATTCATACTCCAAGCAAAGGCCGAGCTCCTCATATCATAAATTTCTCTGTAAAAGGTTTTAGAGGAGAAGTATTTGTACATGCGTTAGAAGAGAAAGGGTTAATCGTCTCGACGACAAGTGCGTGTTCTTCAAAAAAGAAGGCCATAAGCCATACGCTATTGGCTATGAATGTCTCAAAGGACGTCGCAGAAAGTGCGATTCGCATGAGCTTATCGTATGAAAACACACTTGAAGAGGCAAATAAGGTGATTTCAATCATACAAACAACAGTTACTGAACTAAGAGAGGTTATGCACTAATGAATTATGATCGAATTTTAATAAGGTACGGAGAGATATCAACTAAGGGAAGAAATCGTACGAAGTTTGTTGAAAAGTTGAAAAGAAGTGCTAAGCGTGCACTAACAGACTTTCCAAACATCATTATTGAGACCACTAGGGACCGTATGTATATTTTGTTAAATGGGGAAAATGGTGAGGGAATTATCGAGAAGTTAAAAATCCTTCCTGGCATTCAGTCCTTTAGTCCGGTTATTAAGACTAGCTTGGAGCTCGAGGAAATTAAGGATGCGGCTTTACAATTATTCTTAAACAAATATAGTGTAGGAGATACTTTTAAAATTTCAACGAGACGGGCAAATAAGGAATATCCTCTTGATACGGGGCAACTAAATTATGCTCTTGGTTCTCACATTTTACAAAATGTCCCTGACTTAAAGGTAGATGTGAAAAATCCAACCATTAATGTTCAGGTTGAGGTACGTACAGAAGCTGTTTATCTCTCAATCGAGACGATTATGGGGGCAGGTGGTATGCCTATCGGATCTAGCGGAAAGGCCATGTTGATGCTATCTGGTGGAATTGATAGCCCAGTTGCTGGCTATATGGCCATGAAAAGAGGGGTTGAAATAGAGGCTGTTCATTTCTTTAGTCCCCCTTTTACTAGTGAGCGTTCCAAACAAAAGGTAGTTGAATTAGCAGAAAAGTTGTCTTTACTAAATGGCGGTTACTTTACTCTCCATATCGTTCCTTTTACGGCTATTCAACAGCTTATACAAAAGCAAATACCTGAGAACTATACCATGACGGCAACTAGACGGATGATGCTTCGAATAACTGAAGAAATTCGCCGCAAATTTGAAGGATTAGCCATCGTAACGGGAGAAAGCTTAGGCCAAGTAGCTAGTCAAACCTTAGAAAGCATGCTTGCGATTAATGATGTTACATCCACACCGATATTAAGACCTTTAATCACTATGGATAAGTCTGAAATAATTAATATCGCAAAAACGATTGATACCCATCATATTTCGATACAGCCTTATGAGGACTGTTGTACTGTTTTTGTCCCTGCAGCCCCGAAAACAAAACCAAAGCTTGAAAAGGTTCAATATTACGAAGGCTTTGTTGACTTTGAGCAGCTAATTCAAGAAGCAGTTGATAAAGTTGAAACCATTCAAATAAAACCAGATCACAATAAAAAGGATCAAATATTTGGAGAATTATTCTAACGTAATTGTGAACAATTTCCAAGTGATTATTTGAATGAAGGCCATGTGTTTGACACATTCTATACTCACAAGGAGGTGATTCACATGGCAAGCAACAACAATTCAAATCAATTACTTGTAGCAGGTGCTCAACAAGCTATCGACCAAATGAAGTACGAAATCGCTACTGAGTTTGGTGTTAACTTAGGTGCTGAAACAACTTCTCGTGCTAACGGATCTGTTGGTGGAGAAATTACAAAACGCCTAGTTTCTTTTGCTCAACAGTCTATGAGCGGAAGACAATAATCACTCCAACTAAATAGAGAAATGGCTACAGAGGCATTCCCTTAAACGGGGTGCCTCTTTTATTTGTTATAAAACAATTTTAAATTTTAAAATAATTTTGTATAATAACATGTGTGACATCAGGGACAGTACATAGAAAATATTTTAGGGGGAGAGGCAGTGAAACGAGAAGATTTACTAGCACCTGAAAAATATAATGTAGTAAGTGAAATGGAACGATTTTCTGACGATCACGAAAGAGTTGCCCTTATTTGGGAAGATGAGCAGGGACGTAAACAGCAAATCACCTATCAACAATTATTAGTGAATGCTAATAAAATTGGAAACGTTTTCTTAAATGAGGGATTAAAACAAGGTGATGTTATTTTAATTGTCGTGCCTCGATTGATTGAAGCCTACGAGGTATATATTGCAGCCCTAAAAGCTGGACTCGTTGTTATTCCAAGCTCGGAAATGCTGCGTACAAAGGACCTTCAATACCGTATTCAACACGGAGACGTAAAGGCAGTTGTAAGTTATTATCCTTATATTGAACAATTTAGTGAGATAGATGTGTGTAAAGGTATCCCTCGGTTTGTCATTGGTGGAAAAGCAGAAGGGTGGAAGACGTTAGAAGAAGAAATGAAGACAGCTTCTACAGAACTAGAAGTAGCATCTACAAGATGTGATGATATGGCTTTCTTATCTTATACTTCAGGAACGACAGGGAATCCAAAAGGGGTTGTTCATACTCATGGGTGGGCTTATGCTCATCTGAGAACAGCTGCTCCACACTGGTTATGTATAGAAGAAGGAGATCGTGTATGGGCAACGGCAGGGCCTGGGTGGCAAAAATGGATTTGGAGTCCTTTTTTATCAGTGTTAGGCTCAGGAGCTACTGGTTTTGTTTACAATGGAAAGTTTGATCCAAGCAAATACTTGAGCTTATTGCAAGATTACAATATAAACGTACTTTGCTGTACTCCAACTGAGTATCGATTGATGGCAAAGGTAGAAAATATACATGAATATCAACTGCATAGCCTTCACAGTGCTGTATCAGCTGGGGAGCCATTAAACAGAAATGTCATTGATACATTCAAAAAGTACTTCCAGGTCGATGTTCGTGATGGTTATGGGCAAACAGAGAACACATTACTTGTAGGTATTACAAAGGGAATGGAACTAAAAGCAGGCTCAATGGGGAAACCAACTCCAGGTAACCATGTAGAAATTATTAATGAGTACGGTGAAGCGTGTGAGGTCGGAGAGGTAGGAGATATCGCTGTTCACGTCGATACACCAGCACTATTTAAAAATTACTACAAGGATCCAGAAAGAACAGCTATGCAGTTTCGCGGTGATTACTATGTGACGGGTGATAAAGCAAAAAAAGATGAGGACGGTTACTTTTGGTTTGAAGGCCGTGGGGATGACATTATTATTAGCTCTGGTTATACCATCGGACCATTTGAAGTAGAAGACGCATTGGTTAAGCATCCATTCGTTAAAGAATGCGCGGTGGTTGCAAGCCCTGATGAGGTGCGTGGGAATGTGGTGAAAGCATTTATTGTCTTAAAAGAGGGCATTGATGAAAATGATCCACAATTAATCAGCACCCTTCAAAATCACGTCAAGGAGTTAACAGCCCCTTATAAATATCCAAGAAAAATTGATTTTATCAAAGAACTACCGAAAACAACCTCTGGGAAAATTCGCCGTGTTGAGTTAAGGATAAGAGAGCAAGAGCTTGCTGGCCAAAATTAATGAGTTTTACTTGGGAGAAGAATACCATTTCTTCTCTTTTTATTTTGAAAAAATGTATAGCGTGAAAGGAAATTTCCCCTTATAATAAGTTATTGTTTCGAGTCTAGAAAGAATAGAGGGTCCACATGGAGAAAAAAGAGATAAAACAAGGTGTGTTATATGCAGGCCTTTCGTATTTAATTTGGGGAATATTACCGGTTTATTGGAAACTGCTCGAACATGTAAATGCTGAGGATATTCTAGCCAACCGTATCTTCTGGTCATTTGTGTTTATGATGGTAGTTTTATTTTTTTCAAAAAAGATCGGAGATTTGTTTTTGGTCTTAAAAGGGTTTAAGCAAAACCGTAAAGAAATGTATGCACTAATTATCGCATCTTTATTAATTAGTACCAACTGGTTTATTTATATATGGGCAGTGAATCATCATCATATGATTGAAGCGAGCCTGGGGTATTATATTAATCCGTTAGTCAGTGTTCTATTAGGAGTTATTTTCTTAAAAGAGAAGCTTTCTCCTGCTCAGTATGTATCCTTTATCATCGCTGGAATTGGGGTACTGATTTTAGGAATTTCGTACGGCAAGTTTCCGTGGATTTCGATTGTATTAGCATTCTCCTTCGGGGTTTATGGACTAGCGAAAAAAATGATTAAAGTAGACTCTGCTGTTGGGCTAACATTAGAGACAATGGTTGTTACCCCATTTGCCTTAGCTTATATGGTTTTCTTATTTTTCAATGGGGAGCATGCGTTATTTGCAGGTTCTGTAACAACTAATCTATTATTGGTCGGAGCTGGAGCAGCGACTGCCTTGCCGCTTCTGTATTTTGCAAAAGGAGCTCAAAAGATTCCGTTATCCATGCTAGGATTACTGCAATATATCGCACCAACGATTACGCTTTTATTAGGTGTACTTGTATATGGAGAGCAGTTTACAAAACACCATCTACAAGCATTTATCTTTATCTGGTCCGCATTGACAATATACACCATATCCCGGACCAAATTATTTACCAACTCTGCAGGATCATTTCGGAAAAGATTTGGAGCCTAATGGGAAAAGGAGAAGCTGACTGCTTGGCAGTCAGCTTTTTAACTGTGGTTTGTGCCATAAAAGGATGAGTTAATGGCGTTCTAATTGCCCGGTTGAGCGGCGGAACAAGTGAAGCGGTCAAATAGAGGCGCTCTAATTGCCCGGTTGGGCGGTGGAACAAGTGAAGCGGTCAAATAGAGGCGTTCTAATTGCCCGGTTAAGCGGTGGAACAGGTGAGGCGGTCAAATAGAGGCGTTCTAATTGCCCGGTTGGGCGGTGGAACAGGTGAAGCGGTCAAATAGAGGCGTTCTAATTGCCCGGTTGACCGGCGGAACAAGTGAAGCGGTCAAATAGAGGCGCTCTAATTGCCCGGTTGGGCGGCGGAACAGGTGAAGCGGTCAAATAGAGACGCTCAATCTGCCTCGTTGGGTGAAAAAAAGGGAAAGTGGTTAGATAGAAAGAAGATGGCTAGGTTCAACGGTAAAATCAGATCTAAATAAAGTAAGTGTATCGCTGCGAGCTTTGACTAATATATTGTTTCTTTAGTATGCGTCGTACAGATTTTTCCGATACAACCCCTCCGCACCAGTCAAATACACCATTAGTAGTTAGCAGTTTATCGGGAAACAGTTTTTGAAATTCGACAACGCTTCTTAGTATAGCTTCTTCAACTAGCTCCCTATTACCGCAAGATTTACAGTATATATAGGATTGACTACATGGAAATAGAAACATTCCACAATAGGAACAAGGAATTCCTTTTATTAACTCTTGATAACTATAATTAGGCAATCGTTCAAATGGGTTCTTATCCAAATGGCATGAGACAATTCTCTCTGCAAGAGCTTCATCGTGAGCAGTAATACTATAAACATCGCGATTGGTATTTTGTATAAATCGATTTATTTGACTTGGTAGTAACATAGAAGAATGAATGGGTGCATGAAAGAGAGTGAACTCGGGGTTTACAAATACTAGATAAGCTTCAACGGGGATGTTTATGCCTAGGTCTTTTAATAATCTTCTAAAGGCGGTTTCGGTTCGCTGGAGTTGTATGAGGGGGTTTTGGATTTCCGTTTTCTTAATCGTATACCAACGATTATTTTCTAAAAAATATTCTCCGTCAAAATTTTTCACTTCAAAAATGATAAACTTCTTTTTCAAGAGCAATGAGTCAATTTGAAATGTATGTCCACCACTATTTGTAAATAATAAATCATTCATCATTAAATAATTGGGGGATGATAGCCCATTAGACATTAGGTAATCCCACTGCAATTCTCCGGCATACCCTTTTTCCAATTTTTCAAGCCGAGCAACCTCTAGTAATTTCATTCGTTTATCCAAGTACCTTAAAATCAAGAGTTCTTTCGGTACCGTTCTTTGTTTTATAATCAATTGATAACCTCCTAAATAGGGGCTTGTCCAAAGCCCCCGAAATCAAATTATAAGAATGTTCTCTTTACTTTTTCCCAGAACGAGTTGTCCTTCAGCTTTACCGTTTTAATTTTCTTTTCACTTAGTTGGATATCCACTCTCTCGACATGTTGTAAGCTGAGGGCTTCATTGTCCATGCCCATTGTTGGGTGATCGTTTCCATCTTGTACAACTCTTAAGGAAAGCTTTCTTTCTCCGCTTAAGATAAAAGGGGAACCTAGCGTACGATAATAATTCGTATTTAAGGACGCAAGCTCACTTACTTGCATTGACGGAAGGAATGGATCTACAACTGCTCCGTTGACTGATTTACTATATGCTGTACTGCCTGTTGGTGTAGAAACGATTATCCCGTCTCCACGGAAGGTTTCGAAATGAAGATCATCAATAAATACTTCTAGAACGAATGTCTTAATAATAGATGAGCGAATACTAAACTCGTTCAAACATTGGAACGACATTTGTCCATCCACCAAAACATCAATAGTTGGGTAGCGTCTCACTTCTATTTGTTCATTTGTCATAGCCTCAATCATTTTATCAGTTTCATTGATATGAAAGTCACAGTAAACCTTTAAACTTTCACTTGTGGAAATCCCTGCATATAGGCAGTCCTCACGAAAGCCAGTCTTTCTAACCGCTTGTAGGAACGTTCCATCTCCACCGACACTAACGATAATATTTGCGTCTTTGTGGTCTTTGACTACCGTAAACCCTTGTTGGGCTGCAAGCTCATAAAGTGGTGAAACCGTTTCTAACATATCCGAATCTTTTTTGTGATATAAAAAAATATTTCGACGGTTTGGCATTGTAAATTCCTCCAGACAGATTTTAAATTTACCATTATATCTTTATTTTGTTAAAATGTAGGCTATGGAATTTAGTTTACCTGTTTTTGAAACATTTTAAAAGGAGAACCGTAATAGTAGAGGAAGTGGAAAAAGGAGGATTCTAGATGAATGGAAAGCGTTGGGCAGCACTCGGTATTGCTGTAGTATTATTAGTTTTTTCTTGGGTGACAAATGCACTCTCTTCGATGGCTTTTAGCAATATCGAGAGCTCATGGACAGAGGTGTTTTCGGCCACAGAGGAGCCTTTTATTGAAGAAGTAATTGAGGAAGGAAATGCAGCAAAGAAAATTGCTGTGCTAGAAGTAAATGGAGCGATTCAAGATACGGGGGATGTAACGTCATTTTTCCAGTCACCTGGATATAATCATTCAGCTTTTATGGAGAACTTGGAACATGTAAAAGAAGATAAAGATGTGAAAGGAATTATTTTAAAGGTCAATTCACCTGGTGGCGGCGTGGTTGAAAGTGCAGAGATTCATGACAAGCTCGTAGAAATCTCTGAAGAGACAAAAAAACCAATTTATGTATCAATGGGTTCGATGGCAGCTTCAGGCGGGTATTATATTTCTGCTCCTGCCGATAAGATATACGCAAGTCCTGAAACGTTAACGGGCTCATTAGGAGTAATTATGCAGGGAGTAAATTATGCTGGATTAGCAGAAAAATATGGCGTGGAATTTGTAACGATCAAAAGTGGTGAATTTAAGGACATTATGAGTCCTTCGAGAGAGATGACGGAAGAGGAAAAAAATATCCTTCAAACGATGATTAACAACTCTTACGAAGGATTTGTGGATGTGATTGCATCTGGTAGAGGATTGACTGAAGAAGAAGTAAGAACGATTGCAGACGGTCGAATCTATGATGGAAGACAGGCAAAAGAAATTGGTTTAATTGATGATTTTGGATATTTTGAAGATGTAACAGAAGCTATGAAGAAAAATGAAAAATTAGCTGGAGCGCAGGTAGTGAGCTATAGTGAGAACTTTGGCTTTGGTTCATTATTCAGTATGGCAGCTAATAAAATGGTTGGGAAAGATATAGAGATGACTGGTCTAATGAAGCTATTGTCACAGCCAAATTCTCCAAGACTGATGTATATGTATGCGGAATAAGGAGGGGGATTATATGGACAACAATCAATTAGACAAGGAATCAATGGAAGTGGAGGAACATCCAGTTCCCTCTCAAACAGGGTATACTGTTTTCTCGAATGCACGGTTTGCAGGCTTTTGGATGAGATTTTGGGCGTACTTACTGGATCTACTTGTGATTGGAAGTATCGATCGAATCCTCATTAATCCGATCTTTCGTGTCATTGGGCTAGACTTGCATAGTGGTGACTTTTTTGCTCCAATTACAATCGCCACTGCACTCACGTTTTATGGATATTTTGTATTAATGACAAAATTCTATGGTCAAACATTAGGAAAAATGATTTTTGGTTTACGGGTGATTTCTTTACACGGTGAAAAGCTAACTTGGAGCACGGTACTTTTTCGAGAGTGGGTTGGTCGTTTTATTTCCGCGTTTATCTTTATTTTATATGTGCTTGTAGCTTTTCTTCCTAAAAAGCAAGGAATACATGATTTATTTGCAGATACCTCTGTAGTTCATGAGAAATAAGAGTAAACCTGTCAACAAATATGTTGGCAGGTTTATTTTTTTGTATATTGTCGATAATGATATGCGGAAGGGTGTGAGAGTAATGAAGTGGCTACTTTTAATCCTAATCATACTTTTGCTTTTATTTTTGCTTATCATTTTTTTAAAACTAAAGGTGTATATCCACTTCTATCATGGACAAGACGATGACCATTTGAGAATTAAATTCAAAGCTTTATTTGGTCTTATTCAATACAAACTTGAAATTCCAGTCATTCAAATAGATGATGATTCACCAACTGTTGTTGTAAAAACAAAAAAAGAACCTGGTGCAAAAGAACAAGTGAAGGATGAACAAACAAGTAAATTTTCACCAAAAGAGATTATAGATAGCTTTAAAGATATCGAGGTTTTAATACAGCATGTGGTAGGGTTGCATACAATCATCCGCAAGTTTCTAAAAAAAGTAACGATTAAAGATATAAAATGGGACTCCGTCATTGGTGTTGGAAATGCTGCATATACGGGGATGATTACGGGGGCATGCTGGGCAGCAAAAGGGAGCCTTATTGGCGTTTTGAGTACGTATATGCGAATGAGGAATCTACCGCAAATCACCGTTACCCCTCACTTTCAAATGGCGATATCTCAAACCTCCTTTACATGTATGATTCAATTTCGTATCGGGCATGCTATGTTAGCAGGAATTAAACTGATTAAATTTTGGAAGGGTGGACGGCCTACTTTTAAAACAAAGCCGTTATCTACTTTATCTAATGAAAAATCTAAACCCATATAAGGAGGAGTTTAAATGTCTGAGCATCCAATACAAGGGTTAATGACAACAGCAATGGAAAATCTAAAGGAAATGATTGATGTAAATACAATCATTGGTGATCCAGTTGAAACCCCTGATGGCAGTGTAATCTTAACTGTTTCAAAAGTTGGCTTTGGATTTGCAGCAGGTGGTAGTGAGTTTACACTTGATAATGGAAAGGAAGAAGCTTCAAAGCATCCATTTGGTGGAGGTAGCGGTGGAGGCGTTTCTATTACTCCGATTGCATTCTTAATTGTAAATTCCAAAGAGGTAAAAATGGTTCACCTTGATGAGAGTACACATTTATATGAAAAGATTTTGGATCTGGCTCCTCAAGCAGTGGACAAAATTCAACAAATGATGTCAAAAAATAAGGATCAAGGTCAAAACAGTGGTGATAACCAACAGCCAAATCCGGATGAATATAACGGTCCTAAGCATGATTTGCAAATATAAGATTAGTGGGTTAACTTTCCTGATAGGGAGTTAACTCTTTTTCTTTGAAAAATGAGCGTAATTATTTGCAAAATTAAGTTGGACGGGCTATGATTTTTGTGTACATATACTGGAAAGGGAGGAATTTTTTTATGGCATCAATTACATTTAAGGGGAATCCTGTTACATTATTAGGTCAAGAAGTTAAAGTGGGTGACACAGCACCTGATTTTTCAGTTCTAGCAAATGATTTATCACCAGTTACATTAGCTGATAGCAAAGGTAAAGTTCGTCTTATCAGTGTCGTACCATCTATTGATACAGGAGTATGTGATGCTCAAACTCGTCGTTTTAACGAAGAAGCAGCGAAGTTAGATAATGTACAAATTCTAACGGTTAGCGTTGACTTACCATTCGCACAGAAGCGTTGGTGTGCATCTGCAGGTATCGATAAAGTACAAACCGTTTCTGACCATAGAGATCTTTCTTTTGGAGAAGCATTTGGCGTGGCAATCCAAGAATTACGCCTCCTTGCTCGTGCTGTTTTTGTTATTGACTCTAATGACAAAGTAACATACGTCGAGTATGTAAGTGAAGCAACTGATCATCCAAACTATGAAGCAGCGGTAGAAGCAGCGAAAGCAGCACAATAATCAAGATCAGAAAGCCTCGATCACCTTCGAGGCTTTTTACATCTCTTTAAAATTGCCTTCTTTCCCTATGCTAGATACAATAGAAGATATGAATTTTTCAGGAGGAAGAAATATGACACCTTCTACTTTAGAAGATTTATTTACATTGTTTAATGAGACGGCTTCTATTTTACAGGAGGAGCTAAATTGTACATACCTAGAGGCATTAGCTGAAACGGGTGAAAACCTATTTCAACAATCAGTCTTACAAGAAGAGTTAAGTGAATTAACACTTAAGAGATTAAAGAAAAGCTACGAAGCGTTTCGTCCGGACAAATATTCAGCTGAGGAATTACGTAAGGCGTATCAATTAGCTATATTAAGAGGGATGAAGGAAAGTGTACAACCAAATCATCAGATGACTCCTGATGCTGTAGGAATGTTGGTAGGTTATTTAGTGGATAAGTTTGTCCAATCAACAAATTTCCGATTGCTTGACCCAGCGGTTGGTACTGGGAACTTACTAACGACGGTGATGAATCATCAGGTAAATAAAGAGGTGACTGCGATTGGAGTAGACATAGACGATTTATTGATCCATCTTGCATTCGTAAATGCAAACCTTCAAGAACATCAAATTGAATTGTTCAATCAGGATAGTTTAGAACCGCTATTTATTGATCCTGTGGATGCAGTCGTGGCTGATTTACCAGTTGGCTATTATCCAAATGATGTTCGAGCACAAGAATATCAGTTAAAGTCATCTGAAGGCCATTCATACGCTCATCATCTGTTTATTGAGCAAAGTGTGAAACACACGAAGGATGGCGGATATTTATTTTTTATTATTCCCAATGGTTTATTTGAAAGTGAAGAGGCACCAAAGCTGCATGCTTTCTTAAAGGAACAGGCTCATATCCAAGGAATCCTGCAATTACCAATGACCATGTTTAAAAATAAACAAGCAGCAAAAAGCATTTTAATCCTGCAAAAACTAGGGGGAGACATTAAGCCACCTAAGCAGGTACTTCTTGTCAACATTCCGACACTTTCTAAAGGGCAAGATGTGGAGCGAATGCTCAGAAACATTGATATATGGATAAAAGAGAACAAATAATAAGGAACCGATAGCTGAAAAATTGGCTATCGGTTTTTTGCCTTATTTTCAGAATATAATTACTTTATTCTGTAACCGATACCAAAATTAGCTTGTTCTTGAAATGTATGTGAGGCAGTGATTAAATGGGGAATGGAGAGATAGAAACGAGCGTCTTAGTGCAAAATATATTTGTATTAGCGTATTTTAGAGTTTCTTTAAAAAAGGAGCGGTACTTATAATATGTCAAAGGTAATTGCGATTAACGCAGGAAGTTCATCACTGAAATTTCAATTATTCGAAATGCCGAATGAAGAAGTTATTACAAAAGGGCTAATTGAGCGTATTGGCCTTAAAGATTCAATTTTCACGATTTCTGTAAATGGTGAAAAGGTTGAAGAGGTTACAGATATTCCTGATCATGCTGTTGCAGTTAAAATGCTTTTAAATAAGCTTACTGAATCTGGTATTATTAAGTCACTTGAAGAAATAAATGGTATTGGTCACCGTGTCGTCCATGGTGGGGAAGAATTCAATGACTCTGTTTTAATTACAGATGAAGTATTAAGTAAGATTGAAGCTTTATCAGAGCTAGCACCTCTTCATAACCCTGCTAATATTACTGGAATTCGTGCGTTCCAACAAGTACTTCCAAATGTGCCAGCGGTTGCTGTGTTTGATACAGCCTTCCATCAAACCATGCCAGAAAGCTCTTTCTTATACAGCTTGCCTTACGAGTATTATAAAGATTACGGCATTCGTAAGTATGGTTTCCACGGTACGTCACATAAGTATGTGTCAGAGCGTGCAGCTGAACTTTTAGGTCGTCCACTTGAACAGCTTCGCCTGATTTCTTGTCACTTAGGTAATGGTGCAAGTATTGCAGCGATTGAAGGTGGTAAGTCTATTGATACATCTATGGGCTTCACTCCACTTGCTGGTGTAACAATGGGAACTCGTTCAGGAAATATTGACCCAGCGTTAATTCCTTTCATTATGGAGAAAACAGGAAACAATGCTGACGAAGTATTGGATATCCTTAATAAAAAGAGTGGAATGTTAGGCGTATCCGGATTCTCAAGTGACCTTCGTGATATTGAGTTGGAAGCTGAAAAAGGTAATGAACGTGCGGAATTAGCGTTAGAAGTATTCGGTAACCGAATCCACAAGTATATTGGTTCTTATGCATCACGCATGTATGGTGTTGATGCAATCATCTTTACAGCAGGTATTGGTGAGAACAGCCAAGCAATTCGTGCACGTGTACTTCAGGGCTTAGAGTTTATGGGTGTATATTGGGATCCAGCTCTAAACAAGACGCGTGGAGAAGAAGCGTTTATTAACTATCCGCATTCTCCAGTAAAAGTAATTGTTATCCCAACGAATGAAGAAGTTATGATTGCACGTGATGTTTTAAAATTAGCTCTATAATATTCTAATACACAGGCAAATGCTGATCAGGCATTTGCCTGTTTGCTTTTTTCTCCAAAAACCATGAGTATGCTATACTTAAGCTAGTTAAGAAGGAGGGAAAGCAATGGCTTTAACAAGTCGTGAAAAACAAGTGATGGCCTCGATTAAAGAATGGGAAGAGAGTCTTTACAGCTATTCTCCTAATGATCTTGAAGTAACGTATGATAAATACGTAGAGCGAGTTTTTTCCCTATTACCAGAAGAAACCCAAAAACAGTTTTACATAGCCTTAGATAGCTGGTTATTCCATCTACATGCATTAATACAAGGAAGTCAACTTCAGTTCGACGCAAAAGAACGAATCCTATCAGCTGGAAGAGTATTCGACCAAAGTATTTCGCAAATTGACGATTTGAAACAGTTGAGTATTGATCAACTTCAGTACATTGCTGAACAACAAATTTCGAGACATAGACTTTATTCCTTTGCTCAAGGAGGAATGTCTGGAACTGGTGGGGCTCTTTTATTGGGTGTGGATCTTCCTGCAGTTACCGTGATAAACCTTAGAGTGATTCAACTAATTGCTATGACTTATGGATACGAAGTTAATACTCCATTTGAAATGATGAATTCATTGAAAGTATTTCATGCGGCAACACTTCCAGTCAGAATGCAGGTATATAGCTGGGATGAATTAAAGCAGGATTTCGGGAAACATAGAGAATACTTTTATGAGGGAAAAGAAGAACTTACAGATCTAACATGGATGGAACAACCTCTGAAGCAGATCTTTAAATCAATTGCGATTCTTTTCTTTAAAAATAAGACGCTTCAAGGAATTCCTCTTATATCAATGGCAATTGGGGCAGGAAGCAATTATCAACTAACACGTAAAGTTACGGAGTTTGCTCACTCCTATTACCAATTGCGTTATCTAGAAGAAAAGGAGAATACATACGATGAGTAAGGATGAGCACAAGCAAACTGCACCACGCTCTGTGACATGTAAGATCATTACCGTGAGTGATACAAGAACAGAGGAAACCGATAAAAGTGGTCAGCTCATGATATCCTTATTGAAGGAAAATGGTCATGTAATTGGAGATTATGTGATTGTTAAAGATTCACAAGAGGAAATTACAAGGGAAGTTCTTCAGGGTTGTACCGATGAAAGCGTCGATATTATATTAACAAATGGTGGTACAGGAATTGCGAAACGTGATGTAACGATTGAAACGGTTCAAGCGCTATTTGAGAAAGAAATAAGTGGGTTTGGGGAATTGTTTCGTATGCTTAGCTATACAGAAGACATCGGCTCTGCTGCTATTTTATCTCGAGCGATTGCTGGTGTTATCCAAAATAAAGCGATCTTTTCTACTCCAGGTTCAACAGGGGCAGTAAGACTAGCGATGAATAAGTTGATCTTGCCTGAGCTCGGCCATATTGTGAGGGAATTGAAAAAAGATTTGTAAAAAAGTGAGACATTAGTGCTCACTTTTTTTGGTTAATTGAAGGGCAGTTTGGGAAGAGTAATAAATCAATCACTTCTTACATTAGAAGGTGGGTAGATGAGAAATTTATTCTTTTTCGCTATTTTTGCCTTACTTATTGCATCACCTGCTGAGCAAATGATGGCAATAGAAGAGCCAGTTCCTCCGTCAATCGAGCTACGTATTCTGGAGACGACAGATCTACATAGTTATATGATGGATTATGATTATCGAAACAATCAAGAAACAGTCGAATTCGGATTTGCAAGGACGGCAAGTTTGATTAAAGAAGCAAGAAAGGAAGCAAAAAATGTGCTTCTATTTGATAATGGTGATTTAATTCAAGGAAGTGCATTAGCTGAGCTTGCTTCTAAAACGTATCAATTTGACCAAAGCTTTATCCATCCAGCATTTAAGGCGTTAAATCGTCTCCGATATGACGGGGCAACACTTGGAAATCATGAGTTTAATTTCGGATTAAACTTCTTGCAAACGAGCTTACGGGGAGCTGATTTTCCATATGTGAATGCAAATATTTATGTGGAAGACCATAATTTACACTCATTTGATGATATCAACTATTTTAATCCGTACCTCATATTAGATAAAAGGTTTACAGATACAATGGGGGTTGAGCAAAATATCAAGGTTGGTGTACTGGGGTTAATTACTCCTATTGCAGCAAAGTGGGATGAGGAGCATTTTAAAGGGAAAATAAAAATAAAAAGCATGGTGTCATCAGCTAAGCATTTCATACCGATTATGAAGGGGAAAGGTGCTGATATCATTATTGTTCTAGCTCATGCCGGTCTGGCTGCCGATGAGGGTGTAGTAAACAAAAGAGAAAATAGTGTAATGGCGTTAACTGAAGTGGAAGGAATTGATGCGATTCTATATGGTCATAGCCATTCTCTATTTCCGAACGATGATTATTTTTTACAGCAACAATTTATTAATATTGAAAAAGGGACCATCCATAATACTCCATTAATTCAAGCTGGATATTGGGGGAATCATTTAGGGATGATTGATTTATCAATCAGGAAGGTAAATGATGTGTGGAAGGTAGTAGATTCTCGATCAGAGGTAAGATCGATTTATAAAAAATCAGGAAAAGAAAAGGTGCCTCTTGTCCAGCCTGATGAGGAAATTATTGATGCTTTGAGAAACGATCATTCAAACACGCTTGAGTATATAAAAAATAATAAAGAATAAAAGAGCCTTCAGGCGTCTGAAGGTTCTTTTTAATGGTGAGCTTTCCCACCGATATCCTGATTTGTTCGGTACCATAACCAAAGATCATTAATGATGGAAGCGAGTTCTGCGATTTCGGTATTTAATTGGCATGATTTCTGAAAATCACTTTCATCTGATAAAGAGGCTTGCTTCTTATTAATATGTTCTTCTAGTTCTGCTATTCGATCAGGAATATGTCCCCTTATTTTCTCCCACTCCAACAGAATGCTTTGCTGTGTATGAAAGGTATAATCCTCCCAGTTCTTATGCAAAGTAGGGAGCTTGATACCTAATCTCTCATTTAATTCAAAGTGTTTTTCCATTGAAAGATCCTCCGTTTCATCTAATAACCATTTTACTACAGTCCATTCATGCCTTCCAGAAGGAAGCAGTATAAATAATTTAATAAATTTTTATACATTTTTAAGAATAAGTATTGAAAATAGGGAGAAAACTTGTTACATTTGTATACATATTATTAAAGTATAAAAATATAAATCATTTGAATATTTATTCGATATTAGGAGGATTACCATGTCAGTTCAAAAAGTTGTTCTTGCTTATTCAGGAGGTTTAGATACATCAGTAGCAGTAAAGTGGCTTCAAGATCAAGGGTATGCAGTAGTTGCATGTTGTTTGGATGTAGGAGAAGGTAAAGATTTAGATTTTATTAAAGAGAAAGCATTGCAGGTGGGTGCGGTATCATCGTACGTTATTGATGCAAAAGAAGAATTCGCGCATGAATATGCATTAATTGCACTGCAAGCACAAGCGATGTACGAAGATAAGTATCCTCTTGTATCAGCACTATCTCGTCCTCTAATTGCAAAAAAATTAGTAGAAGTTGCTGAGCAAGAAGGAGCAGTTGCAGTAGCGCATGGTTGTACAGGAAAAGGAAACGACCAAGTTCGTTTTGAAGTATCCATTTCTGCGTTAAACCCTGATTTAAAGGTTCTTGCTCCAGTACGTGAGTGGAGCTGGTCTCGTGAAGAAGAAATTGAGTATGCAAAGAACAACGGAATTCCAATTCCGATTAACTTAGATAGCCCATATTCTATTGACCAAAATCTTTGGGGTAGAGCAGCTGAATGTGGAGTGTTAGAAGATCCTTGGGCAGCACCACCTGAAGGTGCATACGATATTACATTGCCACTTGAGCAAACACCAGATCAAGCGGATGTTGTTGAAATTGAGTTTGTTAGTGGAGTTCCTGTTAGCCTAAACGGGAAAAACTACCCACTTTCAGAGCTTATTTTAGAATTAAATGGATTGGCTGGTAAGCATGGTGTTGGCCGTATCGACCATGTAGAAAACAGACTTGTGGGTATTAAATCTCGTGAAGTGTATGAGTGCCCAGGAGCGATGACGTTATTAAAAGCACATAAAGAGCTTGAAGATTTAACGCTTGTTAAGGAAGTAGCACATTTTAAGCCGGTTATTAGCAAAAAGATTGCTGAAGTGATTTATGATGGACTTTGGTTCTCTCCACTAACTACTGCTTTAAAAGCATTCCTTAAGGAAACGCAAAAGTATGTAACTGGTACCGTTCGTGTGAAGCTATTTAAAGGTCATGCGATTGTTGAGGGAAGAAAGTCAGAGTACTCCTTGTATGATGAAAAATTAGCAACGTATACAGCAGAAGATCAGTTTGATCATCAGTCAGCGGTAGGATTTATTCAGCTATGGGGTCTGCCAACTAAGGTGCAATCTCAAGTGCAACAAAAGAAGGTGACTGTGTGAAAAAGCTTTGGGGAGGACGCTTTACCAAAACAGCAGAGGAATGGGTAGACGAATTTGGAGCCTCGATTTCCTTTGATAAAGAGCTAGTCCTAGAAGATATTCAAGGTAGTTTAGCACATGTAAATATGCTTTCTTCGTGCGGTATTATATCGTACGAGGAAGCAGCACAAATTACAGATGGGCTAAAAGTTTTACAAGAAAAGGCAATCAATGATGAGCTTGAATTCTCAGTAGAATTAGAGGATATTCACTTGAATCTTGAGAGTCAGCTTATTCAATTAATTGGTCCTGTTGGTGGAAAGCTCCACACAGGAAGAAGTAGAAATGACCAAGTGGCAACCGATATGCATTTGTACTTACGAAAGGAAACTTTGCATGTTGTTGAATTGATTGAAGGACTGCAGCAAAGTTTGTTAGTGCAGGCTGAAAAGCATGTGGAAACTGTCATGCCAGGCTATACACACTTACAAAGAGCGCAGCCTATCTCATTTGCTCATCATTTGCTTGCTTATTTTTGGATGCTTGAGCGTGACAAAGAGAGATTCCAAGAAAGTATTAAGAGAATTAATAAATCTCCACTAGGTGCAGGAGCTTTAGCCGGAACGACCTTTCCTATTGATCGTGAACTCACAGCTAGCCTACTAGAGTTTTCGAGTATTTATGAGAATAGTTTAGATGCAGTTAGTGATCGAGATTTTATATTGGAGTTTATGTCTGGAAGCTCTATCTTGATGATGCATTTATCAAGACTTGCTGAGGAGTTTATTTTATGGTCAAGTCAAGAGTTTCGCTTTATTGAGCTTGATGATAGCTTTACAACTGGTTCTAGTATTATGCCGCAAAAGAAAAATCCTGATATGGCTGAGTTAATCCGCGGGAAGACAGGAAGAGTATATGGCAATCTTTTTGGTTTGTTAACGGTTTTAAAGGGTCTGCCGCTTGCTTACAACAAGGATATGCAGGAAGATAAAGAAGGCATGTTCGATACGGTAAAGACCATTACTGGCTCACTGAAGATTTTTGCTGGAATGGTTGAAACCATGAAAGTGAATGTGAACGAAATGGAAGTTGCTACAAAGCAGGACTTCTCTAATGCGACAGAGCTTGCTGATTATTTATCAGGGAAAGGAATTCCGTTCCGTGAAGCTCATGAAATCGTAGGAAAGCTAGTGCTTACATGCGTTCAAAGTCAATGCTATTTAGCTGACTTACCTCTCGAGCAATATAAGGAAGCAAATTCATTATTCGAGAATGATATATATGAAGTGTTAAATCCAGTCACTGCAGTGAAACGTAGAAACTCAGCAGGAGGAACAGGGTTTGCTCAGGTCGAAGAGGCTATACTTAAAGCAAAATCAAAGATAAAGCAAGAAAAGCACGCTAATGATTAAATAGCGTGCTTTTCTACGTTATTTATTCTTTTTCTGTACGTACAACCAAAACATCACAGCGTGCATAACGGGTAATATGTTCGGAAACGCTTCCAATTAAAAATCGTTCTACCGCATTCAATCCTGTTGCTCCACAAATAATTAAATCTACTTCATGTTTTTTCGCTAAGTCTTTGGGAATTTTCACCTTTGGAGAACCATAATCGATCTCGTAGGTTACATGTTGAACGCCTGCATTCAATGCCTGCTCTTTGTAGCTTTCCATAAGCTCCGTAGCAAACTTGTCTGCTCGTTCCGCAATCGTACGGTCATAGGCTTCAACGGTTGCAAAAGTTCGAGTGTCGATGATGTGAGCTAATAAAATAGTTGCATGGTTCCTTTTGGCTACTTCGATTGATTTCTTAAAAGCCCATTCTGCTTCTTTAGAACCGTCCACAGCAACTAATATCTTCTTATACGTAAGACTCATGTTCATCTCCTCCTTTACTTTTATTATACAATACCCATTTCATGTATATCTGTAGCAATTTTTCGAAAAATAAGATAGGCGGGAAAATACACTTTAAAGGAGCTCATAAAAAATGAAAAAGGAAGAGATGAAAGGGCAATCGCATTATATTTACGACCAGCAAGGCGAGAGTAGTGTTAGTGAACAAATTATGGATGCCTATAATAGTGGTGTCATTGATCAGCCTAACGGTCAGTTTGACAATGAAAAGTATGATAGCATGATTGGGAATGAAGCGGAGTAGTAATGAAAAAAGGGAGCCCTTTGGCTTCCTTTTTTAATCAAAACTATTGCTTTAGTTCTTGTAGTCTTTCTTTTAACAATTGTCCGGCTGTTTTTAAGTCTTCTTTCATTTTATCTATCACTTGGCTCCATTTTGAGCTTTCTTCTTTAATTACTTGCTCAATCTTTTCTGCTTTTTCCTTAATTGCTTCTTGCGTTTCTTCTGCGTCTTGTTCGCCTTGCATTCTAGCATTTACAGATTTCACCGTAAAGGGTGTTTGATCCGTATATGGAATGGCCGACTCCATAATTTTCTTGAAGATTGGAACGACTGTATCTGAGCTTGATCCGGATAAATAATGATCTTGGTCGGTCTGATCATAACCAATCCAGATGGCACCCACTAGGTCAGGAGTATATCCGACAAACCATTGGTCCTTTGTTCCATCAACGCCTGAAAAGCTTAGCTGGGTGGAACCTGTTTTCCCAGCAATAGGTGTTCCATTAATCTGTGCAGCGGTACCTGTTCCAGATTCCACAACATTTAAAAGCATGGAGGTCATTTCATTAGCGACTTTTTTGCTTGTTACTTGTACAACCTTTTTTTTATGTTCAACGATTATATTTCCCGTTGGACCTTCTATTTTTGTTATAAGATGATCATCGGCACGTTTCCCCTTATTGGCAAAGGCGGAATAAGCGGCCGCTAATCGGAGCGGAGAGGTTCCTTCGTTCATACCTCCGAGGGCAATCGCTAAATGCTCATCCTCTTCCTGGAGTGCAATGCCAAATTTATTTAACGATTCTATTCCTTTGTTTAATCCTATTTGATCTAGAAGCCAAACGGCTGGGAGATTCAAAGATTCTTGCATCGCAACATACATTGGAACTTCATCTGTATATGTTTTATTATAATTTTCGGGTTGGTAGTCACCAAATGCTTGCTGCTTATCTTCTAACACGGAGGATAAGGTATACCCTTCTTCAAGTGCTGGGGTATAAACAGCTAATGGCTTTAACGTCGATCCTGGCTGTGTCTTTAAATGGGTCGCCCGATTAAATCCACGGAAAACCGATTCTCCACGTCCTCCAACTAGGGCTCTTACCCCACCAGTTGACGGATCTAGAAGTACAGAACCACTTTGAACAATCGCATCGTTCTTGCCTCTAGGAAAATTGTTATTATTCGAATAAATGGTTTCAAGAGAGGATTGAAGGTTTTGGTCCATTTCTGTATAAATCTTGTACCCTCTAGTTAATATTTCTTCCTGTGTTAAGCCATATTTGGATATCGCTTCGTCAAGAACCGCATCTGTATAGGAAGGGTATTTTCGATCTAGAAAGCTGCCGCCACCTTCTTCAAGAACAATCTTTTCATCTATGGCTTGCTTATACTCCTGCTCAGTGATAAATGTATTTTCCTTCATTTCTGCGAGTACAACATCCCTGCGTTCAATAGCTGCATCGTAATTTTGAAATGGATTACGTGCAGAAGGTGCTTGGAGAAGTCCGGCAAGCAACGCGGATTCGCTAATAGTTAATTCAGTAGCACTTTTATTAAAATATTTGGCAGCTGCTTGATCAATTCCCCATGCCCCATGTCCAAAATATACTTGATTCATATACATTTGAAGGATTTCTTCTTTTTCGTACTTTTTTTCAATTTCAAGGGCAAGAAATAATTCTTCAATTTTTCTTTTATATGTTCTCTCAGGGGAGAGTAGGGCATTTTTGGTTAGTTGCTGAGTTAATGTACTACCGCCTCCCGTAATACGACCAGCCAGTAAATTTTTAAAGAATGCTCTAGTAATACCTTTCAGGTCAAAACCATTATGCTCATAAAAGCGGTGATCCTCTATAGCAACAACTGCGTTGCCAACATAATCAGGGAGATCTGAAATCTCCACACCTTTGTTTCGGTTAGTGCTAATCTCTGTAGCCAAATCTCCATCCTTGTCGTAAATAACAGTTGATTGTCTTAATCCTTCCTTTAAGGTTTGTACATTTGCTTGACTAGCGATGAAAGCAAAATAAAGAATCGCAAATAATACAAAAACTAGAAGAAGTAATAATAAAAATTGGATAATATGTGTGTTTCTCCAAAAACGAATGATTGCATTACGAAATGTTTCGAATCGTTCCATTGAATACCTATCCTTTAAAAATGAAATTATGACCATTATAACAGGAAATTATGTCAAAGGATGATAGAAATCTCTTTATTCCTATAATAAAAAAGTGGTATATTTATTATCGGCTTCATGATCACTGATTACATATTTTGGAGGGTAAGGCATGCGTATTGGAGTTCCTAAAGAAATAAAGAACAACGAAAATCGAGTCGCTATGACTCCTGCTGGTGTTATTAATTTAGTGAAGTTTGGGCATGTAGTACATATTGAAACAGGGGCTGGTCTTGGATCAGGTTTTAGTGACGCTGATTATGAGGATGCTGGTGCCATCATTATTGAAAGCGCTTTAGAAGCGTGGTCGATGGATATGGTAATGAAAGTTAAAGAACCACTTCGTGAGGAATATCAGTATTTCCGAGAAGGATTGATTTTATTTACATATTTACATTTAGCTCCAGAGCCAGAATTAACAAAGGCATTAATCGAAAACAAAGTAGTTGGAATTGCCTATGAAACGGTCCAACTTTCCAATGGAAGCCTTCCGCTATTAACTCCAATGAGTGAAGTAGCTGGACGAATGGCGACACAGATTGGTACCCAATTCTTAGAGAAGGTACATGGCGGAAAAGGAATTCTTCTTGCTGGTGTGCCAGGTGTGAGTAGAGGAAAGGTAACCATTATTGGTGGTGGAGTTGCAGGAACAAATGCAGCAAAAATGGCGATTGGACTGGGTGCAAGTGTCACGATTATCGACCTTAGTCCTGACCGACTTCGTCAGCTTGATGACATTTTCGGAAGTGATGTGACGACCCTAATGTCTAACCACTACAATATCGCTGAAGAAGTAAAGAGCTCTGACTTAGTCATTGGTGCTGTGTTAATACCAGGAGCGAAAGCACCTAAGCTTGTAACAGAAGAAATGATTCAGTCTATGTCACAGGGCTCGGTTGTAGTCGATATTGCCATTGACCAAGGTGGGATTTTTGAAACGACGGACCGTATTACCACACATGATAAGCCAACATATGAAAAGCATGGCGTTGTGCATTATGCTGTAGCAAACATGCCAGGCGCAGTACCGCGTACGTCAACGATGGCTTTAACAAATGTAACGGTACCATATGCACTACAAATTGCAAACAAGGGCTACAAAAAAGCTTGTCTTGAAAATGAAGCATTATTAAAAGGAATCAATACCCTTGAAGGGTATGTAACCTATGAAGCTGTGGCAGAAGCTCATGGATTAGAGTATGCAGCTTCTCGTAAACTATTAGAAAAATAGAATACAAGAAAAGCTCCTTGAAAAATGTTCAAGGAGCTTTTCTTTATCTTATTATTTGTAATTTTTTTGGGAATTTTGTTAATATCTCAACCCCATTGGAGGTAACAAGAACGTCATCTTCAATTCTTACACCCGCTACTCCAGGAACGTAAATCCCTGGTTCGATCGTAAAAACCATTCCTTCTTCAAGTAATAGTGTATTCGTTTCTGTGATTGATGGATATTCATGAACACTTATTCCTAGCCCGTGACCGAGTCGGTGAGGAAAATATTCCCCATAACCGGCATTTGAAATAATATTTCTTGCAGTAAGGTCGACCGATTGACAAGTGACACCAGGCTTACTAGCTTCGATAGCTGCGGCTTGAGCTTTTAATACGGTATCATAGATGTCTTTTTGCTTGTCACTAATATCACCTAAAGCAACGGTACGAGTAATATCTGAACAGTATCCGTCAACAATGACTCCTAAATCAAAAAGAACAAGATCGCCTTTTTTCATTTTAGTCAATCCAGGGTTTCCATGAGGAGAAGCTCCATTTTTCCCCGTCAAAACCATGGTAGAAAAAGACATTTCTGAAACACCTTTTTTCTTTAATTCATATTCAATGGCTGCTAATACTTCTAGTTCTGTTTTCCCTTCCGCAATTTCGGAACATCCCACTTCAATTGCGTAATCAGCTAGGGCACACGCCTCACGAATCGTAGAAATTTCACTCTCGCTTTTTACCATCCGTAATTTGCGGAGCTTTTCCTCCGCAGGGAGAAAGGCAGCTTGTGGAAATAGGGAACCAATAAGCTCGTAGCGCTCCACGTTCATATGTTCTTTTTCAATGGCTATTTTTTCTACAGACTTCGTTCGATCGTAACAAAGCTTATGTATCAATGTCCATGGATTTTCGATATCCGTATATCCGATAATATCATATCCCCAGCCTGCCTTCTTTGCATCGTCCTTCTCCATGGAAGGACAAACAAGGAATGGGTCTCCACTTTGGAAAATACCTACACCTAGTAATCTTTCGTGGGGATCACTTAAAAATCCACTTACATAAAACACGCTGTCAGGGTTCGTTAAAAAGCAAAAGTCAATTTGTTCTTGTTTAAGCCATTCTGCTATTGTGTGCAGTTTATCCGTCACAATTATTCCCCCTCTACTATAAATTTAGAGTAACAACATTACTTTTGAAAGTAAACTTATATTGGTAGTAAAATATGGGTATAAGGAAATTGAAAAGTCAAAAGGAGTGTGGAGAAATGAAAATTAGCTTTCATGGACATTCAGTTATTTTAGTTGAGGCAAACGGAACGAGAATTCTTTTTGATCCTTTTATTAATGGAAACCCAGCAACCGATTTAAAAGTAGGGGAAGTAAAAGCAGATGTGATAATTGTAACTCATGGACATAATGATCATCTGGGGGATACCGTTGAACTGGCGAAAAAGAATAATGCGCTAGTAATCGGAACAGCAGAAATGGCAGATTATTTAAGTTCAAAAGGGATACGAACACACGGATTGCATATCGGAGGGGGATTTAGTTTTGAGTTTGGTAGAGTAAAGCTAACCCAAGCATTTCACGGGTCAGGGTACATAAACGAGAAAAATGAAATCGTTTACCTTGGTATGCCTGCAGGTGTCCTTTTAACGATTGACGGAAAGACGATTTACCATGCTGGCGATACAGGACTATTTTCAGATATGAAACTAATTGGAGACAGAAATCAAATTGATGTAGCTTTCCTGCCGATCGGGGACAATTTCACGATGGGACCGGACGATGCAGCTTATGCAGCGGAACTTCTCCAAGCGAAGAAGGTTGTACCTATTCACTTTGATACCTTCCCATTGCTTAAGCAAGATCCACAAGCATTTATTAATATGCTTCCAACAGGAGTTGGAGTCGTGCTTGAAGTAGGTCAGTCAATAGAATTATAGAAAAGGTAGTCGGTGAATCATCATAGATGAATTCATCGACTACTTTTTATTTTTCTGCATACATTTTTACTAATTGGACAAGAAAGGAGCTCTAAAATATGAAAAAAAATCGATACTTATTTTGTTTGCTATCCTGTGGTGTGATGCTTTATTACGGAGTACCGCAATTATCAGCGTATAACGCAGGCTCGGCAGGTGTTTTCTCTGTGGCATGGTTACTATTAGCCATTTTCGTAATCGCCGGTAATTTGTCGGCCATCATGTATGCGCCTAAGAAGAAAGCCGCTACTCAAGCTCAATTATCAAAGAAACAGGTAAGAAAAAAGATGCGAGCCTACTAATTACCTATCAGAAAAGAGAAATCAAATTGTAATCAAGCCCCTTCACGCTTTATAATAAAAGGATAAATACCAAACTAATAGAAAATACAGAATTTATAAAGGGTGAAGGTCTTGGCTACAAAACATGAGCAAATTCTTCAATATATTGATGAACTACCGATAGGTGAAAAAATTTCAGTAAGGCAAATTGCCAAGGCGCTTAATGTGAGTGAAGGAACAGCATATCGTGCCATAAAGGATGCAGAGAATAAAGGGTATGTGAGTACGATTGAACGTGTAGGAACGATTCGAATTGAAAGAAAGAAAAAAGAGAATATTGAAAAGCTAACTTTTGCAGAAGTAGTAAATATTGTTGATGGACAAGTTCTCGGTGGACGTGCGGGTTTACATAAAACGTTAAATAAGTTTGTCATTGGTGCGATGAAGCTTGAACAAATGATGCGTTACACAGGTGCAGGCAATCTACTCATTGTTGGGAACCGGACGAAGGCTCATGAGTATGCATTAAATGCTGGAGCTGCCGTGCTCATCACTGGGGGTTTTGATACAGAGGATGAAGTGAAAAGGTTGGCTGATGACCTTCAGTTGCCTATCATTTCAACTAGCTATGATACCTTTACGGTTGCTGCAATGATAAACCGTGCCATTTACGATCAGTTAATAAAGAAAGAAATTGTTCTTGTTGAAGATATATTAACGTCGATTAACGAGACAATCTATTTAAAAACAACGGATACGATTGAAGATTGGCATGAAAAAAATCGTGAAACCACACATAGTCGTTTTCCAGTAGTCGACCACCAAATGAAGGTGCAAGGGATGGTTACTTCAAAGGACGTGATGGGAATTGCAGATACTACAAGCATTGAAAAAATCATGACAAAAAATCCGATGACTGTTACTGGAAAAACAAGTGTTGCCTCTTGTGCCCATTCGATGGTATGGGAAGGAATCGAGGTCCTTCCAGTTGTTGACGACAATAATCGCTTAGAGGGAATCATTAGCAGACAGGATGTATTAAAGGCTCTACAGATGATTCAACGACAGCCTCAAGTAGGAGAAACGATTGATGACATAGTTACAAATCAGCTAGTTGTCACGAAAGGAAAAACAAAAAACGAGGACGTTCTCCGCTGTGAAGTAAGCCCCCAAATGACTAACTCGATTGGGACGATATCCTATGGTGTTTTCACTACTATTGTGACAGAGGCAGCCAATGGTGTTTTAAGAGGATATAAAAAAGGTGATTTAGTCGTTGAAAATATGACGATTTATTTTCTAAAACCAGTCCAAATGGATAGTGTATTAGAAATTTATCCAAAAGTGCTAGAAGTTGGCCGTAAATTCGGAAAGGTCGATGTGGAAGTATATAACGAAAATGTTTTAGTTGGTAAAGCGATGATGATGTGCCAGCTCATTGATCGACACTAGGAAAAAGGAGTTGTTCTTTAAATGAACAACTCCCGTACTTACATTTGCTTTTTTAATTCAGTTGCTTCCTTTGTTGCAAGAGGAAGGAAATACTTATAAGCTTTTATCCCACCCCAAATATTGTATGCTCCAAGGACGATAAAAACTGCTCCTATGATATATACTACAGTGGATTGAGAGATCATGATACGATTCATTCCAAAGGATGCAATAAATAATCCTAGAGCAATATTGCTTTTTGCGGAAATCCATTTCTTTTCTGCCGGACGGTTGGAACGAAAGAATTGGATTTTATAAAAAATATAAAACATAATAGATATTACAATAATAATGACAAAAATAGGCATATCATTCCTCCAAGCTTCGACATTCTCCCATTATTCTACCTTGTATATAAAATAATTTCTACTTTTTCTCTTTTTGTGTTAAAAAGAGAGTATTAGGAAAAAAAGGAGACCAGCAATGAAAGATCAAATAATTGAAACGATTAAACAGTACGATACCATTATTATCCATCGACATGTTCGTCCAGATCCAGATGCGTATGGATCACAAGGGGGATTGGCAGAAGTTTTAAAGGCTTCTTTCCCGGACAAAACGATTTACACAGTGGGGCAAGAAGAGCGGTCTTTACATTACTTAAGAAGGCTTGATGAAATAAGCGATGATACATATAATGGGGCTCTAGTTATTGTGACAGATACGGCAAATCAAGAGCGTATTTGTGACCAAAGATATCTATCTGGTGACAAATTAATAAAGATAGACCATCATCCAAACGAGGATCCATATGGTGATATTGTGTGGGTAGATACGACTTCTAGCTCAACAAGTGAAATGATTTATGAACTTTATTTGTATGGTCAAGAAAAGGGCTTACAAATGTCAGATCAAGCAGCAAGATTATTGTATGCAGGAATTGTTGGAGATACGGGGAGATTTCTTTACCCAAGTACGAATGATCGCACATTCCAATATGCTGGCGAGTTGATAAAATATAATTTCTCTCGTACAGAAGTGTATGACGGAATGTACGAATTACCAATGAATGTTGTTAAATTGAATGGTTATGTACTTCAAAATTTTGAAATGAACGAAAATGGCGTTGCATCCATGATCCTTCCAAAGGAACTGCTTGCTTCATACGATGTAAGGGCAGCAGATGCCTCCCTACTGGTGAGTGCACTAGGAAGTGTACAAGGAATTAAAGCATGGGCATTCTTTATTGAGGAAAGTGATCAAATTCGTGTTCGCCTTCGGTCAAAAGGTCCAGTTATTAATGGAGTGGCTAAAAAATATAAAGGTGGCGGTCATCCTCTTGCAGCTGGAGCCTCCATCTATTCATGGGATGAAGTACCACATGTCATGAAGGATATTGAAGAAGTATGTAAGTAATAGAAGAGGTAGGAACTCGTTTTCGTTCCTACCTTAATTATTCGCTAATTGCATCTCCAGTTGAATGGACAACGTAGTATAAAATACAATTTCCTTTACTTTTAATTGATATCTTTTATCATTTATTTTGTGTGTCCGATTTTCAATGACCTTTTTCACCCAATCACTACTTTTAAAAGCAGTATCTATATCCATCTTTAATAGTGGGTTGATATCCTCTTTAATGGCCTCTTCCACCTCATAAATGCTAAAGGAATCTAATTCGTATTTTTGATTCACATTAATTTTAATTTTAATATCTTGGACGATTAGAAGTTCTTCGTTTTTCTTATTAAGTTCACGATAGTCATTTTGCCAAATATTTTTTTCCTTTTCTAAATCCTTTACACGTTCTTCTTTCTGCTTTAACTCTTTTGAGTAGGTTTCTTGCCAATCTCCGTAAATATAAAGAAATACACACCAACTGATTACTCCACCTAACGCCATTCCTGCAATAAACTGCTGGACAGCACGAAGTCGGTAGAAAGGCGGGATTCTCATATTAAATATGCTCCTGAGTTAACCAGTTAATGATCGTCGCTCCCGTTTGTGCACCACCCATAGCAGTAAGAATGAGCAGGAATTGTTTAAAGATATCCTTCGTACCTCCATCTAAAAAACCTTTTTCAAAGCTATAGACGGTATCAAATGTTCCGCCTATCGCAGCAATAATTGCCCAAATCCGTATCGAAGTGGATATTCGGTAAATTTCGGTTAGCATTGGTTTACCGGTCAAGAATGCGGATAGCCCACCGATGAGCGCCCCACCTAATAAAACACCTAGAGCTATAAAATAGGCATCTATTAAAATCGATATATACGGTTGTTCGCTCACAAGAATCATCTCCACAAAATATAAGTATTGATACATCATATGGACAAACTCAAAAAAATATGAGCTATCATGAAGCGAACATATTTTCTTTTTTACGTCTATGCCCATATAATAAAAGAAGAATGAAGCAGTTAGGGTGTGATATTTATGTCTTTTGTTCACCTTCAAGTGCAAAGTGCGTTTACTTTATTATCAAGCACAGCTTCCGTTGAACAATTGGTAAAGGGAGCAAAAGAAAAGGGATTTACGATGCTTGCATTAACTGATTTTAATGTCATGCATGGAGCAGTCACCTTTTATAAGCAATGTTTAAAGCATGAGATGAAACCGATCATTGGACTTACAGTGGATGTTAAAAGTGAAATAACTTCCAATAAGGCGCACCCGCTTGTACTTTTAGCGAAAAATCAGGTAGGATTCCAAAACTTAATGAAAATTTCGAGTGTTGTACAAACGAAGTCCAAGGAAGGTATTCCATTAAAATGGCTTAGGCATTATGCAAGAGGATTATTTGCGATTTCTCCTGGCCGTGCGGGAGAAATCGAATCGTATTTAATAGAGAATAATGAAGAAAAAGCAGCACAATGTGTGGAGTTATATAAACATATTTTTGAAGAAGAAAGCTTTTATCTGTCGTTACAAAATCATCACATTCCTACTGAAACAAGTCTTTTAAACAAAGTCATTGCTCTAGGGAACTCTCAATCGGTACAAACAGTTGTCACAAATGATGTTAGATATTTACAACAATCTGATTCATTTGCCCATGAGTGTTTGTTAGCCATAAAAAATGGAGAGAAGTTACAGGATGATGACAGGAAACGTTTGGAGACAGACCAATATTATTTAAAAACGAGCTCAGAAATGGTTGACCTTTTTACAGACTTCCCTGAAGCGCTAGAAAATACTTGGCGAATTGCTGAAGAGTGTAATGTTATGGTAGAGCTACATAAGCAAAAGCTTCCTAAGTACCCAACAATAGAGGGGGAAACGGCAGAAGGATTGTTAGAAAAGCTTTGCATGAAAGGACTTACTGAAAGGTACAGCGATGTAACCGAATCACACACAGATCGATTACGATACGAATTAAGCGTAATAAAGAAAATGAAATTTGCTGATTACTTTTTAATTGTTTGGGATTTTATGAAGTTTTCACGTGAAAAGCATATATTAACTGGTCCAGGTAGAGGTTCGGCAGCAGGATCATTGGTTTCATATGTGTTGTATATTACGGATATTGACCCGTTAAAATACCATCTGTTATTTGAAAGGTTTTTAAATCCAGAACGTATTTCAATGCCTGATATTGATATCGATTTTCCAGACCATCGCCGCGATGAGGTGATAGAATATGTTGCTAATAAGTACGGAGAAGCACATGTGGCTCAAATCGTTACTTTTGGTACGCTAGCAGCGAAAGCGGCCCTTCGTGATGTTGGAAGAGTCTTTGGATTGAATACAAAGGAGCTCGAAGGCCTGTCAAGAACAGTACCTTCGCAACTGGGAATTTCATTAAAAGACGCCTATGCTCAGTCGGAAAGGCTACGTGCATTTGTCAATGAATCTCCTACAAACCAAAGGCTGTTTGAGACCGCAGTAAAGTTAGAGGGACTTCCAAGGCACACTTCCACCCATGCAGCAGGGGTAGTGATTTCTGAAGAACCGCTTGTTAACACTGTCCCCATAAGTGAGGGCAGTCAATCTGTGTATCTGACTCAATATGCGATGGACGTTCTCGAAGAGGTTGGACTTTTAAAAATGGATTTTCTGGGCTTAAGGAATTTAACACTCATAGAATCTATTATTGATATGATAAAAAAGAGGGCAAGGATCAATCTCGATATAAAATCGATCCCTTTGGATGATCAAGAGACGTTTTCCATGTTAAGCCGTGGAGAAACGACGGGAGTGTTCCAATTAGAGTCTGAAGGGATGAGAAACGTATTAAAACGGTTAAAGCCAACAAATTTTGAAGATATTGTTGCGGTAAACGCTCTTTACCGTCCCGGACCTATGGAAAATATTCCGATGTTTATAGATAGAAAGCATGGGAAAGAGCATATCTCGTATTTACATGAAGATTTGCAGCCGATACTTGAAAATACGTATGGAATCATCGTGTATCAAGAACAAATCATGCAAATTGCCTCAACGATGGCGGGCTTTAGCTTAGGTGAGGCCGACTTATTAAGGAGAGCAGTTGGAAAAAAGAAAAAAGAAATTCTGGATAAAGAAAGACAGCATTTTGTTGAAGGAGCAATCACAAAGGGGTATGAGACAAGCATTGCCAATGAGGTATACGATCTTATCGTAAAATTTGCAAACTATGGATTTAATAGGAGCCATGCGGTTGCATACAGTGTGATTGCGTATCAACTTGCATATCTTAAAGCGAAATATCCAGTGTATTTTATGGCTGCGTTATTGTCTTCGGTAATCGGTAATGAATCAAAAATCGCCCAATATATCAAAGAATGTCGAGAAATGGGTATTCAAATTTTGCCACCATCTATTAACAAAAGTGGCTATACCTTCTTAGTGGAAAATCATGCGATTCGATATAGTCTTACCGCCATAAAAGGGATAGGTGTTACTGCTTTAAAAGGTTTGTTCACCGCTAGAAAAAGCAAAAAATTTACGGACCTGTTTGATTTTTGTATTCGAGTGTCAGCTAAATCAGTTAACCGCAAGGCATTAGAAACGCTCATTCATTCGGGTAGCTTCGATGAATTCGGAGAAGACCGTGCGGTGCTGTTGGCTAGCCTTGACGTTGCTTTAGATCATGCACACTTAGTAAATCCGGATGATGCTCAGCAAGGAGATTTATTTTCAGATGATGAGTTTTTCTTGAAACCAAAGTATGTAACCGTTGATCCGATAAGGGCTGAAGATAAATTAAGGCAGGAAAAAGAGGCACTAGGATTATATCTTTCGGACCATCCTGTTTCGATTTATGAAAGAGAAGCAAAGGTGGAACAAGCAACGGCAATTTCCTCTATTTCAAATGAAGGAAGAAATATAAGGGTTTTGGTCTATATTACAGAATTGAAGAAAATCCGTACAAAAAAGGGAGAAACGATGGCTTTCTTGACTGTATCGGATCAAAGTGGTGATATGGAGGCGGTTGTGTTTCCTACTGTTCTTAAAAGATTTTCGATTCTCTTACAACAAGGAAATATTGTGATTTTTGACGGGAAAATCGAAGAACGAAATGGAGCCAAGCAACTCATTATATCATCGGCCAAGGAAGTTGTTAGAGTCGAAGAAGCGGAGGGAGGTAAAAACGTACTATATCTAAAAATACAAAAGCATCAAGAACAAGGTGAATTCTTGCACGCATTAAAGAAATTGTTAAATAGGCATAGTGGCGGTACACCTGTTATTCTTTACTACGAAGAAACGAGGAAAAGTATAAGGCTTGGGAAAGAGGATTATGTGCAACCCACAACGGTACTCTTGAAGGAAATCCAATCGCTGCTAGGTTCAGATAATGTCATTTTGAAATAATTAGCCTTTACATCCTTTTGTATTATGTTATATTGTTGTATTGTTGTAAGTATACGTGGTCTGACCACTAATGGGGATGGAGAAAAGAAAGTTATTTTAACTAAGGGGTGGAATGCATTTTGACTTTACGTGAAGAAGCATTACATATGCACAGAGTAAACAAGGGTAAGCTCGAGTCAAAATCAAAAGTTCAAGTTAGGAATGCAAATGATCTAAGTCTTGCCTATTCGCCAGGAGTGGCCGAGCCTTGTAAAGAAATTTATGACAAGCCTGAAACGGTCTATGATTATACGATGAAAGGGAATATGGTTGCTGTTGTTTCTGATGGAACAGCTGTACTTGGACTAGGAAACATCGGTCCAGAAGCGGCACTTCCGGTAATGGAAGGCAAAGCTGTTTTGTTCAAAAGCTTTGCAGGAGTTGATGCATTTCCAATCTGCTTAGGTACAACCGATGTCGAAAAAATTATTGAGACCGTCAAGTTACTAGAACCAACATTCGGGGGAATAAACCTTGAAGACATTGCTGCTCCTAATTGCTTTGTGATTGAGGAGAGGCTAAAAAAGGAAACAAATATACCTGTATTTCATGATGATCAGCACGGTACAGCAATCGTTACAGTGGCTGGTTTAGTGAACGCATTAAAGCTAGTTGGCAAATCGATGAATGAAATTAAGGTTGTAGCTAACGGAGCTGGTGCAGCAGGGATTGCTATTATGAAACTTTTATATACCTATGGTGTACGGGATATTATTATGTGTGACACAAAAGGGGCTATATACGAAGGTAGACCGTTTGGAATGAACGACATTAAAAATGAAATAGCTAAATATACAAATCGTAATCAAGAAACAGGTAGTCTTGCAGACGCATTAAAAGGTGCAGATGTGTTTATTGGAGTATCCGTTGCTGGTGCCTTAACGGGTGATATGATTCAAACAATGAATGAGGATCCTATTATTTTCGCAATGGCTAATCCAACACCGGAGATTATGCCTGATGAAGCAAAAAAAGCTGGAGCCAAGGTTATCGGAACAGGACGTTCTGACTTCCCGAACCAAGTAAATAATGTACTAGCCTTCCCTGGAATCTTCAGAGGTGCTTTAGACGTAAGAGCCACTCATATTAATGAAAAAATGAAGGTGGCAGCGGTTGAAGCGATTGCTAGTCTTGTTTCAGATGATGAGTTAAGCGCTGATTACGTTATTCCGGCACCATTCGATGCGAGAGTAGCGCCTGAGGTAGCAGCGGCAGTTGCGAAGGCAGCTATGGAAACAGGTGTAGCGAGAATGAAGGTTGACCCGCTAGAGATTAAGGCAAGAACTAGCCAGCTTTCCGTTATCGGAAAGAGCGAGTGATCTTAAAGTGAGTATTGAACCGGTGGAACGAGGATCAAAGATTTATCTAGAAATTGTCAAACAGCTTCGCAATATGATTGAACAGGATGGCTTAACACCCGGAGATAAAATTCCATCAGAGCGAGAACTTTGTGAGCGTCTTAATGTAGGACGCTCCTCTGTTCGTGAAGCTTTAAGAGCTTTAGAGCTTTTAGGACTTATTGAGACCCGCCGAGGAGAAGGTACCTTTATAAGAGATTTTCGCAGTAACCAACTTGTGCAGCTTCTCGGTACATTTGTGCTTCAAGATACAAAAGCAAAACAAGATGTGATTGAAACGAAATATTTAATCGAATTAGATTGTTTAAGACTTATTCTCCGAAGAAATAATGAAAAGCAACTAGAAGATTTAAAAAATTGGATTGAAACTTGTGAGTTTACGGACGATCAATTTTTTATAAAAATTGTTGAGCTTGCAGATAATCATTTATTCTATCGTATTTGGTCGATATTAAATGATTATTACGATGCACTAAAGCTTCCGAAGATGGAGAGAAAGGATCCGTTCTACTCTGCAATCGTACAAGCCTTACTAGGTGGAAATGAGGCGGATGTCCTTCGGGCCTACTATTCATTGCGAAAACTGTCGAATGACTAACGACAAATATCTGCAGAATTTTCTGTGACATTATACTAACATGATAAAAAGAACTAGACGAGCCTTCATATAATAAGGCATTATTTTTCACTATAGTGGTCTGACCACTGAGATTATTAGAAACATATGGGGAGGTTTAAGCTTGCCGATTAAAGACCTATTTACAAAATCAAAGAAGAAAAAATATGCAACAATTCCAACTGAAGCTGCAAAGCAAGATGTCCCAGAAGGGATAATGACCAAGTGTCCAAGCTGTAAGAAGATCATGTACTCCAAGGAGCTAATGAAGAACCTTAAGGTTTGTGCTCACTGTGGGTACCATCATCCGATGAATTCAAAAGAGAGGCTGAATAGCTTCATTGACGAAGGAAGCTTTGTTGAACTTGATCGTTATATGATTTCTGAGAACCCACTTGGATTCCCCGATTATATAGAAAAGCTTGAAAAAGATCGTCAGAAAACAAACTTAAATGAAGCAGTTGTGACAGGTGTGTGTAAAGTGGAAGGTCATGACGCAGTTGTTGCCGTGATGGATTCTACTTTTAGAATGGGAAGCATGGGTTCTGTAGTTGGTGAGAAGATTACGAGAGCGATTGAAAAAGCAGGTGAGCTATCGATACCATTTATCATCTTTACTGCATCTGGAGGAGCAAGGATGCAAGAGGGAGTATTGAGCTTAATGCAGATGGCCAAGACGAGTGTTGCGCTTAAAAAGTTTAGCGACGAAGGGAATCTGATCATTTCAATCATGACACACCCAACTACTGGCGGAGTATCTGCTAGCTTTGCTTCTCTTGGCGACTATAATTTTGCTGAACCAGGTGCATTAATTGGATTTGCGGGAAGAAGAATTATTGAACAAACCATTAGAGAAGACCTACCTGAGGATTTTCAAACAGCAGAATTTCTTTTAAAGCATGGTCAACTAGACGCGGTGATATCCAGAGGAGACTTGAGGGACAAAATTTCAACATTGCTTGATATTCATACGCCTGGAGGTGAAATTGAATGGTTGGAGAGCTAGAATTCGAAAAACCAGTCGTTGAGCTGAAAAAGAAAATTGCAGAATTAAAAGAATTTACTGCGAGTGCAGAAGTGGATTTGTCAGATGAAATTGAAAAGCTTGAGGCAAGACTTCAAAAGCTTGAAAAAGATATCTATGAAAACATGAAGCCATGGGATCGAGTACAAATTGCGAGACACCCTGCCAGACCAACTACTCTTGACTACTTATCCATTATCTTCTCTGATTTCATTGAATGTCATGGGGACCGCTTTTTTGGAGATGACGAAGCAATTGTGGCAGGAGTAGCAAAATTCCAAGGTTTGCCTGTTACTATTATTGGTCATCAGCGAGGGAAAGATACAAAGGAAAATATCCGGAGAAATTTCGGAATGCCACATCCTGAAGGATACCGTAAAGCACTGAGACTTATGAAGCAAGCCGAGAAATTCAATCGTCCGATTATTTGCTTTATAGATACAAAGGGTGCGTATCCTGGGAAAGCTGCCGAAGAAAGAGGTCAGAGCGAAGCCATTGCTAAAAACCTTTTTGAAATGGCAAGCTTAACCGTACCTATTGTTTGTATTGTCATAGGAGAAGGTGGAAGTGGTGGAGCTCTAGCGCTTGGTGTGGGTGATCATATCCATATGCTTGAAAATTCGACGTATTCGGTTATTTCCCCTGAGGGAGCTGCAGCTATTCTATGGAAGGATGCCTCTCTTGCGAAACAAGCAGCGGAAACGATGAAAATCACTGCACCAGACTTAAAGGACCTTGGAGTAATTGATGAAATTATTTCTGAGGTTAGAGGTGGAGCCCATAAAGATGTAACTGCTCAAGCAGAAAGCATTAGGGAAACGATCCAACAATCTTTAAGACAGTTGTTACAATTAAAAGAAAATGAACTGCTTGCTTTAAGATATGAAAAATACAAGAACATGGGTAAATATACATTTTTGCACGAATATATTGGCGTAAATGGATGAGTGTGTTTCGACACACTCTTTCTTATTTTTTAAGAGAAATCCCAATTAAATGACAGTGAAAATAGAATTATGAACTTTTTTAGAAAAAAAGAGTGGTATTAAGCGCTTTCAATTAAAAAACTATTTCGTCTATTGATTTTATGTTTATGATAGAGTTGAGAACATTGTTTCTTCATGGTATTTTAGAAATATTCCCGGGTATTCTGTAAATAATAGTAGTGCATCACATGTCGTATTATTCATCATCTAACTATACATAATACTTCAACAATCCAATACAGAGGTGATTTGCATTGAAAAGAATCGGTGTGTTAACAAGTGGTGGAGATTCACCAGGTATGAACGCAGCTGTACGTGCGGTCGTTCGTAAGGCAATTTTTAATGATATGGAAGTATATGGAGTTTATAATGGCTACTCAGGCTTAATTAACGGAAATATCAAGAAATTAGAACTAGGTTCTGTTGGTGATATAATTCATCGTGGAGGAACCATGCTTTATTCTGCTCGTTGTGAGGAGTTTAAAACAAAAGAAGGACAGCAAAAAGGAATTGAGCAATTAAAGAAATTTGGTATTGAAGGCCTAGTTGTTGTTGGTGGCGATGGTTCCTACAGAGGTGCAAAGGCATTAACAGAGCAAGGTTTCCCTTGTGTTGGTGTACCAGGTACAATTGATAATGATATACCAGGTACAGATTATACAATTGGATTTGATACTGCTCTAAATACGGTTATTGATGCGGTTGACAAAATTCGTGATACGGCAACTTCTCATGATAGAGCTTTTATTATCGAAGTTATGGGTCGAGATGCAGGAGATATTGCTCTTTGGGCTGGTTTAGCAGGAGGAGCTGAAACAATCATAATCCCAGAAGTTGGGTATGATATGGATGAAATTGCAGCTCGTTTGAAAAGTGGCCATGATCGTGGCAAGAAGCACAGTATCATTATTGTTGCAGAAGGTGTTTGCAGCGGTAATGAATTTAGTAAGAAAATCAAGGATGCAACCGACCTTGACACTCGTGTGTCTGTGTTAGGACATATTCAACGGGGTGGATCTCCTACTGCAGCAGATAGAGTACTTGCTAGTCGTTTAGGGGCATTTGCAGTTGAGTTATTGTTACAAGGCAAGGGTGGAAGAGCGGTAGGTATTGAAAAGAATGAGCTCGTTGACCACGATATCATTGAAATTTTAAATAGAAAACATGCGGTAAATCAAAGTATGTATAACTTGTCAAAAGAGCTGTCCATTTAAGGTTTTTAAAATATTAGGAGGTCCACAATTGTATGCGTAAAACGAAAATTGTTTGTACTATAGGCCCAGCAAGTGAAAGCGTAGAAAAATTAACACAGCTGATTGAGGCTGGAATGAATGTTGCTCGTCTTAACTTCTCTCACGGTGACCATGAAGAGCACGGTGCTCGTATCAGAAATATTCGCGAAGCTGCAAAGCAAACAGGAAAGACGGTTGCGATCCTTTTGGATACAAAAGGTCCAGAAATTCGTACAAATAATATGGTAGATGGTGCAATTGAGTTAGTTGCAGGAAACGATGTGATTGTTTCAATGACTGAGGTTGAAGGAACGGCCGATAAATTCTCAATTACATATCCTGGATTAATTGAAGATGTGAACGAAGGATCAAAAATTTTACTAGATGACGGTTTAATCGGCTTGGAAGTAACTAAGATTGACCGTAATGCTGGAGAAATTCATACGAAAATTTTAAATACGGGCACACTTAAAAATAAAAAAGGTGTTAACGTACCAGGTGTTTCTGTTAATCTTCCAGGAATAACAGAAAAGGATGCAAACGATATTATTTTTGGTATCGAGCAAGGAATTGATTTTATTGCTGCTTCTTTTGTACGTCGTGCATCAGATGTACTAGAAATTCGTCGTCTATTAGAGGAACATAATGCAACACATATCCACATTATCCCTAAGATTGAAAATCAAGAAGGTGTTGATAAAATCGACGAAATTCTTGAAATCTCTGACGGGCTAATGGTTGCACGTGGTGACCTTGGGGTAGAAATTCCAGCGGAAGAGGTACCTCTTGTTCAAAAAAGCTTAATTAAAAAATGTAATGCACAAGGGAAGCCAGTTATTACGGCTACTCAAATGCTTGATTCTATGCAACGTAATCCCCGTCCAACAAGAGCGGAAGCAAGTGACGTAGCAAATGCGATTTTTGATGGAACAGACGCTATTATGCTTTCAGGGGAAACAGCTGCAGGTGTGTATCCTGTAGAAGCGGTTCAAACGATGCATAATATTGCATCTCGTGCAGAATCTGCATTAGATCATAAAGAAATCTTATCTAACCGTAGCAAAGACAATGAACATAATATTACAGATGCAATTGGACAATCTGTTGCACACACAGCATTAAACCTAGGTGCTAATGCAATCATTGCTCCTACGGAAAGTGGTCATACGGCTAGAATGATCTCTAAATACCGTCCAAAAGCTCCAATCGTTGCTGTAACATCTGATGACGGTGTATCTCGTCGCTTATCACTAGCTTGGGGTGTGTATCCTCAAATCGGAAAAAAAGCGACTACTACGGATGAGATGCTTGATACAGCAGTAGAGGAAAGCTTAAACAGCGGTATCGTTTCTCGCGGAGATTTAGTGGTAATTACTGCAGGAGCGGTAAATGTTAAAGGTACAACAAACTTAATGAAAATCCATGTGGTTGGCGATGTAGTATTAAAAGCTCAAGGAATCGGAAGAAAAACAGCTTTTGGTAAAGTTGTGATTGCTAATTCAGCGAAAGAAGCATTAGAAAGAGTAACAGAAGGTTCTATCCTTGTTACGATTGGCTCAGATGCGGATATGGTTCCGGCAATTGAGAAATGCAGCGCGTTAGTTACGGAAGAAGGTGGCTTAACAAGTCATGCTGCAGTAGTAGGACTTAGCCTTGGAATTCCAGTAATTGTAGGCGCTGAAGGTGCAACTGCTAGCTTAAAGGATGGACAAGAAATTACAATTGACGCATCCCATGGTGTTATTTATAACGGTCACGCAAGCGTACTATAATAAAAGATGAAGAAGTAGCCGAGTTGGCTGCTTCTTTTTTGCTGTTTTTAAGGAATACACATATAATAAAAGGACAACTAGGAGGCGATTATTTTGCGTTATATCGTTTTACTATTAATTATCATACCGGCAGCAGAAATCGGACTTTTGTTATTATCAGGTAAGACCATTGGCATCTGGACCACCATAACGCTTATTATTCTAACGGGCTTGCTTGGTGCCTACCTAGCAAAGCAACAAGGACTAGACACGATCAGAAAGGCTCAACATCTCCTACAATCAGGTCAAATGCCTGGCGATGTTCTATTGGATGGAGTTTGTATTATTATCGGAGGGACACTTCTATTAACACCAGGTTTTATAACAGATGCAACGGGCTTCCTATTACTAGCCCCTCCAACAAGAAAATTCTTCAAAATCATACTCAATAAAGCATTCCAAAATTGGATGAATAAAGGAAGAATTAAGATTATTAAATAAAAAAGTCCATTCATGAGAATGGACTTTTATGCTTCTTTCCCCTTAATAAAGGACCAAATATCTTTAAATACATTTGCTCGGTGCAAGGTTGTGATGATCACGAGGGTCACAGGTCCTGCAATTAACCCTAAAAAGCCAATTAATTTAAACCCAACAAATAACGCGATTAAAGTTGCAAGAGGATCTAGACCTATATTTGAAGATAATACTTTTGGCTCCATGACTTGTCGTTGGACAAGTACAATGATATACAAAACTCCTAAACCAATTGCTAAACTCATCTCTCCAGCAATGACCTCATAAATAATCCATGGAACAAACACAGCACCTGTTCCTAAGTAAGGAATAATATCGACTAATCCTGTTACAAGTGCGATAGTAATCGCATAATCTACACGTAAGATTAGAAGCCCAATAAGGATGATCACAGTAGTAATAGATATTAAAGTTAGCTGAGCCTTTATAAAGCCGAACAGCGCTTTTTTTAAATCTTCAAGCACCCTCTTTGTACTGCTTTTTGCACGGTTTGGAATAATCTTATTGCTAAACCGTGATAGACGATACCAATCCTTACTAATGAAAAAAGTTGCCAACAAGGAGAATATGACTACGGTTGCAGCATTTGGAAACCAAGATAGGATATTAGGTATATTTCCAAAGAAACTTTGAACAAAATCACCAATCGTAGATCCAATTGTTCTTCCCACATTTTGTATATTGGTTAAAATCGTGTCTTGCTGACCAGTATCTAAAGAATTAAATAGGCTTGTTAATTGGTTATAAAGAGGAATAATCTGTGCAGCGATAAAGTCCTCGATAAAATTAATAAGAGTATCTAAATGTCTTGGTACGACATCAGCTAAATAGTCTGCACCCGACACAATTTCTGCAATTAATAGAGTAATGAATCCTGCAAATAAAGCAAAAATAAAGATAATCCCTATTAAAACAGCAAGTGTTCTAGGTAACCGAGCTTTGCTTTCTAAAAAATTTACAAATGGATTTAGCATAAAAGCAATTAAAAGGCCGATGATAAAAGGGTATGTAACCTTTGAAATTTGAATTAGGATAAAAACGGATAAAAATATACTAACAATTACGATCAAAAAGCGCATAGTTCTAAATAAATAGGTGAGATTCAGATAAATCGCCCTCCTAATAGTTGAGTAAATGGTAGACTAAAGGACTTGCTTACTCTTTATTTTACCTACGTATGAAGATTATGGAAAGTTTTGTTTATAAAGAATAATGGGTTACTTATATTTCGACAAATCTTGTGGGTTTCAGAAAGGAAGGTTTGATTGTTTATTTGCTAAGTTTTCCTATGGTAAAATAACGTCTATATAGAGGAGGCCTTGAGATTGCTAACACAAGCTAGCTTATTTTTGATCATTTTATTACTAATTGGTTTTATCGCAAAAAACCAATCTTTAATTATAGCCGTTGGGGCACTATTGATACTTAAAATAATTGGTGTGGATTCAAAAATATTTTCTTATATCCAATCAAAAGGAATTAATTGGGGAGTAACGGTCATTACTTTCGCCGTATTAGCTCCTATTGCAAGTGGTGAAATAGGATTTAAAGACCTAACGGCTGCCTTTAAATCCCCTTATGCATGGATTGCTTTAGTATCCGGGATGGCGGTAGCGTTAATAGCCAAAGGTGGCATAACACTCTTAGCGAAGGATCCCCACATTACCACCGCTCTTGTGCTGGGAACGATCTTGGCTGTTTCTCTTTTTAAGGGTGTTGCAGTAGGACCATTAATTGGTGCAGGTATCGCGTACTTAGCCATGAAATTTTTTGAACTCTTCTAAAAGGTGATAAGTTTTATGAATTACTAGGCTTAAGTTTTTCTAATAAAATATTAATTTTTTCACATTTTAGGCGGTTTTCGTTCACAAATGTCAGATAATTGTTTATAATAGGACTTGTAAGCGCATCCTTTTTATGGGTGTGAAAAAATTTATAGTCTTATAGATATCTATAATGTTAATATTTTAATAACTCAGAGAGTTTAGAAGGGTTAGCGAATCACTTTGTAAAGGAGAGGGTCAATATGACAGCAACACGTGGTCTTGAAGGGGTAGTAGCTACGACTTCCTCTGTCAGTTCAATCATTGATGATACACTAACATACGTAGGGTACGATATTGATGATTTAGCAGAGAATGCCAGCTTTGAAGAAGTAATCTATCTTCTTTGGCATAGAAGACTTCCTACACAGCAAGAACTAGCAGAGTTAAAAAGCCAATTGTCGGTAAATGCAGAGCTACCCAAACAAGTGCTTGAGCATTTTAAGTTATATCCAATTAATGAAGTACACCCAATGGCTGCACTTCGTACGGCTGTTTCGCTATTAGGCTTGTATGACGAAGAAAGTGATGTAATGGAAGAGCAAGCAAACTATCGCAAGGCAGTTCGTCTTCAAGCTAAGATGCCTGCAATTGTGACAGCATTTGCACGTATTCGAAAAGGGTTGGAGCCAATTCCGCCTAGAACGGACTTAAGCTTTGCAGCTAATTTCCTTTATATGCTTTCAGGAAAAGAGCCAGAGCCAATTGCAGTCGAAGCATTTAACAAGGCACTTGTCCTTCATGCAGATCATGAATTAAATGCGTCTACATTTACAGCTCGTGTATGTGTAGCAACTTTATCAGATGTATACTCTGGTGTAACATCAGCTATTGGAGCATTAAAAGGTCCTTTACATGGTGGAGCAAATGAAGCTGTAATGAAGATGTTAACTGAGATTGGGACTTTAGAAAATGTTGATACTTATGTTCGTGGTAAATTAGCGAACAAGGAAAAAATCATGGGCTTTGGTCACCGTGTTTACAGAAAAGGAGACCCTCGTGCAAAACACTTAAAGCTTATGGCAGAGAAACTCACTAACTTAACAGGCGAACCACATTGGTTTGAAATGTCTACAAAAATTGAGAACATTGTAACCGGTGAAAAGAATCTTCCACCAAACGTAGACTTCTACTCTGCTTCTGTATATCATAGCTTAGGAATTGACCACGATTTATTTACCCCGATCTTTGCAGTAAGCCGCGTTTCCGGTTGGTTAGCTCATATTCTTGAACAATATGAAAATAATCGATTGATTCGTCCAAGAGCAGACTATACTGGTCCTGGAATGCAAAAATATGTAGCGATTGAGCAAAGAGGTTAACTTAAAAAGAATACAGCATTTTACTTTTAGCAAAAATATTGCTGTAATAGAGAGGAGAGGTTAGAGGCATTTGGCTCTAACCTTTGATTCTGATGTTGCCCGCTATGGATAGAAATCTTTTATACATATTGATTGACCTTGAGTGAGGCACATCTTGTTAGACAAAATGGAGGGAGAATTATACTATGCAAGGTGAAAAAATTACTGTAACAAATGGAGTTTTAAATGTACCAAATCATCCAGTAGTACCTTTTATTGAAGGAGACGGCACGGGACCTGATATTTGGGCTGCAGCATCTAGAGTGCTTGATGCTGCTGTTGAAAAAGCTTATAACGGTGAAAAGAAGATTGTATGGAAAGAAGTACTTGCAGGTGAAAAAGCGTTCAATCAAACAGGAGAATGGCTACCAAAAGAAACGTTAGAGTTAATTAACGAATATTTGATTGCTATTAAAGGACCTTTAACAACACCAATTGGTGGCGGAATTCGTTCACTGAATGTGGCTCTTCGCCAAGAGCTTGATTTATATGTATGTTTACGTCCAGTTCGCTGGTTTGAAGGAGTTCCTTCTCCAGTTAAACGTCCACAAGATACGGATATGGTAATCTTCCGTGAAAATACAGAAGACATTTACGCTGGTATTGAATATGCAAAAGGTTCGGATGAAGTGAAAAAGCTAATTTCTTTCCTTCAAAATGAAATGGGAGTAAATAAAATCCGCTTCCCAGAAACATCAGGCCTTGGAATCAAGCCAGTTTCTGAAGAAGGAACTGCTCGTCTAGTTCGTGCTGCAATTGAGTATGCGATCAAAGAGGGACGTAAATCTTTAACTCTTGTTCATAAAGGTAACATCATGAAATTCACTGAAGGTGCGTTTAAGAACTGGGGTTATGAGCTTGTTGAGAGAGAATACGGTGATAAAGTATTCACATGGGCACAGTATGACCGTATAAAGGATGAACAAGGCACAGAGGCTGCAAATCAAGCTCAAGCAGATGCAGAAGCTCAAGGGAAAATCATCGTGAAAGATGCAATTGCAGATATTTTCCTACAACAAATTCTAACTCGCCCACGTGAGTTTGATGTAGTTGCTACAATGAACCTTAACGGAGACTATATTTCAGATGCGTTAGCTGCACAAGTAGGTGGAATTGGAATTGCACCTGGGGCAAACATCAACTATGTAACAGGTCATGCTATTTTTGAAGCTACACACGGTACAGCACCAAAGTATGCTGGATTAGATAAAGTAAACCCTTCATCTGTTATTCTATCTGGTGTATTAATGCTTGAACATCTAGGCTGGAATGAAGCAGCGAAGTTAATCATCGATTCAATGGAAAAGTCAATCGCTTCTAAAGTGGTTACTTATGACTTTGCACGATTGATGGACGGAGCAACAGAAGTGAAGTGCTCAGAATTTGGAGATGTGCTTATTAAGAACATGGGATAAATTGTTCTAGAGGCTGTTCTTTCTAGAACAGCCTTTTTATAATTGTTTAGCTTTTATGAAAAGTGACTTAGGGCAATGACTTTCAAAATGTAGGGGGAAAAGGTTATGTCAATGAAGCGTAAAAAGATCTCGGTAATTGGTGGGGGCTTTACTGGAGCTACAACAGCTTTTCTACTTGCACAAAAAGAACTTGGAGATGTCGTTTTGCTGGATATACCGCAAATGGAAAATCCAACAAAGGGAAAGGCTTTAGATATGCTTGAAGCAAGTCCGGTTCAAGGGTTTGATGCAAATATTACAGGCACAGCAGATTATGCAGATACGAAGGATTCTGATATTGTTGTTATCACCGCAGGAATCGCAAGAAAACCTGGAATGAGTCGAGATGATCTTGTTCAAACCAATCAAAAGGTTATGAAAGCTGTTGCATCAGAAGTAGCTAAATACTCACCAAACTGTACGATTATCGTTTTGACAAATCCAGTGGATGCAATGACCTATACGGTTTTCCAAGAAACGGGTTTCCCAAAAAATCGTGTAATTGGTCAATCAGGTGTTCTTGATACTGCACGCTTCCGTACATTTGTGGCCCAAGAGTTAAATTTATCTGTTAAAGACATAACTGGCTTTGTCCTAGGTGGCCACGGTGACGATATGGTCCCTCTTGTTAGATACTCATATGCTGGTGGAATTCCACTTGAGACATTACTTTCGAAGGAACGCCTAGAGGCTATTGTTGAACGTACGAGAAAAGGTGGAGGAGAAATTGTTAATCTATTAGGAAATGGAAGTGCTTACTATGCACCTGCTGCTTCTCTAGTAGAAATGTGTGAAGCAATCTTAAAGGATCAGCGTCGTGTTCTTCCATCTATTGCTTACCTTGAGGGGGAATATGGATATAAAGGTATTTACCTAGGGGTACCAACGATCCTCGGAGCTAATGGAATAGAACAAGTAATTGAGCTTGAGTTAACAGATGAAGAAAAGAGTGCCTTAGATAAATCAGCAGCTGCTGTACGAAATGTAATGGACGTATTAGTTTAATAAAATCGAAAATTCGGGGGTTCTTCCCCGAATTTTTTGTTCTTCTATGCTTTTGCTATAATAATTTATAGGGTTCGATAGGAGAACGATTTCATTTATTGGAGGTATCGTCAGCATGTTGTTAGGTAAAAAGAGAAAAATGGGCCGTAAAATTAATGAGATTTCTAGAGGAGAAAAACTTTCCCTGACAGAAAAGATTGAAGATAAGGACTTACTACTATATCTTGGTCTAACGAATGACGCGAACCCGTTGTATATTCAGCATGATTATGCTTCACAAACTCCTTTTAAAAAGCCACTGGTGCCTAGTATTATGCTCACCGGAATCATTACTTCTGCAATTTCAAAATATTTGCCTGGGCCAGGTAGCCACATCCTAAAACAGGATATTGAATATGTGAAACCAGTATATCATTATGAAATGATTGATTTCATGTTCGAAGTGACAGAAGTAAGTATAAGCAATCATACAATTGAAATTACAGTTGAAGGGAAAAATGAAGAGGAAGAACAAGTACTAAAAGCACTCCTTTTAGTTTGTCCTCCTCATCAATTAGAGGCGTTAGATGGTCATGCATTGGAAAATTTTTAACAGTAAATGGACGTGCTTTTTAAGAGTACGTCTCTTTTTTATGAATTTTTTGTTATCTTTATTAAATGAATATGTATTATAATGGATGTGGATGATGGGGTAATACGTTAATGTGGAGGCTTTTATGGAAAAAAGAGTGCTTGTAGTCGATGATGAGCAGTCAATTGTAACGCTCCTGCAGTACAATTTACAACAGGCTGGTTATGAAGTGTTAACTGCTGCGGATGGGGAAGAAGGACGAAATATTGCTTTGGAACAAGAACTAGACTTAATTATTTTGGATTTAATGCTTCCGAAGCTTGATGGAATTGAAGTTTGTAAACAGCTTCGTCAACAGAAAATCTTGACGCCTATTCTTATGTTGACTGCAAAAGACGATGAGTTTGACAAAGTTCTCGGACTTGAACTAGGTGCAGATGATTATATGACAAAACCGTTTAGTCCAAGAGAAGTCATAGCGAGAGTCAAAGCAATTCTTAGAAGAACCCAAGTACAACCAGAACCAGTTGCGGTACAAGAAGAGGAAAAAGATGTGCTTCAGGTGGCAGAGCTGAAAATTTATCCTGAACAGTATGAGGCGTATTCTGGAGATATATTACTGGAGCTCACTCCAAAAGAATTTGAATTATTACTCTATTTAGCAAGACACAAAGGAAGAGTTCTAACACGAGATCAGCTTTTAAGTGCGGTATGGAATTATGATTTTGCAGGAGACACGCGAATTGTTGATGTTCATATTAGCCACTTAAGAGAGAAAATTGAACAAAATACAAAAAAACCAGTTTATATAAAAACGATTCGAGGCTTAGGCTATAAGATGGAGGAGCCTAAGGGAGAATGATAAAATTTCGAACGAGACTCTTGTTTGCCCTAATTATGCTTATTTTTATTGTACTAATAGGTTTAGGCCTATTGTTAGGACAATTGTTCAAAGGATACTATATTGATTCCTTTGATGGGAGGATGAAGCAGGAAACAAAGCTAGTCTCTACGTATATTCGAGATACTGGTGGCATAAGCGATATTTCTAAAGATAGAATAAACGAGTTTAGTGATACGTTAAGTTCTCGAATCACGATACTAGAGAATAATGGAAATGTTATTTATGACAGTGGTGCCCTAGAAAATACGAGTAATAAGAGGCATGAAAGTGTCCTAAAGTCCATCTTTGAAAATCAATTAGAAAAAGAAGATGAAATCATTGAAGTAGGTGGAGGATATAATCTTCACTATTATTGGGACAGTGTAGATTCTAATGGTGAGACTGAGGGAATCATTGTATTAAGTACGAAACTAACAGAAATAAAAAATGCATACGAACAGATCTGGTGGATATTAACCATTTCACTCGGGATCGCATTATTTGTCATTATTTTATTGGGTTATAAAATAACGATCATGTACACAAAGCCGATAGAATCTGCTACCAATGTAGCTATTGAGCTAGCGAAAGGAAATTATCGTGCTAGAACGTACGAGGATCATGCTGATGAAACAGGTATGCTTAGCAGTTCAATTAATATTTTAGCGCGAAATCTACAGGAGCTCATGAAGTCGAAGGAAATTCAACAAGATCGCTTAGGGACCTTAATTGAAAATATGGGAAGCGGACTTATATTAATTGATAGTCGTGGCTATATTAATTTGGTCAATCGGACGTATAAAGAGATTTTTCAAATAGAATCAAATGAGTATTTGGAAAAGCTTTACTACGAAGTGATTGACCAAAAAGACATTTGTGATTTAATAGAAGAAATCTTTATGACTGAACACAAAATTAGAAAACAACTAATTGTTCCTGTAGGGATTGAGAGAAGACATTTTGAAGTTTATGGTGTTCCAATTATCGGCCTAAACGATGTTTGGAAAGGGATTTTATTAGTTTTCCATGATATCACTGAGATTAAGAAGCTTGAACAAATGCGTAAAGATTTTGTTGCAAATGTATCACATGAGTTAAAGACACCGATTACTTCTATAAAGGGATTTTCCGAAACCTTACTAGATGGAGCCATGGAGGACAGGCAGACTTTAGAGGCTTTCCTAACGATTATTTTGAAAGAAAGCGATCGTTTACAAACATTAATACAAGACTTATTAGATCTTTCAAAGATGGAGAAGCAAGGCTTTCAATTGTCCATCCAAAAAATAAATATTGTTGAAGTGTTACATGAAGTTCTTCCCATTTTAGCAGGTAAGGCAATTGAAAAGAAAATTGACCTTCAATTTGAAGCCGAGGAAGAAGCGATCTTTGTTGAAGGTGACGTATATAGATTAAAACAAGTGTTTATTAATTTAATAACGAATGCCATTTCCTACACTCCTGAAGGGGGTACTGTAAAGGTCGAAGTTCGTGAAAGGACAAGCAAGATAAGAATAAAGGTCATAGATACGGGTATTGGAATTGAGCGAAAGGAAATTCCAAGAATCTTTGAACGTTTTTATCGAGTGGACCGAGCAAGAAGTAGAAACTCTGGTGGTACAGGTTTAGGCTTAGCCATTGTGAAGCATTTGATTGAAGCTCATAGAGGGAACATCCGAGTAGAAAGTAAGGTTGGAAGAGGGACCACTTTCATTATTGAACTATTAAAAGAGATTCCTAAATAATATAGGTGACTTGGATACAGATTTTACAGTACATTTACAATTATTATAATATTCCTTAATAATTGTTCTGTAATATCATAAGGGAAAACCCCTTCATCCAAGGACATAAAGAAAAGGTGAAAGCTAACCCCGCTTTCACCTTTTCTTTTTTATTGAAACCTTCTTCACGCCCATTCGTATAACAATTAACTGTTCTTAATAAAGAGAAAGAGGTGAAGGTTGTTGCTTAGTTTAAAAAGAATTTATTCATTGGTAGGTCTAATACTTTTAATTATAGTACTAAGTTTTGTAGTTTTTACGACGTGGTATACGGTTGATGAATCAGAACAGGCTGTTATATTAACCTTTGGGAAGGTAGAAGAAGGAATAACAGAACCTGGGTTACATTTTAAAATGCCTTGGCCTATTCAAAATGTAGAGAAGCTTTCGAAGGAAACGTTTAGTTTACAGTTTGGATATGAAGAAAAAGATGGCGAAATTGTTGAGTTCGATAATGAAACAAAAATGATTACAGGCGATGAAAACATCGTTCTGGCAGATCTTGTTGTTCAATGGAAGATAACGACGCCTTCTAAATACCTATATAATGCAGATAATCCAGAAGAGATTTTACGTGATGCCACTTCAGCATCTCTTCGTAGCATTATAGGAAGCTCCAAAATTGATGATGCCTTAACCTCCGGGAAAGGTGAAATAGAAGCAAGTGTCAGAGAACTACTGTCGGCGTTAATGGATAAATACGATATAGGGATTACTATTATGGCGGTGAAGCTGCAAGATGTGGAGCTTCCGAATGAAGAAGTTCGTAAAGCATTTACGAATGTTACAGATGCTCGTGAAACGATGAATACAAAAATTAACGAGGCGAAGAAGTATCAAAATCAAAAAATCAATGAAGCAGAAGGAGAAAAGAAAGCCCTTGTATCAAGAGCTGAGGGGGACCAATCAGCAAGAATTGAGATTGCTAGAGGAGATGTAGCGGTTTTTAATAAGCTCTACGAAGAATATAAAAACAATCCTGAAGTAACTAGACAAAGGCTTGTGTTAGAAACGTTAGAGGAAGTATTACCAGGAACAGAGATTTATATTATGAATGATGATGGTGATACATTGAAGTATTTCCCGATTAGACCACTAGAAAAAGAAGAAGCAAAACCTGCGGCAGAGGGGAGTGGAAACAATGAGTGATGGAAATGTAATCGATATGAAAGAGCGTTCTGGAGATGGGTTTAAGTGGCGGAATTATACCAAATTTGGATTGATCGCGCTTTTAATCCTTCTATTGATTGGGATCACTCTCACCAATTTATTTATCGTTAAGGAAGGAGAATACCGAGTGATTCGCCAATTCGGTGAAGTGGTTCGAATTGAGAGTACTCCTGGTCTTAGCTATAAAATCCCATTTGTTCAAAGTGTTTCGACTCTCCCAAAATATCAAATGACCTATGATGTTAATGAAGCTGAAATTAATACAAAAGATAAAAAGCGTATGTTGATTGACAATTATGCTGTTTGGAAAATTGAAGATCCTAAAAAAATGATCTCGAATGCAAGAACGCTTGAAAATGCTGAAGGTAGAATGGAGGAGTTTATATACTCCGTTGTTCGATCAGAGCTTGGAAAATTAAACTATGAAGAAATCATTAATGATGAGGCGTCAACTAGAGGTTCTTTAAATGATAAAATTACAGAGAAGGTTAATGAACTCCTCTCACAAGATAATTACGGAATCGTTGTAACGGATGTGCGTATGAAAAGAACCGATCTCCCGAAGGAAAACGAACAGTCGGTGTTCACTCGGATGATCTCAGAACGTGAATCAAAGGCACAGGAGTATTTATCAATAGGGGATGCAGAGAAAAACATCATTATTGCAGATACGGATCGCCAGGTGAAGGAAACACTAGCGAAGGCGCAAGCAGATGCCGAAACGATTCGTGCGGAGGGAGAAGCACAAGCTGCAAAGGTATATAATGAGGCATTCTCGAAAGACCCAAACTTCTATCAATTATTTAGAACATTAGAATCGTATAAAAAGACAATTAACGGTGAAACGGTTATTGTTTTACCATCAGATTCACCTTATGCCCGTTTGCTTATGGGATATACAGAGTAAATATAAAGCCGGCGTTTTCCTTTCCTATCATGGTCATGGTAGAATAAAGAAGGAAAACACTGGCTTTTTTACATATTACATGAGACAAGCTTTAGTTAGAAAGGGAGGCTTCCTTTGAAAAAGAAACTCGTATTAATTGATGGAAATAGCATTGCTTACCGGGCATTTTTTGCTCTGCCATTGCTCAACAATGATAAAGGAATTCATACGAATGCCGTTTATGGATTTACGATGATGCTCTTGAGGATATTGGAGGATGAGAAGCCATCACATATAATGGTTGCGTTTGATGCTGGAAAAACAACCTTTCGCCATAAGACATTTAGTGAGTATAAGGGTGGGCGTCAAAAAACACCACCTGAGCTATCCGAACAATTTCCTTTTATTCGAGAAGTATTGGACGCATATCGAATCAAAAGATATGAACTTGAAAACTATGAAGCAGATGATATTATTGGTACTTTGTCGAAGAAGGCAGAGGAAGATGGCTATGAAGTAAAGGTTATTTCAGGAGATAAAGATTTAACCCAGTTGAGTTCTGAAAAAACAACTGTTGCGATCACCAAAAAAGGAATCACAGAAATTGAGGAATATACTCCAGAGCATATCAAAGAAAAATATGGTTTAACACCAAAGCAGATCATTGATATGAAAGGGTTGATGGGGGATACTTCTGATAATATTCCTGGTGTTCCTGGAGTTGGAGAAAAAACCGCTATTAAACTGTTAGCGGAGTTTGAGACACTCGAAAAACTGCTAGAGTCGATAGACCAAGTGAGCGGAAAGAAATTAAAAGAAAAACTTGAGGAATTTAAAGACCAGGCCATTATGAGTAAAGAGCTTGCGACCATAACAAGAGAAGCACCAGTTACGGTACAACTTGAAGAATTCGAATATGACGAGTTTGACCGTGACAAGGTTGTACAGTTATTTAAAGAATTAGGTTTTAATTCACTACTGGATAAATTGGGAGATCACACAGGAGATTCTGTGGAAGAACCTTTGGAGAGTGTTGAATACACAACTGTACAAGAAGTAACAGATGAACTATTTGCAGATGAAAATGCCTTATACATTGAAGTGTTAGAGGATAATTATCATTATGCTGATATTGTGGGTATTTCACTAGTCAATGAAAGGGGGAACTTTTTCATTCCTACCAATGTCGCTATAGAGTCATCCGTTTTTAAAATTTGGGCTGAAAATGAAGCTTCAAAAAAAATCGTATATGATGCGAAAAGGACAGAGGTATCACTAAGACATCACCATATCCACCTTAAAGGGATTGAGTTTGACTTACTGTTAGCCTCCTATATTATGAATCCAGCCGAGTCTGTTGATGATATTTCAACGACTGCTAAACGCTATGGTTTTACGAGTATTAATTCTGATGAGGCTTTTTACGGAAAAGGGGCTAAGAGAAAGATTCCTGAACCGGAACAGCTTGGAGAGCATCTCGTTCGAAAAGGGCTTGTATTACAAGATCTACGAGATAAGCTTGAACAAGAGTTAAAAGCAAATGAACAATTTGAACTTTATTATGATTTAGAGCTTCCTCTATCTTTGATACTAGCCGATATGGAATCTTGTGGGATTAAGATTGACCTCAACCGACTTCATGCGATGGGAGAAGCAATTACAACTCAACTAACTACTATTGAAGCTCGTATTTATGATCTTGCAGGCGAAAGCTTTAATATTAATTCACCAAAGCAGTTAGGCGTCATTCTCTTTGAAAAGTTACAACTTCCGGTAGCGAAAAAGACAAAAACAGGCTATTCAACCTCTGCAGATGTACTGGAGAAGCTTGAAGAAGAGCATGAAATTATTCGAGAAATCTTAAATTACCGTCAGCTTGGTAAGCTTCAGTCCACTTATATTGAAGGATTACTTAAAGTGATTAATCCTACAACAAATAAAGTTCATACAAGATTTAACCAGGCTTTAACTCAGACTGGAAGATTAAGCTCAACAGATCCAAATTTACAAAATATCCCTATTAGACTGGAAGAAGGTCGTAAAATTCGTCAAGCCTTTATTCCGTCTGAGGAAGGCTGGGTCATTTTTGCAGCTGATTACTCACAAATTGAATTACGTGTGTTGGCGCATATTGCAAATGACGAAAAGCTAATCGAAGCCTTTCAAGAGGGTCTAGACATTCATACAAAAACAGCGATGGATGTGTTTCATGTATCCAAGGAAGAAGTAACTTCTAACATGAGACGGCATGCAAAAGCGGTAAACTTTGGAATTGTTTACGGCATCAGTGATTATGGGTTGTCACAGAGCTTAAACATTACACGTAAAGAAGCAGGTAGCTTTATTGAAAGATACTTAGAAAGTTATCCAGGTGTGAAAGAATATATGGAAGAAATCGTAAAAGATGCAAAGCAAAAGGGATTCGTGTCAACCCTTCTGCACCGCCGAAGATATATTCCTGAAATAACGAGTAGAAACTTCAATCTTCGTAGTTTTGCGGAACGGACGGCAATGAATACGCCAATTCAAGGAAGTGCGGCGGATATTATAAAAAAAGCAATGATAGATATGGCGGATAGGCTCGAAAAAGAAAAACTTAAAACACGATTGCTGCTATCTGTACACGATGAATTAATATTCGAAGCACCAGAAGAAGAAATCGAGCGATTGAAGGAAATTGTCCCTGATGTAATGGAACATACAGTGGAGTTGAAGGTGCCACTTAAGGTTGATTATTCCTACGGTCCGACTTGGTTTGACGCGAAATAAAGGCAGTTGGGAGGAAGAATATTGCCAGAACTTCCAGAGGTCGAAACGGTTCGACGTACATTAGAAATGCTTATTTTGGATAAAGAAATCAAAAAAGTAACTGTTCTTTGGCCAAAAATTATTAAACATCCTGATGTAGATCAGTTTTGTGACGCTTTAGTTGGCGAGAGATTTGTTCAGTTAGGGAGAAGAGGGAAATTTCTTATCTTATATACTGAAAAATTTGCCTTAATTTCTCATCTGCGTATGGAAGGGAGATATGCTCATTTTGAGGCTGAGGAACCAGTCGCTCTCCACACGCATGTGATTTTTACTTTTACCGACGGAACAGAACTCCGCTACAAAGATGTGCGTAAATTTGGTACGATGCACTTATTTGAAAAAGGGAAGGAATTTAACCAGCCACCTTTATCGACTCTTGGACCTGAACCATTTGATCCGGATTTTACGTCATCCTATTTGCAAAAAAGATTATCGAAAACACAAAGGTCAATCAAAACAGCCTTGCTTGACCAAACAGTAGTCGTTGGGCTAGGTAATATTTATGTAGATGAGGCCCTTTTTCGATCGAAAATTCACCCTGAGAGAATCGCTAGCTCATTGAAGAACAAAGAGTGGATTATCCTTTATGAACAAATAAAGGAAACACTAGGTGAAGCAGTTGAAAAGGGTGGAAGTACGGTACGATCTTATGTGAATTCACAAGGACAAATGGGGATGTTTCAGCTTGAATTATTTGTTTACGGTCGGAAAGGTGAAAATTGTAAAATATGTGGTACTCCTCTAGAAAAAATTGTTGTTGGTGGGCGAGGAACCGTGTTTTGTCCAAAATGTCAAAAGAGGAAGTAGGTTGAACCTTGGATGGGCTCCTATCATATACTATCCTAGCTTTTTGTTAGGAAGGAGTCTTTCCAATGGTACTATCTGTTCCATTATTACTACTTGCATTAGCAGTTAGCATTGACAGTTTTAGTGTAGGTTTCACATACGGTCTGAGGAAAATGCGAATTCCTTTTAAGTCAATCGCGGTGATCTCATTATGCTCTGCAGGAACACTCACTGTAGGGATGATTATTGGCCATTTCATTGAGTCTGTCTTATCACCTGATATCGCTGAGAGTATAGGGGGATTTATACTCATTTTATTAGGGGCTTGGGTTCTCGCTCAATTTTTTCGATCAGAGAAATCGTCCTCATCAATGCTTCCCCATCCAAAAACGATCATTGATTTTGAGATTAAATCTCTTGGGATTGTTATTCAAATATTACGAAAGCCGATGTCAGCAGACTTTGATCAATCGGGTACGATCAATGGTATTGAAGCCTATATGCTTGGTTTAGCGTTATCTTTAGATGCATTTGGGGCCGGAATAGGTGCTGCGATGCTAGACTTTTCTCCAAGCATATTAGGGACTGCTGTAGCATTAATGAGCTTTCTCTTTATTTATGCGGGATTACAGCTTGGCAAACATTTTTCAGAGAACAGTTGGCTCCAGCGCTTCGCTTTTTTACCTGGTGTATTGTTAATCATTATTGGAATATGGAAAATTTAACAAAAAGCCTCCATTTGTGGAGGCTTTTACGCTAAACGGAGGAGCAGAATATGACTTTAGTCGTTGGATTAACGGGTGGCATTGCTAGTGGGAAAAGCACTGTGGCAAATATGTTTAAAGAAATGGGAATAGAGGTCATTGATGCTGATATAGAAGCAAGAAAGGCCGTTGAGATTGGAGAGGTAGCATACGAACAAATCGTTACATATTTTGGTGAAGGTATATTGAATGATGATCGAACGATTAATCGATCCAAATTAGGTGAAATCATTTTTAATGACAATGTGAAGAGGCAAAAATTAAATGAAATTGTTCATCCGGATGTACGAAGAAGGATGAATGAGAAGAAGGAAGTAGCTATTTTACGAGGAGACCAAATAGTTGTGTTGGATATTCCACTACTATTTGAAAGTGGATTAAAGCATATGGTTGACGTAGTTCTGCTTGTGTATGTTGAGAAAGATGTCCAGCTTCAGAGATTAATGGATAGAAATCTGTTAACAAAGGAGGAAGCCCTTGCTCGAATACAATCTCAAATGCCAATTGAAGATAAACGGAAGCTTGCTGATAAAATGATTAATAATAATGGGACGATAGACGATACGAAAAAGCAACTGATAGAGCTTCTTAAGGATTGGAAAACCATCACAAATTAATGTGATGGTTTTTTTGTTGAAAATAGGTTTTTTTATCACCACAATTCACCACCAATATGTTATACTAATTGTAAAATACGGAAATAAAGTATAACACTTTTGAAGGGAGCCGTAACATGAAGGCTAGAGTAGCGATTAATGGGTTTGGAAGAATAGGAAGAATGGTTTTCAGAAAGGCAATTTGTGATGATGCATTAGAAATAGTAGCCATTAATGCTAGTTATCCTGCGGAAACATTAGCACATTTAATAAAGTATGACACAAATCACGGAAAGTTTGATGGTGAGGTAGTAGCTGAACATGATTCCTTATTAGTAAATGGAAAAAGAGTGAAGCTAATTAACCACCGTAATCCAGAGGAGTTACCATGGAATTCACTTAATGTTGATATCGTGATCGAAGCGACTGGGAAATTCAATGCAAGAGAGAAAGCTAGTCTCCACTTAGAAGCGGGTGCAAAGAAGGTTATATTAACCGCACCGGGTAAAGGAGAAGATATTACAATTGTTATGGGTGTGAATGAACATCAGTTAGATATATATGAGCATGAAATCATTTCAAATGCCTCTTGTACGACAAATTGTTTAGCACCTCTTGTAAAAGTACTTGAAGATCACTTTGGCATAATTAATGGGCTAATGACGACCGTGCATGCCTATACAAATGATCAAAAAAATATTGATAATCCGCATAAAGATCTTCGAAGAGCGAGAGCTTGTGGTCAATCAATCATTCCAACAAGCACAGGTGCAGCTAAAGCTCTTTCACTAGTGCTACCTAAAATGAAAGGGAAGCTGCATGGAATGTCATTAAGAGTTCCAACAACCAATGTCTCATTAGTTGATTTAGTTGTTGATTTAAAGCGAGAAGTAACGATAGATGAGATCAATGATGTATTCGAAACAGCCTCAAAGGATGAACTAAAAGGGATACTCGACATTACAGATGAGCCATTAGTATCGGTTGACTTTAATACCAATGAACATTCTGCGATTGTTGATGGGTTGTCTACAATGGTTATAGGTGCGAACAAGGTAAAGGTTCTTGCATGGTACGATAATGAGTGGGGCTATTCTTGTCGGGTCGTTGATCTAACGAAACATGTGGCTAATCAACTGTCTTTAGCTTCAGAAAATATTAAACGAGTAAGTTCGTTGTAAATAGTCAGTCTTCTGGGAACCCTCAGAAGACTGATTTTTTGTATGATTAGATGAAAGGGATTTTACTTTTCTTTTTTTTTGTAAAGATTTTTTAAATACATTATTGCAAAAAAAAAACAAACAAAGTATACTAGTCATCGTGAACTTCTTGAAATTTGGAATCTATATCTACTTAAAGGGTTAGGACCTCTTTGGACTAACTTTCCCCCGTGGTAGTTATAATCCAAAAAAATAGGGAAATTCAGTTACTGTAGTAAAAATGGTTAAAGGGGGAAATTTGAATATGGAAACTATGGGTCGTCACGTTATTTCTGAGTTATGGGGTTGTGATTTTGAAAAGTTAAATGATATGGAGCAAATTGAGCAAATTTTTGCTGATGCGGCATTAAAATCTGGTGCTGAAATTCGCGAGGTTGCTTTTCATAAATTTGCACCACAAGGTGTGAGTGGAGTGGTTATTATCTCTGAATCACATTTAACTATTCACAGCTTTCCTGAACATGGCTATGCTAGTATTGATGTGTATACTTGTGGAGACATGGATCCTAATATCGCAGCAGACCATATTGCTGAAGCATTAGGTGCTCAAACTCGTGAGAACATCGAAATTCCTCGTGGAATGGGTCCTGTTCAAGTTAAACAAGCAAAAGCGAAAGTACTATAATCGTAGCTTACTAAACTTATGAAATTCGAGAGGTGTATATTATACACCTCTTTTTAATTTCTCTTTTACTGAAACATTAACATTGCCAGTCCTTTTAGGTTAAAATATATGTACATACATCTTTCTATTTGGAGGAATCATTATGTCATTTGTAAAACAGGTGTTTAGACAATTTAATCGGCAATGCGAAACAAAAGAAAATCATGTCGAGGAAGAGCTTAGAACGAGATATTATCGAGTAAATCTCCAATCTTTGTTTCAATCTGTAAAAGAAATCCTTGAAAATGATCAGCATGCAAAAGTGGTAAGTGATTCTATTGACCACGGGGAAATTGCAGTTGAAATCAATCGTGGAAAGAAAATGTTTGCCATTATTACTATTATAACGGTTAAGCCCTACGAGACGGCTGTAGATATAAATGTTTCCACTGAGCAAACAGTGCTGTTGGGAGCATACCCAAGTTTAAGAGCAGAGATCACTCGTATTTACCAAGAGTTAGATAAGAAGCATCCGTATATTGGTGTTGGAAAACACGCTGGAGAGTAGAATTGCTTGTACTACAAATGAAGTTTTAATAAGATAGTGTTAGATTCAACAGAATCCATTCTGTTTCGGAGTTGATGTTATGAAATGTCCTACATGTCAAAATAATCATACGCGTGTTCTTGATTCAAGACCTGTCGATGAAAATAGATCGATTCGCAGAAGAAGAGAGTGTGAGAAATGTTCTTTTCGTTTTACAACCTTTGAGAAGGTAGAGGAAATTCCGTTGATTGTCGTAAAAAAGGAAGGAACAAGAGAAGAATTTAGCCGTGATAAGATTCTACGGGGGCTGATTAAAGCTTGTGAAAAAAGACCTGTTGCTTTGACTGAATTAGAAAAAATAACTTCCGATATAGAAAAAGAACTTCGCAGTCATGGAGTATCGGAAATAAAGAGTGAAGCAGTTGGAGAAATGGTTATGGATCGTTTAGCAAAAATAGATGAGGTTGCGTACGTCAGATTTGCCTCTGTATATAGACAGTTTAAAGATATTAACGTATTTATTGAAGAATTAAAGGAATTGATAAAAAAGGATTAGTAGGGAAGTTTGTTTTTAAGAGAGGAAATGAAGCCTATGGCTCAGCATTGGCAGGAAATGCTACCAGTGGATCGCTATGAGGTGGCCTCAAATGGATTGTTATTTGACTATGATCGAAAGGTTCTGACACTTTTATATCAGCCATTGATTGGTCCGATAGCATACAGTCTCTATATGACCCTTTGGTCGCAAATAGATGAGAACCGCTTATCATCAGATGGTAGTTCACATCATGCTCTTATGAACGTGATGGATAGTAATTTAAAACAAATTTACGATGCCCGTCTAAAATTAGAAGGGATTGGCCTTCTCTCGACATATGTGCGAACAGAGGAAGGGATTCGATCATTCGTATATGAAATAAAGCCGCCTTTAACACCTAGTCAGTTTTTTCTAGATGGCATGCTAAACGTGTATTTGTATCGGAAAATAGGTAAAAATCAATTTTTAAAACTTAAAAGGTTTTTTAGTGATGAACATTTCTTAGAAAAAGAAAATGGGTTCGAGAATGTTACACGGTCGTTTCAAGAAGTATTTGACTCTGCTGTTCCAGGTAACCCTTCATCACATTTAGTAGATGACCTGAAACTCGAAGATCAACGTGTATACTTCGATCGAGTGAGTCCTGAGACCATTAAGGTTGATGAGGCACATTTTGATTTTGACCTTCTATTTGCAGGGCTTTCAGAAGTGCTTGTTCCTAAACGGGCCATCAATAAAAAGGTACGAGAAGCAATTGCGAAACTATCCTTCCTTTATGGGATTGACCCGATCCAAATGAAAAACATTGTGATTAGTGCAGTTGATGAATCAAGTGAGATTCAGATTGATGAACTTAGAAAATCCGCTAGAGATTGGTATCAGCTTAACTTTTCTGACCAACTCCCGTTATTAATAGATAAAATACAACCACTTCCACATGTTACAACAACGGTGGAGCCTAAAACTCAAGAAGAGAAATTGGTTCAATACCTTGAGAAAACGTCTCCTCGACAATTGTTAATTGATATATCTGGTGGGGGAGAACCATCAAAAAGTGATTTGCAAATTGTTGAAGATGTCATGTTTCAACAAAAGCTTTTTCCTGGTGTAGTGAACGTGCTCATTCAGTACGTATTATTGAAAACAGATATGAAGTTGACGAAGGCTTATGTGGACAAAATTGCCTCACATTGGGCGCGTAAAAGGGTTCAGACGGTGTCTGAAGCAATGGAACTTGCTAAAAAAGAACATCGACAATACTTAGACTGGGCTGAGGGGAAGCAAACAGCAAAACAAACACCAAAGACTAGTACTAGGAAAAAGGCGATACGAACAGAAAGCTTACCAGATTGGTTTGATAAAAATGAGGATGAGGGTCAACCTGATCAGATATCCTCAGATAATAAAGAGATGGAAGAGAAAAAACGTGCTTTGCAGGAGAAATTAAAAAGGTTTAAGAGTTAGGAGGTGAGTGTTTGGAACCAATCAATGAAACATTAAAAAAACTTGCAGCTAGTCCAAGCTTTCAAGAACGGTATGAACGACAAAAGAGACAAGTTATGCAGCACCCAGACATCAGGGAGTTTATATCAAAGCACAGTGATATTCTAACGAGCCAAATGATTGAAAGAAATTTGGCCAAGCTCTATGAATATTCGACTCAAAGTACGGAATGTTCGGAGTGCCCGAGTCTTGAGAGTTGTAAAAATATTATGCAGGGATATCAGCCAGAATTAGTTCTTGTTCGTGGAACCATTGAGATCCATTATGATCGCTGTCCAAGGAAGGTCATGTCTGACGAAAGAAGAAAGAGTGAAAAGCTAATACAAAGTATGTATATGCCAAAGGAAATACTGAAGGCTAGCTTTTCAGAAATCGACACAGAAGGTGATTATGCAGGGAGATTAGAAGCCATTGATCTTGCTGCAGATTTCATCCTTAATTATCATCCTAACACCATGCAAAAAGGGCTTTATTTGTATGGGAAATTCGGTGTCGGAAAATCTTATCTACTTGGAGCCATTGCAAATGACTTAGCTAAGAAAAAAGTTTCTTCTATGATCGTGTATTTTCCAGAACTGATTAGAGAATTAAAGAGCTCCATCGGTGATTCTACACTAAATGAAAAAATCGAAAAAGTGAAGAGAGTACCGGTGTTAATGATTGATGATATAGGTGCAGAGACGATGTCAAGTTGGGCAAGGGATGAAGTGCTAGGAACGATTCTTCAATTCCGTATGCTTGAAAACCTGCCTACTTTCTTTACCTCTAACTTTGACTTCGACGGGTTAGAAGTACATCTAACGTATAGTCAACGTGGAGAAGAAGAGAAGATGAAAGCAAGAAGGCTTCTTGAGAGGATTAGATACTTAGCTCACCCTGTCCAAGTGGATGGTCCAAATAGAAGAAAATAGGTGAAGTAGAAGAGTCAGTGGAAAAAGTCCGCTGGCTCTTATTCTATTTTGACCAAGTTCCCCATATACATGAAAACAGAGACTGTGAAAACGAACATGCAGCCGCATGGACTTTTCAAGCGTTGATTTCACCAAAAGGGGGGATTTGGTTGTTTGAGATCATTTTCCAAAATAAAGAGGATGCGAAAAGATTTCACCAATTGCTAAAGAAACACGCACAATCCTCACTCCATTTGAATCATGAGACTCTTCTTATTGAAGATAAACATATAGTAAAATGCGATGGAAAACTGGAAGAAGTGGTTGTGAAAAATGCATTTGTGCAGTTTATTCAGGAAATTAAATTAGTGGATTGGTCTCGAGAAATCTTAAAGAATCATTTTTGTTATGATGACGAACATGAACAGGAACAAATACTAGATATTATTACTGCCATTGTTGACGGAAACCGAAGGGAACTCTTATCGTTTGTAGATGTGAATTCATTAAATAATTTGGTAGAATCGGCTATTAATGAATTATTCTCACAGCGTTTGTCTTTCTCGTTTGACTCTTTCCTCCGCTTTCGATTGCGTTCCATTACGACTCTCATAGAGAGAGTGGTCGAGGTTGCAATTGATGAGTATAAACTTGAGCAAGAGTACCAAATATTTGTTCATACACTTAGAGAATTTTTATCTGGAAGAAGTTCAATCAAGAAAGTGATTCATTTAATTGTGTCTGATTCGATAGCCTTTTTTGATGAGAAATTCTTTGAATTAAAAAGAAAAGAAATTTTGCAGCTGATCGATCGGAAACTACTTTCTAATCACCCAGTCTATATTGATAGTGTTACGATTGCACCGTTGCTTTCGATTGCTCCCCAAAAGATTTATTTGTACACCGATGAACCGGAGCAACCTTTGGTTCGAACAATCTGTAATCTTTTTGAGGAAAGAGTAGTTGTAGCAGCCATAAACTTATTTCATGATCGTAAAAGGAAATTAGCACTTGCAGCTGATGATAATTTCTAGATTGATACTTGCTTTTCCCTCATGAACAAACTATAATACGTACATAATAAGGTACAATAACTTCATGAAATAAATGTTATGATGAGGATATGAGCGTTTATATACGGTTATCAGAGAGGGAAGGCGTTGGCTGGAATCTTCCTAACACGATTGAACAGCTTACCACCTCTAAACTTCAGCCTTGAACAATTGATTAAGTATGGGCTGACGGATAAAGTCCGTTATCTATTTTTCTAAAGTCATTTTGATAAATTTATCAAGGTGAAAATTAGGGTGGAACCACGTGTTGTTTATAAACTCGTCCCTTTCCGAGGGACGAGTTTTTTTATTTTTATTTTATATTTAGGAGGAAAATAGTTATGTCAAATGTTGTAAAATTAACGTTCCCAGACGGTGCAGTGAAGGAGTTTCCGTTTGGAACAACAACAGAAGATGTTGCTGCCTCCATTAGCCCAGGGCTTAAAAAGAAGGCATTGGCTGGAAAAGTAGATGGCCAATTGTACGATCTTAGACGTCCGATTGAGCAAGATGGAGCAATTGAAATTGTTACTCAGGATAGTGCAGATGCACTTGAAATCCTTAGACATAGTAGCGCCCACTTGATGGCACAAGCGATTAAGCGCCTTTACAAAAATGTAAAGCTTGGCGTGGGTCCAGTTATTGAAGGCGGATTTTACTATGATGTAGACATTGAGGAATCATTAACACCGGAAGATCTTCCGTTAATTGAAAAAGAAATGAAAAAAATTATTAATGAAAACATTGAGATTGTTCGTAAAGAGGTTAGTCGTGACGAGGCGGTTCAGCTCTTTAAGGAGATTGGTGATGAATACAAGCTTGAGCTAATTGAAGCCATCCCTGCAGGAGAAACGGTGACTATTTATGAGCAAGGTGATTTCTTCGACTTATGTCGTGGAGTTCATGTTCCATCGACAGGGAAAATGAAGGAATTTAAGCTTCTTAGTATTGCGGGTGCATACTGGAGAGGCGATAGCGATAATAAAATGCTTCAACGTATATACGGAACTGCTTTCTTCAAGAAAGAAGACTTAGCTGAACATCTCCGTCTAATAGAAGAGGCAAAAGAGCGTGATCATAGAAAAATAGGTAAAGAATTAAACTTATTCATGAACTCGCAAAAAGTGGGACAAGGTCTTCCAATGTGGTTACCAAAGGGTGCGACGATTCGCCGTATTATCGAGAGATATATCGTGGATAAGGAGTCACGACTTGGGTACGACCACGTGTACACACCTGTGATGGGTAGTGTTGATTTATATAAAACATCAGGGCACTGGGATCACTATCAAGAAGATATGTTCCCAGTTATGGAGATGGACAATGAGCAGCTCGTTTTACGCCCTATGAACTGTCCACATCATATGATGATCTATAAGCACGGTATTCATAGTTATCGGGAGCTTCCTATTCGTATTGCCGAGCTTGGAACGATGCACCGCTATGAAATGTCTGGAGCACTTTCTGGTCTTCAACGTGTACGTGGAATGACGTTAAACGATGCACATATTTTTGTTCGTCCAGATCAAATTAAGGAAGAATTTAAGCGAGTGGTAGGATTGGTATTGGAAGTGTACAAAGATTTTAATATCAATGATTACTCCTTCCGCCTATCGTACCGTGATCCTGAAGATAAAGAAAAGTATTTTGATGATGATCAAATGTGGGAAAAGGCTCAAAGCATGTTAAAAGAAGCAATGGATGACTTAGGGCTAGATTATTTTGAGGCAGAAGGTGAAGCGGCTTTTTATGGTCCAAAGCTTGATGTTCAAGTGAAGACAGCTCTTGGGAAGGAAGAGACCCTTTCTACTGTCCAATTAGACTTCTTATTACCAGAACGTTTTGATTTGAGCTATGTAGGTGAGGATGGGAAACAACATCGTCCTGTAGTTATCCACCGTGGGGTCGTTTCAACAATGGAGCGTTTTGTTGCGTTCTTGATTGAAGAATACAAAGGAGCTTTCCCAACTTGGTTAGCACCTGTACAGGTTCAAGTGATTCCTGTTTCTCCTGACGTTCATTTTGACTACGCAAAGCAAGTACAAGAACTTCTTCAGGCAGAAGGTATTCGTGTTGAAATCGATGATCGAAATGAGAAGATCGGTTACAAGATTCGTGAAGCGCAAATGCAAAAAACACCTTATATGCTAGTCGTTGGTGACAATGAAGTAGCAGAAAAGGCAGTGAATGTACGAAAATATGGTGAGCAAAAATCAGAGGTTGTTTCCTTTGAAACGTTTGTTGAGGATTTAAAGATGGAAGTAAAACGTTAGGATTTGCACGAAAGAGGATGTCTGCTCATCCTCTTTTTCGTTTATTTTTTTGAAAAAGTATTGCCACAAACGTATATTTTTGATACAATTCATTTCGTTGTGATAAAAAAAGTGTTTCGTTGACATGAATTATTTATTGTGATATAGTTGCTAAGGTAAATTGAATACGAGTTTGAGATAAAGAAGAAGCACCCGCTTCTCACCTGATTGACGCCAAAGTGCAGTTGGCAGGTTTTACGAAAAGGCTTATTACCGTATGGGTATCGTAAAGTGTGGGTGTGTTCATCCGCACTTTTTTTATTTTTCTTTTGAAAATGAAATCTTCTTAACCCAAACGTTGTATTCGCATTAAACCTTGGAGGTGTCCAGCTATTAGCAAAGACATGTTGTTGAACGAGGGTATTCGTGCCCGCGAATTACGTCTAATTGATCAAAATGGCGAACAACTAGGCATTAAAACAAAAATCGAAGCACTTGAGATTGCTACGCGTGTAAATCTTGACGTTGTTCTTGTTGCACCAAACGCAAAACCACCAGTAGCACGTATTATGGACTACGGTAAGTTTAAGTTTGAACAGCAGAAGAAAGAAAAAGAAGCACGTAAAAATCAAAAAATTATCAACATCAAAGAAGTTCGACTTAGCCCATCCATTGATGAGCATGACTTTAACACAAAGTTACGTAATGCGATTAAATTCTTGGAAAAAGGCGATAAAGTAAAAGCATCGATTCGATTTAAAGGTCGTGCAATTACACATAAAGAGATCGGACAACGTGTTTTAGTCCGCTTTGCAGAAGCTTGTAAAGAAGTAGCAACAGTGGAATCTCATCCAAAAATGGATGGCAGAAGCATGTTTATGACATTAGCACCTAAAAACGACAAGTAATGAGGAGGAATCCCTAATGCCAAAAATGAAAACTCACCGCGGCGCAGCAAAGCGTTTCAAGAGAACAGGATCTGGTAAACTGAAGCGTTCACACGCTTATAGAAGCCATTTATTCGCTAACAAATCTACAAAGGCAAAGCGTAAGCTTCGCAAAGGAACTCTAGTTTCTTCAGGCGATTACAAGCGCATCCGTAACTTACTAGTAAATCTTAAGTAATTGCAAATTAGGAGGGAAAACATATGCCACGTGTTAAAGGCGGTACAGTAACTCGCAGACGTCGTAAAAAAGTTATTAAATTAGCAAAAGGTTATTATGGTTCAAAACATACATTATATAAAGTAGCTAACCAACAGGTTATGAAATCTCTAATGTATGCATTCCGTGATCGTCGCCAAAAGAAGCGTGACTTCCGTAAGCTTTGGATCACTCGTATCAATGCAGCAGCTCGTATGAACGGTCTTTCTTATAGCCGTTTAATGCACGGTTTAAGCGTTGCAGGTATCGAAGTAAACCGTAAAATGCTTGCTGAACTTGCAGTAAGCGACGAAAAAGCATTTGCAGAATTAGCTGCAGCTGCTAAGCAAAGCCTAGCAAAATAATTGACTTATTAGTCTATAGAAGCCATTCTCTAACTAGAGGGTGGCTTTTTTAAGTTCTTCAAGGAGGTATTGTATGCTTACATATTTTTGGATGTATTTATTGGTAATAAATATCGTCAGTTGTTCGTTGGTGTATGTTGATAAACAGAAGGCTAAGAAAAATAAATATCGAATTAGAGAAGCGACACTTTGGCAATTCGCTTTTATTGGAGGTGCATTAGGTGCATTTATTGGAATGAGGTCCTTTCGTCATAAAACAAAACATCCTAGCTTTAAATGGGGATTGCCATTTTTGACTGTTCTCCAAATCGGTCTATTGCTTTACTATGTATGGAATTAAGATAATAGTTGTCATAGAAACGGTTCTTTCTTGATAAGCTGTAATAGACATCAAGAAACTGCTTAAGGGGTGGTCATATGGATGAGGAGTTAGCGTTACTGCTTGTCATGTTTCAGGCTGGTGGAGTTTTCACCCCGATTATATTCATCTTGTTCCATTCGTTACGACAGTTTTTATTTATTCCTGTTGTCATCATCTGTATTGCAGGTGGAATTCTTTTTGGAACAGTCGCAGGTACGATATACTCTCTAATTGGGTTGATGATTAGCAGCATATTGTTTTTTGCTCTCGTTTCAAAATTTCCACGAACACAAGCAAAACTGTCTTCGATTCGGAAAAAGTGGTTTGGAGAGTATCGTAATTTAACAGTTAGTCAGATTTCGATTTTACGCCTAGTTCCTTTTGTCCACTATCAATTATTAAATTTTTGTTTAATGGAAAGACACCGTGGCTTTAAAGAGTATGCAAAGGCAGTCTTTATCACGAATCTTCCATTAGCTTTCTTTTACACTGTCTTTGGTCAATTTATTAGTCAATTTACTCCAACGATGATTGTTATTATTTTATTTTCTTTATCCATTCTTGTTTATGTACTGAGGGAAAAAATGACGATTATAAAGTGGAGAGATTTTTTTAAGGAAACAAAGCTAGAGAAACAGGGCTAATTATAAACGTTCAAGGGGAGGATCCCTTGAACGTTTATTTTTTCATAAATTCATGAATGGGACTTTTCCAGTCAATTCTTGCATTCGGATAAAATACAGCTACTTCCATTTCGATATAACGGAAATCTTCTTTTGACAAACCATTTAGCGCAGAGGTACTATGTGGCCAAATAAATATAGAAACAACCTCGAAGGTGTTCTCGGTTGTGCCTAAGTATTTTTCACCTTCAAATAGAACCCCTTTATAGGTTAAGAGAAAATTCTTACGAACATTTTTTATATCATCGAGTAAAAAGAACTGCTTTTGCTCGTGAGCTAACTCCAATTTTCGTTTTGGGTTTAAAACAAATTTGAAGGCGCTGTATATTAAAAATAAGATAAATGCTATTAGGAGCATGCGCAGTAGCCACATCATACTTAAGCCCTCCACTCTTCATTTTTCCTTATATACGTTTTTATTAGAAAAAGGTTTCATAAAGTGTTGCTTTTAAGTGAATTTTTTTCTTAATTTCATTATGATTAAAGTAATATACATAGAAAAGAGTGAAATGATGGATTTACGACATTTATTTGAGATGCAAAAAGGCTTGGATGAACATATCGCAGAAAAACACGAATTAAAAGCAGAAAACCTAATAAGTAGAAAGGTACTGGCTTTATTGGTTGAGCTAGGTGAACTAGCAAACGAGACACGTTGTTTTAAATTTTGGAGTGTTAAAGGTGCTTCTCCAAAAGAGGTCATTTTAGAGGAATTTGTAGATGGAGTTCATTTTATTTTATCACTAGGACTGGATTGTGGATTTGAGCGTGATGTACAGATAGAAGAACTAGAATTAGTAGAGGAAAATGTGACGAATCAGTTTTTATCTATGTATGAAACGGTTCATCGCTTTTCCGCAGAAAGGAGTATGGGTGCGTATCGTAGCATGCTTGAGAGTTATTTTGTTTTAGGGAAGATGCTAGGATTTACATCAGAAGACATAAAAGAAGCATATATCTCTAAAAATGAAGTAAATTATAAAAGGCAGAAGGAAGGTTACTAATGTATACTTTGTGCATTTAAGATGTAGCTAGTATACTATAAACATAATACATATTAAGGGAGTCGAAATAAATGACAAAACTTGGTGATACTTTAGCGATGCTTAAGGAATTAACAGATGCCAAAGGGATTCCAGGGAATGAGCGTGAGCCAAGAGAAGTAATGAACAAGCATATTGCTCCGTATGCGGATGAAGTAACTACGGATGGACTTGGAAGCTTAATTGCGAAAAAAGTGGGAGATGCGAACGGTCCGAAGGTAATGGTTGCTGGTCACTTGGATGAAGTAGGTTTTATGATCACGCAAATTGATGATAAAGGATTCCTACGCTTCCAAACGGTTGGTGGCTGGTGGTCACAGGTTATGTTAGCACAGCGAGTGACGATTGTTACCAGAAAGGGAGATGTGACAGGAGTAATCGGTTCAAAGCCACCACATATTTTATCTCCTGAAGCTAGAAAAAAACCAGTAGAAATTAAAGATATGTTTATTGATATTGGTGCATCAAGTCGTGAGGAAGCTACAGAGTGGGGAGTCCGTCCTGGTGACATGGTCGTTCCATATTTTGAGTTTACTGTGATGAACAATGAAAAGCTTTTATTAGCAAAAGCTTGGGATAATCGGATTGGTTGTGCGATTGCGATTGATGTGTTAAAGCAATTGAAGAATGAAGAGCATCCAAATATCGTATATGGAGTTGGAAGTGTACAAGAAGAGGTAGGCTTACGTGGGGCACGTACTTCTGCTGCTGCCATTGAGCCTGATATTGGGTTTGGAGTGGATGTTGGGATCGCTGGTGACACTCCTGGTGTGTCGGAGAAGGAAGCACAAAGCAAAATGGGCAAAGGCCCACAAATCATTCTGTATGACGCAAGTATGGTGTCTCACAAAGGTTTAAGAGATTTAGTAACAGATACAGCGGATGAACTTGGAATTCCATATCAATTCGATGCAATCGCTGGCGGTGGCACGGATGCGGGGTCTATCCATATATCTCATAAAGGAGTCCCTTCCTTAGCAATAACGATTGCTACTCGCTATATCCATTCGCATGCAGCTATGTTACACCGTGATGACTACGAGAACGCTGTTAAGCTAATCGTTGAAGTCATCAAACGTCTAGACCGTGAAACAGTGAACCGTATTACTCTTGAATAGAGACCAAACAAAGACAGCATGCTAAGGCATGCTGTCTTTGTTTGGCTAATCGGGCATAGGTGTCCACCTCAGGCGGACAAAATCACCCCAACTGTCCACGGATGGTGTCTGTCACCTTCCGTGGACAAATCAAAGAATTTGTCCACGAGCGGTGACAGACACCCTATTTTAGGCCGCTTTCTAGGGTTTGGAGCATTTCGCTTTTTTCTTGGTCGGATGCATTCTTCCAGATCACTTCAAAAAGTACGCCTAAACCTGGAAGCATTTTTTCTTCGCCGTTTTGAATGGCATCAACGATCGTGTCTCGTAGTTCATCTTGTGTATTTCCTGATACATTATGAATAACTGCATTTCTTAAGTTAAGATTCATTTTTACTCACTCCTTCTTCATTTTCTTTAATATGTTTTCTATTTTTGTTATTATTATGTACTTAAGTTACGCTATAATAAGAAAACCCGAGAAAAAAGGAAAGAAGGGGGTTTACCTTGAAGCATATTCACTCGAGTAGTAACCCAAAGGTGAAGCAATGGAAAAAACTATTAACGAAAAAGGAAAGAGATAAAACAGGACTATTTTTAGTCGAAGGGTTCCATTTAGTGGAGGAAGCACTAAAAGCAGGTCGTATAGAAGAAATCATTGTACAAGAAAACCTGGATCTTCCTTCAAGCTTTGATTACGGAGAAACTCCGATTGTCTCAGTCCCTGCTGACATCATTAAACTTTTGGCTGAAACAGATACACCACAAGGCATTTTTGCTGTTTGTCATCAAGAAAAGCCATCACGTACAGAAGGAACATCTTATCTTTTAATTGATGCTGTCCAAGACCCTGGGAATTTAGGAACGATGATTCGTACAGCAGATGCTGCTGGTGTGGACGTTGTGGTAATTGGCAATGGAAGTGTGGATATTTATAATTCCAAAGTGCTTAGATCTGCCCAAGGCAGCCATTTTCATCTACCTGTTATTAAAGGCGAAATCTCAACTTGGACAAGCGATCTTCTTGACCGAGGGATCCCTGTGTATGGAACAGCCTTAGAGAATGCCGAACCGTTTCATCAAATACAATCAACTGGATCCTATGCCTTAATTGTCGGAAATGAAGGGAACGGGGTAAGTAAAGAGCTACTAGGTAAAACGACAGCTAATCTATATATTCCGATTCATGGGAAAAGTGAGTCATTAAATGTTGCAGTAGCAACCGGAATTTTGTTATATTACTTACGTGGATAAAATAGGCATAACCCCTCTTCAAAATGGGTTTGAAATAAGTAGGAAAGTATACTATAATAAACAGCAAAAATTACATACCAAAAAACGATGACGGAGAAAAGTAGTTTGCTACCATCTATGTTAGGGAGAAAATGCCTTAGACTGAAAGCATTTTTATAGAAAAAGTAGACGAAGTTCACCTCCCGAGTTGGCATCGGGACCATTTCTTAAAGAAGTGTAAAGATGCACCGGTTTAAAGCCGTTATCAGCAATGAAGTGAATGTAGGAAGAAAGATGTCCTGCATTAATTAAGGGTGGTACCGCGACTATTAAACCTCGTCCCTTTCTAGGGATGGGGTTTTTATTGTGTCTAAAAATCAAAAGGAGGAAAAACAATGGAGCAACGCTTAGTAGAGCTTCAGCAAGAAGCGCTTGAAGGAATAAAGAAAGCGACTGATTTAAAGGAACTAAATGACATTCGTGTATCTTATCTGGGGAAAAAAGGTCCCATTACTGAGGTACTAAAAGGGATGGGAAAGCTAAGTGCTGAAGAACGTCCTAAAATGGGGGCATTGGCGAACGAGGTAAGAGATGTTATTGCAAAAGCGATTGAAGAAAAACAAGCGATTATGGAAGAAGAAGCGGTGGCTAAAAAGCTTGCCTCTGAAACCATTGATGTAACACTTCCTGGAAGACCAGTAAAAACAGGAAACCATCATCCATTAACTAGAATCATTGAAGAAATCGAAGACCTCTTTATTGGTATGGGCTACACGATTGCAGAAGGTCCCGAAGTAGAAAGTGACTACTATAACTTTGAGGCATTAAATTTACCAAAAGGTCATCCAGCACGTGATATGCAAGATTCCTTTTATATTACGGAAGAAATCCTCCTTCGTACACATACATCACCAATGCAAGCAAGAACGATGGAAAAGAAAGAAGGAAAGGGCCCGATTAAAATTATCTGCCCAGGAAAAGTTTATCGACGTGATAATGATGACGCAACGCATTCTCACCAATTCATGCAGATCGAGGGTCTTGTGGTAGGAGAAAACATTCAAATGAGTGACCTGAAAGGGACATTAGATGTGTTTGCGAAAAAAATCTTTGGTGAAGACCGTGAGATTCGCTTGCGTCCTAGCTTCTTCCCATTCACAGAACCTTCAGTTGAAATGGATATTTCTTGTAAAATTTGTAACGGAAAAGGATGTAGCGTTTGTAAAGGAACGGGTTGGATTGAAATTCTTGGAGCGGGAATGGTACATCCAAACGTACTTGAAATGGCTGGTTATGATTCGAAAAAATATACAGGCTTTGCATTCGGTATGGGGCCTGAAAGAATTGCCATGCTAAAATACGGCGTGGATGATATTCGTCATTACTATGCAAATGATGTACGTTTCTTAAAGCAATTTTCTATACACGAATAGGAGGATAACAAGAATGTTTGTTTCTTATAAATGGCTTCAAGAGTATGTGGACCTTTCTGGTGTCACAGCTCCTGAACTAGCCGATAAAATCACAAAAAGTGGAATTGAAGTGGAAGGCGTTGAGATTCTAAATGAAGGAATGAAAGGTCTCGTCGTCGGTTACGTGTTAGAACGTGAGCAGCATCCAAATGCCGATAAGCTAAATAAATGTTTAGTAGATGTTGGAGAAGGAGAGCCCGTTCAAATCATCTGTGGTGCTCCAAATGTAGATAAGGGGCAACATGTTATTGTAGCAAAGGTAGGAGCTGTTCTCCCAGGAAACTTCAAAATTAAAAAAGCAAAGCTTCGCGGCGAAGAGTCAAACGGAATGATCTGTTCCTTGCAGGAGTTAGGGGTTGAAAGCAAGCTTGTTGCTAAGGAATTCTCTGAAGGGATCTTCGTATTCCCGAATGAGGTCACAGTTGGGGATGATGCACTTGAGCTGTTAAATCGCGATGATCAAATTTTAGAATTAGGTTTAACCCCGAACCGAGCGGACTGCTTAAGCATGCTAGGTGTAGCATATGAGGTTGCCGCCATTTTAGGAAAAGAAGTAAAGCTTCCGAAGCCTGAGGTCTCATCCGTAAACGAAAAGGCTAGCGATTATATCTCTGTTACTGTAGAAGCTCCGGAAGATAATCCACTTTACGTTGCCAAAGTGATTAAAAATGTAAAGGTTGGACCTTCACCATTATGGATGCAAACACGTCTGATGGCTGCAGGAGTACGTCCTCATAATAATGTTGTCGATATTACGAATTACATTTTAATGGAATATGGTCAACCGCTACATGCCTTTGACTATGATCGTCTTGGTTCAAAAGAAATCGTTGTTCGTCGTGCGCATCAAGGTGAAAATATTACAACGCTTGATGATGCAAAACGTACATTAACAACAGATCACCTGGTGATTACAAACGGACAAGAGCCGGTTGCATTAGCAGGAGTTATGGGTGGAGCAAACTCTGAGGTAGAAACAACAACGACAACCGTGTTACTAGAGTCTGCGTATTTTGTGGGAGCACCCATTCGTAAAGCTTCAAAGGATCATGGTTTGCGCAGTGAAGCTAGTGCACGCTATGAAAAAGGTGTGGATCCGAATCGTGTTAGAGCAGCAGCAGAAAGAGCGGCTGAGCTATTAGTACTGTATGCAAATGGAGAAGTATTAGAAGGATCGGTCGAGGCAGATGCACTTAAGGTGGAGCCTGCGGTTGTTTCCATTACATTAGACAAAATCAATGGTGTGCTTGGTACCGAAATATCCATGGATGAGGTGCAAAATATCTTTGCCCGTCTACAATTTGTTTCGAAGGTTGAAGGAAACGAAATTACAGTAACCGTACCTACTCGTCGTGGTGATATTACCATTGAAGAAGATTTAGTTGAAGAGGTTGGAAGAATTTATGGTTACGACTATATCCCTAAAACTCTTCCAAAGGGTGCTTCTACTCCAGGAAAATTAAGTGATTACCAAAAAAAGCGTAGAATCGTACGACGCTACTTAGAAAGTGCAGGGTTATTTCAAGCAGTCACTTATTCTTTGACGAATGAAACCAAAGCCACTCAATTCGCACTAGATAAGCGGGAACCTGTTAAACTTGCGATGCCGATGAGTGAAGACCGTAGTGTACTACGTCTGAGTATTTTGCCACAGTTACTAGAGGTCGTAAAATACAATTCTGCCCGTCAAAATGACAGCATATCATTATATGAAACTGGGGCCGTTTTCCTTTCGACTGAACTAGATAAGCTTCCAGAAGAGAAGGAACATCTGGCAGCAGCAATTACTGGCTTATGGCATCAGCACCCATGGCAAGGGGAAAAGAAAGCTGTTGATTACTTTGTTCTTAAAGGAGTGCTAGAAGGGTTACTTGCTCGCTTAGGGTTGACAGGAAGAGTGGAGTTCCGTCAAGCAACCGTGAATGGAATGCATCCAGGAAGAACAGCAGAACTTCTTTTAGATAATGAGAAAATTGGTTTTGTCGGACAAATCCATCCGAACGTTCAAAAAGAACTTGATTTGAAAGAAACGTACGTATTTGAACTATCTTTAAAGGCTTTACTAGAGACAGAAATTGCTCCGTTACAATACGAATCAATTCCACGTTACCCATCTATCACACGCGATATCGCACTGGTTGTTAACAAGGAAGTGGTTAGTGGTCAGCTTTCTGACATAATTACAAAAGCTGGTGGCAACTTATTGAAGGATGTTTCTGTGTTTGATCTTTATGAAGGAGATCGCTTGGAGGAAGGAAAGAAATCCATTGCGTTTTCTCTAAGATATTTTGATCCAGAAAAAACACTAACTGACGAAGAAGTAACAAAGGCCCACGAGAAGGTACTAGATGCTGTGAAGGAACAGGCTGGAGCAGTACTAAGAGGATAAATAGAAAAGGAGCATCCAATATGGATTGCTCCTTTTCTCATTTTCTCGTAATCAGTTTCCATGCTTTTTCTGTATTAGCAAAATGCAGTTTAACAAAATGTGGAAGGCTTTCTTTACCTTTTGCTTGGATTAATTTAGCTGCTGCTACGTCTACTTGAGCACCTGCTCCTTTTGGAATAACAAATCCCGCTTCCTTTGAAAGATTTTCAAAGTGCTGTACAAATGCATAACGAGCTAGAATGGATGCGGCTGCAACAGATAAGTGGACACTTTCTGCCTTTGTGGAGAAATACACATTTTCACGGTGGACCACTTTTTGCCCCTTAAGATATTGATAATACACTTCTTCTTTGGCGAACTGATCAATTAATATGGCTTCCGGTTTTTGTGGTGATATTTTATTCAGTACATGTCCAATGGCTTGGTTATGCAGCAGGGCTTTTAGCTTTCCTTGTGACATACCTGACTGCTGAAGCTGATTGTATTTTTCATTGTGTAATGTTAATAGGCTATAAGGAATAACATGCTTGATTTCCTTAGCAATTGCAGAAATTTGCTCATCCTTTAGACCTTTTGAATCCTTTACGCCTAGCTCCCTTAATAGGGGGATATGCTCTTTACTAACATAAGTTGCTACAACAGTAATAGGGCCAAAGTAATCGCCAGTACCTACCTCATCCGAACCAACTACAGAAAGAGACTCAAAATGCTCAGGTAGATGGCGCGTATTATTTGATTTTTTCTCTGATTTTTGGTTCGTAGGTTGTTCCGCATTCCCCCATTTTTTTGCTTCAATCTCACATGAGGGACCTTGAAAAAGTACTTTTCCGGATTTATAGGCGGTTATGGAGCAACCGGATAGTTTTGCTGCAAACACCCCACCTGGTGGTATTTTAGGTAAGAGGCTTTGTTGGTAGTGTTCCTCCATCTTTTTTATTTGTTCCCCAGATTGTTTTAATACGATTTGACTCATTTTACCCTCTCCAATTAAATACATATTTTTCCTTCGTACGTCTGATTTTGACATTCTTAACTTCCCAGCCAAATAATATTCATGTTATGATATAGTGTAGGATTCTTATGAATGGGGGCAATGCTGTGTCTGAAGCAGAAAAAAAGCGCACAACGGTTGAAATATACGGGCAACAGTATGTAATTGTAGGGAACGAAAGTGTTGAACATGTTCGATTAGTTGCCTCTATGGTAAATAATAAAATGCGCGAAATTGGTCAGAAGAATCCCTCACTTGATAGTACCAAACTTGCCGTTCTTACAGCAGTGAATGCTGTAAATGATTATCTGAAAATAAAGGATCAACTTGAGCGCTTAGAAAGAGAACTAAAGAAGTAAAGGATTGAACGAATATGCTAAATCTTGCCATTGTCATTATATTATTAATAGGATTACTTGTTGGGCTTCGCAGAGGGTTTATCCTACAATTTATTCATCTTACTGGCTTCATTATTGCATTTATTGTAGCAAAGGTCTATTATTCCGACCTTGCACCCAAATTAACCCTTTGGATTCCGTATCCAAGCTTCGGTGATGCATCAAATTTACAACTGATTTTCTCAGAAGGAAATATGGAGGATGCATACTACCGAGGAATTGCGTTTGTTGCGATTTTCGTAGCAACTAAGATTGTTCTACAAATAATTGGAAGTATGCTAGATTTTGTTTCCAATCTACCAATTTTAAAGACCTTTAACCGTTGGGCTGGAGGGATACTTGGATTTTTAGAGGTATATTTACTTTTGTTTATTATTTTATACATAGCAGCACTTTTACCAATTGAAGCCGTGCAATCTCCTTTAGCTAGCTCTTCGTTGGCAAAGGGAATAGTTGAAAATACCCCCTATTTGTCTAATCTTGTGAAAGAGCTTTGGGGATAATTTAAACAGGATATTATCTAACTACTTCTCTTTTTAAGAGAAGTTTTATTTTGTTTATTATTCAAAACTTTTTTGGATGTCAATACGTACATAATACATAGTAGGGTTTCAAAACATACTAAATTATTGGTGAAATCGAAGTCAATCATTCATAATGGGATATAGTGAAAGTAGGTGGATAGTGTGGCAATACAAAAAAAAGAAGTGATTCGTTTACTTGAGACGATCGCTACCTATATGGAATTAAAAGGTGAAAATACTTTTAAAGTGTCTGCTTTTAGGAAAGCTGCAAATAGCCTTGAAATAAATGAGCAGGATTTATCACAGATCAATGATTTTACGACCATTTCAGGTATTGGCAAGGGGACAGCTGCTGTTATTACAGAATTTATCCAAGAGGGTCAATCCTCTGTACTAAAAGAACTTCAGGATGAAGTACCAAAGGGATTAATCCCCCTTCTACAACTACCTGGCCTTGGCGGGAAAAAGATTGCCAAGCTATACAAAGAACTATCAATAACGAATGTACACGAGTTAAAGCAGGCATGCGTGGACAAAAAGGTGAGAGAACTTACTGGATTTGGAGGGAAGACAGAGGAGAAAATTCTTCAATCAATCAACGATTTTGGTTCCAAGCCAGATCGATTACCTCTTGCCTATATGCTACCAGTTGCACGAAAGATTGAGCTGACTCTTTCCGAAATGGAAGGAGTGATTCGCTTTTCAAGAGCAGGTAGTATAAGAAGAATGAAGGAAACGATTAAGGATTTAGACTTCATTATCTCAACGGTTGATCCTCAATTAGTGAAGGAGCAGCTGCTCTCGATGGAGCAAATAAAAGAAGTTGTCTCCAAAGGAGATACAAAGGTTTCTGTTATCCTTGAATTGGAGTTTGACGTTTCGATTGATTTTCGTCTGGTAAAGGATGAGGAATTTACCACGACTTTACACCATTTCACGGGCTCAAAGGATCATAACGTAAGGATGCGTCAATTAGCCAAGGAACGTGGTGAAAAAATAAGCGAATACGGTGTGGAACATATCGAAACCGGGGAAATTGTAACGTTTGATAGTGAAAAGGAGTTTTTTGCTCACTTTGGTTTGCCTTTTATTCCACCCGAAATGCGTGAGGATGGGACTGAAGTGGAACATTATAAAGAAGAGCTTGAGATTATTGCTCTTGACCATATAAAAGGGGATCTACATATGCACTCGACATGGAGCGATGGATCACATTCTATTGAGCAAATGGTAGAAGCTTGTCGTGCAAAAGGATATGAATATATTGCCATTACTGACCACTCACAATATTTAAAAGTGGCCAATGGTCTAACGGTCGAGCGCTTGCGAAAACAACGTCAAGAAATTGATCAATTAAATCGTAAATATGATGATATTACGATTTTAGCTGGTGTTGAGATGGATATTTTACCTGATGGCTCCCTTGACTATGAAGATGAAGTTCTAGAACAAATGGATTTTGTTATTGCATCTATTCATTCCTCTTTTTCACAGCCACAGGATAAGATAATGAACCGTCTTCAAACAGCTTTGAGAAATAAACATGTACATATGATTGCACATCCGACGGGGAGAAAGATTGGAAAGCGCGATGGATATTCAGTAGATATTGAGCAATTGATTGAATTAGCAAAAGAAACAAATACTTGGCTAGAATTGAATGCGAATCCAAATCGACTTGACCTCTCCTCAGAGCATGTACGAATGGCCCAAGAAGCAGGTGTAAAGCTATTAATAAATACTGATGCTCATATGGTTGAAACATTAGCTCATATGGACACGGGAGTATCTGCAGCGAAAAAAGGATGGGTTCAAAAACAATCCGTTATCAATTCTTTGGCTAAGGAAGAATTTCTTGAACTACTAAAAAGGCGAAAAGAAGAGAGAAGATAGACCTTATTTTGAAAATAGGAGGCACACTCCATGCAAGAAAGAGTTTTAAAGGTATTGGAATTTACAAAAGTCAAAGAGCAGTTATTTGAACATGCTTCTTCAAGCTTAGGAAAAGACAAAGTAAAGGCGCTTGTTCCTTCGACTGATTTCGAGGAGGTGGTGCGTAGCCAGGAAGAAACGGATGAAGCAGCAAAGGTTCTTCGATTAAAAGGCCATGTACCTCTCACAGGAATTTATGATATTAGAATGCAAATAAGACGCTCCGCAATCGGTGGAGTACTAAGTCCACTTGAACTTGTACAAGTAGCTAGTACAATCCATGCGAGCAGGATGATGCGTCGCTTTATAGAAGATATGGTTGAACAAGGAATAGAGATTCCTATTTTAGATGAATATGCAAGTAACATCATTGTGCTCGCAGAACTAGAAGAGCCCATTCGAATGGCAATCGATGAGAGTGGTGAAGTACTTGATACCGCTAGTGAAACGTTACGATCGCTTAGAAGTCAGCTTCGAACAAAAGAAGCAAGGGTTCGCGAAAGACTTGAATCAATGATTCGGTCTTCCAATGCGGCTAAAATGCTTTCAGACGCAATTATCACGATTCGAAATGACCGGTTTGTTATACCTGTTAAACAAGAATATCGAGGACATTATGGAGGAATTATTCACGATCAAAGTTCCTCAGGTCAAACCCTGTTCATCGAACCGCAAACAATCGTGCAATTAAACAACGATGTGCAAGATATTCGTGTCAAGGAAAAGCAGGAAATAGAACGTATTTTGGTTGAATTGTCCGGAAAAGTTGGAATGTTTGAGAATGAGTTAAGTACAATTGTAGGGGTATTAACAGACCTAGACTTTATGTTTGCGAAAGCAAGGTATAGTAAAAGAATAAAGGGATCTAAACCAAAAATGAATAACGAAGGAATCATCTCCTTGTTTAAAGCAAGACATCCCTTGATTGCCATGGATGAAGTGGTTCCAAATGATATTTTACTCGGTAAGACTTATTCCACAATCGTTATAACTGGACCTAATACAGGGGGAAAGACGGTTACACTAAAGACCGTCGGTTTATGTACTTTAATGGCTCAGGCTGGGCTACAAATACCTGCCCTTGATGGATCAGAAATGGCTGTCTTTGGTCAAGTGTTCGCAGATATTGGTGATGAACAGTCGATCGAGCAAAGTCTAAGTACTTTTTCTTCTCATATGGTAAATATCGTAGACATATTAAATGATGTAAGCTTTGATAGTCTGGTTTTATTTGACGAGCTAGGTGCAGGTACAGATCCACAAGAAGGAGCTGCGCTTGCTATTTCCATATTAGACTCTGTCTATAAAACAGGGGCAAGAGTGGTTGCGACAACCCATTATCCGGAATTAAAGGCATATGGTTATAACCGGGAAGGGGTAATAAACGCAAGTGTTGAGTTTGATATTGAAACATTAAGTCCAACGTATAAGCTTCTAATTGGGGTTCCAGGTCGAAGCAATGCGTTTGAAATTTCCAAACGCCTTGGGTTAAAAGAAAAAGTCATTGATATGGCACGATCACATGTTAGCTCGGAGAGTAACGAAGTCGATCAAATGATTGCAGCGCTTGAGGCAAGCAAAAAACAAGCTGAAAATGAGTTAGAAGAGGCACATGACACATTAAGGCAGGCTGAAAAGCTTCATAAGGACCTTCAAGAAGAGATTGTTACGTATTATAAGGAAAAAGACATATTACGTGAAAAAGCCGAGCGTGAGGCGCAAGCAATTATTGAAAAGGCGAAACAAGAAGCGGAAGAAGTTATTCGTGAGCTCCGTCGAATGCGAATCGAGAAAAAAGCGGATATCAAAGAACATGAATTAATTGATGCCAAAAAGAGACTAAATGAAGCAGTACCTGTTTCTGAGAAATCATTGAACAATGAGTCACGAAAACAGAAACATAAATTCCATGTTGGTGATGAAGTAAAGGTATTAACATTTGACCAAAAGGGACATTTAGTTGAAAAGGTATCTGACAATGAGTGGCAAGTTCAAATAGGTATTCTGAAAATGAAGGTCCAAGAAAAGGATTTGGAGTTTATCCAATCGGAAAAACCTAAGGTACAAAAACATGTGACAACGATACAGGGAAGAGATTCAAACGTTTCTATAGAGCTAGATCTCCGAGGGGAACGCTATGAGGATGCTCTGTTAAGAGTAGAAAAATACATCGATGATGCTTTATTATCTAATTATCCAAGAGTGTCGATCATTCATGGAAAGGGCACAGGAGCATTAAGGCAGGGTGTACAAGAGTACTTGAAAAATCATCGTTCTGTGAAAAAAATTCGCTTTGGTGAGGCTGGTGAAGGCGGTTCTGGTGTAACAGTCGTTGAGTTCAAGTAAGTAGGAGGAAGAGGAAGTTGAACGGTTTCTGGGAGAATGAATATGTTCATATAGCCGCATATTGCAGTGTCGTTATTTTATGTATGATCTTGTTTCTAGCCATCTTTGAACTTGTAACGAAATATCGAAATTGGGAAGAAATTCAAAATGGGAATGTTGCCGTTGCTATGGCGACCGGTGGTAAAATCTTTGGAATTGCCAATATTTTTAGGCATTCAATTGAGCAGCATGACTCTCTCATAACCATGATTGGTTGGGGAGTATTTGGTTTCTTTTTACTACTGGTAGCTTATTTTATTTTTGAGTTTTTAACACCAAAATTTAAAATTGATGAAGAAATTCAGAATGACAACCGAGCTGTTGGGTTAATTTCAATGGTTATATCCGTTGGAATATCGTATGTAATTGGGGCAGGTATATCTTAAAGGAGTACGTAAATGGAAAAGCTAGCAAAAATCCTTCTCATCCTTTGTGGAATCTTTGTGTTTATAGGAATTTTTTATCTGATCTTTTAAAATCGCCTTAGAGGCGATTTTTTTGTTGTAGGACAACTTTGTACGTCCATAAACATATTGTAGGAGAATTTAAATTGTCACATATAATTCACTATATTATAATTAGAGTGAGTAATCAGAAATTTCTATACAGTTTCTTTATAGGAGGGATGGAGAATGAGTGAACATAGGCCGTGGCTCGCTAATTACCCAGAGGAAATACCGGCTACCTTAACGTACAAGTCAGAACCTGTTCAAACCTATTTAACGAACGCAGCAAAGGAGTTTCCGAATAAACCGGCAATTCATTTTATGGGCAAGGAAATGAGCTATGAAACGTTACATGAACATGCCAGCAAGTTAGCTTCATATTTACAAAAGCTCGGGTTAGAAAAAGGTGACCGAGTTGCAATCATGCTCCCAAATTGCCCTCAAGCTGTTATTTCCTATTACGGAATTTTATTAGCTGGAGGTGTTGTGGTACCGACAAACCCATTGTACACAGAAAGAGAAATTGAATATCAAATGAAGGATTCTGGGGCAAAAGCCATTGTCACATTAGATATTTTATTTCCACGTGTTAGCAAAGTATTCTCACAAACTAAGTTGGAACACATTATTGTAACCGCTATCAAGGATTACTTACCCTTCCCAAAAAATCTCATTTATCCATTTATCCAAAAGAAACAATATGGAATTACCGTGTCTGTTAAGCATGAAGGATGTCATCACTTATTAACAGAAATTATTAAGCAGTCCAATCAAGAACTAAAAAGCTTTTTAGTCGATTTTGACGAGGACCTTGCGATTATTCAATACACCGGTGGAACGACCGGAGCTCCAAAGGGAGTCATGCTTACCCATAGGAACCTTGTTTCGAATGCAGCGATGAGTAACGCTTGGTTATACAAATGCAGACGAGGAGAAGAAATCATCCTAGCCATTATTCCATTTTTCCATGTGTATGGCATGACTGCTGTCATGATTCTTTCCGTCATGCAAGGACAAAAAATGGTATTGCTTCCAAAGTTTGATCCGGAACAAACATTAAAGACGATCGAGAAACAACGGCCAACTTTATTTCCAGGAGCTCCGACCATCTATATCGGTTTGTTAAATCACCCAGACCTTTCTAAATATGACCTTTCTTCCATCGATTCATGTATCTCAGGCTCCGCTCCTCTTCCAGTAGAGGTACAGGAGAAATTTGAGGAAATAACGGGTGGAAAGTTAGTGGAAGGCTATGGGTTGACAGAATCTTCTCCAGTGACTCATTCAAATTTTTTATGGGACCGTCCGAGAATAAAAGGAAGTATTGGGGTGCCCTGGCCAGATACAGATGCGGTTATATTATCCTTTGAAACTGGAGAGGCCTTACCACCTGGTGAAATAGGTGAAATTGCTGTAAAGGGACCACAAGTCATGAAGGGATACTGGAACAAGCCTGAAGAGACCGAACAGGTGTTAAGAGATGGCTGGCTTCTTACAGGAGATTTAGGGTATATGAATGAAGAAGGCTATTTCTTTGTTGTTGACCGTAAAAAGGACATGATTATCGCGGGCGGATTTAATATATATCCAAGAGAAATAGAAGAAGTCATGTATGAGCATCCTAGTGTGCAAGAAGTTGTTGTTGCTGGAGTTCCAGACCCATATCGGGGGGAGACAGTAAAGGCATATATTGTTTTAAAGGAAAGTGCTACTACTACTGAGGAAGAGCTGAATGCTTTTGCGAGAAAACATCTTGCCGCCTATAAGGTTCCTAGAATGTATGAATTTCGGCCAGAACTTCCAAAAACAGCAGTGGGGAAAATTTTGAGAAGGGCATTAGTTGAAGAAGAGAAAAAGAAAAGAGATGACGATCAACAGAAACAGGCTTAACTCTCCATAGCCGATTCGTCGGCTGTTTATTTTTGCGAAAGCAGGCTTGTACAGTCCATTTAGTTATGGCATGATAGTAGTGCAAATATATATGAAATTCTTGACAGAATGTCGTTTACAAACTATTATAAATTTATGAATGATGATTCATTCATAAATGCCATAACCTTCTTGAAAGGAGGGGAATGATTTTGAAGAAAGACAAACCAAAGTATCGACAGATTATTGATGCGGCTGTCATTGTGATAGCAGAGAATGGGTATCACCAAGCTCAAGTTTCTAAAATTGCCAAACAAGCAGGCGTTGCTGATGGCACCATTTATTTGTATTTTAAAAACAAAGAAGATATCCTCATTTCTCTTTTCCAAGAAAAAATGGGGGCTTTTATAGAAAAGATTGAGGAAAAGCTTGAGGGAAAGAAAAGTGCAGCAGAAAAATTATTACTTATGATTGAAATGCATTTCCAAATGCTATCAAAGGATCGTCATTTAGCGATTGTCACACAGCTAGAATTGCGACAATCGAATAAAGACCTTCGCTTAAAAATTAATGAAGTACTAAAAGGTTATTTACATGTTGTTGACAATATACTTATTGAGGGAAGAGATTCTGGTGAATTTTCAGAAGATCTCGAAATTCGCCTGGCAAGACAGATGATCTTTGGAACAATGGATGAAACAGTGACAACCTGGGTCATGAATGAACAAAAGTATGATTTAACAGCACTTGCAGAACCGATCCAAAAACTTTTAATTAATGGGTGTGGAAAGAGATAATCATTATTATATGAATGAGGGGGAGAACTTATGGGTTTTTTGCATTGGTCTCATGAAGAGTTCATTGCAACAATTAAAATTGAACGTCCTCCAGCAAATGCGTTATCATCTCAGGTGTTAAAAGAACTATCGGATATTCTTGATGAAATCGAATTTCATCAAGATATCCGAGTCATTGTATTGCGTGGTGAGGGAAGATTTTTCTCAGCAGGGGCAGATATTAAAGAGTTTACAACTATTTCAACCGGGGAGGATTTTGGCAATCTCTCCACTCTTGGTCAAGATTTGTTTGAACGAATGGAGCGTTATCCAAAACCAATTATTGCGGTAATCCATGGGGCTGCTTTAGGCGGAGGACTTGAGCTGGCAATGGCCTGTCACTTTCGATTAGTTACAGAGAATACAAAGCTGGGATTACCGGAACTTCAACTTGGATTAGTACCTGGTTTTGCAGGTTCGCAACGATTGCCAAAATACGTTGGAACAGCTAAAGCAGCAGAAATGTTATTTACAAGTGATCCGATTACGGGAGTGGAAGCGGTTCAATGCGGACTAGCAAATCATGCCTTCGCTGAGGAAGAGCTATTAGAGAAATCATACAAAATCGCCAAAAAGATTGCTAAGAAAAGTCCTATAGCACTTAGCGCTGCGATTGAACTCCTTAATTATGGAAAAACAAATGAGTTTTACTCAGGGGTTAAAAAAGAAGTTGAGCTATTTGAAAAAGTGTTTCTTTCTAAAGACGGGCAGGAAGGAATATCGGCGTTTCTCGAGAAAAGAGAGCCAAAGTTTACAGGGGAATGACAATAAACTCACAGCAGTTGCTAAGTGGGCTTCATTTTTCAAATAAATTTTCTTAATTTTTAGAACCAATTAAATGTTTAGATATATAGGAGGGGAACTTATGAATATTTATGTTTTGTTAAAGAGAACGTTTGATACGGAGGAGAAAATAACGATTGCTGGAGGAAGAATTAATGAGGACGGTGCCGAATTTATCATCAATCCGTATGATGAATATGCAGTTGAAGAAGCCATTCAAGTTCGTGATGCACATGGTGGTGAAGTAACAGTTATATCTGTTGGTAGTGAAGAATCGGAGAAACAGCTTCGGACAGCTTTAGCAATGGGAGCAGATAAAGCGGTACTTGTAAATATTGAAGATGATGTTGAAGCTTCTGACCAGTATACAACAGCCAAAATCATTGCCCAATACTTAAAAGATCAAGAAGTTGATTTAATTATCGCAGGGAATGTAGCTATTGATGGAGGTTCAGGTCAGGTCGGCCCACGTGTGGCAGAATTACTTGAAATCCCTTATGTAACAACTATTACTAATCTTGACATACAGGGGACAAAAGCGACGGTAGTTCGCGATGTTGAAGGCGATTCAGAAGTCATTGAGACCAGTCTTCCCCTATTAGTAACGGCACAACAAGGATTAAATGAACCAAGATATCCTTCTTTACCTGGAATTATGAAGGCGAAGAAAAAACCGTTAGAACAGTTAGAATTAGACGATCTTGACCTTGAAGAAGACGATGTTGAGGCTAAGACGAAGACAATTGAAATTTATCTACCACCTAAAAAAGAAGCTGGTAAAGTGTTAACGGGTGACTTGAACGATCAAGTTAAAGAGCTTGTAACTCTACTTCATACAGAAGCAAAGGTAGTGTAATCATTCTTTTCATACGAGCGGAATTAAATTTTTGCAGGAGGGGAACTTGATGGCTAGAAAAGTGTTGGTTTTAGGGGAAGTTAGAGACGGAGCATTACGTAATGTGTCTTTTGAAGCATTGTCTGCGGGTAAGACAATTGCCGAAGGTGGAGAAGTGGTTGGTGTTTTAATTGGAGAAAGTGTAAGCGCTTTAGGACAGGAGTTAATTCAGCATGGAGCTAGCCGTGTGGTAGTGGTTGAACATGCCGATCTTGCTCAATATACATCTGATGGTTTTTCACAAGCATTATTGGCCGTGATTGAAGAAGAAAAGCCAGAGGGACTTGTGTTTGGACATACGGCATTAGGGAAGGACCTATCTCCAAGAATTGCTGGGAAACTGAATTCTGGATTAATCTCAGATGCAACAGCTATTGAAGTAGCTGGTGGAAATGTTGTATTTACTAGACCAATCTACTCTGGTAAAGCTTTTGAAAAGAAGATTGTGACGGATGGAGTTATTTTTGCAACCATCCGACCGAATAACATTGCTGCACTTCAAAAGGATGAATCACTTTCAGGAGAAGTCAATTCATTAGCTGTCGATATAAAAGGTTTACGTACAATTATTAAAGAGGTTGTACGAAAAGCTAGTGAGGGTGTAGATTTATCAGAAGCAAAGGTTGTTATTGCGGGTGGACGTGGTGTGAAGAGCGAAGAAGGCTTTGAGCCTTTAAAAGAACTGGCTACCGTACTTGGAGGAGCAGTTGGAGCTTCAAGGGGTGCATGTGACGCAGAGTACTGTGATTACTCCTTACAAATTGGTCAAACAGGAAAAGTTGTGACACCGGACCTTTATATTGCTTGCGGAATTTCTGGAGCGATTCAGCATTTAGCTGGAATGTCTAACTCAAAGGTCATTGTGGCTATTAATAAAGACCCAGAAGCAAATATTTTTAAAGTGGCTGACTATGGAATTGTCGGAGATCTGTTTGAAGTGGTACCACTTTTAACAGAGGAATTTAAAAAAATGAAAATCAATGCGTAACGGGCAATGAGCGGTTTATAAGAGCCGCTCTTTCCTTTTTCATGCTGTTTCGACAAGAGAATATCGTTTCATAAAATGGGCAAATTACATAAGAAAACAGCTGCAAGACATATTATTAGCATCGACTGAAAAACGGTGATATACTGACGTTAGTATTTTACTACTAAAAGGCAATCGAGACATATTTCTCGAAGCAATACTTAAGGAGGCATGAAAATGGCTATTTCAAATGCAACAGATCAAAACTTTTCAACAGAAACTGGTTCAGGCCTAGTGCTTGCAGATTTTTGGGCTCCATGGTGTGGTCCATGTAAGATGATTGCTCCTGTTCTTCAAGAGCTTGATTCAGAAATGGGAGACAAAGTCAAAATCGTTAAAATCGATGTTGACGAAAACCAAGAAACTGCAGCAAAGTTTGGAGTTATGAGCATCCCAACACTTCTTATCATGAAAGATGGCGAAGTAATTGATAAAGTTGTCGGCTTCCAACCGAAGGAAGCTTTAGAAGAGCGCTTAAACTCTCATCTATAAAATGTGTAAACCACTCGATCCTGAGTGGTTTTTTCTTTTCCAGTGGGCTCCTACTATATATCCCCTCAAAAAAACTTTATAATAAAATCAGAGTGTTTTGTAGTTGGAGGTGTACCTTTTGAATGAGATGATAAAAAATAAACTTGCTTTATTACCTGATCAGCCTGGATGTTATTTGATGAAGGATCGGCAAGGGACAATTATATATGTTGGTAAAGCGAAAGTATTAAAAAATCGTGTCAGGTCGTACTTTACTGGATCTCACGATGGAAAAACGCAAAGGCTCGTTTCTGAAATTGAGGATTTTGAATATATCGTTACATCGTCCAATATTGAAGCACTAATTCTCGAGTTAAATTTAATAAAGAAACATGATCCTAAGTACAATGTGATGTTAAAGGACGATAAAACATATCCTTTTATTAAGTTAACTGCAGAAAGGCATCCACGCCTGATTACAACTCGTAAGGTCAAAAAGGACAAAGGGAAATATTTTGGTCCATACCCGAATGTGTCTGCTGCGAACGAAACAAAAAAGCTTTTGGATCGAATCTATCCTTTGAGAAAATGCTCAACATTGCCTGATAGAGTATGCTTATATTATCATCTTGGACAATGTTTGGCTCCTTGTGTAAAGGAAGTAAAAGAATCGACCTACAAAGAACTTGTAGAAGAAATTACAAAGTTTTTAAATGGTGGTTATAAGGACATTAAAAAGGACCTTACACTTAAGATGCAAGCTGCTGCAGAAGAGCTTGATTTCGAAAGAGCAAAGGATTTCCGCGATAAAATAGCCCATATAGAAGCAACAATGGAAAAACAAAAAATGACAACGACTGATTTTACTGACCGAGATGTGTTCGGCTATTCGGTTGATAAAGGGTGGATGTGTGTTCAAGTATTTTTTGTTCGCCAAGGCAAGCTCATTGAGAGAGACATTTCCATGTTCCCTATTTATGGAGAAGCAGAAGAAGAATTTTTAACGTTCTTAGGTCAATTCTACGATCAATCCAGTCATTTTAAACCAAAAGAGATACTTTTACGGGATGAAGTAGATCTAGAATTAGCGGGACAACTTCTACAAACAAAGGTATTGCAGCCGAAACGTGGACAGAAGAAAGACCTAGTTGAGTTAGCTACAAAAAATGCAAGCATTGCTCTAAAAGAAAAATTCTCTCTCGTGGAGCGAGATGAAGAGAGAACGATTAAAGCAGTCGAGCAACTTGGAGAGCAACTGGGAATTTATACTCCTCACCGAATTGAAGCTTTTGATAACTCAAATATCCAAGGAACAGACCCAGTATCGGCAATGGTTGTATTTATTGATGGGAAATCAGCAAAAAGAGAGTATCGAAAATACAAAATTAAGTCTGTTGAGGGTCCTGATGATTATGAATCGATGAGGGAAGTCACAAGACGCAGATATTCTCGTGTGCTTAAAGAAAACCTCCCACTTCCTGATCTAATTATGATAGATGGTGGAAAAGGACATGTAGAAGCGGTAAGAGATATTTTGGAAAATGAACTTGGTTTAGATATTCCGATAACTGGGCTCGTTAAAGATGATAAACATAGAACCTCACAGCTTTTATACGGGAAGCCATTAACGGTCGTGCCGCTTGAACGGAATAGCCAGGAATTTTATTTGCTTCAAAGAATTCAAGACGAAGTGCATCGTTTTGCCATCACGTTTCACAGGCAACTTCGAGGGAAAAATGTGTTTCAGTCGATTTTGGATGATGTACCGGGAATCGGTGAGAAAAGGAAGAAACAATTATTAAAAGCCTTTGGGTCGGTAAAAAAAATGAAGGAAGCACACAAAGAGGACTTTTTATCTATTGGACTTCCACAAAATACAGTAGATCTGTTAATGAAAAAATTACAAGAATAGCATTGTCGTCACTAGGAGGCTGTGCTATAATTAGGAAAATTTTATATTAATCACTTAATCGTTAAGTGAAGGTAGAGGTGCGAGCACCAATAGTAACAGCTTTGAGAATACTGAGATTCGATGAGAAGCTGTGAAAGGGGATGTTCGCCGAAGTGGATAGGTCTCTGAATTGCCGTATCTGCTGGTCCTGTATTGAATAAATACTGGATTGTCAAGACAGTATGTCTTGGAGAGCTATCTCACTGTGTATAAGTCCGTATTTTTGTACGTTCATTCACGCAGCCATGAGATATCTCTCATGGCTTTTTTTGTATTTTCAAAAAAGGCACATGAAAGAGATGAAAAGAAAGTAGGGGTAAATATGGGATTGGTTGTCCAAAAGTTTGGTGGTACATCGGTAGGAAATGTTGATCGTATTAAGCATGTAGCCGATCGAGTAATTGAAGAAAAGATGCGAGGGAACGACGTAGTAGTCGTTGTGTCTGCAATGGGGAAAGCAACAGACGAATTAGTGGGTCTAGCAAATCAAATCTCAAGCCGTCCAAGCAAACGTGAAATGGATATGCTTCTCACGACAGGTGAGCAAGTCACGATCGCATTATTGTCGATGGTGTTAATAGAAAAAGGCTATGAAGCAATATCCTTTACTGGTTGGCAAGCAGGAATTGAAACAGAGGCAGTTCATGGAAATGCTAGGATTTTACACATTAATACAACTAAAATTCAAACTGAGCTACATAAAGGGAAAATAGTAGTCGTAGCCGGCTTTCAAGGAATCGCGATTGATGGGGCGGTGTCAACTCTTGGTCGAGGTGGATCGGATACAACAGCAGTGGCATTAGCAGCCGCATTAAAAGCTGATAAATGCGATATTTATACCGATGTAACAGGTGTATTTACAACAGATCCACGTTATGTGAAAGAGGCAAGAAAGCTTAAGTCTGTTTCTTATGATGAAATGTTAGAGTTAGCTAACTTAGGTGCGGGAGTGTTACATCCAAGAGCCGTTGAATATGCAAAAAATTATGCGGTCCCACTTGAAGTGCGGTCAAGTATGGAGCGAGAAAATGGAACGATAATTGAGGAGGAAGTATCAATGGAACAAAGTTTAGTTGTAAGAGGTGTTGCTTTTGAAGATGAAATTACGAGAGTAAGTGTTTTAGGCCTTCCAAATGGATTAACAAATCTGTCAACGATCTTCACCATCTTAGCAAAAAATCATTTGAACGTGGATATTATTATTCAAAGTATGACGAATGAATCAACGACAAACTTATCTTTTTCTATTAAGAGCACAGATTTAGAAGAAACTATGGCTGTTCTACAAGCTAATAAAGATTCCTTGAAATATGCAAGTATAGAAGCAGAACCAAACCTTGCAAAAGTATCGATTGTTGGTTCAGGGATGATTTCCAATCCTGGGGTTGCAGCAGAAATGTTTGAAGTGCTAGCCGCAGGGGGGATTCAGGTAAAGATGGTAAGTACCTCTGAAATTAAGGTTTCTACAGTGATAGAGGAAGCACAGATGCTGAAAGCAGTTGAAGCACTTCATGAAGCATTTGAGTTGTCTGGAAAATCTGTTAAAGCATAGAAGCAGTGCGGTAAGTTAAAAAATGAGACAAACTAAAAAGCTTTCATAAAAATATGAAAGCTTTTTAAGTACTATTCAATAGAATCTTTTCTATCCCAACGTACAGTGAAGGAAACCGTAGCGAGCTTTTTCTTCGGGTGTTCATACGTTTCAGTAATTACCTGTTTTTGTTCTTCCATTTGTTGAGCCAAGAATCCTGCTTCCAATTGGAATTGACAGTCTGGATGCTCTTTAAAGCGATTTTTGATTAAGTCACTCGATAATTCAAACTCAAGCTCATTCTTTTTTTCAGATTTAATTTGTAGTGTGCCCCAACCTGCCTGTTGGAAAAAAGTAATAATTTCTTCGACCGACTGCAAAGGGTACTTTCTGGCTAAAGCCTTACCTGCCCAGTATAAAATAGAAGCTGTTTCTCTTCCAAGAATGTCTGGAAGAAGCACTTCTCTTAGTAATTCATATCCAAAGGCTGGAACAAGTGCAGGATCTGTGGCCGAAATAGGTTGTTCTAATTTCAATTCACTCAAAACATGTCCCCCACTTTCTATTATTCTATTATATACGTTTTCCGGGGAAATACGCATGAAAACAAAAAAAACTGATTTAAAAAATTTTTACATTAATTGTTATATCAATATAAAAGAAAGCGCTGTAAGATGTTTGTATATAAGCATTAATAGCGATATCAATATATTAAAAATATTTTGTATATATAGAGCATTTTATGTATCCGTTTTCTTGACGCTCTTTCATGTTGGGAGTAAAATGAACATGTCACATAATTGTAAAAATTATTGTAAAAAAAACGGATATTATTTTAGTCATTCCGTTTAATTTTTAAGGGGGGTAAAGTTCATGGCAGGAAACCGAGAGTTTTTTTATCGAAGATTACACTCGCTGCTTGGAGTCATTCCAGTTGGTCTATTTCTTGTGCAGCACCTTGTAGTCAATCATTTTGCAACTGGGGGGGAAGAATCATTTAACAAAGCGTCTCATTTTATGGAGAGTTTGCCGTTTCGATATGTATTAGAAACGTTCGTGATTTTTCTACCTTTATTATTCCACGCAATTTACGGGCTTTATATTGCGTTTACAGCAAAGAATAATACGAGTAATTATGGGTTTTTCCGCAATTGGATGTTCATGCTTCAGCGTATATCTGGAGTAGTAACACTAGTATTCGTAACATGGCATGTGTGGGAAACAAGAATTGCAGCAGCATTTGGTGCAGAGGTTAACTTCAATATGATGGAAAGCATTCTTTCGAATCCATTTATGCTCTGGTTCTATATCATCGGTGTGCTTTCAACCACCTTCCACTTTGCAAATGGACTATGGTCTTTCTTTGTAAGTTGGGGAATTACAGTTACACCACGTTCTCAACTTATTTCTACTTATGTTACATTAGGCGTTTTTATCGCCCTCTCCATAGTTGGTGTGCGCGCTATTTTTGCATTTATTTAATTTAATAGGTTCTAATTTTTATAGAAACGAACGGGATATACTTTGATATTAGTTAAGGAGTGACTCACGATGGGTAAAGGAAAGGTGATCGTAGTCGGCGGCGGTCTAGCTGGCTTAATGGCAACAATTAAAGTTGCGGAAGCAGGAAGTCCGGTCGAATTATTTTCATTAGTTCCAGTAAAACGTTCGCACTCTGTTTGTGCCCAAGGTGGTATTAACGGAGCGGTAAATACAAAAGGTGAAGGTGACTCTCCATGGGAGCACTTTGATGATACAGTATACGGCGGTGACTTTTTAGCGAACCAACCACCAGTTAAAGCAATGACAGAAGCCGCACCAGGAATTATCCATTTGCTTGATCGTATGGGCGTTATGTTCAACCGTACACCTGAAGGGCTTTTGGATTTCCGTCGCTTTGGTGGAACACAGCATCACCGTACCGCTTTTGCTGGTGCAACAACCGGGCAACAACTTCTATATGCACTAGATGAGCAAGTACGTCGCCACGAAGTAGCTGGTTTAGTTACTAAATATGAAGGATGGGAATTTCTTGGGTCTATTATTGACGATGAAGGGGTTTGCCGAGGAATTGTTGCTCAGAATCTCACATCAATGGAAATTAAGTCATTTGCAGCAGATGCTGTAATTTTGGCTACGGGTGGTCCTGGGATTATCTTTGGTAAGTCAACAAACTCAGTAATTAACACGGGCTCAGCAGCGTCCATTGCCTACCAACAAGGTGTGTATTATGCAAACGGAGAGTTCATACAAATTCATCCAACTGCGATTCCTGGTGACGATAAATTGAGACTTATGAGTGAATCCGCTCGTGGAGAAGGTGGACGAGTTTGGACGTATAAGGATGGAAAGCCATGGTATTTCTTAGAAGAGAAGTATCCAGCTTACGGAAATCTTGTTCCACGTGATATCGCCACTCGTGAAATCTTTCACGTCTGTGTTGATTTGAAGCTTGGTATTAATGGGGAAAACATGGTTTATCTGGATCTTTCTCATAAAGATCCAAAGGAACTAGACATTAAGCTTGGTGGTATTATCGAAATCTATGAAAAATTTATGGGTGACGATCCACGAAAAGTTCCTATGAAAATCTTCCCTGCTGTCCACTATTCTATGGGTGGTCTTTGGGTCGATTATGATCAAATGACTAATATTCCTGGGTTATTTGCTGCTGGAGAGTGTGATTATTCTCAGCATGGGGCAAATCGTCTTGGTGCGAACTCCCTGTTATCAGCTATTTATGGAGGCATGGTAGCTGGTCCAAAGGCGTTGGATTATATTAGCGGGTTAAGCAAGAACGTTGATTCTATTTCTTCTTCCCTCTTTGATCGTTATGTAAAAGAGGAAGAACAAAAGTGGAATAAGATCATGACTTTAGATGGTAATGAAAATGCTTATGTACTTCATAAAGAGCTGGGTGAGTGGATGACAGACAATGTAACTGTAGTTCGCCACAACGATAAACTATTAAAAACAGATGAAAAAATCGTAGAGCTACTAGAGCGCTATGAAAAAATTAATATTAACGATACAGCTAAGTGGAGCAACCAAGGTGCTATTTTTACACGTCAGCTTCAAAACATGCTTCAGCTAGCGAGAGTTATTACAATTGGTGCATACAACCGTAACGAGAGCCGCGGTGCCCACTATAAACCGGAATTCCCAGAGCGTAACGATGAGGAGTTCTTAAAGACAACCATGGCTCGATTTGTGGATGCGAAATCAGCACCACACTTCCATTATGAAGAGGTTGACACTGGTTTGATTGCTCCAAGAAAGAGAGACTACTCTAAGAAGAAAGGGGATAACTAAACATGTCTGAAAAAAGAACAGTCGTTTTTAAAATTACAAGACAGGATAGTCCTGACACGGCCCCTTACGAAGAAGAATTCGAGTTAGACTATCGTCCAAATATGAATGTCATTTCCGCACTCATGGAAATTCGTAGAAACCCAGTAAATAAGCAAGGAAAACATACTACTCCAATCACTTGGGATATGAACTGTTTAGAGGAAGTTTGTGGTGCTTGTTCGATGGTGATTAATGGAAAGCCTAGACAATCATGTACAGCACTAATTGATCAGTTAGAACAACCGATTCGTTTAGAACCAATGAGAACTTTCCCTGTTGTTCGTGATCTTCAGGTTGACCGCAGTCGTATGTTCGACTCTTTAAAGAAAGTGAAAGCTTGGATTCCGATTGATGGCACTTATGATCTTGGACCTGGTCCGCGTATGCCAGAAAGAAAACGTCAATGGGCATATGAGTTATCGAAATGTATGACATGCGGTGTTTGCTTAGAAGCTTGTCCAAATGTAAACAGTAAGTCAAACTTCATTGGTCCTGCTCCTCTTTCTCAAGTTCGATTATTTAATGCTCATCCTACAGGTGAGATGAATAAAGCAGAGCGTTTGGATGCAATCATGGGTGATGGTGGACTCGCGAATTGTGGGAATTCACAAAACTGTGTCCAGTCTTGTCCAAAGGGCATTCCTTTAACAACATCTATTGCTGCATTAAATAGAGATACAACGTTCCAAGCATTTAAAAACTTCTTTGGAAGCGATCAAGTATAAGAAGATTTATCTTTAGCCCCTTTGTATGTCAAAGGGGTTTTTCATTTGTCAAAAGAGAAGGTCACTTGTATAATCAAAGAATGAACAATCATTCATTTTTACCAATACAAGGGGGATTTTATGAAAAAGGTGAGCTATATCCACGATTTTGCTACTTGGGAACAAGGTTTCTCCTATTCTAACAAAATAAAAGTTCGCTTTTCAGAGACAGATATGTTTGGACATATGAACAATACGGTTCCATTTGCATATTTTGAAGAATCGAGAATTGAATTTTTTAAACATATTGGCATTATGCAGGATTGGGTGCAGAAAGAAAGTACAACGATTCCGATTGTTGCTGATCTACAGTGTGATTTTCTTAATCAGGTTTTTTTTGACGATATTCTTGATATTTTTGTGAAAATCGAATCAGTTGGGAACACATCTATTGACCTTCATTACTTAGGGAAAAAGCAAAACGGGGATGTATGTTTTGTTGGGAGAGGAACGATGGTGCAAATGTGTAAATGTACCGGAAAGGGAGTTCCTTGGACGGAAGAAACAAGGGGTCGATTTAGACAATCGAACAAAATTCTATCATAGTATTTTTCATAAAAATAAAAATGCTTTCTTTCAAGAATTATAGTCACTACAACCGCCTGTTGCACATAAGATATGGTGACTAAATATATACCCATCCCGCTGTTCATAGCTGGCGAAGGCAAGGAGGGTTACAATACTTGAAGGAGAATGAATATACTCACAAGCCGTTACTCACCAAACGTGAAAGAGAAGTGTTCGAACTGTTGGTACAAGACAAAACAACAAAAGAGATCGCGGGAGAACTTTTCATAAGTGAAAAAACGGTTCGTAACCACATTTCGAATGCCATGCAAAAGCTTGGTGTTAAGGGGCGATCACAAGCTGTTGTAGAGCTCCTTCGAATGGGAGAGCTAGAACTATAATTCTAGACCGGCTTTCATATTGGAAGCCGGTTTACAATTGTACCCAAATACATTCATAAAATACATTTCTATACTTCCTTCTTGAATTTTAGTGAGAAAAAGGTGAAAATAGTTTAAAAGGCTAGATATGATTATTATATAATCATGATCTGAACTCTCAAATAGGGGCTGTGTATTTATGAAAGTAGAAGAAACAAAAGAGATAGAGATTTTTGCTGATATTGAAAAAGATTTGCGTTATATTGCTGGAATTATCAAGCAAAAGGGTAGAGAAATTTTAAGTAACTATACCATTACTCCACCTCAGTTTGTTGCACTTCAGTGGTTATTTGAAGAAGGTGATATGACAATTGGTGAGCTTTCAAATAAAATGTTTCTTGCGTGTAGCACGACAACAGACCTTGTTGACAGAATGGAAAAAAACAAACTGGTTTTGCGTGTGAAGGATCCGAATGATCGCCGTGTGGTTCGTATTCACCTTTTAGAAGAAGGAGAACGAATTATTGACGAAGTGATAAAGAAGAGGCAGGTATATTTACAGGAGGTTTTAGTTAACTTTAATAGCGAAGAAGTGATTCTCCTGAAAAACAACTTAATGAAATTACATCAAGAAATGAAAGAAGAATGAGGCGAGATGTTTGAATCAACCGATCGGAGTTATTGACTCTGGAGTTGGCGGATTAACTGTTGCGAAGGAAATTATGCGCCAACTGCCAAATGAGCAGATTCTCTACGTAGGAGACACTGCAAGATGCCCGTACGGCCCGAGGAGCGGTGATGAGGTAAAGAAATTCACATGGCAAATGACGAATTTTTTAGTGAACAAGGGAATTAAGATGTTAGTAATTGCATGTAACACAGCGACTGCAGTTGCCCTAGAGGAAATTCAAAATGAACTTTCCATCCCAGTTATTGGTGTCATTTATCCAGGTGCTAGAACGGCTATTAAGGTAACAAAAAACCACCAAATTGGGGTTATTGGGACTGTCGGAACGATAAAGAGTAATGCATATGAAATGGCTTTGAAAACCATTAATAAAAAATCTAAGGTTACTAGTCTTGCTTGTCCGAAGTTTGTTCCTCTCGTTGAAAGTGGAGAAGTGGATGGACCAATTGTGAAAAAAGTGGTAGCCGAGACGTTGGCGCCTATTAAAAATAAAGGTCTCGATACATTGATCTTAGGCTGCACACACTATCCATTGCTTGAAAAGATTATTAAGAAAACAATGGGTCCGACTGTGTCTGTTATTAGCTCTGGTGAGGAAACGGCACGTGAGGTAAGTACCATTCTTTTTTATAATGGGTGGCTAACGCCGAATAGGGACGAGCCCCAGCATCAGTTTTATACGACTGGATCAAAGCCTATTTTTCAGCGAATCGCAACTAACTGGCTGCACGCAGGTGAATTGTCTGTAGAAACCATTAAACTATCTTAAAGCAAGTCTCCATTTGGGAGGCTTTTTTTATTTTTTTCTAGTAATCGGTCTATTTTTTAAAAAGGCTCGTATACATGTAGTACAAACTGTCTTGGAGGGATTATGGATGTCAAAGCATAAAAGTACGACCATTGTATCAGCTGTCATTGTTTCGTCCGTTTTATTATCTGGATGTGGTTTATTAGGAGGAGAAAAAAAGGAACAAATCGATCCTCCAAAAACAGTCACATACACAGAAGATAATGGAACCGCGAAAGTAGTCGAAACGGCAGCCTCAGAAAAGAATAGCGAAGAAGTTGCGGAAAAAGGCGTTATGACTGAATTATATTTAGTAGATAAAAATGGCTATGTAGTACCGCAAACAATCGATCTTCCGAAAACGGAGTCAGTGGCCAAGCAGGCGGTAGAGTATCTTGTGCAGAATGGTCCAGTCACAGAAATGTTACCTAATGGGTTTGCAGCCGTTATCCCAGCTGACACGGCAGTATCTGTGGATATTAAGGATAAAGTAGCAACAGTTAACTTCTCAAAGGAATTTAAGAATTATAAGCCAGAAGACGAAATGAAAATTGTTCAGTCCATTACTTGGACGTTAACTCAATTTGATTCTATTGATAAGGTGAAATTAAAAATGAACGGGCATGAACTAACTGAGATGCCAGTGGGTGGTATGGCGCTATCAAAGAGTGGTTTAACAAGGGATAGCGGCATTAACATGGATACTTCAGAAGTTGTCGATATTACCAACACAAAAGCATTAACTGTGTATTATTTAGGAGGAGAAGAGGGCTCATACTACTATGTGCCAGTTACCAAGCGTATTAGTAATGACAAAAGCGATAATATTACAGCAGTAGTAGAAGAACTTGCCAAAGGACCAACTTATTCTTCTAATTTGTTAAGCGAGTTTGTTTCTGATGTTTCGCTTTTAGATAAGCCGGTTGTAGAGGACGGCAAAGTAACATTAAACTTTAACGAATCTATCTTAAATAGCTCAGAAGAGAAAATTGTTTCTGATCATATTCTAAATACACTCGTGCTTTCGTTAACAGAACAAAAAGGAATTGAGAGTATTGCTGTAACGGTGAATGGAAAGGCTGAACTTGTAAATGATAAGGGAGAAAAGCTTTCCGAGCCTGTGACGCGCCCAGAAAATGTGAATACAGGTAGTTTTTAATAAATTGTTTTTTGATATACTATATAATGACCAAGTTGAGGAGGCCGGTTATCCGCCTCTTCTTTATTTGGATTTCAACATTATAAAGTAGTCTTACAAAGGAGGAAATATTGTGAGGACTGATGGTCGTAAGGCATCTGAGATACGCCCTATACATATTGATACTGAATATCTTATTCATCCAGAAGGGTCCGTGCTAATTACTGTTGGTGATACGAAGGTAATTTGTACGGCTAGTATAGAGGAACGCGTCCCTCCTTTTATGAGAGGAGAAGGGAAAGGATGGATTACGGCTGAGTATTCCATGCTGCCAAGGGCAACGCAAACAAGAAACATACGTGAGTCATCAAAAGGCAAGGTTTCAGGAAGAACAATGGAAATTCAGAGGTTGATTGGTAGAGCACTAAGAGCAGTCGTTGATCTTGAAGCAATTGGTGAAAGAACCGTATGGATTGATTGTGATGTCATTCAAGCAGACGGTGGCACTAGGACTGCTTCCATAACAGGAGCGTTTGTTGCAATGGCCCACGCTCTGAATAAATTGCATAAAGATAGAAAACTTTCAAAGTATCCAGTGGTTGACTTTCTAGCAGCTACGAGTGTAGGGATACTTGAAAACAAGGAAATTGTACTTGATCTCAACTATATCGAAGACTCTGCGGCACAAGTTGATATGAATGTCGTAATGACAGGGAATGGTGAATTTGTTGAGCTCCAAGGAACGGGTGAAGAATCAACATTCTCTTACAATGAACTTCAGGATTTGTTGGAAATTGCTCAAAGTGGAATTACGGAGCTTTTTGAAGCACAAAAGAGCGTGTTAGGTGAAGCAGTTGTTGAGAAAATTGAGGATGCAAGGGTTAAAAAAGGTGCGAAGAAATGAAAGAAGTTATCATAGCAACAAAGAATAGTGGAAAGGCCAAAGAATTCGTAAGGATGTTTGAGCCTCTCGGGTTTCAAGTAAAAACTCTCCTTGATTATGAGGAGATTGAGGATATAGAAGAGAACGGAAAGACCTTTGAGGAAAATGCTATTATAAAGGCAGAAACGGTTTCAAAACAATTGAACCGTGCGGTTATTGCTGATGATTCAGGACTAGTTATTGATGCACTAGACGGGAAACCAGGTGTATACTCTGCTCGTTATGCAGGGGAACAAAAGAGCGATGAAGATAATATGACGAAAGTGTTAAGCGAGTTAAATGGAGTTGAGCCCTCAAAGCGCACGGCGCGTTTTTATTGCGCCTTAGCACTTGCTGTCCCGGGTCAAGAAACGGTCACAGTACATGGTACCTGTGAGGGTGTAATTTTAGATGAGAAGCGAGGGACTCATGGTTTTGGGTATGACCCTATATTTTTTGTAAAAGAGAGAAATAGAGCGATGGCAGAGCTTTTACCTGAGGAAAAAAGTAAGATTAGCCATCGTGCTGTAGCCTTGAGTAATTTAGCAAAGCTACTACCAGAAGTGTTTAAGGGAGAGTAGGCTGATGTCAAAGGTACTTATTGTAAGTGATAGTCACGGGTTAACGGAAGAATTGAATGAATTAAAGAATCGACATAACGATGTTGAAAAATTTATTCATTGTGGTGATTCAGAGCTTTCAAGAAATGATGAGGCCATTGACCAATTCGTTGTAGTAAGGGGAAATTGTGATTACGAGTCGTTGTTTCATGATGATGAGGTTATTGATTTTAAGGGAACGAAATTTCTAGTGACACATGGCCATTTATATAATGTAAAATCTACATTAATGAACTTAAAATATAAAGCAGAAGAAGTGGATGCTAAGATTGTTTGCTTTGGCCATTCTCATCTATTAGGAATTGAAAAGATCGGTAACCGATTGTTCATAAATCCTGGTAGCTTACGGCTTCCAAGAGGGCGCAACGAGAGGACATATGTGGTTCTAAACTTTACAGAACAAGAAGTCGATTTTCATGTGTATGATTTTGACCAAGGAGAAATAGAACAACTTCGACAAAGCTTTCAACTTCACAAATAATCACTTTCATCATATACTATTCGAAGGAGAGAAATCTCCTTTGAATAGTGAAATAATAATTTTCATTTAAAGTGTTGACTTTTTATAATAAGCCTAATATAATAAAAAATGTCCTTAAGAAAACATGTCCCAGTAGCTCAGCCGGATAGAGCATACGCCTTCTAAGCGTACGGTCGGGAGTTCGAATCTCTCCTGGGACGCCATTTACACACCAATAAATACATATTACGCTATAGAAAGTGACAATGTCATTTCTATAGCGTTTTTTTCTATTTTTATATAATATTAGTTGCCAATAAATTTTGTTTATTAGACAGTTCCTTTGTAAGGAAATGTCTTTTTTTATGTAAAGCATTGATGTACTGAAGTGAATCTTTTGTCAGAAAATATCACAATATTTCTAACAATTGTAACTAATTTTAACATTCTATATATTGAAAAAATTTATACATAATAGTATACTTTCTTTCAAGAAGGACGGATACTCAGTCTATTTTTTCTAAGGTAATCGGGAGGTGTGTTGATGTCAGATGTAAAATTGTTGGAGGTCAGTGGCTTAAAAACTTATTTTTACTTAGAAAATAAAGCAGTCGCAAAGGCCGTAGATGGAGTAGATTTTTATATCAGGCCTGGGGAAACCGTTGCTCTCGTTGGGGAATCAGGGAGTGGAAAGAGTATTACTTCCCTCTCCATTATGAAGTTAATTAATAAGCCAGGAAAAATTGAAGATGGCCGAATTTTTTTCGGTGGTAAGGATCTGGTCGGGCTTAACGATAAGCAAATGACAAATGTTCGTGGAAAGGAAATCGGTATGATCTTTCAGGAACCGATGACCGCCTTAAATCCTGTTTTTACTATTGGAAATCAAATTATAGAAACTCTTATTCGTCATAAAAAAATGACAAAAAATGAAGCGAGGTTACGAGCGATTGAGCTTCTAAAAGTCGTTGGTTTTCCGCGTGCAGAGGAAACGATGAAGGAGTATCCACACCAACTATCCGGTGGAATGCGTCAGCGTGCTATGATTGCGATTGCTATATCTTGTGATCCAAAGCTATTAATCGCGGATGAGCCGACAACTGCTCTCGATGTTACCATTCAAGCTCAAATTTTAGATTTGATGGATGAAATGAAAAAGAAATTTAACATGGCTGTATTATTAATTACGCACGATTTAGGTGTAGTAGCTGAATATGCGGACCGAATTATGGTGATGTATGGAGGCCAAATCGTTGAAGAAACAAACATTGAAAAACTGTTTCTGTCACCGAAACATCCGTATACAATGGGTCTACTTGATAGCTTGCCAAGTATAGAGAAGGAAGTTGATCGACTTGGAGCGATTAAAGGCACTGTTCCTCCAGCGCATCGCTTTCCTATTGGCTGCAGGTTCTCAGATCGATGTCCAAAGGTGATGAGCAAATGCCGGGATAAAAACCCTACAATATATGAAACGGATGCAGAGGAAAGTCACCGTGTCCGATGTTACCTGTATGAATAAGGGGGAGTGTGAAATTGTCAGTCATCGAAACAGAAACGAGGATACATACAGATCAAGATTACATACTTCAGGCAAAAAATATTAAGAAGTACTTTCCCATCAAGGGCGGAATCCTAAAACATACAATTGGACATGTCAAAGCGGTTGATGACGTTAGTCTTAGTGTATTAAGGGGAGAAACACTAGGCATCGTTGGTGAATCAGGCTCTGGTAAATCAACATTAGGTAGAGTTTTGCTTCGTTTGATGGATCCCACTGATGGACAAATCGTTTTTGAGGATCAAGATATAACCAAAATGAAATACCGGAAGCTACGACCAATTCGGAGAGATATGCAAATTGTATTTCAAGATCCCTTCGCCTCATTAAATCCAAAAATGAGCGTGTCCGAATTAATTGAAGAACCATTAATTGTTCAAACAAATTTAACAAAGGCAGAACGAAAAGAGAAGACAATTAGTCTCTTAGAAAAGGTTGGTCTTCGGTCAGAGGATCGATTAAAGTATCCACATGAGTTTTCTGGTGGACAAAGACAGCGTATTAGCATTGCAAGAGCACTAACCTTGAACCCGAAATTTGTTATTTGTGACGAGCCAGTCTCTGCATTGGACGTTTCGATACAAGCCCAGGTACTAAACTTGATGGCCGACTTACAGGACGAATTTAACTTAACTTATTTATTTATTGCCCATGACTTAAGCGTTGTAAAACACATTAGCGACAGAGTGGCTGTTATGTACTTAGGTCGCATTGCAGAAATAGCGCCGAAGAAGAACCTCTACGAAACTCCATTACATCCATACACACAAGCACTTCTATCAGCAGTTCCATCCACAGACATACTACACAAAAAAGAAAAAATCATTTTAAAAGGTGACTTACCAAGCCCTTCAAATCCTCCATCAGGCTGTACGTTTCGAACTCGTTGTCCGATGGTACATGAGAAATGCTCTGAGGTGCGCCCAGAGTTAACTGAGGTGGGGAATGGTCATCTAGTAGCCTGCCACCTTTATACAAGCAAATAAGTGCATTTTGTTATGCACTTAAGGAGGTGGTGTGCGCAATTCAACTGGTTGATTTAGACAGAAATGTTAATAATTATAAGAGGGGTGAATGGAATGAAGGCAAAGAAAAGTTGGTTGGTCATGCTAATGCTTGCACTAGTTTTTGGTGTACTTGCAGCATGCTCAGGAAACAACGAACCTGCTTCATCAGAAAATGAAGGATCGAATGAAAAGGACCCGGTAAGTGGAGGTACAGTAGTTGGGGCAATGGATACGGCTCCTACAGGGTTATTTAATCCTATTTTTTACACAGAGGCCTATGAATCTAATATTTTATCATTTACTCACGAAGGGTTACTTACCCAGGATAAGAACCTTGATTTTATTCCGAACTTAGCGAAAGAGTGGACATTCAATGATGATCAAACAGAAGTAACATTTAAGTTAGATGAAAATGCAAAATGGCATGATGGGGAACCGTTTACTGCTAGTGACGTTGTATTTACTTATAAAACGATTGCGAGCCCAGGTTATATAGAAGCGGGCGGAGTTCGTACGCAATATGTTGAAAGATTGGTAGGTTATGAGGAATTTTCAACAGGAAAAACAACGGATTTCCAAGGGGTTGTTGCTGTTGATGATCATACAGTTACGTTTAAATTTGCTCAACCAAACGTGTTGGCACTATCAGATGCTAGCTTTATGATTATTCCAGAACATATTTTCAAAGATATTCCTGTTGCGGAAATACCGGAAGCGGGTGCTTCACGTAATCCTGGTGAAGTGATTGGTACTGGGCCATTCCAATTTAGTGAAATGGTACAAGGAGAGCAATATGTACTTAAGAAATTTGCCGATTATTGGCAGGGAGAGCCTAAGCTTGATAGCGTCATCTGGAAGGTAGTTGACCAAGCTGTTATCTTAGGTTTACTTGAAAACGGTGAAATTGATTTTGTTGCCGATCCAAACGGATTCCAAGCTGCAGACTATGAAACGGTTGATGCGCTTGAAAATGTTGAAATTATTGAGCAACCTGACTTTGGATACCAGACAATGGGGTTGATGCATAATCATCGTTCTAAGGAAGAATCAGAAGCTGGCACAATTAATCCAGCCAACTGGACAGTGAACGAAAAGCTTAAAGACCAAAAAGTTCGTCAAGCGATTGCCTATGCAATTAACCGTCAAGGTTTAGTAGATGGCTTATTGTATGGACGCGGAATTGTTCAAAATTCACCAATTGCTACACAATTCTGGGCTTATGACGATACAACACCAAATCAATATGAGTTTGACCCTGAAAAGGCAAAAGCCCTATTAGATGAAGCTGGTTATAAGGATGTAAACGGAGATGGTTTCCGCGAGGATCCAAACGGCAAGGAATGGGTACTTAACCTGAACTATCCACTAGGTAACCAAATTCGTGAGCGTTCAGCTCCGATTATTGAAGAGTTCCTAGAAGAGGTGGGGATTAGCATCGACCTTCGCCAGCCGAAGGAAGCGGCAGCCTACTTTGAAGATTTAGAAAAGAACAGCCAAGACTGGGATTTATACTTAATTGGTTGGAGCTTGGATAGTACAGATCCAGATCCAAGTGGATTATGGTCATCTATGGCAGGTTACAACTATTCTCGCTGGAATAATCCTGAAGCAGATCAATTGCTAAAGGATGCATTCACTCCTCCAGATGCATTTGAACAAGATTATCGTAAACAAAAGTATAGTGAGTGGCAAGTTGAGTTCGGTGAAGATCTTCCTAGCGTGATCCTATATGCTGCAAATAGCTTATGGGCTCATAACAAACGACTTCAAGGAATCGATGTACTTCCATACACGTTCTTAAACGATACTCATCTCTGGTCCGTAACGGAATAACAATTGTTGAATAGAGAAAAGAGTGATCGGTAATCATGCCGCGCTCTTTTCTTATTCTGTAAGAATGGAGGGGGATACCAGTGTATAAGTATATAATTCGAAGATTACTAATTTTTATCCCTATGCTCTTTGTACTAACTATCTTCGTGTTTGGTCTAATACAAGCTGCTCCAGGTGACCCGATTACCGGGAAAAATTTCGATCCCAATATTGATCCAGAAGTTTTCGAAAGGCAAAAGGAGGCCCTTGGACTTAATGACCCCATTCACGTCCAATATTGGAATTGGGTAACAAAAGTTATGCAAGGGGACTTCGGGGAATCATATATTTTTAAAGGCCGGGACGTTTCTGATTTGATTGGAGAAAGAATTGGAAATACATTTTATTTAGGTATTTTCACGCTTCTTATTACGATTATTGTATCCATTCCGATCGGGATATACTCAGCCAAAAAGCCTTACTCTATCCTTGATTATGGTGCTACAACATTTGGATTTTTTGGCTTAGCTGTACCCAATTTCTTTTTTGGATTAGTTGCCATTTACGTATTTTCTATTAAACTTGGCTGGTTACCTTCACAAGGTTCTGTTTCAAGTCCAGGATTAACAGGCATAGAACTATTTCTTGATAAGCTACAACATTTAATCTTACCAGGATTAACACTAGGGTTAGCAGGGACAGCCTCTTACATGAGATTTATGCGTTCGGAAGTGCTAGATGTGTTAGCCAGCGACTATATTCGTACTGCTCGTGCTAAAGGGATGACTAATCGAAATGTATTGTACAAACATACTTTGCGTAATGCAATGATTCCGATTATTACTTTACTAGGTTTTGAAGTTGGGATCCTACTTAGCGGTGCAGTTATCACTGAAGGAGTATTTCAATATCCTGGAATTGGAACATTGTTCTTAAGTTCTATTGGAAATCGAGATTATCCTGTCATCATGGCCATTAATCTAATGTTAGGATTTTTCATTCTCCTCGGGAATTTATTAGCTGATATTTTCTACAGTATTGTTGACCCACGAATCCGCTACGATTGAGGTGAGTAAAATGGAACTAAAACAGCAGGAAGCGATGGATACAAAAATAGAGGTCCCTGTTAAACCAGATAAAGGAAATAGTCCTTTTCAAATCGCATTAAAACGATTCTTGAAAAATAAGCTTGCTGTTATGGGAGTCTTTGTGTTATTAGCGATCATTTTAGCTGTCACCTTTGCTCCATTGTTAACAGAGCACAGTCCTACCAAGTCAAATCTCTTATTAATTGAACGGCCCCCAAGTGAGGAGCATCCACTAGGAAACGATAGTTCAGGACGTGATAATCTATCGAGACTCCTGTATGGAGGGAGAATTTCACTTATTGTTGGTTTTAGTGCAATGATATTTACACTCATTATTGGAGTAACACTTGGTTCTATTGCTGGGTATTATGGTGGTAAGATTGATGCAATTATTATGCGTGCAGCTGATATGATGCTAGTATTACCTTTCCTCGTTCTTTGTTTAACGATTGTAGCCATATTGGAAAGAGTGAACGTTGGAATATTTGTAGCAATTATTGCCATCACTTCATGGCCAAACTTAACTAGAATTATTAGAGGTACATATTTATCGCTTCGAGAACAGGAATTTGTTTTGGGGGCTAAAGCGATTGGGGCAAGTGATTTTAGAATAATATTTAAGCATTTTATTCCGAATGCAATTGGTCCAATCGTGGTTAATGCGACATTAATGATGGCCACGTATATTATTATTGAATCGGGTCTTAGCTTTATTGGATTTGGAATTCCTCAGCCTACGCCAACTTGGGGAAATATGATTTCTGAGGCCCAAAGTTTACGTATTTTACGAAACAGTCCGGAAGCATGGATACCGCCAGGGCTAGCAATCTTAACGACTGTTTTATGTATTAACTTTATAGGAGATGGTTTAAGAGACGCGTTTGATCCTAAAAGTAATAGAAGATAAATAAAGAGCCTACTGAATCATTCAGTAGGCTTCTTTCATTTTTTACTAGAGATGGAAAAAGAAATATGAAGTATTTTTTAAAAATTTTTTAAAATTAGAAATTGTTATTATATCAGCATTGTAAGCGGATACAACTAAATTGACTAATCTAAATTATCAAACAATTCGAAAAAATGGGGTTGACGAGTAAATAAAATGGGCGTAAGATAGTCCTCAAATATACAAATCATTTGTAATATTCAAAAGAAAAACAAAGGGTAAAAAGAGTTGTTTTTCGAAAAAAATTTTTGTAATTATTTTATTCATTTAAAGTGGTTTAACTTAAATGCAAAGAGGTGTATTTCGTGTCTGAACAATGGATTTTTTTAAATGGCGAATATGTAACTAAAGAGAACGCCAAGATTTCAGTATACGATCATGGATTTTTATACGGAGACGGTATTTTTGAAGGAATTCGAGTCTACAGCGGTAACGTTTTCCGAATGAAGGAACATATGGACCGACTTTACCGTTCAGCAAAGTCAATTATGTTGAATGTACCATACTCACAGGATGAATTCACAGATATTATCGTTGCTACTGTTGAGAAAAATAAAATTGAAGATGCTTATATTCGCGTCGTAGTTTCTAGAGGGGTTGGTGACCTCGGACTCGATCCAAATAAATGTGCTAAAGCGAATGTGGTTGTTATAGTGGAACCACTTTCGATCTTCCCGAAAGAATTATATGAAACAGGATTAGAAATTGTGACTGTTGCAACAAGAAGAAACAGACCTGATGTACTTAGTCCAAAAGTAAAATCACTAAATTATTTAAATAACGTGTTAGTTAGAATTGAAGCACATCTTGCTGGTGTTAGTGAAGCATTAATGCTTAATGACCAAGGGTATGTTGCTGAAGGATCTGCTGATAATGTGTTTATTATCCGGGATGGTTGTTTTTACACACCACCAGGATATATTGGGGCACTTGAAGGGATTACAAGAAACGCCGTTATTGATATTGTAAAAGAGTTAGGCTATGAACTAAAAGAAGAACCATTTACAAGACATGATGTTTACACTGCTGATGAAGTGTTCCTAACAGGAACAGCTGCAGAAGTCATTGCAGTAATTAAGGTAGATGGCAGAGTCATTGGCGAGGGTACTCCAGGTGCACTTACGAAGGAGTTATTAGTGAAATTTAGAGAACGCGTCGTATCTGAAGGTGTGAAAGTGTACTCTAAGGAAGCAACACCACATGTAAGCTAAGTAAATAGGGAAAAGCGTTGATAAGGAAAAGTAGTTTCAAGAAACATTCCTACAGAGAGCCGGGGTAGCTGGAAGCCGGTGGAAATGACTTGAAATGAACTCACCTTTGAGCACTGTCTTGAAAATCTATAGTAAAGGCAGTCGAGTGTCAGACACTCGTTATCAAAACGATCCAATTGTGATCATGAGCGCACGCATTTGCGTGAACAAGGGTGGTACCGTGGATAGGTTTCTCAAGCCTTTCCATCCCTTTAGCCTAGGGTGTAGTAGGCAAAGTAGGGGATGGGGAGGCTTTTTATAATGTTAATTTGTTAGATTATCTAACAAGATTTGAAATAGGGAGGGTCAACAAATGTTGCAAGAAACTGCCTTTACAAAATTGAAGGCTGAAAACGAACCGATTAGTGGTGCAGAATTAATGCTTGAAGCACTAAAGAAGGAGCAAGTAGAGGTAATATTTGGATATCCTGGAGGGGCAGTTCTCCCAATTTACGATAAGCTCTATGATTCTAAGATTCTACACATACTCCCTCGCCATGAACAAGGTGGAATTCATGCAGCAGAAGGTTATTCTCGTGTAACAGGAAAACCGGGTGTTGTAATCGCGACATCAGGACCAGGAGCTACGAACATTATTACTGGATTAGCTGATGCGATGATGGACTCCTTACCATTAGTTGTCTTTACTGGTCAAGTAGCAACAGGAGTGATTGGTACAGATGCTTTCCAAGAGGCGGATATATTGGGAATTACGACTCCCATAACAAAATATAATTATCAGGTCCGTAGTATTGAAGATATTCCTAGAATTGTGAAAGAAGCATTCTACGTTGCTACAAGCGGACGTCCAGGGCCAGTATTAATCGATATTCCTAAAGATATCGCAGCTGGTATAGCAAATGTTCCTGAGGAGCAAGAAATTGTTCTACCAGGTTATCAACCTACTGTTCAACCAAATTATCTTCAGATTAGAAAGCTAACCGAAGCGGTCAGTAGAGCGAAGAAGCCCGTTATTTTAGCGGGTGCAGGAATTCTCTTTGCAGAAGGTTACGAAGAGTTGAAGCAATACGCTGAGCAACAAAATCTTCCAGTCGTACACACACTGTTAGGACTAGGAGGCTTTCCGGCTGAACATCCTTTATTCGCTGGACTCGCAGGTATGCATGGGTGTTATACCGCGAATATGGCACTATATGAATGTGATTTACTCATCAATATTGGAGCTAGATTTGATGACCGCCTAACAGGAAACCTGCAACATTTTGCTCCAAACGCAACAGTTGCACATATCGATATTGATCCTGCTGAAATCGGAAAAAATGTTCAGACACATATCCCGGTTGTAGCGGATGCAAAAGAAGCGTTAAAGCAACTAATTGCTCAAGAAGGGAAGCCTCCGGTTCACCAAGAATGGTTGGACACGCTAAATACTTGGAAAAAAGAGTACCCATACTTTTATAAGGAAGATGGTCGCTTAAAGCCACAAAAAGTGATGGAAATGCTTTATGAAAAAACAAAAGGTGAAGCGATTGTCGTAACAGACGTTGGTCAACACCAAATGTGGGCTGCTCAATACTATAAGTTTTCAAAGGCGAACCGTTGGGTAACTTCAGGTGGACTTGGAACAATGGGCTTTGGATTACCTGCAAGCATCGGTGCGCAATTGGCATCACCAGATTCGATTGTGTTATCAATCTCAGGTGATGGTGGATTCCAAATGTGTACGCAAGAATTGGCTGTTATAAGAGAACAAAATCTACCTGTTAAAATTATCATTCTTAATAATTCTTCGTTGGGAATGGTAAGACAGTGGCAAGAGATTTTCTATGAATCTCGTTACTCACACAGCAAATTCTCTGGCCAACCTGATTTCGTAAAGTTGGCTGATGCCTATGGAATCAAAGGGTATGTCATTGAAGATGTGGCACAAGCTGAAACAATTTTTAATGAAGTACTAACAAACAATGAGCCAGTATTACTAGACATTCGCATTGATCCAGACGAAAATGTCTATCCAATGATCGCTCCTGGTAAAGGACATCATGAAATGGTAGGTGTGAAACCGTGAAAAGAATTATAACTTTAACTGTAATGAATCGACCAGGTGTGTTAAATCGTATTACAAATCTCTTTTCAAAAAGAAATTATAATATCGAAAGCATTTCGGTAGGGTATTCTGAGCAGGAAGGAATATCTCGCATCACTTGTGTTGTTCATGTTGATAATGATGGTGTGCTTGAACAAATAACGAAACAGTTAAATAAGCAAATCGACGTAATCAAGGTCATGGATATCACAGAGCAATCTATTGTCGCAAGAGAGCTAGCATTAATTAAAGTAGTATCTAACTCTTCGACGAGAAATGAGATTTACTCCTTAATACAGCCGTTTCGAGCATCAGTCATTGACGTAAGCAAGGATAGCTTGGTTATTCAGTTGACTGGTGAATCAGATAAAGTCGAAGCGTTTATTGAATTAATTAAGCCTTATGGAATTAAAGAATTAGCAAGAACAGGGACAACCGCTTTCCTAAGAGGGACACAAAAACCTTCTCAAGCGATAAAACCATATTCAATTGTCTAACTAAAAAAAAACTTACTAATGAGAGGAAGAAATAAAAATGGCAAAAATGTACTATAACGGAGACGCAAATCAATCATATCTAAACGGGAAAAAGGTAGCAGTTATCGGATACGGTTCACAAGGTCATGCTCATGCACAAAATATGAGAGAGAGCGGTGTGGATGTTGTTATTGGATTAAGACAAGGTAAGTCATGGGAAAAGGCTGAAAAAGATGGTTTCAATGTATATCCAGTAGGAGAAGCAACAGCACAAGCAGATGTAGTTATGATTCTATTACCAGATGAAATGCAACCAAAAGTATATAAAGAAGAAATCGAACCAAATTTAACAAACCAAGCATTAATGTTTGCTCACGGTTTCAATGTTCACTTTAGCCAAATCGTACCACCAGCTACAAACGATGTACTATTAGTAGCTCCTAAAGGCCCAGGACACCTTGTAAGAAGAACATACGAGCAAGAAGCTGGAGTTCCTGCATTATTTGCTATCTATCAAGATGTAACAGGGAAAGCGACAGAGCTTGCTTTAGCATATGCATGGGCGATTGGATCACTAAGAGCTGGAGCTTTGGAAACAACATTCAAAGAAGAAACTGAAACAGATCTATTCGGAGAACAAGCGGTTCTTTGTGGAGGCTTAACTTCATTAGTTAAGGCTGGTTTTGAAACATTAGTTGAAGCAGGTTACCAACCTGAACTAGCATACTTTGAGTGCTTACACGAATTGAAGCTAATCGTTGATTTAATGTATGAAGGTGGAATGGAGAACATGCGTTATTCTATCTCTGATACAGCTCAATGGGGTGACTTCGTAAGTGGACCAAGAGTAGTTGACGCTCGCGTAAAAGAATCAATGAAGGAAGTTCTAAAAGACATTCAAGAAGGTAGATTTGCTAAAGGTTGGATCCTAGAAAACCAAGCGAATCGTCCAGAATTCAACGCAATCGTTCAGAAAGAAAATAGCCATTTAATCGAACAAGTTGGTCGCGAGTTACGTGCTATGATGCCTTTTGTCAATAAGGACAAAAAGAAAGAAGTGGTCGTTAGTGCGACGAATTAAAATATTTGATACAACATTAAGGGATGGGGAGCAATCTGCGGGAGTAAATTTAAACCAAACAGAAAAGCTCGAAATTGCAAGACAGCTGGAAAAACTTCAAGTCGATATTATCGAAGCAGGTTTTCCAGCTGCTTCTAAAGGTGATTTTACTTCAGTGCAACAAATTGCAAATACGATTAAAGACTGTTCAGTGACGGGGTTAGCTAGAGCAGTTACTTCAGATATTGATGCAGCATGGGAGGCATTGAAGAACGGTGTAGAACCAAGATTACACGTCTTCATTGCAACATCTCCTATTCACAGACAATACAAACTGAAGTTAAGTCAAGATGAAGTTGTTGAGAGAGCTGTACAAATGGTAAAATACGCTGCACAGAAGTTTCCTATTATTCAGTGGTCAGCGGAGGATGCTTGTCGTACTGAGTTACCTTTCTTAGCTCGAATCATTGAAGAAGTGATTCAAGCAGGGGCGAATGTCATTAACATTCCTGACACGGTTGGTTACATTACTCCGAAAGAGTATGGAGAAATTTTTCAATATTTACACAACAATGTTCCTTCTATCCATAAAGTTTCGTTGTCGGCACATTGTCATGATGATCTAGGAATGGCTATTGCTAATTCCTTGGCTGCAGTTGAAAACGGTGCGACACAGGTCGAAGGAACCATCAATGGAATTGGTGAAAGAGCTGGGAATGCAGCACTTGAAGAATTAGCGGTAGCTCTTCATATACGCAAAGATTTTTATGATGCGGATACAAGACTACAATTGAAAGAAATTAGTCGTACTAGTAGTTTAATTAGTAAGCTTACCGGTATGGTTGTACCAGCAAATAAAGCAGTTGTTGGTAGAAATGCTTTTGCGCATGAATCTGGAATTCATCAGGATGGCGTTCTAAAGGAAAAGTCAACGTATGAGATTATTTCTCCAGAACTTGTTGGCTTCCAATCTAACACATTAGTTCTTGGAAAACACTCAGGGAGACATGCTTTTAGAAACCGATTAGATGAACTAGGGTTATCAGTTGCAGATGAGGATGTCACTCAATTATTTACTGTCTTTAAAGAACTAGCTGATAGAAAAAAAGAGATGACAGATGAAGATCTTGCAGCGATTGTACTTGAGCAAAAGTTATCTAAAGATGAGCGTTTTTACGAGCTATTAGCGATCCAAGTGCAATATGGTACAAATCAAATACCAACAGCTACCGTTACGCTGTCAGGAAATCAAAATGAGGTCATTCAAGAGGCTTGCACGGGAAGTGGCAGCATTGAAGCGTTATATAATACGTTGGAAAAATGTGTGAATGGCAGTGTCTATTTACTAGACTACCGAATCCAGTCTGTTGGAGCGGGGAGAGATGCATTGGCCCAAGTGTATGTAAAGCTTAAATTTAATGGAGAAGAAACAAGCGGTCGTGGATTGGCTCAAGATGTTCTTGAAGCATCTGCCAATGCATACTTAAATGCGGTGAATCGTGTGATATACATGACTGCAGTGACCGTTTAATAAATGTACATTTCAATGGAGGGGAAACAAGATGAAGAAGCAGATTGCAGTGCTACCCGGAGACGGAATTGGCAAAGAAGTAACTAAAGGTGCGGTGGATGTACTGCAGGCTATTGGTGATAGATTTGGTCATCAATTTGAATTTACGTATGGACATATTGGTGGAGTAGCTTATGAAGTAACAGGGAGTCCACTTCCAGATGAGACAGTTGAGCTATGTAAGCAAAGTGATGCTGTACTTTTAGGTGCGGTCGGAGGTCCAAAGTACGATGCTTTGCCTGTACATCTCCGTCCAGAGAGAGGATTACTTAAAATTCGTAAAGAACTTGACCTTTATGCGAACTTGCGCCCGACTACTTTTTACGCGAGTCTAGCTGATTCATCACCCCTTCGTAAAGAAATCATTCAAGATGTGGATATGTTAATGGTGCGTGAATTAACGGGTGGATTATACTTCGGTAAGCCGAGTGAGCGTCGTACAGTTGATGAAAAAGAAGCAGTAGTAGATACTCTTTTTTATAAACGTGAAGAAATGGTTAGGGTAATTGAATTAGCTTTCCAACTTGCGGATAAACGAGGGAAAAAGGTTACATCTGTTGATAAAGCAAATGTACTAGAATCAAGCAGAATGTGGAGAGAAGTAGCAGAGGAAGTGTCAAAACGCTATCCAGAGGTGAAGCTTGATCACATGCTTGTTGATAATGCAGCGATGCAATTAATTAAGAATCCAAAGAGTTTTGATGTTGTTGTTACTGAGAATTTATTTGGGGACATTTTAAGCGATGAAGCTTCTGTATTAACGGGATCTTTAGGAATGCTTCCATCAGCTAGTTTATCTGAAAATGGTCCTTACTTATATGAACCAATTCATGGATCTGCGCCTGATATTGAAGGGAAAAATATTGCGAATCCTTTAGCGGCTATTTTATCAGCAGCAATGATGCTTCGAGTATCGTTTGGCTTAGAAGAAGAAGCTGCGGCTATTGAAAATGCGGTGGATGAAGTATTAAATGCTGGATTGCGTACAAAGGATATTTTTTCAGAAGGAAAAAGAGCAGTGTCTACGTCAGAAATGGTGGCTGAAGTTAAGGCATGTATTTTAGGACATGAAACGATCTCAAGTATTATGGGTGCCTACGCATAAATTCTGGCTAACAACTAATATCTAAACGACACGGCCTTTCGCGCCGTGTCTCTTTTAAAAAGGAGGTAAAATGATGGGAAAATCAATAATTGAAAAGATTTGGGATTACCATGTTGTACAAAAAGAAGAAGGGAAACCAGATTTACTATACATTGATTTACATTTAGTTCATGAAGTTACTTCTCCACAAGCATTTTCAGGACTAAGAATGAAGAATAGAAAGGTTCGTCGTCCGGATCGAACGTTTGCTACGATGGATCACAATGTGCCAACTGTAAATAGAAAGCAAATCAACGATGCGGTGGCAAAGAATCAAATGACGACACTTGAAAAAAATTGTCATGAGTTTGGTGTTCCATTAGCTGATTTAGATAGCCCGGACCAAGGGATTGTCCATGTTATCGGTCCAGAACTAGGGTTGACTCAGCCAGGGATGACAATTGTGTGTGGAGATAGTCATACCTCCACACATGGAGCGTTTGGTGCATTAGCATTCGGAATTGGTACAAGCGAGGTGGAGCATGTCCTTGCCACACAAACTCTTTGGCAATCCAAGCCGAAAACTTTAAGGCTTGAGATTAACGGGAAACTTTCAAGTGGAGTTACAGCGAAAGATGTTATTCTTTATGTCCTTTCAAAATATGGAGTTCAGTTTGGAACAGGATACGTTATTGAGTATTGTGGAGAAGTAATTGAAAGCCTATCAATGGAAGAAAGAATGACCGTTTGTAATATGTCCATTGAGGGTGGAGCTAGAGCGGGGTTGGTAGCTCCAGATGAAACGACATTCTCGTATTTAAAAGGTAGAAAATTTGCTCCTTCAAAAGAAGAGTTTGATAGATACGTAGAGCATTGGAGTGCTTTTACATCTGATAAGGATGCAAAGTATGATCGAGAAATTGTAATAGATGGTTCCGATATTTCACCAATGGTTAGCTGGGGGACCAATCCAGCAATGACAGCTAAGATAGAAGACTCTATTCCAACAGTTGCAGATTACGAGACAGACATTGAGAAGAGCTCACTTGAAAGAGCATTACAGTATATGGGCCTAAATCAAGGGCAAAAAATCGAAGACATTAAAATTCAGCATGTCTTTATTGGGTCTTGTACAAATTCGAGAATTGAAGATATCCGTAAAGCAGCGGACGTAGTAAAAGGACAGAAAGTACATCCAAGTGTACGCGCACTAGTGGTTCCTGGATCTCAAGGAGTCAAGCAACGAGCTGAGGAGGAAGGTTTACATCAAATCTTTATTGAGGCTGGGTTTGAGTGGAGAGAATCAGGTTGTAGTATGTGCTTGAGTATGAACGATGATGTTGTTCCTCCTGGAGAACACTGTGCTTCTACTTCTAACCGTAATTTTGAAGGTAGACAAGGAGCAGGAGCTCGAACTCACCTAGTTAGTCCAGCAATGGCTGCAGCAGCTGCGTTACACGGGCATTTTGTTGATATCAGAAAATTAACTCCTGCAGAAGTACGATAAGGGGGGAGGAAAAATAATGTTTACTATTTTTGAAGGCGAAGCCGTAGCACTAGATCGTGCACATGTAGATACAGATCAAATTATCCCAAAGCAATTTTTAAAAAGAATTGAGAAAACAGGATTTGGAAAATATTTATTTTTCGACTGGAGATATAACAGTGATGGCTCCGATAATCCTGAGTTTGAATTAAATCACCCGTCAAAGAAAAATGCTTCCATTCTAATTGCGAATGAGAACTTTGGATGTGGGTCATCAAGAGAGCATGCTCCATGGGCCCTACTAGATTATGGCTTTAAAGTAGTTATTGCACCATCATTTGCAGATATCTTCCACCAAAACTGCCTGAAAAACGGGATGCTTCCTATTGCATTAGAGGAAGAAAAAGTGAAGGTGTTATTAGAAAAAGGGAAAAACCCGAACTATAAATTAAAAATTGATTTAGAAAACCAAACAATAAGTGATGCTGAAGGTCTTTCAGAGTCTTTCGAGGTTTCTTCTTATTGGAAAAAGATGCTAATCAATGGCTGGGATGAGATTGAAATTACCCTTCAACTTGACGAGCAAATTGATACCTACGAAAAGAACCGAGCATTGTTAACAAAGTAAATAAATGGCCACAGCACTAGCTGTGGCCATTTATTATTTTGTTTTTATAAAAGATTCTGCTAAACTTACCTCAGGTTAAGAATAAGGGGAATGGTAGATGAAAAAAAGGGAACGGGCTCGTAAGGACGGAAACGTAGTGTTTTTCCCCAATTTAGAAAAGAGGCTTTTCGAAAAAGGGTTAGACTTTATTCAAAAAAAGCAATTTAGAGATGCATTACCTTATTTTGAAGAAGCAAAAGAACATGATCCGGAAAACAGTGATATTTGGTTTGCTTTAGTTCTGGCTTATTATGAGTCCGGTGCGTATGAGAAAGCAAGAGAATATACAGAAGAAATGCTTAGGATAGGAATTGGAGAGTATTTTCAAACGGTTGATATGCTTATAATGGTTCTTGTTCAGCTACAAGAATACAATCGTGTCGTACATACTTTAGAGGTGCTATTGGAGGAACATGAAGTTCCAGTTGAGAAATACGAACATTTTAGAAGACTGCTGGATTTTAGTAGAAGAATGGTTGATGCAGTAGAGGAAGAACTGTCGATAGAACCTGAATATGAAAAGGAACAAAGGCAAGTAGTTTCCCAATCGTTAAACTTATTCGACCCTAAGGATGAGAAGGAACTATTGTTACAAGTCGCAAATCTTGCTCATCAAAATATTCAACCGGTTTTAGAGGAAATACGTAACTACCTACTGTCTAGTGAAGGCCAACCGTTTATTAAAACAATGCTCTTACATGTTCTTAAAGAACATCAATACCATGAGCAAGTAACGGTAACTAAGCTAAGCTCCTCAATGGAGGTAATCCCTAAGGATCTTTACGATTTGAGGGAGCATCAACAAAAAATAGAGGTCTCAAAGATTTTAGCGGAACAACTTGAACAAGAGAATCCCACGTTACTAGAACAAGCCATTAGTTTAATAGACCGTCATCTTTTTATATTGTACCCATTTCAATACCCTACGAGTGATATGAGAGCACTTGCTGCTGCTTATCATATGCTAGTTTTAATGTTTTTTGCACAGGACTATTCGATTGAGGAAATGTGTGATGTTTATCAATCATCTGAACAGGATATTGAAACTTTATTACGATATATACAAGAAATTGAAGAATTTTCTTATCCTATTATTTAGTCTAGGATGTTGAAACGAATGCAACCTATGTTATAATGTAGTGGTTGTAATAACTGTATATTAAAAACAAGCTTACATATTCATCTAAATTAGTAACGAATGAAAATGTAAATAGATTTTGGAGGGAAAGTTCGTATGTCTGTGAAGTTTGAAAAACTAGAAGGGAACCAAGGGGTTCTTACAGTTGAAGTAGATGCAGCAAAGGTTAATGAAGGATTAGACGCTGCATTCAAAAAAGTAGTAACAAAAGTAAATGTACCTGGTTTCCGTAAAGGGAAAATGCCTCGTGCAATGTTTGAAAAGCGTTTTGGTGTGGAGTCATTATATCAAGATGCAATTGATATTCTTCTTCCAGAAGCATATTCAAACGCAGTTGAAGAATCTGGTATTGATCCAGTTGATCGTCCTGAAATCGATGTAGAACAAATCGAAAAAGGCAAAAGCTTTATCTTTAAGGCAACTGTTACAGTTAAGCCTGAAGTAAAACTTGGTGAGTACAAAGGACTTGAAGTAGAAAAAGTTGAAACTGAAGTTACTGACGAGGATGTTGCTAACGAGTTGAAAACTCTTCAAGAGCGTCAAGCTGAGCTTGTAGTAAAAGAAGAAGGCAAAGCTGAAAATGGAGATACAGTAGTAATGGACTTTGAAGGTTTCGTTGATGGTGAAGCTTTTGAAGGCGGAAAAGCTGAGAACTACTCACTTGAGTTAGGTTCAGGCCAATTTATTCCTGGTTTCGAAGAGCAATTGGTAGGTCTAGCTGCTGGAGAAGAAAAAGATGTAGAAGTTTCTTTCCCAGAAGAATACCATGCTACTGAGCTTGCTGGAAAGCCTGCAGTATTTAAAGTGACAATCCATGAAGTAAAAGGAAAAGAACTTCCTGAGCTTGATGATGAGTTCGCAAAAGATGTGGATGAAGAAGTTGAAACACTTGATGCGTTAAAAGAAAAGATTAAGAATCGTTTAGTAGATTCTAAAAAGCATGAAGCAGAGCACCACGTACGTGATACAGTTGTTGATAAAGCAGCTGCAAATGCTGAAATTGACATTCCTGCTGTAATGATCGATACAGAAGTTGATCGCATGATGCAAGAGTTCGAACAACGTTTACAAATGCAAGGTATGAACCTTGAATTATACTTCCAGTTCTCAGGCCAAGATGAAAATGCTCTTCGTGAGCAAATGAAAGAAGAAGGCGAAAAGCGTGTACGTGTAAGCCTAACTCTTGAGAAAATCGCGGCAGCAGAAAATCTTGAAGTTTCTGAAGAAGATGTAGATGCAGAATTAAATAAAATGGCTGAAATGTATAATATGACTGTTGATAACATTAAAGCTGCTTTAGGAAATGTAGATGGAATTAAGGGTGACCTTAAAGTTAGAAAAGCTGTTGAATTCTTAGTAGAAAACAGCAAAACGGTTTAAATCATATCATAAAAAATGAACAAGGCGCGATTGAATCGTGCCTTGTTTTATACAATTTACATACTTATAAAATTTATTAGCATGACATATACATAATAAATACAGAAAATGAAGTTTTTAAAGATTTAGTAAAAACTTCCGATTTAACTTTAGAATTTATGGTTAAGATTAACTAGTACATATTTATTTACTTTTGCAGATATGAAAATGTTTTCTTTTTCAAGAGTTATCATTTCCTGTCCACCTAGTAAATGTGATACAATGCAATACATAACTATTGATAACAATTGAATAAAGAATACTGTAAGTAAAGATAAAAACAATTATATCTGCAGCAATTTTATGTGTTTTAGACGCTTTTCAAGGGGTGAAGAAATTGTTTAAATTTAATGATGAAAAAGGACAATTAAAGTGTTCCTTCTGTGGTAAAACACAAGACCAAGTTCGAAAACTAGTTGCAGGTCCAGGTGTGTATATATGTGACGAGTGTATCGAGTTATGTACTGAAATTGTGGAAGAAGAACTTGGAACAGAAGAGGAAGTAGAATTTAAGGATGTTCCGAAGCCAAAGGAAATCCGCGATATTTTAGATGAGTATGTAATCGGTCAGGATCAAGCAAAGAAAAACTTATCGGTCGCTGTTTACAATCATTACAAGCGTATCAATTCTAACAGCAAAATAGATGAAGTTGAGCTTTCGAAAAGTAATATAGCTATGATCGGACCTACTGGTAGTGGGAAAACGCTTCTTGCCCAGACATTAGCAAGAATATTAAATGTTCCTTTTGCTATTGCTGATGCAACATCACTTACTGAAGCTGGCTACGTAGGTGAAGATGTTGAAAATATCCTGCTAAAACTTATTCAAGCAGCTGACTATGATGTTGAAAAGGCTGAAAAAGGAATTATCTATATTGATGAAATCGATAAAATTGCTCGTAAATCTGAAAATCCATCAATTACTAGAGATGTTTCTGGTGAAGGAGTTCAGCAAGCTCTACTAAAAATCCTTGAAGGAACAGTGGCAAGTGTGCCACCTCAAGGCGGCAGAAAGCATCCGCATCAAGAGTTCATACAAATTGATACTACTAACATTTTATTTATTTGTGGTGGAGCATTTGATGGTATCGAACCAATTATTAAAAGACGTTTGGGTCAAAAGGTAATCGGGTTTGGATCAGATGTGAAGAAGAAAGAAGTAGAAGATAAAGATCTTCTTTCTAAGGTATTACCAGAGGATCTTTTACGCTTCGGATTAATTCCTGAATTTATTGGTCGTCTTCCAGTTATCGCAAGTCTAGCGCCATTAGATGAAGATGCATTAATTGAGATTTTAACAAAGCCAAAAAATGCTCTTGTGAAACAATATCAAAAGATGCTTGAACTAGACGATGTAGAGCTAGATTTCGAAGAGGATGCTCTTAAGGAAATCGCGAAAAAAGCTATTGAACGTAAAACGGGTGCTCGTGGACTTCGTTCTATCATTGAAGGAATTATGCTTGACGTAATGTTTGATCTTCCTTCAAGAGAAGATATTACCAAGTGTGTCATTACGAAAGAAACCGTAGTTGATAATGGTGTACCAAGATTAATCCTTAAAGATGGTAGTATTCTTGAAGAAGAACGTAAAACATCTGCATAAAATATATTAGAACCGTAGCTAATGACTACGGTTCTTTTTTTGCTCTCAAAAGTAAAATACGTCAATCTTTGTTTATTCCCCTCTGCAGAAGGAGATACTAGCTTATAACTACTACGAAAAGTGCAGGAGGGAATGCAATGAGTTGGACGGGTATTGCCTTATTTATTCAGTTGTTTTTTGGCATCGTTATCGGACTCTATTTTTGGAACTTATTAAGAAGTCAACGGACACAAAAGGTGTCCATTGATAGGGAATCAAAAAAAGAAATGGACCAATTAAGAAAAATGAGATCCATTTCATTAACCGAGCCACTTTCAGAGCGTGTGAGACCGAGTACTTTTGATGATATTGTTGGTCAAGAAGACGGAATCAAATCGTTAAAAGCTGCACTATGTGGTCCAAATCCTCAACATGTGATCATTTATGGACCACCTGGAGTAGGAAAAACGGCGGCAGCTAGACTCGTTTTAGAGGAAGCAAAGAAAAATGCCAAATCTCCATTCCAATCTTCTTCTGTGTTTATTGAGTTAGATGCAACGACAGCTAGGTTTGATGAGAGAGGGATTGCTGATCCTCTTATCGGATCTGTCCATGACCCTATTTATCAGGGTGCAGGAGCAATGGGACAAGCTGGAATTCCGCAACCAAAGCAAGGAGCAGTAACAAATGCGCATGGTGGTGTATTATTCATTGATGAAATTGGAGAACTTCATTCGATTCAAATGAATAAGCTTTTAAAAGTACTAGAGGATCGCAAAGTATTTTTAGAGAGTGCATATTATAGTGAAGAGAATACGCAAATACCAACGCATATTCATGATATATTTAAGAATGGATTACCAGCAGATTTTCGTTTAATTGGTGCTACAACGAGAACACCAAGTGAGATTCCTCCTGCGATTCGCTCTAGATGTATGGAGGTATTCTTCAGGGAGCTAAGTAGGGAAGAAATCTCTTCCATTGCAGAAAAGGCTGCAGAAAAGGTTAAGTTGAAAATTGGTGAAAAAGGAATTGCAACTCTAGCATCTTATGCTAGAAATGGTCGAGAGGCAGTAAATATGATCCAAATATCTGCTGGTCTTGCAATTACTGAGGATAGAGATTTTATAAAGGATGAAGACATTGAGTGGGTGATTCAATCCAGTCAGTTAACACCAAGAATGGAACAAAAAATTATGTCCTCTTCCACCATTGGACTTGTAAATGGACTAGCAGTGTACGGACCAAACTCTGGAGCATTGCTTGAAATCGAAGTAACGGTTATTCCTACAAAAGAAAAAGGTTCCATAAACATAACAGGCATAGTTGAGGAAGAAAGCATAGGTGGGCAAGGAAAATCAATAAGAAGAAAAAGTATGGCAAAAGGTTCAATTGAGAATGTTATAACTGTACTTCGTTCAATGGGAGTCCCCGCTGATGAATTTGATATACACGTCAACTTTCCAGGTGGAGTTCCGATTGATGGACCGTCTGCAGGGATTGCGATGGCAACAGGTATTTACTCAGCTATATACAAGCACCCAATTGACCATACGGTTGCTATGACGGGTGAAATTAGTATTCATGGAAATGTAAAGCCAATTGGCGGAGTATATCCAAAGGTAAAAGCTGCGAAAAAGGCTGGAGCTAGTAAAGTAATTATTCCCAAAGAGAATATCCAATCAATGCTTTACGAGATTAAAGATATTGAGATCATCCCAGTCAGCCATTTGTCTGAGGTGTTCGAACATGCTCTATTAAAGGAATACGCAAATGAAGAAGTAATCACAGCATCCATGCAAATTTCGAAAAAAGAGAGTATTTAGTGGAATGAACAATAGAACTTCGGTTTGCAGTTTTGAGGAGCCGGAGTTTTTTGTTGGAAGCCAACGCTTTCATGATCATTATGATTGTTGCTTGTAATTAGACACTACAGGTTAAATACGATAGAATTGTACAAAGAATTCCTTTATTAAAAGAGGGAAAGAAAGCATTTGGAGGTGCAAGGTAATGGCGAAAAAGACAGAAATCATTGTCCCCCTCCTGCCACTTCGAGGTTTACTTGTTTATCCGACTATGGTTTTACACTTGGATGTCGGAAGAGAAAAATCAGTTCAAGCTCTCGAGAAGGCAATGGTAGATGACAGTTTAATCTTTTTAACAACACAGAAGGAGGTTTCGATTGACGAACCTCTTGAAGATGACTTGTATAAGATGGGAACACTTACGAAAGTCAAGCAAATGCTCAAGCTTCCAAACGGTACGATACGAGTACTTGTTGAAGGCTTAAAGCGAGCAGAGATTACTTCTTTTTTTGATGAAGACGATCACTACTCTGTTGAAATAAAAACATACGAGGATCCAGTTGAAAAAGATGCGGAATCACAAGCATTAATGCGAACAATGCTTGATTATTTTGAGCAGTACATAAAGATGTCTAAGAAAATCTCAGCAGAAACCTTCTCGACTGTAACGGATATAGAGGAACCGGGTAGAATGGCTGACATCATTTCTTCACATCTTCCTTTAAAACTAAAGGAAAAGCAGGAGATTCTAGAAACAATCGATGTGAAGGAAAGAATACAGAAGATCGTAGACATCATTCATAATGAAAAAGAAGTATTAAACTTAGAGAAAAAAATTGGCCAAAGAGTAAAAAAATCAATGGAGCGCACTCAAAAGGAATATTACTTGCGCGAACAGATGAAGGCCATTCAAAAAGAGCTAGGTGATAAAGAAGGTAAAACAGGAGAAGTAAGCGATCTTACTGAAAAAATCGAACAAGCTGGGATGCCAGAGCATGTAAAAACAACAGCCCTGAAGGAGCTAGAAAGATATGAAAAGGTTCCTTCGAGCTCTGCAGAAAGTGCCGTTATTCGTAACTATATCGAATGGCTTTTAGCAATTCCTTGGTCGAAGGCAACGGAAGATGACCTAGATATTCATAAGGCGGAAAAAGTATTAAATAATGACCACTACGGTCTCGAGAAAGTGAAGGAAAGGGTTCTTGAGTACTTAGCTGTTCAACAAATGACTAACTCATTGAAAGGGCCTATTCTTTGTTTGGCTGGTCCACCGGGTGTTGGAAAAACAAGCTTAGCCCGTTCGATTGCGACGTCATTGAATAGAAATTTTGTGAGAATTTCTCTTGGTGGAGTAAGAGATGAGTCTGAAATTAGAGGTCACAGACGTACGTATGTAGGGGCAATGCCTGGTAGAATTATTCAAGGGATGAAAAAAGCAGGAACGATTAACCCTGTCTTCCTACTCGATGAAATCGATAAGATGTCAAGTGATTTCCGTGGTGATCCATCAGCAGCTATGCTTGAGGTGCTTGATCCTGAACAGAATCACAACTTTAGTGATCACTATATTGAGGAAACATATGACTTATCCAAAGTAATGTTTATTGCCACTGCAAATAATTTAGCAACCATTCCTGGTCCGCTTAGAGATCGGATGGAAATTATTACGATTGCTGGGTATACAGAGCTTGAGAAGATTCATATTGCAAAGGATCACTTGCTACCAAAACAAACAAAGGAGCATGGTCTAACGAAAACTCAGTTACAAATTCGAGAAGATGGCATTCAAAAAATCGTCCGTTACTACACTAGAGAAGCTGGTGTAAGAAGTCTAGAACGCCAGTTAGCGACCATTTGCAGAAAAACAGCTAAGATTATCGTTTCTGGTGAAAAGAAAAAAGTCATCGTTTCTGAAAAAAATGTAGATGAATTTTTAGGAAAGCCAACCTTCCGCTATGGTCAAGCAGAACTTGAAGATCAAGTAGGAGTGGCAACTGGTCTTGCTTATACAACCGTGGGTGGAGATACCCTTCAAATTGAAGTATCATTGTCTCCCGGAAAAGGGAAGCTCATACTAACAGGGAAGCTTGGCGATGTGATGAAGGAGTCTGCCCAAGCAGCATTTAGTTATATTCGTTCAAAAGCAGAGGAACTTGGAATTGATCCAGACTTTCATGAGAAAAATGATATCCATATCCATGTCCCAGAAGGAGCGGTTCCGAAGGATGGACCTTCTGCAGGAATTACAATGGCAACGGCATTGGTCTCCGCTCTCACAGGGCGTGCCATTCGTAAAGAAGTAGGTATGACAGGTGAAATTACATTACGTGGTCGAGTCCTACCAATTGGGGGCTTAAAGGAGAAATCGTTAAGTGCTCATCGAGCGGGATTAACTAAAATTATTTGTCCAAAGGATAATGAAAGAGATATCGATGATATTCCTGAAAGTGTTCGTGAAGAATTACAGTTTGTTCTCGTGTCACATCTTGACCAAGTTTTAGAGCATGCTTTGACTGGTGGTGCTACTAGATGAAAGTAACAAGCTCTGAAATCGTCATTAGTGCAGTTAAGCCAGATCAGTACCCAGTTGAACCAATTCCTGAATTTGCCTTAGCTGGTCGCTCTAATGTAGGGAAATCATCATTTATTAACAAAATGCTCAACCGGAAAGGGTTAGCACGAATTTCTTCAAAGCCTGGTAAAACACAAACATTGAACTTTTATATCGTAAATGAAGTCCTTCATTTTGTAGACGTACCAGGATACGGCTATGCAAAGGTTTCAAAAAAGGAACGGGAAGCATGGGGGAAAATGCTTGAAACGTATTTAACGATGAGAGAGCAGCTTAAAGCTGTGTTATTAATTGTTGATTTACGTCACCCTCCAACGGCAGATGATATTATGATGTATGATTTCTTAAAGCATTACGAAATTCCATGCATTGTAATTGCCACAAAAGCTGATAAAATTTCTAAAACAAAAAGAGCACAGCATTTAAAAATCACAAAAGAAAAGCTCGAATTACACCCACATGATACGATCATTCAATTTTCTTCTGAAACAGGAGAAGGAAAAGATAAAGCGTGGGCAACCATTGAAAGCTATATGTAGAGCAAAACCGTCAGAACAAAATGTCTGACGGTTTTTTATGATAGTTATTTTTTTCGGATAAAGAGTAAGTAAAAGCCAATTATCACCAACACTACCGGCCAAGACTTCCAAGCAATCGATACGGTGTTTTCGAGAATACCAAGCCATGCGGTGAATTTATCGTAAAACAAAAGTAATAACGCAAGTACAAGAAATAATATCCCTTGGAAGAGTCCCGATCGGACCTTCTGGTAACGTAGTAAGAATCCAAGGGCAATAATGAGGATAAACGTTCCAATATGATTTGGCCATAATTGGAGATGGTTAATGATATGGAAATGCAGACCAAAGCCTGTAAGGATAACACCGGGCAGGATAGCCTCGTAATCCTTTGCCCCATAGCCTTGAGAGAGAAAGGAGACTCCAACGATTACCAGCAATGTTGGCCATGTGTAAAACTGTTGGAAAAGAGCGATGTTTGCCTGTTGTAAAAAGAAATAAACACCAAAACCGATAAGGATGATTCCAGGAAAGATTCGTTGATTTTTCATTAGCACCACTTCCAGTAAGGATTACTTGATAATCATTCTAATTTTTGTTAATGTACATATGGAGGCTTGTCGTAATATGACGAGCAAGCAAGGTTTACCAATTAATTATAATAGCATATTTGCATCACAGTTGATTAATTTTTGTTCACATTTTATTCAAATATAGTCATATTTCATTTTAATCTACAAAAATGGAACATGGTATAATTACTACTAGCAAACATGCAAATATTCTGGGGGGTGTATTTCGGAATGCATATATTAGTGATCGGTCTTAATTATAAAACTGCCCCTGTTGAAATTCGTGAGCGTTTGACATTTAACCCTGCACAACTTGGGGAAGCAATGAACGCTCTTAAAGAAAAAAAGAGTGTGTTAGAAAATGTAATTGTCTCTACTTGTAACCGAACAGAAATCTATGCGGTTGTTGATCAACTACACACTGGCAGATATTATATAAAAGAATTTCTTTCAGAATGGTTTTCGATTGAGCAAAGCGAATTTTCACCATATTTATTTATATACGAACATGACGGTGCAATGGAACACTTATTTAGTGTAACATGCGGATTGAACTCAATGGTATTAGGCGAGACACAAATTCTTGGTCAAGTTCGTACAAGCTTTTTATTAGCTCAAGAAAATGCAGCAGTTGGTACAGTATTTAACCAGTTATTCAAGCAAGCAGTAACCTTAGCTAAAAAAGCACATTCAGAGACAGATATTGGTGCAAATGCGGTATCAGTAAGTTATGCAGCGGTTGAACTAGCCAAGAAAATCTTTGGTTCCTTAAATAAAAAGCATGTGTTAATTCTTGGTGCAGGTAAGATGGGGGAACTTGCCATACAGCATCTACATGCAAATGGAGCAAGCAAGGTAACTGTTATTAATCGTACGTATGAAAAGGCTCAGAATTTAGCTGAACGTTTCGAAGGTGAAGCTAAAACACTAGAAGAGCTTCAGTGTTCTTTAATTGATGCAGATATTTTAATAAGTTCAACAGGTGCAAAAGAATTTGTTATTACAAAAGATATGATGACTCAAGTAGAAAAGCTGCGTAAAGGAAAGCCTTTATTCATGGTTGATATTGCGGTACCACGTGACTTGGACCCAGCATTAGCTGAGCTTGAGACTGTTTTCTTATATGATATAGATGATTTGGAAGGAATCGTTGAAGCGAACCTTCAAGAACGAAAACGTGCTGCTGCACAAATTATGATGATGATTGAAGCAGAAATCGTTGACTTTAAACAATGGCTAAATTTACTAGGGGTTGTCCCTATTATTTCTGCTTTACGTGAAAAAGCACTTACGATTCAATCCGGGACAATGGAAAGCTTAGAACGAAAGCTTCCTCATCTGTCTGAACGTGAATTTAAAGTATTAAATAAACATACGAAAAGTATTATTAATCAAATGCTTAAGGACCCAATCCTTCAAGCGAAGGAATTAGCGGCTCGAAAAGATTCAGAACAAGCGTTAGATTTGTTCGTGAAGATCTTTAACATTGATGAACTTGTAAAAGAGCAACAAGTTCCGAGAGAAGCGGAGCCAAATCGAGTGGTTCTAACAAACCCACAGCCTTCCTTTCAATCATAAAAGAGGAGAAGCGAATGTTTGACTACTATATGACAAGGCTGCATGAGCTAACCGTTGTCCTGTATGCTTTGAGTGTGCTCTTATATTTTATTGATTTCTTACACCATAACCGGAAGGCAAATCGTGTTGCCTTCTGGTTACTTGCATTTGTGTGGTTACTTCAAACGATGTTTTTATTTTTGTATATGCTAAAAACCGGCCGTTTCCCGGTACTTACCATATTTGAAGGGCTCTATTTTTATGCTTGGGTGTTAATTACTTTATCATTAGGAATCAATCGGTTACTTCGTGTTGATTTCATTGTGTTTTTTACAAATGTTTTAGGGTTTATCATTCTAGCTATTCATACGTTTGCACCAGTACAATTTGAATCTCATGTGATGGCCGAGCAGCTCATCTCAGAGCTTTTGTTGATTCATATAACACTTGCGATTCTTTCTTATGGCGCTTTTTCTCTTTCTTTTGTTTTCTCTTTTCTTTATTTGATTCAATACAATTTACTAAAGAAAAAGAAGTGGGGAGCTAGGCTGCTAAGAATTACTGATTTATCCAAGCTTGAGCATATGTCATATGTTTTAAATGTCATTGGTGTGCCTATGCTAATGCTAGCAGTCATTTTAGGAATTCAATGGGCATACTTGAAAATTCCTGAAATGTTTTGGTTAGATGCAAAGGTGATTGGCTCTTTCGGTGTACTGATTGCCTATAGCATTTATTTATACTTACGTGTTAGTAAGGAGCTGTACGGAAGGTCATTGGCTCTTTGGAATATTGCTTCATTCTTAATTGTTTTGATCAATTTCTTTTTAATCGGCAACTTATCATCCTTCCACTTTTGGTACACATAAGGATACATACATAGGAGGTTTACATGCGGAAAATTATAGTTGGCTCCAGACGAAGTAAGCTTGCACTTACACAAACAAACTGGGTGATTGATCAGTTGAAGAAATTAGACCCATCCTTTGAATTTGAAGTAAAAGAAATTGTTACGAAGGGTGATAAAATCCTTGATGTAACACTATCTAAAGTTGGTGGAAAAGGGTTATTTGTTAAGGAAATTGAGCAGGCAATGCTTGATGAAGAAATAGATATGGCGGTACATAGTATGAAAGACATGCCAGCTGTCTTGCCGGAAGGTCTAATTATTGGTTGTATTCCATTTCGTGAGGATCATCGAGATGCACTTATCTCTAAAAACCACACGCCTATTAAAGAATTAAAGCCTGGTTCTGTTGTAGGCACAAGCAGTCTTCGTCGCAGTGCACAGCTTCTTGCGATCAGACCAGATCTTGAAATAAAGTGGATACGAGGAAATATTGATACACGATTAGCAAAATTAGAAACGGGAGAATATGACGCAATCATCTTAGCTGCTGCAGGCCTTGCCAGAATGGGATGGGCAAATGAGGTAGTTTCAGAGTTTATTGATGATGAAGTATGTATCCCAGCAGTTGGTCAAGGTGCACTATCGATAGAATGCCGTGAAAGCGATGAGCAACTACTTAGCTTATTATCTCGTTTTACTTGTATGAAAACCAAACAAGCGGTAACAGCCGAGAGAGCGTTTCTTCAAAAGATGGAAGGTGGATGTCAGGTCCCAATTGCGGGGTATGCAAAAGTTGAAGAAAACGGTGATATCTCTCTTACAGGGCTTGTTGCAACTCCAGATGGAAAAACTATCTTAAAGGAATCAGCTAGTGGACAAGATCCTGAAAAGTTAGGGGAGCTAGTGGCAGATGCATTAATTGCTAACGGAGGAAAAGCCTTAATTGACGCGGTGAAAGTGGAGCTTGATAGTGAATGAGTGGTGACTACTCTCTCAATGGAATGAAGGTTCTTGTTCCGCGAGGAAAAAAGCATGCAAAACCATTTTCAGATTTAGTCAAGAAATATGGGGGGATTCCAGTGGAAATCCCTCTTATTTCCTTTCGACCAGTTGCTTCAGACAATCTGGCTATCTTCCTGCGTAAGAAACTACATAAATATGATTGGATCATTTTTACTAGTAATGTGACTGTAGAAACATTCTTTTCTTTTGACATCAACCCGACCGTCCTCGAGCATATACAGATTGCCGCTATTGGTGAAAAAACGGAGGAAGCCTTAGTTAGAAAAGGAGTAACTGTTGCCTTTAAGCCAAAAGAATATGTAGCTGAAGCTTTTGTTGAAGAATTCTCACCGCGTATAAACGCAAGGACTAATGTTCTAATTCCTAAAGGAAACTTAGCTAGAGAACTTATATCTACTACCCTTGAAAAAAAGGGAGCCCATGTGGATGAACTAGTCATTTATGAAACGTTTTTTCCTGACAGCAGTCGGGATGCTTTAGTGAAGGCGTTAACAGAAAAGAAGATAGATATCATAAGTTTTACTAGTCCTTCGACAGTTGATCATTTTATGGCTGTTGTGAAAGAGATGAATATATTGTCGACTATTGATCATTGTCTTTTCATGTGTATTGGGCCTATTACTTTTCAACGGGCTAATGCGTTAGGATTACGTGTGGACGCCATGCCAGATACATATACAATTGATCATATGCTACAAAGTATGATGAAAATAATAAGAAAGAGGGAGAACAAATGAATCATTCATTTTCACGTCACCGTCGTTTACGATCTTCAGCAACTTTGCGCACAATGGTTCGCGAAAACCACTTGCACCTTGAAGATTTGGTATATCCAATTTTTGTAGTAGAAGGTGAAAATATAAAGAATGCCATTCAATCTATGCCAGGAGTTTTTCAGCTATCATTGGATCAATTAAAAACTGAAATGGATGAAGTAGCAGCACTTGGGATTACGTCTGTCCTTTTATTTGGAATCCCAAATGAAAAAGATGAGTGCGGTACGGGTGCTTTCCATGATCATGGAATTGTACAGGAAGCGACTCGAGTCATAAAAGAACAGTATCCTGAAATGGTTGTTATTGCTGATACATGCTTGTGTGAATACACTAGTCATGGTCACTGTGGAGTAATTGAAGGTGGGAAAGTATTAAATGATCCATCATTGAAATTATTAGCAGATACAGCAGTTAGCCAAGCAAAAGCTGGAGCGGATATTATAGCTCCTTCAAATATGATGGACGGATTTGTTGCGGCTATAAGAGCAGGCTTAGATGAGGCCGGCTTTGAGGATATCCCAATTATGTCTTACGCTGTTAAATATGCTTCTTCTTTTTATGGACCATTTCGTGAAGCGGCTGAAAGCACACCTCAATTTGGAGATCGTAAAACATATCAAATGGATCCAGCTAATCGAATGGAAGGCTTAAGAGAAGCGAATTCAGATGTACAGGAAGGAGCAGACTTCCTTATTGTGAAGCCTGGAATGCCATACCTGGATATTGTACGTGATATAAAGAATAATTTTCACTTGCCTGTCGTTGTCTATAATGTGAGTGGAGAATATTCAATGGTTAAAGCGGCTGCTCAGAACGGGTGGATTGATGAAAAGAATATTGTAATGGAAATGCTAACAGGTATGAAAAGAGCAGGTGCGGACCTTATTATCACTTATCATGCCAAAGATGCAGCAAGATGGTTAAAAGAAAACTAATATTTGATGAAACGAGGGATACCTATGCGCTCTTATTCTAAATCTATTGAAGCTTTTGCTGAAGCAAAAACACTTATGCCTGGTGGTGTAAACAGTCCTGTTCGCGCGTTTAAATCGGTTAAAATGGATCCGATTTTTATGGAGAGAGGAAAAGGCTCGAAAATTTATGATATAGATGGAAACGAATATATTGACTATGTTTTGTCTTGGGGACCTTTAATCTTGGGGCATGCAAATGATCGTGTGGTTGAAGCGATTAAAAAGGTGGCAGAACTTGGTACAAGCTTTGGTGCTCCTAGTTTGATTGAAACGAAACTAGCTAAATTAGTAAAAGAAAGAGTTCCGTCTATTGAAATCGTTCGTATGGTTTCTTCAGGAACGGAAGCTACTATGAGTGCTCTGCGACTAGCTCGTGGATATACAGGGAGAAATAAAATCTTAAAATTTGAAGGTTGTTACCATGGTCACGGTGATTCTCTGTTAATAAAAGCAGGATCTGGGGTGGCGACATTAGGTCTTCCTGATAGCCCAGGTGTTCCAGAAGGGGTCGCAAAAAATACGATTACGGTTCCATATAATGATTTGGAAAGTGTTCGCTATGCATTTGAGCAATTCGGCGATGATATTGCTGGAATCATAGTAGAGCCTGTTGCAGGAAATATGGGAGTTGTTCTACCTCAACCAGGATTTTTAGAGGGCCTTAGAGATATTACTACTCAATATGGGGCACTTTTAATATTTGATGAAGTAATGACCGGGTTTAGAGTTGGATATAACTGTGCACAAGGATATTTTGGGATTACTCCAGATTTAACTTGTCTTGGAAAAGTTATTGGTGGTGGGCTTCCTGTTGGAGCCTACGGAGGAAGAGCAGAAATTATGGAGCAAATCGCACCAAGTGGGCCAATATACCAGGCTGGAACCCTTTCTGGTAATCCTCTTGCTATGACAGCAGGATTAGAAACACTAAGTCAGCTAACACCAGATCATTATGAGGAGTTTGCGCGTAAAGCAGCATTACTTGAAGAGGGAATAAGAGCAGCTGCAGAAAAACACGATATTCCTCACACCATCAACCGTGTGGGTTCGATGGTTGGATTTTTCTTTACAAACGAAGCTGTTACAAACTACGCGCAAGCCAAAACATCAAATCTTGATTATTTCGCTACTTATTATCAAGAAATGGCAAACCAGGGAGTATTCTTACCACCTTCTCAATTTGAAGGAATGTTCCTTTCAACAGCTCATAGTAACGAAGATATTGAAAAAACAATCAAAGCCATTGAAATTGCCTTTTCTAAGCTAAGATAAATATAAGGATAGAGACTCTTTTGGGTCTCTTTTTTTTGTAAACACACACTTAGCGATTACTTTTATTCATAAAAATATTCACTAGTTCATAGAGTGATAATGACATAGTGATTAAACGTATAGGATATGAAGGGAGGAGTCGCTTTGTCTCAGGGTAACGAGTCGTGCTTGCGATTTTCATTAGAAGAATCGGTGTGGTTTCAAAAGGGACAGGAAGTAGAGGAGTTAGTTTCTATTTCACTTGACCCAAATATTACGATTCATGAAAACGAACAATATGTCACCATTCAAGGTGCATTAGAATTAACAGGGGAATATCAGCGTTACAATGATGGCACTAATGAGGAGGAGGATTTGTTTACTGCTCCGAAGTTCGTTCATCATGTGGAGGAGAGGGAAGAGGGACTTTATGAGTTTTCACACCGTTTTCCGGTAGATATAACCATTCCTAATAACCGTATTCAAAGCATTGATGACATCCATGTTGAAGTGGAAAGCTTTGATTATCTTTTCCAAGAAAGAAGCTGTATGAAGCTAACTGCCGATTTAACGATTACGGGTCTTTATGGTGATCAGCAACACAAACCAGTACATGAAGATGCAGAAGTGGAGGAAGTTCAACTTGAGGTTGCTTACCGAGAAGCAACCGTTGATGAGATAGATGAAAATGTTGAATTATCTAATGAGCTTCGTACAGAACAACAAGAGGAACCAACGATTTTGGAACATGAGTATGAACCGTTCGCTGTGGAAGCGAGAAAATCAGCAGATGACACAGAGGAAAAAGTGGTTTCAATAAATAAAGCGGTTGATCTTTTTGAAGCACCACAACTTCCTGTGAACGAAGCAAAGGAGCCTGAAATTACTTTTTCAGCAGCTCGAAGTGAAGGACCTCAAGAGCTTGCAGAAGAAATTGTTGAGGAGGCACCAGAGGTTGAGCTTCAGCCTCTACCAGAAGCCGAACTTCAACCACAAGCAGAAAGCCAGCCAGAAACGGAAGAAGAATCTTCTTCTTCACCTCCTCAACCTAAGATTAAGAAAAAGAAATCTTCAAAAAAGGGGATGTCTTTAACCGAGTTTTTTGCTCGAAAAGAGGAGACGGAAGACCTAACAAAACTTCGTGTTGCCATTGTTCAAAGCGGAGAAACGGTCGAACAATTAGCGGGACGTTACGAAGTACCTGTACAACAATTACTTAAGGTAAACCATCTTGAGTTAAATCAAGATATATACGAAGGGCAAGTACTTTATATACCTATTCCTATTGCCCATAAATAGAAGAACAACCATTGGGCAGGTGAAAACTCCTGCCCTTGTTGTTTTTAATGGAAGGGTTGAGCCTCCTTGTCGAATGTTAATTATTTGCAGCAAATGGAGCCGGTGTTAAAAAATTACGGCGTAAAGCCACACTTTATTGAGAGATTTGGGAAAATATATCGTGTTTATAGTGATAAAGGAGTATTTGCTCTAAAAAAGATAGCTCCTAAACACGGAACCGATTTTATTAGGCATATCCAATATCTCTATCAGAAAGGATACAATCGTATTGTCCCTGTTTATCCAACAGTTGATGGACGCTATGCGGTTTTGCATAATCAAGCGTTATATTACCTTATGCCATGGTTACCCAATGAGGAAAAAGAAAACAGGAATGAAAGAAATCAACAGCTCTTTCGGGAGCTAGCAAGGCTTCATACATTGTCCCTTCATGAAGTGACCATTGATCCCAAAGAAAAAGAGGAACATTATACGTCTCTATCATCACTTTGGGATAAAGAGACGGAATTTATTGAAGGCTATATTGAAGCGTGTGAAGGAAAACAATATATGTCCCCTACCGAACTTTTGTTTTGCTTGTATTACAATGACATTCGTCAAGCACTAACATATTCCAAAAACAAGCTAAAAGAATGGTTCGAGCTAACAAAGGAAGAAACGAAGGCTAGGGCGGTAGTGGTTCATGGTAAGATCTCTTCTGAGCATTTTCTCTATGACGATAGAGGTTATGGATACTTTATTAATCTTGAAGGCAGCAGAGAAGGAGCTGCTATTCATGATATTTTACCTTTTTTATCAAGACTGTTAAATACCTTTCCAAAGCGTTGCGATGACTGCATAGACTGGTTATATGTGTATTTAAAGTACTTTCCATTAAAAGATGACGAAATGCTTTTATTATTAGGGTATTTTGCTCACCCTGGCCCCGTGTTAAGGGTGGTAGAAGAGTATTATAAATCAAAAGAACATAATGAAAGAAAGTTCGTTCAAAGGCTACAGAAACAATTTTGGTTATTAAAAAATTCTGAGTACGTTGTCATGCGTATTGAGGAAATTGAAAGACAAAAAAAACAAGCTGCAGCAGCAGCGGCAGCAGCTCAAAATAACGAGGGAGCCCAAAGTTAATGGGCTCCCTAAATAAATTCAAAGTGAAATGCAATAGCTAGGGCAATGAGTATGGCTAGAAACAATACATCAAATGTTGTTGGAAGAAAAATGGTTCGAATTCCTTGAAAGATGCAAAAAGGGAGAATGAATTGTCTGCATACGCCTCTCACAGTCCTTAACCATGGTGGTAATGTATAAGGATTATACCTTTTTTTCACACCAATCCCTCCTATGTTCATAAAGTAAAACCATAGACGATAGTAAAAAAATGCTTCTTCCATTACTCTATGTATGGTTATAAAAAAATATGGGTATCCTTATTGACGTTAACATACTTTTTTATGTAGTATATGGAGTATAAAATGAAGATTCACATCTTTAAACTTACATAATTGAATACTGAAATCTGCTTTGAAAGGGAAGAGTAGGTTGGTTACTCGCTTTAAGAGAGGGAAACTCGCGTCTGAAAGGTTTTCTAAGCGTTCCAATTGAAGGTCGCCCTGGAGCATCTTTTACGAACAGCTATGCTTTGTAGTGAAAGACGGGAAGTCCGTTATCTATTTTAAGAGCCAATCATGGTTGTTTATTGATTGGAAAAAAGGTGGTACCGCGAAGCAAACTCCATTCGTCCTTTTTAGACGATTGGAGTTTTTTTGTATTTAGCTTAGGAGGGAACAAAATGGAAACAAATGAATTAACAATGCCAACCAAATATGACCCAAATACGATTGAACGTGGTCGATACGATTGGTGGCTAAAGGGAAAATACTTTCAAGCACTTAATGACCAAGAGAAAGAGCCATATACAATCGTTATTCCACCACCAAATGTAACAGGAAAGCTACACTTAGGGCATGCTTGGGATACCACCTTGCAGGATATTCTTACGAGAATGAAACGTATGCAAGGGTATGATGTATTGTGGTTGCCAGGAATGGACCACGCTGGTATTGCAACACAAGCAAAGGTAGAAGAAAAGCTCCGTGCCGAAGGAAAAAGTCGATATGATCTAGGTCGTGAGGCATTTGTAGAAGAAACTTGGAAGTGGAAAGAAGAGTATGCGAGTCATATTCGTGAGCAGTGGTCAAAGTTAGGTCTAGGTCTTGACTACAGCAGAGAGCGTTTCACGCTGGATGAAGGCTTGTCGAAAGCAGTAAGAGAGGTTTTCGTTTCTTTATATAAAAAGGGTCTTATCTACAGAGGAGAGTATATAATCAATTGGGATCCAGCAACAAAAACAGCGCTTTCTGATATTGAAGTTATTTATAAGGATGTTCAAGGTGCTTTCTACCATATGAAATATCCTTTAAGTGACGGCACAGGATTCATTGAAGTGGCAACCACAAGACCAGAAACCATGCTAGGAGACACGGCAGTTGCTGTTCATCCTGAGGATGATAGATATAAGGACTTGATTGGTAAAACAGTTATTTTGCCAATTGTTGGTCGTGAAATCCCGATCGTTGGTGATGACTATGTAGATATGGAATTTGGTTCAGGGGCAGTGAAAATAACTCCGGCACATGACCCGAATGACTTTGAAATTGGAAATAGACATCATCTTGAACGTGTACTTGTGATGAACGAAGACGGTACGATGAATGCGAATGCTGGTAAATACCAAGGGTTAGACCGTTTCGAGTGTCGTAAGCAAATTGTTAAAGATCTTCAAGCAGATGACGTATTATTTAAAATTGAAGAGCATATGCACTCAGTTGGGCACTCCGAAAGAAGTGGTGCAGTTGTTGAGCCATATTTATCAACACAGTGGTTCGTTAAAATGCAACCTTTAGCAGATGAAGCAATTGCCTTACAAAAGAAAGAAGATAAAGTGAATTTTGTTCCTGACCGATTTGAGAACACGTACCTGCGCTGGATGGAAAACATTCGTGACTGGTGTATTTCTCGCCAGCTTTGGTGGGGCCACCGTATTCCAGCGTGGTATCACAAACAAACAGGAGAGGTGCTCGTTGATCATGAGCCTCCTGCAGATATTGAAAACTGGGAACAGGATAAGGACGTATTAGATACATGGTTCAGTTCTGCTCTTTGGCCGTTTTCAACGATGGGCTGGCCAGATATCGAATCAAGTGATTACAAGCGTTACTATCCAACTGGATGTCTTGTAACTGGTTACGATATTATCTTTTTCTGGGTATCTAGAATGATCTTCCAAGGCTTGGAATTCACAGGAGAACGCCCATTTAAAGATGTCCTTATTCACGGACTTGTTCGAGATGCGGAAGGACGGAAAATGAGTAAGTCACTTGGAAATGGTGTGGACCCGATGGAAGTAATTGATAAGTATGGAGCAGACTCATTGCGTTATTTCTTATCAACCGGTAGCTCTCCAGGGCAAGATTTACGTTATAGCACGGAAAAGGTAGAAGCAACTTGGAACTTTGCTAATAAAATCTGGAATGCCTCGCGTTTTGCTTTAATGAATATGGACGGTTTAACATATGAACAAATAGACTTAAGTGGTGAAAAGTCTGTAGCGGATAAATGGATTTTAACAAGACTGAATGAAACCATTGAAACCGTAACAAGACTATCAGATCGATATGAATTTGGTGAGGTAGGTCGTGTTCTATACAACTTCATTTGGGATGACTTCTGTGATTGGTATATCGAAATGGCGAAGCTTCCACTTTATGGTGAGGATGAAGCGGCAAAATTAACAACAAGATCTATATTAGCTTATGTACTTGATCAAACGATGAGGCTTCTACACCCCTTCATGCCTTTTATCACAGAAGAAATCTGGCAGAACCTTCCTCATAAAGGAGAGTCAATTACGGTTGCATCATGGCCAGTAGTAAGTGAGGAATTAAATGATCATCAAGCTGCTTCTGATATGAAGCTCTTGGTTGAGATTATTCGTTCTGTTCGAAATATCCGTGCGGAAGTAAATACTCCGCTAAGCAAAAAAATCAACATGATTGTAAAAGGTAAAGACGACATGATCTCTGCTGTGTTGGAAAAGAACCGTGCATATATTGAGCGTTTCTGTAATCCTGAAGAATTAGTCATTGGGACGGTAGTTGATGAGCCAGAGAAGGCGATGACAGCTGTTGTAACAGGAGCAGAAATTATTCTTCCACTAGCTGGACTAATAAATATAGAGGAAGAAATTGCTCGACTAGGAAAGGAATACGCTAAGCTTACCCAAGAGGTAGAACGTGTTCAAAAGAAACTCAGCAATGAAGGTTTTGTAAAGAAGGCTCCTGAAAAAGTAATTAATGAAGAGCGTGCAAAAGAGAAAGACTACATGGAAAAACGAGCACTAGTAGAAACACGTTTAAATGAATTAAAAGGACTATAATATTTAGTGGGACGAATCTAAAATAGATTCGTCCCACTAAATTATGAAAGGTGAACCATCATGTTTTTGACCTATGAAGAAGCAGTGGCATGGATTCATGCTAGATTAAGGCTCGGAATCAAGCCGGGGCTTACAAGAATGGAATGGATGATGGACAGGCTTGGTCATCCAGAAAAACATTTTCACTCCGTACATATTGGGGGGACGAACGGAAAAGGTTCGACTGTTACATTTTTGAGATCCATTTTAGAAGAACAGGGCTATACGATTGGCACCTTTACTTCCCCATATTTTGAGCAATTTAACGAACGAATTAGTGTAAATGGAAAGCCTATTTCTAACGATGATATTGTTCGTTTAGTCAATATAATAAAACCTTTAAGTGATGAACTTGAGCAAACGGAACTAGGGGCACCAACGGAATTTGAGGTCATTACAGCTATGTCACTCTATTATTTTGGTGAGTTGTGCTCGGTTGATCTGGTACTATATGAGGTCGGGCTAGGTGGACGGTTTGACTCAACAAATATTATAAATCCGGTTCTGTCGATAATTACTAGCATTGGTCTTGACCATACTGCCATCTTAGGTGAGACCCATGAGAAAATTGCATTTGAAAAAGCTGGAATTATTAAGCCGCATGTACCTATTATTACAGCTGTACACCAAACAGAGGCCTTACAAGTTATAAAAAAGAAAGCATTGAAAGAGAATGCAAATTGTTTTGTATTAGGGGAAGACTTTCATGTTCACAACCATCAGTCATTAGCAAATGGTGAAGAGTTTGATTGGAAGATGGCTGATAAAAACTGGCCTTCAATTCAAACGACGATGATAGGTAAACATCAAATCGAAAATGCTTCTTTAGCGATTATGGCTGCTCAGCTATTGAATGATACGAAGCAATTTGTCATTGATTTCACATCTATTATAAAGGGCATAAAAAAAGCCTATTGGCCAGGGAGATTTGAAGTAGTAAGTAATGACCCGACGATTATTATTGATGGAGCTCATAACGAAGAGGGAATTCACACATTGGTCCGTGAAGCGAAGAAACGCTACAGTGATAAGGAAATCCATATCGTTTTTGCGGCGTTAAGAGATAAAAAGCTAGATGGAATGATTCAAGAGTTAGATGGAATCGCTTCTCAAATTACCTTCGTATCCTTTGATTTTCCACGTGCAGCAACCAGCAAGGAACTCTATTCGATTAGTTTGTCTGAAAATAAAAAAGAAAACATGGATTGGGAGCTAAGTATTGAAGAGAACTTACTCCATCTAAGGGACAATCAAGTGCTTATTATTACGGGGTCGCTATATTTCTTAGCAGAGGTTAAACCCAAATTACTAAAACTACTAGAATCGATGTAAAATAAACTATGACAAATATCTGAATCTTTGATAAACTTAACGTAAATGTAAGTCTTTTCACCCATTAATAAAGGAGGAGGAAGGAATTGGATCCAAAAGCAAAGAAAATTATTTGGATATCTTGGCTATCAATTGTACCAATTGGGCTCTATTTAACATATTCCTTTTTCCCACCATTAATTAGTGGGGTAGATTTTGATCTATTAGCTTTTCTTTTGCTAATCTCTTTCGTTGCATCTGTCCCAATGGTTGTAAATAATACTCCTATTTTTCTTATTCAGTGGGTATCATTGGCAGTTTTTCTAACATTTGGATTATTTTATGAAATGATTCTTGTGCAATTTGGTATCATTGTCCTTTTAATTAAACTTCGTGTCACGAAACAGCAATTATATCGTTTTCCTCTTAATTCACTTATGTTTTTTATTTGCTCGTTATTTAGTGGAGTGATTTATTATGCTTTAGGTGGCGTTCATGGCATTGCTTTGGTAGAGAATCCGAAGCTGCTACTGATTGCGATTACTTATGCAATCGTAAATTACGCTCTCAATCAGTTGATTCTATCGGGTATAAGATATGCTTTGTTTAAGCAAAAACAGCAGTACTTTGGTAAGGATTTTATCTGGGAGACTATTACATCTACCCTTACTTTGCCTATAGGGCTAGTTCTATACACGTTATATATCGAGGTGGGCGTTGTGGCTCTCTTATTTGTTGGAGTCCCGTTTGCTAGTTTATCGATCATATTAAACCTCTACTACTCCACAGAAAAGGTGAATAGTTATCTCCAAAAAGCGGCAGAAATTGGACATGAGCTTGCTGAAAGACTTGATGTGGACGGAGTATTAGGACTCTTTTTACAAAAATTAAAAACCCTGCTTCCAGTAGATGAAGCATTTGTGTTTGATAAAGAGAATGGTCAATTGCACATCATTCGGATGGAGAGAAACCTTGAAGAGTTTCGATCCTTCAATACCATGAAACCTTTAAAAAAAGGAGAAGGAATTGGTGGGAAGGTTTGGGCAGATAAGAATGCTCTTATTTTCTCGAGCAGCAAAGAGTGGAAACCTATAACAAAGGAACCGGTTTCTCTGAATATGGAGAGTGTACTTTGCGTTCCTATTGTTAAAAGCAACGAGGTGGTTGGAATCTTATTGCTAGCTTCTTCTGAAAAAAGGGCGTACGAAAAATCACAGCTAATGATTCTTGAAATTTTATGCTCTTATTTAGCTGTAGCGGTGGAAAATGCGAGACATTATGAGAAAACAAAAGAAATTAGTGAGCGGTGTGCACTTACTAATCTGTACAACTATAGATACTTAGATAATGAGCTGCAAGTAGAGTACGCGAAGTTGATGGCTAATGAAAGAAAGAAAGTTTCTCTTATTTTGTTAGATATCGATCATTTTAAGTCAGTAAATGACACATATGGGCACCAAAGTGGGAATGAAATTTTAAGAGAATTAGCTGGTCGATTAGAGAATTTAGTCGGAAAAAAGGGAACGGTTGCGAGATATGGTGGAGAGGAATTTACGATACTTTTACCTGATGTAGATAAGCAAGAGGCTCTCAAACTGGCTGAGCTTGTACGATTAACGATAGCTAATTGGCCATTTACCCTTGAACAACATATTTCGGAGAAAAATAAAAAGCTACTAGTAAACATTACAGCATCAATTGGAGTAGCCACATCCCCGGACGATGCGGAAGATCCCCAATCATTAATACGACACGCGGACCGTGCATTATATGTAGGTGCGAAGCGTGCTGGAAGAAATAGAGTAGCTCAATACGTAAAATAAAATAGAAATTACAAAAATAACCAAGAAATTTGGCGAAATCATTCCATGACAAGACGACAAAAGTCTTGTTATTTTTTTTGTACTCTATGATAGGATGAAACAAGCACTCATCTTCGAAGGAGGCAAATGTAGTGGAAAACCAGAAAAAAAATACTATCACGATTAAAATTGATGGTAAATCAAGAATGTATCAAGAGAATAAGCAAAACCTAAAATCAGAAAAAATGACTTCTAGTAAAACTTTTGTCGAAGATGATGGTCGAAAACTAGAATTCAATAAACGACCAGTAGAAAAGGGACATATAAAGGAACCGAATTATGAGGAAGTGGCAGCGGCTTCTGCTGAAAAGAATGAAGAAGACTTTGACTGGATTCTCCCAGAAACTAGCGAGGAACCAGAACTAGAGGAGTACAAGATTGCTAGCTATACTAGTAAACCCAATAAGGGAAAGAGCGTGATCAAGGCCCTTAAGAAAAATAAAAATAAAATATCTCCTTCTATTTTCTTTGCCCTCTTTTTTGCCGTAATCATTGGAATGAGCTTTGGATTTATCCTCTTAAGACTTGTCATAAGTGACCAGACGCTTGGAGGACAAGAAGTAGTTACGACGGTTCCCCCTACGGAACAACAAAGCGAACAGGCGAATGTAGTAAGTTATACATTACCGGTTGTTTCTACTTTTGTTGTCCAAGAAAGTGCCTATTCTTCTGTTGAAGCAGCAAATGAAGGCAAGAAAGTTCTTGATCAAAAAGAAATTCCCTCTTCAGTCGTTACTACAGATAGAAGTTATCTGTTTGTTGGCATTGGTGTAACGAAAGAAAGTGGTAAAGCAATTGGTGAAGGTTTAATGGAAAAAGGCATCGACGATATATATGCAAAAGAAATACAAGTCGGTGGCATTCAGCTAAACGAAATCACCAGTACGGAACAAAAGTTACTAGAACAGGCATCACAATTATATGCACCACTAGTGACAATTAGTACAAGTCTCACACTTGAACAATCCATTCCTGAAGACGCATCAAATACTGTCACACAAATGAAAGTCGAGTGGGATAAAATTGATAATAATGAAATTAAAAGTGAAAGATTTATTCAGATCAAAGAGGAAATAGATAAAGCACTAACTGTAGCTATAAATCCATCAAAAGAGAAGAGTGCTGAGCTTCAGCAGCATTTATTAAGCTTTTTGTCCTTATACCAATCAGAAAAATAAAAATATCGACATTTTCGGATATTTTCCGGGAAATGGCGAAAAAATAGCAGAGTCTTGTCAATCCATTGACAAGCTCTGTTTTTTTTTAGAAAAAAGGTCAGTTAATAAATGACTGGCATTCTATTTTTTGTTACGATAAATAGGTATCTCCCCTATGATCCAAATAAAAAGGTAAGGTGATCTTATGCAAAGCCTCATTTTAGCCTCTTCCTCTCCTCGACGAAAGGAACTGTTATCCATTCTTCAAATCCCGTTTGAGGTTAAAGCAAGTGATGTGGATGAAACCTTTCATTCTGAACTTGCACCACAAGAAGTAGTTATTAATTTAGCAGAGCGTAAGGCAAAGCATGTGTCAAAAAATGATTCTTCAGCTATCGTCATTGGTGCAGACACGATCGTTGTTGTGGCAGGTGAAATTTTAGGAAAACCTAATAACCCAACCGAAGCTTTTGAGATGTTAAGGAAATTATCTGGTTCGACACATTCTGTATACACAGGAGTTGCGATTGTATCGGCTGTTCGAACAACGACTTTTTATGAAAAGACGGATGTAACATTCTGGGAGTTAACTGACGAAGAAATTCACTCCTATATAAGTACCGGTGAACCGTACGATAAGGCAGGAAGCTACGGTATTCAGGGATTCGGTAGCACTTTAGTGAAGCGAATTTCAGGTGATTATTTTACGGTCGTTGGATTACCGATAGCACGTCTTGTCCGCGAATTAAAACCTTTTAGGTGATGAAGGTTCTAAGTTGGCCTCCCAAAAACTAGGAGGTACGAAATGCGAACAGAAGCTATGATGATTAAGGACTATCCCCATGAAGACCGTCCCCGGGAGCGCTTTGTAAAAAGCGGTCCAGAAAGCCTTTCAAACCATGAACTTCTTGCTCTTCTTTTGAGAACGGGAACAAAAGAAGAGTCTGTTCTTCAATTGGCCAATCGACTATTAAATCATTTTGAAGGACTTAGGCTTCTAAAAGAAGCGACATTAGATGAAATGACCCAAATTAAAGGGATTGGGATGGCTAAGGCTATTCAAGTACTTGCTGCCGTAGAAATAGGGAGGCGAATAACAAACTTGAATTATGATGATCGGTACGTCATTCGTTCACCTGAAGATGGTGCTAAGTATGTCATGCAGGATATGAGATTCCTTAGTCAAGAACATTTTGTATGTCTATATCTTAATACAAAAAATCAAGTCCTCCATAAAAAAACAGTCTTTATTGGGAGCTTAAATGCTTCCATCGTTCATCCTCGCGAGTTGTACAAGGAAGCTATAAAACGTTCTGCAGCTTCTGTAATATGTGCACACAATCATCCATCAGGAGTGCGCCTGTATGGTGCCGCATAATAGCATTCTAAAAGAATTAGAACTCCTTACATGGTTCTATGGTCAGCATCTTACCTGAAAGGGAAACCTATAAAGGGAAAAAAGCATGATGTGAAAAGGGAAAGAGACGATTTGCTATCATATCGAGTCAGTTTCTCAGACCAAGTGATGTATGGTAAAGGCTAGACTGCTTGAATCCTAGTCGAAGGAGCGAAGGGTACGCCGTTACTTATGATAGCTAACAGGTAACGAGGACAATATCGTAGGAGTTCTCCTGACTTTTTACGATTGTAAGGATTGTCCTTCTATACTCTATAAAGAGTAAAACGTCAAAAGGGGTACCTAACCATCACGTTCTATTATGTTGCATAATTCAGGGATTACCTAAGTGCAACAAAGGTTGTATATGGTAACGGAGTCACCATAGTACTCAACGTTTACCTGTAATGGGTTTAGCAAGGGGAAGGGTGACAGGCTACAATTCGTTCATTTGAAAGGTGTCATGAACATGGCAAAAAATCCATTTCAACAATTAGACGTTTTGAAAAAGGCTATACAAAAAGGGAAACAAATTACGGATTGCTATCGTCTTATGTATAAGAAGGATTTATGGATAAGGGCACAAAAACAATTATATGATCTGAAAAATTCAACTGACTTTCCTATGTTAGAAATCGATGAGATCATCTTAAATCTAAAAAAGGGAACGTTCCGTTTCGATAATCATAGGGACAAGGTACAGCATTCAATTTCTCCATCTTATAGAGAGTTAATGGTCCTTGAGGTAATCAAGGTAATTCTTACAACCATATTTAAAGAAACTCACTATAATAAGGATGAACTGAATCAATCTCTCAAAGAAGTAAAAAGAAATTGGAGTGACCAAACCTGGTTGATTTTTGGAAATATAAATCATAAAGAGTCTCCTTTTTGGTACCATCAGCTCCTGAAAAATATTGAAAATAATGTCTGTGACCGACGTTTCTTCCTCCTCCTTCATAATGCAATATTTTCAGGATTAATCGATAAAGAAACTACAAACAAAGGTACAACTCTTAAATCAATACTTTACTCTATTTATTTTCAAGAAGTGGATTTATTATTGAAAATGAAATTGAATAAGGGAAAAATTGCAAATACTACCTTAGGAACGTTCAAGTATTTCGAAGAGTTTGAACAGTTCTTCATAACATTTAAAGGTTCAAAAGACGAAGCAGTCCAGGTTTTTAATGAGGTACAACGAGCTTTTAGCATGAAACTTTTATATGAAAACAAAGAATATTCCTTGACCCTTTCCAATCTCAAGGAATCTGCTTTTTTATGTGGATATGAGATGATTTCGTGTAGGAAAACTAACACTCTTCTTTTTAAGATTCCTTTCGTTACATTAAAGAGACTATCAAAAAAATACGGAAAGATGGAAGATTTTCTCCCTATACCTCGACCGGTATTAATCAACCTCTCGGAACGTCAAATTATGCGGGTGTATCATTTTGAATTAAGAAAGGTAGTTATGATGTATAGAGGAGCAAGTAATTGGCATGACCTCTCTAAACTATTCTCCTTAGCTAGAGGCAGTTTTATCAGAACGATAGCAAGGAAAAGAAAGTGTTCAGTTAACAAAGTTAGTCTAGAAATGAAATCGTATCAACAAGGTGATCTTTGTATAAAAGTGAAAGTGGAAGGAGAAGTTGAACGCTTATATCCATTTATTAAATTATCTGAGTTTTCCTTTTTGAGATATTAAGCCTTGTAGCTGGCGAGCCGTATACGCTAAAAGGTGTACGTACGGTTCTGTGGGAGGAGAGAAGAAACCAGTAACGGTTAATTGGCGCTTTTCTCCTACCCTACGATCCTACTCCTAGCAAGGAGGACATTGAGGTTACGAAAAGACTAGCAGAATGTGGGAAAATATTAGGCATAGAAATTCTTGACCATTTGATTATTGGGGAAAATAAATTTGTCAGTTTAAAGGAAAAAGGCTATTTATGACACTATGAATTTATTTGACGATGCGATATAATAAGCTTTATGATTTTTTTGCAATAAAACACTAAGATGAATTCATAATAAATAGCTTTGACTAGCAAAAGTGAATTTCCATATTGGACAAACCATTAGACGGATGACTTTATTCGACGATTTGGATGAGAAAGGGAGATACTTCATGTTTGGAATAGGAACAAGAGATCTTGGGATTGATTTAGGAACAGCAAATACACTTGTGTATGTGAAAGGAAAAGGGATTGTTGTAAGGGAGCCTTCTGTTGTTGCGCTGCAAACAGATACCAAACATATTGTAGCAGTAGGGAACGACGCGAAAAATATGATTGGCCGTACACCAGGTAATGTGGTAGCTCTTAGACCAATGAAAGATGGTGTTATCGCTGATTATGAAACAACTGCAACGATGATGAAATATTACATAAATCAAGCAAACAAAAGCAAGGGACTCTTTTCAGGCAAACCTTATGTAATGGTATGTGTACCATCAGGTATAACGGCTGTAGAACAAAGAGCAGTGATTGATGCAACTCGTCAAGCTGGTGCTAGGGATGCATACCCGATAGAAGAACCATTTGCTGCTGCAATTGGAGCAAATCTTCCTGTATGGGAGCCTACTGGAAGTATGGTTGTCGACATTGGAGGCGGGACAACTGAGGTTGCTATTATCTCATTGGGCGGTATCGTGACTAGTCAGTCCATTCGCATTGCTGGAGATGAAATGGATGAAGCAATTATTAATTATATTCGAAAAACGTACAACCTTCTGATCGGTGATCGTACAGCAGAAACGATTAAAGTGGAAATTGGAAGTGCGGGTGACCCTGAAGGCATTGAGAATATGGAAATACGTGGTCGTGATTTGTTAACAGGACTACCGAAAACGATTGAAATTAGAGCGGAGGAAATCTCGAAAGCTCTTCATGATACGGTATATGCAATCGTTGATGCGGTTAAGGTTACATTGGAAAAAACTCCACCAGAACTTGCTGCAGATATTATGGATCGTGGGATTGTCCTTACAGGCGGAGGTGCGCTTCTTCGTAATTTAGACCGAGTGATTAGCGAAGAAACCAATATGCCAGTACTCATTGCTGAAAACCCACTTGATTGTGTGGCAATAGGTACAGGAAAAGCTCTTGATCATATTCATCTCTTTAAAAATAAAGCTTCAGAAACACGATAAGCAAATGATCTTTCCCTCACTCCCTAAGGAGTGAGGGAATACCCCTGTGTGGGAATATATTTTCACTTGAGGTGTAAGACATGCCACAATTTTTATCAAATAAACGCCTTATCATATTACTAGTTAGCATCATTATTCTCGTGGCATTAATCGGTTTTTCAATAAGAGAGCGAGAGAAGTTAACATGGCCTGAACAATTTATTAAAGATACGACAGGATGGGTACAATCGGCCTTTTCGCGTCCTGCTAATTATGTAGCAGGTTTCTTTGAGAATGTTAGAGACTTGCAAAATACATATGAAGAGAACAAGGAATTAAAAGCTAGACTAGACGAGTTAGTTCAGCTTGAGGTAGATGTTCAAACACTAGCAAAAGAGAATAAAGAGTTAAGAGAGATTCTAGATAATAAGGAAGATCTAAGCGCATTTGATCCTGTGCAGGCCATCGTTGTTGGTAGAAACCCTGAAAGATGGCATGAACTACTCGTTATTAATAAAGGGAAACAAGACGGTATCCAACAAAATATGGCGGTTATCACTGCAAATGGGCTCATTGGAAAGGTGAAAAGCACGAGTCAATTCACCTCGACCATTCAGCTATTAAGTGCAAATGACCCAACAAATCGAATTTCTGCAAAAATAATAGGTGAAACAGAAACTTATGGGACCATTGAAGGATATGATGAGGAAAGGAAACTCCTTAAACTTAAGAGGCTTCCGTATGATGCGAAAATAGAGAAAGACCAGATTGTTACTACTTCCGGACTAGGTGGAGTTTTTCCAAAGAATTTACCTGTTGGTAAAGTGGTTGAAGTCGTTCCAGATGAATTTGGATTAAATCAAACTGCATATATAGAGCCAGGTGCCGATTTTTATGATATTCGTCACGTTATGGTTGTTACAGTTAAGACGAATACACCAGATTTAAGTGATATTTCTAGTGAAGAGGAGGAGGAATTGTGAAAAAACTCCTTCTTCCTATTTTTGTATTGTTTTTTTTCATTCTAGAGAGTTTGTTTGTCGAGCTCTTTTCTCCACAGCTTTTTAATAGTGATCGTATCATCGTCCCTCATTTTCTTTTAGTGGTTCTATTGTTTTTAACTGTTTATGGTGGAAAGAAACAGGGGATCCTGAATGCGGCTATTTTTGGGCTGCTCTTTGATATTGTCTATACAGAAGTGATTGGGATATATTTCTTTTTGTATCCACTGATCGCTTATTTTGTTTCAAAGACGATGCAGCTTATACATAATCATCTTGTTGTAGTTTCATTAACTAGCATGGTGGGAATCATTCTACTTGAACTAGGTGTGTATGAGTTAAATTTTTTATTAAAAGTGACTGAAATGGATTTTCAAACTTTCTTACAGGAGAGGCTTTATCCAACCTTGATATTAAATTTAGCATTTACGATTTTGGTTTCCTTTCCCCTAAAACGACAGTTTGATAAATATGCAGAGGAACTTAGAAATGAATAAAAAATCGATGCGATCAAAAAAGGATTTCTAGGGCTTAAGGTCGAAATAATATAAAGATATATGTCAGCTTGTTTCGTATTGAGCTTATTCTTAAGTTTGCTTAACATCGAGGGATGCTTTTCTATTGAGGTGACCAACTTAACATGAAGAAGACACAAAATGTGCTAATAAAAGGAACAAAGGATGGTTTAACGTTACACTTAGATGATCTTTGCTCTTATGAAGAATTAAAGAGAGAATTAGATTCCAAATTAACTGAAAATTCGTTAGCTAATAAGGATCGTCCTTTAATATCTGTTCGAGTTCAAGTAGGTAACCGATACTTGACAGAAGATCAGCAAGAAGAAATTAAAAATTTAATACGGCAAAAAAAGAATTTAGTCGTTGAATTAATTCAATCAAATGTAATGACAAGGGAAGAAGCCGAGCTAGCAATAGCAGCAAATGAGATCATCCCAGTAGCTAAAGTTATTCGTTCAGGGCAAGTACTAGAAGCACCAGGTGATCTGCTCTTAGTGGGAGATGTGAATCCTGGTGGGACTGTTCGAGCAGGCGGAAATATCTTTATTATGGGTGCGCTAAAGGGAATTGCTCACGCAGGATGCTTTGGAAACTCAAATGCAGTCGTTGTCGCCTCAGTGATGAATCCTTCACAAATCAGAATTAGTCATTGCATTAACCGTTCTCCAGATTATGGAACAGATAAAGAGAAACGGGTAATGGAATGTGCCTATATTGATGAAAACGATCACATTATTATTGATAGATTACAAGTATTATCTCAGCTAAGACCAAACTTAACGAAGCTGGAAGGGGGACGCTAAAATGGGACAAGCCATTGTTGTAACTTCGGGAAAAGGTGGAGTAGGGAAAACGACTACTTCTGCAAATATTGGAACAGCACTAGCCTTACAAGGGAAGCGTGTCTGCCTTGTTGATACAGATATCGGATTGAGAAACTTAGACGTTGTGATGGGTCTTGAAAACCGAATCATTTATGATTTAGTTGACGTCGTGGAAGGCCGCTGTAAGATTCATCAAGCGTTAGTTAAAGATAAGAGATTTGACGACCTACTATACTTACTTCCAGCTGCACAAACAAGTGATAAAACAGCAGTTCAGCCTGAACAAATGAAAACATTGATTAACAATTTGAAACAGGACTATGACTATATCATTATTGACTGTCCAGCGGGAATTGAACAAGGTTATAAAAATGCAGTTGCAGGTGCGGATAAAGCTATTGTTGTAACCACACCAGAGGTTTCAGCTGTAAGGGATGCCGACAGAATCATTGGACTTCTAGAAAAGGAAGAAAATGTGGAGGCACCAAAACTAGTAATCAATCGTATCCGCAGTCATATGATGAAAAATGGAGATATGCTTGATGTAGACGAAATCACAGCACACCTATCCATTGATTTAATCGGAATAGTCGCAGATGATGATGAAGTTATTAAAGCATCTAATCATGGTGAACCAATCGCTCTTAATCCTAACTCAAAAGCATCGATCGCCTATCGAAATATTGCACGCCGAATATTAGGAGAATCAATACCACTCCAACAGCTTGATGATAGTGATAAAGGTGTATTTACAAAAATTAAAAAGTTTTTTGGTGTTAAGTAAAACCGAGATTATTCTCGGTTTTTTTATTTGGTTTCTTTGTACGTGTAAATGAATTGTATTGTCATAGGTTTGTCCTTTTGCACATAAACTTGTACAAAACGTAAAAGGAATGGTGGGGAAACCATGGGGTCAAGACCGGATGATATTCGTAAACGTATTGCAAAGCGAAAGAGGGAAAGGGACAGGCTTACACAAACCGTTGCTCATTCAAGGCTGTTGCTGCCAGAAACGGAAGAAACGCACGGATATGATCGGATTCCCACATATGAAAGTGGGAAAGGAGAAGAGCTTCATCCTCTATTTCGAAAGGAAGTATTTATTTTTAAAATTCTAGCCTCTACTATTTTGGTGTTCTTAGTAGCGATTATTTTTAGAAATAATGACGCTAGATTTGAAAGTGTTAGAGAATTTGTGTCGATAAACATGGAAAAGGACTTTCAATTTACGACAGTATCAAACTGGTATGAAGATCAGTTTGGAAAGCCTCTTGCACTATTGCCGTTTACCAATAATGAATCAGAGGAAATGAATCAGGAGTCGGAGCCATATGCCCTACCAGCGTCAGGGAGGATTCTAGAGGAATTTGGTGAAGACGGACAAAAGGTAACGATTGAAACACCTAAAGGTGCGGCTGTTACCGCGATGGGTGGTGGTATGGTTGAATTTGCTGGTGTGAAAGAGGGATTTGGGAAAACGGTTATTGTCCAGCACAGTGATAAGAGTGAGACTTGGTATGGAAATCTTGATGATATTTCAGTTAATCTTTATGAATACATCGAAAAAGGAAAAGAAATTGGTACAGCGATGGATAGTGATGATGGCGAAAAAGGTTCCTTTTACTTTGCCTTAAAAGAAGGAAATGAATTTATAGATCCTTTCCAGGTGATTCAGGTTGAATAAAATGATTGAGCTTTTTTCAAAAATTCATATTCATCCACTTTTGTGGGTAGTCGTGGCTTTGTCTGTCTTAACTGGTCACTTTTATGAACTCCTTCTACTCTTAATCATTATCTTTATACATGAGCTAGGTCATGGGGTAGCTGCTTCTTATTTTTCATGGAGAATTAAAAAAATCACGTTGCTACCTTTTGGTGGTGTGGCAGAGATGGACGAACACGGAAACAGGCCGCTAAGAGAAGAAGCGATCGTCGTACTTTCTGGTCCTATACAACATATTTGGCTTGTTGCTATTGCCTATCTGCTTCATCAGGTTGGACTTTTGAATGATCATTTATTTTCCATGTTTCTACAGTATAATGTAATGATATTTTTATTTAATTTGCTTCCTATTTGGCCATTAGACGGTGGGAAGTTCATTTTTTTATGGCTTTCTATCAATAAGCCCTTTCCAATCGCATTCAAACAAACACTTCTCCTCTCTTTCTATGTTTTATTATTATTTAGTGCTGTCATTATGGTCACAGAGCCTTTGAATCTTAATGTTTGGATCATCATCTCGTTTCTTTTGTTTTCTTTGTATTATGAATGGAAGCAAAGAAGATATGTGTTTGTTCGGTTTTTACTTGAACGCTATTATGGGAAAAAGGATACCTTTGGAACACTCATTCCCATAAAGGTGGAAGAGGATGAGCTAATTATTCATGTGCTTGAAAAATTTCAAAGAGGCTGTAAGCATCCAATAATCATTGAGAATGATGGACAGGAGAAAAGATTGCTTGATGAAAACGAATTGTTACATGCTTACTTTGCAGATAAACTTTTGATGGCAAGAATGAAGGATTTGCTTTATGAATATTGAACTATGATAATAAAGGTGACGTATTGATAAAGTGAGGAATAGATGTTGGATAAGATTATTGTGAATTATATAGGTAGAGAAAAACGCTATGCGATACTCAAGGATGAAAAAGTTGAGAAGCTGTATATAGAACAACCAAAGCAGCAGTCGCTCGTTGGTAATATATATTTAGGTACAGTAACGAAAGTCATTCCAGGGTTACATGCTGCTTTTGTTGATATTGGTGAAGAAAAGCAAGGGTTCTTACATAGAGATAAGCTCGTTACATTTCTATCATCAAAAGATGAAAAAACGGTAAAAGAGACCAAAGCGATTGGATCATTTGTCCATCAAGGGGAGAGACTCCTTGTGCAGGTGGAAAAAGATGCAAGCGGTGATAAAGGACCACGTTTAACAGGGATTGTTGAAATTAATGGAAAGAATATTGTGTATCTGCCAAATGGCTATTATGTGGCTGTCTCAAGAAAAATAGAAGATTCACAGCAAAGAGAAAGCTGGCGTCAAATAGGACATGAACTGAAAGAAGAGCATGAAGGGCTCATTTTTCGTACATCATGTTCGGATGCAAAAAAAGAGGAAATTGAAACAGAGCTTCACCATTTACGAAGTCGGTATCATGAACTCATAAAATCTTTGAAGATGGTAAAGAAACCGATGGTTGTTCATGAAAGTGAGCACTTTATTAAGGAACTTAGGGAAGAATGTAAAAAAATGAAGTCTGCCACCATTGTGATTGACGAGATTAGCCTAAGGGATAAACTATTAGCAGGTGGTTCTGATGATCTAGTATGTGAAATTATATATTATCATGAGAAACAAAATATATTTTCCGCATACGGGATTGAAGACTCCGTTGAAAAAGCATTAAGACGTGTCGTTTGGCTGTCAAACGGTGCATATATAGTGATTGATGAAACGGAAGCTCTTACCATTATTGATGTGAATACAGGAAAGTATTCAGGGAAAAATCATCTTCAAGATACTGTTCTGAAGACAAATGAGCTTGCAGCAGAAGAGATTGCACGTCAATTAAGAATAAGAGACATTGGTGGAATTATTCTTATTGATTTTATTGATATGAAGAATATAAGTGACCAAGAAATGGTTCAAAAGAAACTGGAAAGAGCTTTGCAAAAGGATCATAAACGAACAAATATTGTGGGATTTACTCAGTTAGGTATCATGCAGCTTACTAGGAAAAAAACAAAAGTAGCACTTTCTGAAGGTTTAACTGAAAAATGTAAGGTTTGTGATGGGACGGGAAGTGTGTTAAGTGCAGAAACGCTTGCTTTCAAGTTGGAACGAGAGCTTTGGGAGCTAAGAGGGACTGATTACGAGTCTGTTACCATTGAAACTACGGAAGAAGTAAAAAATGTGTTTTCAGGTTTGGAAGGAAAACATCTGAAGAGAATGGAAGAATCAATCCATGTATCCCTTCGTTTTGTTATCATATCGAACCATAAACCTTTCTATAAAATTACGAAGCTCATCTAACGGTGAGCTTTTTTGTATTGACAATAAGAATTAAAATATGATAATATCGTTTATGTTATGTTTGTAGCACCCGTGCTACAACCGCGCAGATCAGGTTATAAGTCTTTCGTTAGAAAAGCGCCTGTGATGGCGAGTCTTAGTTTATAAGGAGGTGCAGTTCATGTACGCAATTATTGAAACAGGCGGAAAGCAAGTAAAGGTAGAAGAAGGACAAACTATCTACATTGAAAAGCTAAACGCTGAAGCAGGCGAAACTGTTACATTTGACAAGGTTTTATTCGTTGGTGGAGAAAGCGTAAAGGTAGGAAGCCCAGTTGTTGAGGGTGCTACGGTTACAGCTAAAGTTGAAAAGCAAGGTCGCGCTAAGAAGATCATTGTTTTCAAGTACAAAGCGAAGAAGAACCAACGCAAAAAGCAAGGTCATCGTCAACCATACACAAAAGTTGTCATTGAAAAAATCAACGCATAAGGCGGTCTAAGATGATTCAAACGACGATTTATCGTACTGAATCTGGACACATAAAGTCGTTTACATTGAGTGGTCATGCTCTCTTTGCTAACCGAGGGGACGATATCGTCTGTGCCGGTGTCTCTGCCGTTTCATTCGGTGCTATTAACTCAGTTATTGCGTTAACAGGTGTTGAACCCGAAATTGAGCAAGGAGATGGTGGCTTTCTCCGCTGTGTGATTCCGACTAATCTCTCTACGGACATACAGGAGAAGGTACAGCTATTGCTTGAAGGCATGGTCGTGTCATTACAAACGATTGAGAGAGATTACGGGAAATATGTAAAAATTACCTTCAAAAAGTAGGAGGTGGAACAATAATGTTAAGATTAGATCTTCAGTTTTTCGCTTCTAAAAAGGGAGTAGGTTCTACAAAGAACGGTCGTGATTCACATGCTAAGCGCCTTGGTGCTAAGCGTGCAGATGGTCAATTCGTATCTGGTGGTTCAATCCTTTACCGTCAACGTGGCACAAAGATTTATCCAGGTGTGAACGTTGGTAAGGGTGGAGATGACACTCTATTCGCGAAAGTGGACGGAGTAGTTAAATTCGAACGCCTAGGACGTGACCGTAAGCAAGTGAGCGTATACCCTGTAGCTCAAGAAGCTTAATTCTTTTAGAAAAAACTCTAACCTTTAGGTTAGAGTTTTTTTAATCATAAAGCTATTACCAAGGTTTTCTTTTTTGCTATACTAAAAACAAGCAGTTTTCTGACTGATAACGAATTGGTACAGGAGTGCATGACATGAATAAGGATTGGACGACGGTTGAGTTGCTGAGTCACTCTCGTCACGATTGGTTAAATAAAGTACAGCTCATAAAAGGTAACTTATCTTTACATAAATACGACAGGGTAAACGAAATCATTCAGGAAATTGTTATTGAGGCACAAAATGAGGCTCGTCTCTCTCAATTACATACACCACAGCTTGCTGCCCTCTTTCTTACCTGCAACTGGAACAACTTCTCTTTTCAGGTAGATTATGAAGTGCTCGAGGCATCTACCGACAACCAAAACAAAATTAATGACACTGTTGCTTTGAACTGGATAACCTTATTTTTTGAGTGTTTACAGCAAACGGTTCAGGAGTTTGCTGAGAATCATCTATCAATCACGATCGACAGACAACAAAAGGCAGCCTGTTTCTTTTTTGATTTTAGAGGAATAATAAAAAATAGGACAGGACTTGTAGAATTTTTTGAAAGAAAAGAAACATTAATAGAAGTAATCGTTCATGAATGTTCGGAACAGGAATTTTCGTTACAGGTATTCTTACCATATGAGGAATAATTGGATCATTCGATTCTCGTCATGTGATGACAACTTCTATCAGGCTCATTACTATAGAGCAACAACATAGGACAGACGGGAGGATTTACGATGTTTGTAGATCAGGTAAAGATATACGTAAAGGGTGGAGACGGTGGAAACGGGATGGTAGCATTCCGCCGTGAAAAATATGTACCAAAGGGTGGACCTGCTGGAGGTGACGGCGGGAAAGGTGCAGATGTGGTTTTTGAGGTTGAAGAAGGCTTACGAACGCTAATGGATTTTAGATACCAAAGGCATTTTAAAGCTCCCCGTGGTGAGCATGGGATGTCCAAAAATCAGCATGGTAAAAATTCGAAAGATATGATTGTTAAAGTACCACCAGGGACTGTCGTAAAAGATGCAGAAACAAATGAAATTATTGGCGATTTAGTTGAACATGGACAACGTGCAATTATTGCTAGAGGTGGTCGAGGCGGTCGAGGAAATTCGCGATTCGCTACACCTGCTAATCCAGCACCAGAATTATCTGAACATGGTGAACCAGGACAGGAAAGGGATGTAATTCTCGAGCTTAAGCTTCTAGCTGATGTTGGATTGGTGGGCTTCCCTAGCGTTGGAAAGTCAACATTACTGTCTGTCGTTTCTTCTGCAAAACCGAAAATTGCTGAATATCATTTTACAACGATTGTTCCGAACCTTGGAATGGTCGAGACAGAAGATGGAAGAAGCTTTGTAATGGCTGATCTGCCTGGACTAATTGAAGGCGCTCATTCCGGTGTAGGTCTTGGTCATCAGTTTCTGCGACATATTGAAAGAACAAGGGTGATCGTTCATGTAATTGATATGGCTGCAACAGAAGGAAGAGATCCTTATGAGGATTACGTAACGATCAATAAGGAGTTGCAGGAGTATAATTTACGTTTAACTGAAAGACCTCAGATCATCGTAGCCAATAAGATGGATATGCCAGAAGCTGAAGAAAATTTGAAATCCTTTAAAGAAAAATTAACAGATGAATATCCCATCTTCCCAATATCAGCAATTACGCGCCAGGGACTTAGAGATTTACTTTTTGCGGTTGCTGACAAAATTGAACAAACTCCTGAATTTCCACTTCATGAAGAAGAGCTTGAGAGTACTGGAATACACCGCGTGCTTTACAAACATGAAGCGGAGCAGACAGAGTTCGTGATTACGAGAGAGCCGGATGGAGCCTTTGTTGTTTCAGGACATGCAGTGGAACGATTGTTTAAGATGACTGATTTCTCTAGAGACGAGTCGATCAAACGATTTGCTCGCCAGCTACGCGGTATGGGAGTCGATGAAGCGTTAAGAGAAAGAGGAGCAAAAAATGGTGATACAGTAAGACTGATGGATTATGAATTCGAATTTTTAGATTAGTATTTCGTAGCGCTTTACCTGGGGGTGGGGGAAATGAAAGAAGAAGATATATTAGACAAGAAGTTTTACTTAGTGCGTGAAGATGTGCTACCTGAAGCGATGAAAAAAACTCTCGATGCAAAGGAAATGCTTGAACGTGGGAAGGTTGAGTCTGTGTGGGATGCGGTTCAAAAGGTCGACTTAAGCCGCAGTGCCTTTTACAAATATAGAGACACAGTCTTTCCTTTCCACACGATTGTCAAAGAACGGCTAATAACCTTGTTTTTTCATCTCGAAGATCGTTCGGGTACGCTTTCACAGCTGCTTGGTGTGGTAGCATCATCTGGTTGTAACGTATTGACTATTCATCAGACAATCCCACTTCAAGGTAGGGCCAACGTAACGCTATCTTTAAATACGACGGATATGGCTATTGAGATTGAAGAACTGCTTGCACGATTACGTAGGATGGAATTTGTAGAAAAGGTTGAAGTACTAGGGTCAGGAGCATAATTGCTTCAGCCCTGTTTTTCATTTGTATACATATTTTGTTTAAAGTGATAAAGTGTTAAAAAGAGAGATATGGATTGTGGTACAAAGGAGAGAGTAGATTGAAAGTAGCATTTTTAGGACCAAGAGCCACGTTTACTGATTTAGTGACAAGAGAAATGTTTCCTCACGAGGAGCGAATTCCTTATGCCACAATTCCGGATTGCTTAGATGCAGTAATGGAGGAAGAGGTTGACGTTACGGTTGTTCCGCTTGAAAATACGTTAGAAGGATCGGTAAATATTACATTGGATTATTTAATTCATGAAATTAACTTACCGATTATTGCTGAGGTTACAACTCCTGTAAAGCAGCATTTACTTGTACATCCATCTGTGAAAGAGAGATGGCAGCAGGTAACAAAAGTATTAAGCCATCCGCATGCCATTGCTCAATGTCATAAGTTCCTTCACGGATCATTAAAAGGCGTACCTTGTGAGAATGCAACGAGCACAGCTGCTGCAGCGAAGTATATTATCGAACATCCGGATGAAAACGTAGCCGCTATTGCGAATCAACTAGCTGCTCTAGAATATGGACTAGCTGTTGCAAAAGATAATATTCACGACTACGACTTTAACCATACAAGATTTATCGTTCTATCAAAGAAAAACATCCCACTTCAGCCAAAAACCATTGATATCAAAGGTTATAAAACGACAGTAATGGTCACATTACCTACGGACCGGTCAGGTGCTTTACATCAAGTGCTATCTGCTTTTGCATGGAGAAAATTAAATTTATCAAAAATCGAGTCTCGTCCAATGAAGACGGGACTTGGAAATTATTTTTTTATCATTGATATTGAGGAAAAGATGGACGAAGTTCTGATCCCAGGTGCAATTGCCGAACTAGAAGCGCTCGGTTGTAGTGTATCGGTGCTTGGCAGCTATCCGTATTATCATGAAATTGGATAAAAAGAAAAGCGGAAGCGCCTTGCTAAGCCCTGACAAGCATAAGACGAATCACGCAGGAAGGCCTGCCTTCTGGAGAGATTTGGCTTATGACCTCGAGGGGCTAGGCGCTGGAGCTGGACAAAAAACCTAGTTGCTTTAACGAGCAACTAGGTTTTTTTATTTTCGATCAATGAGAAATCCAGCTTTGTCCAGTGCTTCTTCGACTTGATCAAGGATTTGTTCAGATGGAGCGGAGATGGTGTGAATATGAATGCCTCCGGTTAACTCTGAGAGGTAGGAGGATTTGGTTGATTGCATCTTTTCTAAGAATTGCTTTACTTCTCTACGATTTGACACCATGATGGATGCCGTCAAATCACCATATATTGGATGTTCAATTCTTACATCTTTAACAGTAACTCCATGATCAACGAGCAAATTTAGTTCTTCTTCTGCTTGCTCAGGGGGATGTGAACAGGCAATGGTTCGGTAAATAGGAGCATCGTTCACTTGATTGGAAAGATATAAATAGCCCTGGCTCGTGGCTATAATTGGCTCACCTTTTGCCTTTAAAAGTGTAATGTCCCCAACAATTACTTGTCTGCTAACATTTGTTCTTGTTGAGAGTTCCCCTCCAGTAATCGGTGCACCACTTGATTTAAGCCATTCAAGAATGAGCTCACGACGGTTTTCTCCTAATAACTTTTTCTCACTCATTTTAAACGTCTCCCTTATTGTCAACACTACGGTTATTTTACCATACTTGTTATTTGATTATCACGCTGTGGTGCTTCTTGATAATTGCAATAATGGTTTGAGCCAATCCTTTCACATCCGCTTCAGTTGTATGAACCCCGAACGATATACGGATGAACTCTTTTGCTAACTTATCATTTATCCCTAGTGCAAGCATCGTTTTGGAGGGGGTAGTCCGTCCCACTTGGCAGGCACTTCCAGTAGAGATTGCGTACCCTTTACGGTTAGCCTCTAGCATTACCCATTGACCTTCAAGTCCTTTTATTCGAAGACCTAGGATGGATGGTAGCTGGTCATCTACATTTCCATGAATAATGAGTTCATCTCTTACGTCCATTAGATGGGATAGAAACTCTTTACGTAATGATTTCATGTGGTCATGATGATGAATTAAATTTCCTATATGTTTACTAGCGGCTGTAACCATGCTAACAATGGCAGGAATATTCACTGTTCCTGGTCTCATTCCACGCTCATGTGACGTATTTGGATAATATGAATCAAATGGAATGGATGGTGAAACATATAGTGCACCAATCCCTTTAGGTCCATATATTTTATGACCTGAAATCGCAAGGCTATCTACGAATGGAGAAATCGTTTTTACATCCAACTTCCCAAAGGATTGTACACAGTCACTGTGTAGGAGAATGCCATTTTCCTTACAAACCGCACCAATTTCATTTAGTGGCTGTATCGTTCCAATCTCAGAATTAACATGTTGGATACAAGCAAGTACGGTATCACCACGAATAGCGGATTGAAACTCCTGCACATCAATCATTCCATTATCCATTAAGGGCAATTCAGTTATCTCATAACCTTTTAACATTTTTAAGGAGGAATGGATAGAGGAATGTTCAGCAATATTCGTAATAATATGCTTTCCTTTTTTTGATGATTGCGATAAAAGCGATTGAATTGCAAGAAAATTCCCTTCAGAACCTCCGCTGGTAAAATATACTCCTTCCTTCTTTACACCTAGTAATCTTGCAATCTCCTCTCTGCAGCCTTCAAGTAAGGTGGATGCACGACTCCCTATATCATGTAGGCTTTGAGAATTTCCATAATACTCAGTTGATGCTTTAACAAATGCTGACGCAGCTTCAGGGTCCAGTGGACAAGTTGCCGCATAATCAAAATATTTCATTTTCATCCCCCAAACTACTATATTCCTTCATAAAACACTTGTCATAATTGTAATTGTATGTAAATATAAGTGTCAAGACACCTGTAAAATACGGATGGTGATAAAATGATACACTCCGATGTTTTAATTATTGGAAGTGGAGTGGCTGCTTTGCAATTGGCAAAGAAGCTTAGCTGTGATATGAATGTGATTATTCTCACAAAGTCAGAAGTGACAGATGGAAATTCAAATCTTGCTCAGGGTGGTATAGCTGCTGCAATAGCTATGGAAGACCATCCGGACAAACATTATCTTGATTCGTTGGAGGCAGGAAGGTACACGAATGATCGTGAGCTAGTGAAAGAAATGACAGCAATGGCTCCAGACCTAATAAAAGAAATGGTTTGTGATGGATGTACCTTTGACCGAGCAAAAGATGGCGGTTTACTGCTTGGATTGGAAGGTGCACATAGTCATCATCGAATTGTTCATAGCGGTGGCGATGCAACAGGGAAAAATGTAATGAATTATTTATTAAAGGAAACGATGCACATACAAATAATCGAAGAAATGGTTGTTTATGAGTTGTTGGTTATAGATGGAAAGTGTATCGGGGTAAAAGCTAAAAATAAACATGGAGAGACAAAAGTTTTTCTTGCAAACCATGTTGTTCTAGCAACAGGAGGACTTGGTCAAATTTATAGTTTTACTTCTAATGCAGAAACAGTAGTCGGGGATGGAATTGCACTAGCATACCGTGCAGGTGCGGAAGTAGCAGATTTAGAATTTATTCAATTCCACCCAACTCTTTTGTTTATTGAAGGGAAGTGTCAAGGACTAGTCTCGGAGGCAGTTCGCGGCGAAGGGGCATTTTTAACTTTACAGGATGGAACAAGAATTATGAAAAATGTACATCCCATGGAAGACCTAGCACCAAGACATATTGTGTCACAAACCATATTTGATTATTTGCAAGCAGGTGAGCAAGTATTTTTAGATATTCGTAAGATAAAAGATTTTACTGAAAAATTCCCAACCATAACAAAAATGTGTGAGGAGAATCAAGTGAATCTTTCAAAAGGTCTTATTCCGGTTGTGCCAGGCTGCCATTTTTTAATGGGCGGCTTGAAAACCGATCATTATGGACGTACAAGTGTTCATAACCTATATGCAATTGGCGAGGTAGCTTGCACAGGAATACACGGTGCCAACCGATTAGCTAGTAACTCCTTATTAGAAGGTCTTTTTTTCGGGAAGAGGCTTGCCGGTTTAATCAACCAAACAGTCAAGCAGGATTCATCTTTATTTTCCATCATCGATACAAGTGCAAGGAAGATGGGAACAGTATCACTTCCAGATAAGACAGTTATACAGGCAAATATGATGAAACATGCAGGGATTGTAAGAAATAAGAAAGCTCTACAACAGCATTTAGCTTGGCTAGAGAGCTTCCAAATACAAGAGCTGATTAGTTATTCAATCGATGAAAAATCAAAGGAAGACATCCAAGTGATTTTTATGTTAATAACCGCTTGGTTAGTTACGAAATCAGCACTTCTTCGACAAGAGAGCCGAGGTGGGCATTTCCGTGAGGATTTTCCATTCGAAGATAGCGGCTGGTTAGAGAAGAAAATCATTTTAAAACATGAACAGGAGCAGGGATATTCCTATGAACAAACTAAAGCTGCGTTTACAAATTGAGCAATTTTTCCTGGAGGATATTGGGGAGAGAGATACAACAAGTGAGCTGATTTTTGGCGATGAGGAGCAAGGGGAACTTGTGTTTATTGCGAAAGAGAATGGCATATTCTGTGGGGAAGAGATTATCCGAACTGGATTCACCCTTCTAGATTCTGATGTGGTTATTGATCTGGAAGTAAGGGATGGAGAACGGTTTGAAAAAGGCCAGAAGTTAGTAACCATAACTGGTCAAGTAACTACGTTATTAAAGGGGGAAAGAGTGGTACTTAACCTCGTTCAGCGAATGAGTGGAATTGCTACTCGAACAAAAGAAGCTGTAAATATAGTGGATTCTACTTCTACTAGAATTGTAGATACTCGAAAAACGACACCAGGCCTTCGAATGCTTGAAAAATATGCGGTTCGATGTGGTGGAGGTTTTAACCACCGCTTTGGTTTATATGATGGAGTAATGATTAAAGACAATCATATTGCTTTTGCAGGATCCATTTCAAAAGCGGTGGAAAAAGTAAAATCCAATTTAGGACATATGATTAAAATTGAAGTGGAAATTGAATCGAAAGAGCAGCTTCTAGAGGCGATTGAAGCTGGTGCTGATGTAATTATGTTTGATAATCGTACACCTGATGAAATCAAAGAGTGGATCACTTTAGTTCCAAACGGAATCGTAACGGAAGCTTCTGGTGGTATTACGTTAGAGAACCTGTATACGTACAAGCATACCGGAGTCGATGTTATTTCATTAGGCTTTTTAACACATACGATACAATCAATAGATATTAGTGCGAAAGTACATGTGAAGTAAGAGAGAGAGGATGAAATGGGATGAATTTATTTGAAGTGGTTGAAAAAAATAAGCTTTTACCTGATCGATACAAAGAACTTACGAAGGATGAAATGGAAGACCGAGTTCGAGCCATTAAAGAAAGATTAGGAAACAAACTATATATCCCTGGGCATCATTATCAAAAAGACGAAGTAATCCAATTTGCAGATGATACGGGAGATTCATTAAAGCTTGCCCAGCTTTCTGCAGAGAATCAAGAAGCGGAATATATTGTGTTTTGCGGCGTTCACTTTATGGCAGAAACGGCGGATATTTTAACCAATGATTTACAAAAAGTGATACTGCCTGATATGCGTGCTGGGTGTTCAATGGCAGATATGGCCGATATTTACCAAACGGAAAGGGCATGGGCAGAGCTACAGGCCGTATTTGGTGATACCATTCTTCCCTTAACCTATGTGAATTCCACTGCGGCCATTAAGTCTTTTGTTGGAAAACATGCTGGGGCAACAGTTACTTCGTCCAATGCTGAACATATGGTCAAATGGGCGTTTACCCAAAAGGATCGGATTTTATTTCTTCCTGACCAGCATTTAGGGAGAAATACCGCTTTTAATTTAGGAGTACCGTTAGACAAAATGGCGGTTTGGGATCCTATCTCCAATACTTTACAATACGAAGGAGATATAGAAGAAGTAAAGGTGATTTTATGGAAGGGGCATTGCTCTGTTCATGAGAACTTTACCGTTCAAAACATTGCGGATATACGTTCTAATAACCCTGATATGAAAATTATTGTTCACCCAGAGTGTAAACGTGAGGTAGTGGAGTTATCTGACTTAGCTGGTTCGACGAATTATATTATTCAGCAAATTGAGGCATCATCTCCCGGTTCTGCTTGGGCGATTGGAACGGAGATGAATTTAGTGAATCGAATTATTCAGGAACATCCAGATAAACAAATCGTATCTTTAAACCCGCATATGTGTCCGTGTCTCACCATGAATCGTATTGATTTACCGCATTTGTTATGGGCGTTGGAAAGCATAGAACAAGATGAACTTCATAATGTCATTAAGGTTGATGCTGAAATTGCGGAGTATGCAAAGCTTGCTCTAACAAGAATGCTCGACCAATCCTAAAAAGCTATAGACCTCCAATCATTTGGAGGTTTTTTTGTGAGAAAAAAGGGGACAATTCATATTCTTTTTGAAAAATTCATAAGTTTTTATGTAGATTGTTAGCAATTTGCCCACTCCGACATACAATATATGGACTTACGCATAGGAGGGAAATCAGAGTGAAAATCCATATCGTACAGAAAGGGGATACTCTTTGGAAGATCGCCAAGAAGTACGGCGTGAATTTTGAAGAGCTGAAAAAAATGAATACGCAGCTCAGTAACCCTGATATGATCATGCCCGGTATGAAAATCAAAGTACCAACCGGTGGTGGAATGATAAAGAAAGAAGCACCTATCACTGGAAAGCCGGAAGCGAAAATAAATATGGGTACAAAAAAAGAGATGCCTAAAGAACAGCCAATTGCTCTTGCACCAAAAGAAGCGCCTAAAAAAGAAATGCCGATTGAACAACCGCCAAAGATGGAGGAGCAAATCGAACCAATTGCTGAGGCTCCAAAAAAGCCGTTCAAGCCTAAAATGCCACAGCCAATGATGCCTGAAATTGATATAAACAACTATTATATGATGAATATGGCGAATTTATCTGTACAACCGCAACAACCTGCAAAGCCAGTACCGAAGCCGCCGAAACCAGTTAAAGAAGAGGTAAAGCCAAAACAAGTGGCACCTGCCGAATTTAAATCTCAACCAGCACCACAATTTCCAATGCAACCCAAACAGCTTCCAGCGGAAATGAAGCCTTTACCAGAGGTAAAACCATTGCCGGAAGTGAAGCCAATTAAAGGTGTGAAACCACTGCCAGAGGCCAATAGTGACGTTCCAAACTATACTCAAGGAGGGGGTTACGAACCCATGAATCCAATGAATCCAATGTACCCACAAAATTTCTTTCCTTATCCACAAGCTAATCCAGGATTTGGCCAGCCAACAGGTTTTGCTCCTCAAGCACCATATCCTCAGGTTCAAGGTGCAATGACAGGTGCGCCTGCAATGCCAACTATGCCGTATGGAATGATGCCAGGAGTTCCAGGAATGGGCATGCAACCGTTCGATGATGAATCATCATCGTTTATGCCGCAAATGCCAATGATGCCAGGTCAAGTGATGGGTGCGCAGGACGCCCAAATGCCGATGATGCCAGGTCAAGTGATGGGTGCGCAGGATGCCCAAATGCCGATGATGCCAAGTCCAGTGATGGGTGCGCAGGATGCCCAAATGCCATTAATGCCAACAGAAGTTGCTGGAGTTCAAGATACTCCAATGTACCAAGCACCAATGTACCAAGCACCAATGTACCAAGCACCAATGTACCAAGCACCAATGTATCCTTATCCACCATATCCAGCACCATTATTTCCTTGTGGACCAGTAATGCCCGGACCAGGATACTACCCACCAGGTTATCCATCTATGGGTATGCCACAACAAATGCCATATAGCCCAATGCCACAAGTGCAAGGGGTAATGGATCAAATGGAATCACCGAGTATGGGCAATCACCAAATGCCTTTAACACCAAATTATCCAGCTCCAGCCGTACAAGGCGTACAGGATGATTGTGGATGTGGAGGGCCTGCTATGACCCCTTATGGAATGGGATCAGGCTTTGCCCCAGGAATGCCACCAGTGTATGCTCCATCCTACGGGCAACCCATGGCACAGCCGCCATATATGAATCCCTATGGGTACGGACCATCAGCATTTGGAATGCCAAGAGGTCAAAATACAAACGATGGAAATGAAGAATAATATTAGTGGAGACGATTTAACTCTAAATCGTCTCTTCTCCTATTTACAGGAAGAGCTCGTCACTCCAATTGAATCCATTCAACCAATAAGGAAGAATGTTTATCTGCTACAAACGAGTAATCAACTTGTTGTATTAAAGGGGTTTAGTCATTTAAGAAAACTCCAGATCCAAAAAGCTTTTGCTTCATCTTTAAGACAAGAAGGGTTTCAGTACTCATACATTTTTCAAAACCTCGAAAAGGAATCACCACTTTACTTAGACGGTACGTATTACGGATGTCTTGAGCACATACCACTATCCTCCAGCAGTCCTTTTTCTTATGAGTCGAAAGAAGAAAGAAAAGATGGGCTTCGTCTCCTTGAAGAATTTCATCAGACTACAGGTAAGCTTTCAAGAAGGTATCAAACGGTACTAAAAGAATATAATCTTATATTGAAATGGAGAGAACGTGCAGCTCGTTTTATTAATAATTTATCCATTATTAAATTTTTTGTGCAGCAAGAAATACTAAATGAAATGATGGAATGGGCCGATTTTTCCTTAAAGGGACTTGAGTTAGAAAATTCATTTTTGAACAATCAAGATCAAGTGATTCTTCATGGCGATTTAGCACACCACAACTTTATTCGTGGTATAGACTCAGAACTATATATCATTGATTTCGACTTAGTTTCAATCGGTAGTCCAGCTTGTGATTACTTACAATATTGCAATCGTATCCTGCCGAGTCTTGAATGGTCTTTACATGATCTTACTGAATATGAACAAATAGAACCATTTTTAAATAATCGTGGATTTTTGTATGCTTTAATATTTCCAACAGATATCTTTCGGGAATGGAATCGACTTATTAAAGCTCGTCAATATTCAAGTACATTTCAAGTAAGACAGGTACTGGATCTTACTGTACGGCAATTTTTTGATCGGCAAAGCTTTGTAGAGCAGGTAAAGCTTTTACTTGAAGAGTAATTGGTCGTAACTGTCAGGATTAAAAAGCTAAAACCCTCACACCCTATAAATGAGCATGATCATGCTCTCAAATAAGCGGAGGGGGTTATTCGCTTGAGTAAAAAACTTGTTTTACTTCCAATCACTGCTGCCTTAACCTTTAGTTTGGCTGGTTGTAGCCAGGATGAAGCAACCAATGGTAATCAGGAAATAAGCCAACCATTTGGATACTACTCGAATGAAAATCATAACGGTGGTGGAAATGCAAGGATTTACAATGAAAATGATGGTCCATTGGTAGAAATAATGGATCACTCTCTCGGTGAGGAAGGACAGAGAAGCAGAGAGAATCGAAGACAGCATTTAATGCAAAAAGATGATGCGGGAAATCCTGCTAATCCTACAGTCCCTCGAGCTAAACAGGATAAAAATTTCTTTGAGAAAGATAACCGTTATAGTCATGCTGATGCCAATTATCATGGGCATTTAGATGATCAAACCCGTAAAGCAAGAAGCTCCTATTACACAGCGTATGAAGGAGATTTAGCAGAAAAAATAGGTGATGTTACGGCGAAGGTTCCCAATGTGGAAGATGTTCGTTCCGTGGTATATGGGAGCAATGTATTAATCGCAGTTGATTTAACAAACTACGATCGTGATGTAGAAACAAAGGCAGATATCACAAGAGCGGTTCAACCCTATCTTAGAGGAAGATCGGTACAGGTAGTGACGGATGAAGGAACATTTAGCAGGATCAGAAATATTGATAATGACTTGCGTGATGGTGGTCCACGCGAGACCATTGATGCAGATATAAAAGGAATGTTTCGAACATTAAAGGCCCGAATTCAGGGAAAAGAATAGGATTTCGAAAGAGTTGATCCAAATGATCAACTCTTTCGTGCGTTAATGGGCATAAATTTGAAAAAAATGGTCATTATATAAATGAAATCATGAAATTAGCTCTTTATTGTAACTTTCAAACGAGGTGATCATTATGAGAACCAAATGGCTCGGTTGTTTAGGGATATTTCTTCTCGTATTCGTTTTTCATACAAACTATGTCCTAGCTGAAGATTCAAAAACTGCACCAAGATTAGAACCCATTGAAGTCAGGGTGATTCTTGAACGAGTGTATTTAGACGGAGAAGTTAGTGAGGAGCAAATGGAGGAGAAGATTTGGTCAATGGAACAGTTTTGGTCAAAATATGATCAATGGCAGGTCGTGGATATGGATGACCAATCTGTCGTGTTCCGTAAGCATGTAGACGACATTTCTCCACTATTAAAAGCTAATGGCTACTTCGGAATTACAGACGATGGTGTACTAACGATCTATTATGGAAAACCACAAAAATATAATATTATTCAATCCTTTTTTCAATTGGATATTGGAAAATTAGAAAGTACGAGACATGAAGAACTAAAGGAAGGAATACCGATTAGGAATAAAGATCGGTATGTCGAAGTTCTTGAAACGTTTAAAAATTATACTGTTCAGGAAAAACAAGCGAATTAAAGGAACCGGAATCGGTTCCTTTTTGCATTTTTCATCTTACATTTAGAGGCATATACTAACATATTTGTGATACAATGAGGTACAGCAAAATTAGAGGAGTTTTAGTTACATGTATGATTACATAAAAGGAACGGTCGAATTTATTGGACCTGAATATATTGTTGTAGAGGCAGGAGGCATTGGATACCAAGTATCTACGCCAAACCCTTTCAGCTTTTCAAAACATATTAACCAAGCGATGCGAATTTTTACTTATCATTATGTAAGAGAAGATTTGATCGCTTTATACGGTTTTTCATCAAGGGAAGAAAAAATTCTCTTCACAAAGCTCCTGAATGTATCGGGAATTGGTCCAAAAGGAGCGTTAGCCATATTAGCGTCTGGCGTACCAGAACAAGTGGTTCAAGCAATTGAAGATGAGGATGAAGCTTTTTTAGTGAAATTCCCAGGGGTAGGAAAGAAAACAGCAAGACAAATGATCTTAGACTTGAAGGGGAAACTTCAACAAGCACTTCCAGATTATTTTCCTAATTTATTCAATGAAGAAGTACATGTGGAACAAGCGAAGAATCCAAATCTGGCACTTGAAGAAGCGATGTTAGCATTATTATCGCTTGGTTATTCTGAAAAAGAAATAAAGAAAATTACACCGAAGCTTGAAGTGGAAACACTAGAAACAGAGCAATATATTAAAAAAGCTCTGCAGCTTCTTTTAAAATAGAGTTGGAAAAAGGGTGAGTGAGTATTGGACGATCGGATTATTTCTGGTGAGGCAGATGTTCAAGATTTATCATTCGAACAAAGCTTACGCCCGTTAACATTAAAACAATATATCGGTCAAACGAAAGTAAAAGAGAATTTAGAAATATTTATTGAGGCTGCTAAAATACGTCAAGAAACGCTTGATCATGTTCTCTTATATGGACCCCCAGGATTAGGGAAAACGACATTAGCAACGATTATTGCTAATGAAATGGGAGTTAATATCCGTACAACTGCAGGCCCAGCAATTGAAAGGCCAGGAGATCTAGCGGCCATTTTAACAGCACTTGAACCTGGTGATATATTATTTATCGATGAAATTCACCGACTTCCAAGAGCTATAGAAGAAGTATTATATCCAGCAATGGAGGATTTTTGCCTTGACATCGTGATTGGAAAAGGGGCAACTGCGAGGTCTGTAAGACTTGATTTACCACCATTTACACTTGTTGGTGCCACAACTAGAGCAGGTTCTCTTTCAGCTCCACTTCGGGATCGATTTGGAGTTTTAAGCAGATTAGAATATTATAAAGAAGATCAACTGATGGATATCGTATTACGAACAGGTGAAGTGTTCCAAGTAGAAATTACAAAAGATGCGGCTTTAGAAATTGCCAAGCGTTCAAGAGGGACACCGCGTATTGCGAATCGCCTGCTCAGACGAGTTAGAGATTTTGCTCAAGTTAAAGGCAATGGAATGATTGACCTTTCATTAGCCGTTTACTCCTTACAACTTCTTCAGGTAGACCCATTAGGTTTGGATCATATTGATCATAAACTATTAAAGGGTATCATCGAGAAGTTTAGAGGAGGACCTGTTGGATTAGATACAATTGCAGCAACAATTGGAGAGGAATCACATACGATTGAGGATGTATATGAACCGTATTTACTTCAAATAGGATTTCTTCAAAGAACTCCAAGAGGACGAATTGTTACTAATCTGGTTTATAAGCATTTTAATATGGAGGTACCAACAGAATGACTGGTGTTCCAAAGATTCTTATGACAATAGGGGCAATCATTTTTGTCATGGGCTTTCTCATGCAGTTTATACAAATCGGTAGGCTTCCAGGCGATATTATTGTGAAAAAGGGAAACACGACTGTGTATTTCCCCATTGTTACCTCTATTCTTGTAAGTATTATTTTATCTGCAATTTTTTACTTTTTAGGGAAATTTCGTTAATATATGTAGTGTTTAAGAAGGGTGAAACAGCATGAAAGTAGACTTATTTGATTTTCATTTACCAGAGGAACTCATTGCACAAACTCCATTAGAGGAACGAACAAGCAGTAGACTAATGGTATTAGACAAGGAAAATGGAAAGTTAGAGCATACTATATTTAAAAATATAGTAGCGTACATTAGGCCAGGAGATTGCCTAGTTTTAAATGATACGAGAGTCTTGCCTGCGAGATTATTCGGTGAAAAAAAGGAAACGGGTGCCAAGATTGAAGTATTACTTCTAAAGCAGTTGGATGGAGATCGTTGGGAAACTTTAGTAAAGCCAGCGAAAAGGGTAAAAGAAGGTACAGTTATTTCATTTGGAAATGGACTTTTAACGGCCCGGTGTGTAGGGGAATCCGAGCACGGAGGTAGAACGCTTGAATTTAACTATGAAGGTATTTTTTATGAGGTATTAGAGCAATTAGGTGAAATGCCACTGCCCCCTTACATAAAAGAACAATTAGAGGATCGCGAACGATATCAAACCGTATTTGCTAAGGAACGTGGTTCCGCTGCAGCTCCCACTGCGGGTCTTCATTTCACAGAAGAGCTTTTAGAAGAAATTCGCTCTCGTGGGGTTCATATCGCCTTTATTACACTCCATGTTGGCTTAGGGACATTCCGACCTGTCAGTGTAGACGATATTTTAGAACATGATATGCATGCCGAGTTCTATCAGATGTCAGAAGGAACCGCTCGATTACTAAATGAAGTAAAAAATCAAGGTGGACGAATCATTTCAGTTGGAACTACCTCCACAAGAACATTAGAGACGATCGCATCGAAACATAACGGCGAGTTTGTCGCTGAAAGTGGATGGACCGATATTTTTATTTTTCCTGGATATACATTTCAAGGAATTGATGGAATGATAACAAATTTCCATCTTCCAAAATCCACATTAATCATGCTTGTAAGTGCACTTGCAGGAAGAGAAAATGTCATTCACGCATATGAAACAGCAGTAACCGAAAAGTATCGCTTCTTTAGTTTTGGCGATGCGATGCTTATTGTTTAATTACTTACTAGGAGTTGACTATTTTTGACGGCTATTCGTTACGAATTAATAAAGACATGTAAACAGACAGGGGCAAGATTAGGCAGAGTACACACACCACATGGCTCATTTGACACACCTGTCTTTATGCCGGTAGGAACACTTGCAACGGTAAAAACGATGTCACCAGAAGAACTTGTTCAGATGGGGGCAGGGATTATTTTAAGTAATACTTATCATCTATGGCTTCGACCTGGACATGAGATTATTAAAGAGGCTGGTGGGCTACACAAGTTTATGAACTGGGATCGGGCCATTTTAACTGACTCTGGTGGATTCCAAGTGTTTTCTCTAAGTAAGTTTCGCCAGATTGAGGAAGAGGGAGTTCATTTCAGAAATCATTTAAACGGCGACAAGCTCTTCTTATCACCAGAAAAAGCAATGGAAATTCAAAATGCATTAGGCTCGGATATCATGATGGCCTTTGATGAATGTCCACCATTCCCTGCTACGTATGAGTATATGCAGAAATCGGTCGAACGTACATCGCGTTGGGCAGAAAGATGCTTAAGTGCGCATCAACGTCCAGAGGATCAAGGACTATTCGGTATTGTACAAGGTGGGGAATACGAGGAACTTCGGAAACAAAGTGCACGTGACCTTGTTTCTCTCGACTTCCCAGGATATGCAGTTGGTGGTCTATCTGTTGGTGAACCGAAGGATATTATGAATCGAGTTCTAGAGTTCACAACCCCTCTATTACCATCGAATAAGCCAAGATATTTAATGGGAGTAGGTTCTCCAGATTCTCTAATCGATGGGGCTATTCGAGGAATTGATATGTTTGATTGTGTTTTACCAACTAGAATAGCTAGAAACGGAACATTGATGACGAGTGAAGGTAGATTGGTTGTAAAGAATGCGAAGTATGCAAGAGATTTTGGACCACTTGATCCAAATTGTGATTGCTACACTTGCAAAAACTATTCTCGTGCCTATATTCGTCACTTGATTCGTTGTGATGAAACGTTCGGAATAAGACTTACAACTTACCATAACTTATATTTTCTGTTAAAATTAATGGAGAATGTCAGACAAGCAATCCGAGAAGATCGCTTAGGGGACTTCAGAGAAGAATTTTTTGAACAATATGGCTTTAATCAGCCGAATGCAAAAAACTTCTAAATTGATAAGACATTGAAAGGAGGTTAGACAATGGAAGGACTATTAGGTACATTAGGTCCATTAATCCTAATGTTTGCATTATTTTACTTCTTGTTAATTCGTCCACAGCAAAAACGTCAAAAGGCGGTTTCAAAAATGCAAAGCGACCTGTCAAAAGGGGATAAAATCGTGACGATTGGTGGCCTACACGGAACAGTCGATGCATTAGACGAAGGCAAGGTAGTTATTAAATGTGGTGATGGAAGTCGTCTTACATACGACCGCGCTGCTATTAGAGAAGTGCTTGAATCTAGCTCTGTAGCAAATGCATAACACATAAAAAGAGGCAGACCTTAACGGGTTTGCCTCTTTTATTGCGTATTATGCAGTTCTTTTAGATGTGGTACTTATATTAACACCTAAAATTCCACCCATCATGGCTGTTAAAATATAGCAAACATGATAAACGATTTCTTCAAAAGAAAACAAACTATCCATGCCTAAAAATTGGAATAAAAAAATGACTGTGGTGTAAACAATGCCAGTGAAGCCTCCAACTAGCCAGCCTTTTTGTTTCCCTTTTCCCCCTGATACGAACCCACCTAAAAACAATGTGATAAATGAAACACCAGTAATAATAAATTGTAATGAAGATTCGCTAGTTGGTGTAAATCGGAGAATTAAGGAAAATATAACCGAACTAACAATTGCAAATAAAAATACAGTTATGACCCCGTATAGTACGGCATTGCCAAAATTTTTCGATTCTTCGATTGGACCCCTCTCCCTTCTAATACTTTTGCAGTAATTGCTTAGTACAAGCATATTCATGAGTTTTTCTAAATAGAATCACATTTTGTTCATGTTTTCTGCAGATTTGCAAACAATAAAAAGGAATGAACTTAAAGGGAGCGGTTCTTTTGGATCAATATTTTTTAATAGTTATTCGTACAATTCTCTTATACGGAGTGATTTCTATTATTTTTCGACTAATGGGGAAGAGAGAGCTTGGAGAGTTAAACGTATTAGATTTGGTTGTCTATATTATGATCGCAGAGATAGCGGTCGTCGGCATCGAAAAGCCAGAAGAAACAATAGTGAATAATATTTTGCCGATGGCTGTACTCATGATTATTCAAATCACCTTGGCCTTTTTTTCCTTAAAAAGTAAAAAGGTTAGAGATATGTTAGACGGGAAGCCTTCCATCATAATTAACAACGGAAAAATCGATGAACATGAAATGAGAAAACAACGCTACAATTTCGATGATCTACTTTTGCAGCTAAGAGATAAGGATATTCGTAATATTGCTGATGTAGAATTTGCGATACTTGAAACATCAGGAAAGCTATCTGTTTATGAGAAAAGCCAAAATAAAGGGGGAATTACCATCCCGTTAATATTGGATGGGGAGGTTCAAGAAAGTAATTTACAACGTATAGAGAAAAATAAATTTTGGCTTCTTCAGGAACTAAAGAAACTGGGATATACTCAAGTAAAAGAAATTTCCTTTTGCAGCTATCAAGATGGGAAATTTTTTGTAGATATGATAGATGCAAAAAAGAGGTGAGCAATCGATCACCTCTTTTTTAACGCAAAATTAGTTTTGACAACACATTCCCAATGAAAGGCACTCGGATCATTTCTTCTCTTTTAATTTGCCCAGCAATGATAATAAGTAGTGTATAGGAGATAGTAATGGCCACACAGCTTACGATCACGTTAAGTGATAATGGCAAGTCCCCTTTGAAGTAATTATAGGAGGATAAACCAGCCCATCCAGAAACACCCATACTAGCAAAGGTTAGTAAATAATCCCAAATATAAAAGGTGAAAGAAATTTTCTTTAGAACCGTTGCAAAATGGAGGAGAGTCACCACTAAAAAGCCGAATACAATCCCTAACGCTGCCCCTTTAATACCAAAGCTTGGCTGACTAGCTAATAAAAATATAACAGCTGTTTTTACAACAGACCCAAAGAGCGAGTTAATCATAGCAGCCCTTGCTAGATCCAGTGCTTGCAGAGTAGCTTGTAATGGTCCTTGATAGTAATAGAAGAGGAAGAATGGTGCCATGATTTGAATAAAGTACGCTCCGCTAGAAGATCCATACATGACCTCCATAAGGGGTTCAGCTAAAACATAGAGTATCACAACCGATAATCCACCTGTCAAAAAAGCAAAGCGTAGTGCTTGTTGTAATCGATATTCAATCAGCTTTTTATTATTCTGCGAATTTGCCTCACTGATTGCCGGAACGAGCGATGTGGACAGCGATAAAGTAATAAATGATGGCAAGAGTAAAAGCGGCATAGCAAAGCCTGTTAATGCTCCATATTGCTTTGTTGCAGTAATGGCGGCAACACCAGCAATAGCTAAGCTATGTGAGACGACTATCGGTTCAAAAAACCACGCAATGGAACCAATCATCCTACTTCCTAACGTTGGTAAAGCAACGCCCATCAGTTCATGAAATGTTGATTTTCCTTCTTGCACATGCTTGAAAAATTTCTTTCTAACTCGAAATTGTTTCTTGAGCTTAAATGATGTAACCAGATAAATCAATGAGATAAGCTCTCCAATTACAGATGCAACCATGGCTCCTGCTGCTGCGTATTCTACTCCATATGGCATAAACATACTTGTTAATACCGCAATCAATGTGATTCTAGCCGCTTGTTCGATCACTTGTGAAATAGCAGAAGGTTTCATATTTTGTCTGCCTTGGAAATATCCTCTTAGCACAGAAGAAAGTGCAACAATCGGTATGATTGGAGCAATCGCGAGCAATGGTAAATGTGTGCGTGGATCTGTAAAAAGAGTTTCTGATAAGTACGGTGCAAGCATAAATAGAGCAGGAGTAAAGATGAGGGATAAAGTAAAGGTTGTTGCCAAAGAAACAATAAGTATTTGTTTTATTTTCTTTGTATCACCTTTCGCCTCTGCTTCTGCTATATTTTTTGAAATAGCCACCGGTAGGCCTAGTTGTGTGAGAGTGACAACAAGAATAAGTGTCGGAAAGGCCATCATATATAATCCAACACCTTCTTCGCCTATAAACCTTGCAATCACAATCCTATTAATAAAACCAAGAACTCTTGTCACAAAGCCGGCAACTAACAAAATTATTGTTCCTTTTAAAAACTTTGACATCTCGCTACCTGCCTTCTCAAAATAGGTATAATCATATACAATTAACTATATGCACCTATGTGGACAAAGCATGACAAGGTCTTATAAATTTCTCTATATTTTATACTCTAGTATTAGGAGGCGGCTCGATATGGAAATCGGCCATAATTACGATCGTTTTCGCAAAGAAGTACACCCAGCATTAATTAGTAAGATGGAAGAGTTTTTTCTTCTTGGATATGGGAAGATTAGTCAAGATAGTCTTTGGGAGTTCTTAAGTAAGAAGAAGTGGAGAAAACCGAAGGAGGACGTTAAGATCTATGAGTTAGTCTCAGATATTCTTTCTGTAAATGTAGGAGAATATATGAATTACGCGACTGTTGAAGCATTTAAGTCGGATGAATTTTCACTTGCGAATGAGGAAGAAAGAAGGGAACTATTGAAATAAGTACATACTTGTCCATAAATTGACACAATTTCCTAACTGTTTCATAATATTAGAATAGAAAAAACAAGCAGGTATCAGTGTTACCTTGCCTGGGTTACAATGTTAAGGAGGATTTATACATAATGGTCAAACGCAGTAGAATTGTGGCCTTTTTGTTATTGCTGCTTCTTTTTGCAAGTACAATTGGGACAACTACAAATAGTATTTTAAAAAATATAAAACTAGGATTGGACCTTCAAGGAGGATTTGAAGTTCTCTACGAAGTGGAACCTGCTAAAAAAGGCCAAGAAATTGACCAGGAAGTTTTAAATAGTACGGTAGAGGCATTAGATAATCGAATTAACGTACTTGGGGTAAGTGAGCCGGTCATTCAAATTGAAGGTGATAATCGCATTCGTGTTCAGCTTGCCGGTGTATCTGACCAGGACCAAGCTCGTGAAATTCTTTCGACAGAGGCGAATTTAACGTTCCGAAATGCTAATGATGAAATCATGATGGATGGTACGGATTTAGTTGAGGGTGGTGCGAAGCAAACCTTTGATGAAAACAACCAACCGAGCATCTCTTTACAGTTAAAGAGTGCGGATAAATTTCGAGAAGTGACACAAGAAATTGTTGGAATGGCTCCTCAAAATCAATTAATTATCTGGTTAGATTTTGAAGAAGGGGAAGATTCTTACCAAGCAGAAATTGCCAAGGAAGAACCAAAATTTCTGTCCAATCCAAATGTAAATCAAGTGTTTAATCAAGATACCGTTTCCATTGTCGGAAATTTTGAATTAGAAGAAGCAAAGACGTTGGCTTCTTTGTTAAATGCGGGAGCACTTCCTGTTCAGCTTACCGAAGTGTATTCAACCTCTGTTGGTGCTCAATTTGGGGAAGAAGCACTAAATGAGACGGTGTTTGCTGGAATCGTAGGAATTAGTGTCATCTTCTTATTCATGCTTTTCTATTATCGTTTCCCTGGATTTATTGCTGTTATTACACTCTCTCTTTATATTTACCTAATTCTCCTGATCTTCGATTGGATGAATGGAGTGTTAACACTACCAGGAATAGCAGCTTTAATCCTCGGGGTGGGTATGGCTGTAGATGCGAACATCATTACGTATGAGAGAATTAAGGAAGAACTAAAGGTTGGAAGAACGGTTAAGTCGGCTTATGAAGTGGGTAGTAAAGGTGCGTTTTGGACTATTTTTGACTCGAACATCACGACCATTATTGCCGCTGGAGTACTATTTTTCTATGGAACAAGCTCTGTTAAAGGGTTTGCAACGATGTTAATTATCTCGATTTTAGGAAGCTTTATTACGGCTGTTTTTGCATCTCGTCTATTGCTAGGTTTGTGGGTGAAAAGCGGTTTCCTAAGTAAGCGCCCTACTTGGCTTGGTGTAAGAAAGAAAGATATGAAAGATATTTCTGAAGGTTATGATGCCATTGATTTACCTACAAGATTCGATCGATGGGATTTTGTGAAAAATCATAAAATCATCTTTACTATTTCAGGTGTATTATTCTCAGTCGGACTGGTCGTTCTAATCTTGTTTAAGCTCAATCTAGGAATTGATTTTGCAAGTGGAACGAGGGTGGAAGTACCGTCCGATAAACCAATTGAAATTGAACAGTTAAAACAAGAGTTTGCGAAATTTGATCTTGAAGCTGAAAATATTGTCATGTCTGGAGACAATAATGACGTTGCCGTGGTTCGCTTTTTAGGTGTATTACCAAAGGAAGAAATTGCTGAGCTTAAAGCACACTTTAAAGAATTATACGGTTCAGATCCTAATATCAGCACGGTTTCCCCAGTGGTTGGAAAAGAGTTAGCTAAAAATGCAATGATTGCTGTAGCGATAGCATCCATTGGAATTATTCTCTATGTATCGATTCGTTTTGAGTGGAGAATGGCTCTTGCTGCAATTGTCGCACTCTTACATGATGTTTTCTTCATTATTGTTTTGTTTAGTTTTACAAGACTAGAGGTAGATTTAACGTTTATCGCAGCCGTCTTAACCATTGTCGGTTACTCAATCAATGACACAATCGTAACATTTGACCGAATGAGAGAAAACTTGGCTAAGAAAAAGAGAATTAAAACTTATGAAGAACTTGCTGACGTTGTAAATAGTAGTTTACGTCAAACATTAGGAAGATCAGTAAATACGGTCTTAACTGTAGTTATTGCCGTTGTTGCTTTACTGCTATTTGGAAGTTCCTCCATTCTTAATTTCTCTTTAGCGTTGCTAATCGGACTAGTTGTTGGTGTATACTCCTCTATTTTTATCGCTGCTCAACTATGGCTAGTGATGAAAGCAAAAGAACTTAAGCAAAAGGGAGTTCTAATAACTGAAAAAGTAAAAAGAGAAAGAACAGACGAGCCACAGGTTTAATTCTAGAACCACAGGGAATATTTCTCTGTGGTTTCTCTTTTTGAAAAGGATTTTTTGGTTACACTAATTGGTAGTGAATGGGTTGAAGGAGAGTTAAGTATTGGAAAATCAAGAGCGATTTAAAAAAGCCGAATTTGTAGCAATTATTGGGATTATTGGGAATTTAATTTTAGCTGTTTTGAAATGGGTAATTGGTGTGTATGCAAACAGTCGGGCTTTAGTTGCTGACGCTGTTAATTCGGCTTCAGATGTGGCGGGCTCTTTAGCTGTTTTTATAGGATTGCGTGCTGCTAAACAACCACCAGATGAAGATCATCCATATGGACACGGCAAGGCGGAGTCGATCGCAGCCATTATTGTGGCCGTTTTATTGGTTTTAGTTGGGTTTGAGATTGGAAAATCCTCCTTTCAAGCGTTTTTCGAGCCGATTGAAGCCCCTAAACTAATTGCTCTTGTGGCAGTGATTGTATCAATTGCCATTAAAGAGACCATGTACCGTTATACCTTCTCGATGGGGAAGAAGTTAAACAGTGATGCCTTAATTGTAACTGCTTATGATCACAGGTCAGATGTGTATTCGTCTTTAGCTGCGTTGGTGGGGATTGGGTGTGCGATTTTAGGGGAAAAGCTTGCTATTGGCTGGCTCGTATATGCAGATCCGGTAGCAGGGTTATTTGTATCTATTCTTATATTAAAATTAGCATGGAAACTGGGGAGTGAATCGATTCACAATGCCCTTGATCATGTTCTACATGAAGAGGATACGATAGAACTTCGAAAGATTGTTGAAAGCATATCAGAGGTTAAAAAGATTGATGAACTACACGCAAGGGAACACGGTCACTATGTGATTATTGATTTGAAAATATCTGTCGATCCTTATATAACAGTCGAAGAAGGGCACCGGGTTGGGAAAAAGGTAAAGCAAAAACTTATGGAAGAAAGACATGTTGAAAATGTGTTTGTACATATCAATCCTTACAATCCAGATAATAGTGACATTACCTATGATTAAATGAAGAGTCTGCTTAAAAAAGCGGGCTTTTTTATTTACTAACTGGGGAAACCATTCCATTGAAACAGTAGACCGCCTAAAGTATAATAGAAAAGCTAAGGGGTGAAGGAATGTTAAAGCCAAAATCACGCTGGAGTGTTCAACAGCATAAAAGTGAAGACGATGTGAAAGAGCTTTGTAGCGAATTAAAGATATCTCCTCTTGTCGCTTCTTTGCTTGTACGAAGAGGATTTAATACAGCATCTCTAGCTAAAAAATTTTTGTATGAACATGAGGAACAATGTCATGATCCATATCTATTAACAGGGATGGACATTGCGGTTAATAGAATTCATCAAGCAATTGAAAACCAAGAACCGATATTGATTTTTGGTGATTATGATGCCGATGGTGTAACGAGTACATCTGTCATGATGCTTACATTAAAAGAACTAGGTGCAATTGTCGACTTTTATATTCCCAATCGTTTTACAGAAGGGTACGGTCCAAACGAACCCGCTTTTCGTCATGCTCACGAAAGTGGAGTGAAACTAATAATCACTGTGGATACCGGTATTTCAGCTGTACATGAGGCAAGTGTCTTAAAGAATCTTGGTGTGGATTTGATTATTACCGACCATCATGAACCAGGTCCAATCCTCCCTGAAGCACTAGCAATTATTCATCCAAAGCTACCGGGAAGTAATTACCCTTTTAAAGAATTAGCTGGGGTAGGAGTAGCATTTAAGCTTTCACAGGCCTTACTAGGTCAACTTCCTGAACATTTACTTGAATTTGTAGCGATTGGAACGATTGCTGACCTTGTCCCTTTGGTTGATGAAAATCGCTATCTAGTAAAAAGAGGGTTAAAAAAAATAAGAAGCAGTAGTAGATCAGGGATCAAGGCCCTTTGTAAACAAGCTGGTATCGAACAACAAACCATAGATGAGGAAACGATTGGTTTTACAATAGGACCTCGAATCAATGCAGTAGGTCGGTTAGACTCAGCTGATCCAGCTGTTCACTTACTTTTAACTGAAGACTTGGATGAAGCGGAAATGCTCGCAGAGGAAATCGATTCGTACAATAAGGAACGACAACGAATTGTATCAAGCATTGCAGATGAAGCGATTCAACAAGTAAATGATTTCTATCCTATTGGGGAGAATTCTGTAATTGTTGTTGGACAAGAAGGCTGGAATGCAGGAGTTGTTGGGATTGTTGCATCTAGATTAGTAGAAGCATTTTACCGACCTACGATTGTGTTAAGCTTTGATCGAGAGAAAGGTATTGCTAAAGGCTCAGCTAGAAGCATTGAAGGATTTGATTTATTTAAGAATCTTTCCACATGTCGAGAGATTCTACCACATTTTGGTGGACATCCTATGGCGGCAGGTATGACGCTAAAACTTGAGGACGTGGATGAATTAAGATCCAGATTAAATGAGCTCGCAGTAAATCAACTGTCTGAGGAAGATTTCATCCCAATCACGGTAGTTGATTTAGAAATGTCAATTAAAGATGTTCAGCTAAATGCTTTAGAGGAGCTACAACTTCTTGCACCATTTGGGACGAGCAATAAAAAACCAAAGATTTTGGTGAGAGATGCGAATATAACGCAAATTAAGAAAATCGGTGCTAATCAAAGCCATTTAAAACTAACATTAGAACATGAAGGCTCCATCCTGGACGGAATCGGTTTTCATCTAGGTGAAAAGGTAGATCATATATCGCCACAATCGAAGCTCTCAGTCGTAGGTGAATTGTCTATAAATGAATGGAATAATATAAGGAAGCCCCAAATCTTTTTACATGATCTGGCTATAAATGAATGGCAATTATTTGATTATCGTGGAATAAAGCAGGTTGGTAAGGTTAAGGAAATGGTTCCTACTAGCAAGTGGATTAGCTTTAATAACGAGATTTCAGAGAATATAAAACAGGCACTTTCGGATCGATTACATCTTATTGATACGGTTGAGCAAGCTAGAAATATGGTTATAGATGATCAGTATGTGGTTTTATATGATCTGCCAACATCGAAGGAATTATTGACTTCATTACTGAATGGAAAGAAACCTGCTAGAATTTATGCGCATTTTTACAAAGAGGAAAGTGAATTTTTCAGTACGATCCCAACAAGAGATCATTTCAAATGGTATTATGCGTTTTTATCAAAAAAGGCACCTTTCGATTTGGAAAAGTACGGTGATGATTTAGCAAAATACCGTGGCTGGTCTAGAGAAACAATTGATTTTATGTCACAGGTGTTTTTTGAACTGGATTTTGTTAAAATAAACAATGGATTTATTACACTTAACACTAGCAGTCATAAACGAGATCTAACGAGCTCTAAAACATATCAGAAAAAACAAGAAGATTTAGCGCTTGAACAAGAATTATTATATTCCTCCTATCAGGTACTTCACTCCTGGTTGGATGAATGTATTCGAGGCTCGGTGGAAATTGAGGAGGAAGTAAAGTAATGGATTTAAAGAAATATGTAACGATTGTAGAAGATTGGCCAAAGCCAGGAATTAAGTTTAAAGATATTACAACATTAATGGATAACGGTGAAGCGTACCGTTACGCAACCGATCGTATTGTAGATTATGCAAAAGAAAGAAATATTGATATCGTAGTAGGTCCAGAAGCTCGTGGTTTTATTATCGGATGTCCAGTGGCATATTCTTTAGGGGTAGGATTCGCTCCAGTTAGAAAAGAAGGGAAACTACCAAGAGAAACCGTAAAAGTGAACTACGGCCTTGAATATGGTAGTGACGTTTTAACGATCCATAAGGATGCAATTAAACCGGGGCAACGTGTATTAATCACGGATGATTTGCTGGCAACTGGTGGAACGATTGATGCAACAATTAAACTTGTAGAGCAATTAGGCGGAGTTGTTGCAGGAATTGCCTTCTTAATTGAGCTATCCTATTTAGATGGAAGAGATAAATTAGATGGATATGATATCTTAACTTTAATGGAATACTAAAATAGACAAAAAAGCGCAGCAATCGTTGCGCTTTTTTTCATTTATTTTGATTGGAAATGACATGATTCGACATTATTTTTAATTTTCCCAGAAAAATAACAGGCTTTCCCTTTACATATTGAGTTTTTTTTTCGATAATAGTAACAATATTAGTTTTATTATGATAAAAAATATATTCCTCACATTCATGGGGTAACATAGAAAGTTAAAGGTGATTATATGGCGAATGATCAAGTGTTGACCGCCGAACAAGTCATCGATCGAACGAAGAAATATTTAAATGATGAAAATGCAGCATATGTGAAAAGGGCATATGAATTCGCAAAGCATGCTCATCGTGAACAATATCGTAAATCAGGTGAACCGTACATTATTCATCCCATACAAGTTGCAGGAATATTGGCTGACTTGGAAATGGACCCAGCTACGGTTGCTTCGGGTTTTCTTCATGACGTCGTTGAGGACACAGATGTAACGATTGAAGATATGGCAAAGGAATTTGGCGAAGAAGTGGCCATGCTTGTCGACGGTGTTACTAAACTCGGGAAGATTAAGTATAAATCTCATGAAGAACAGCAGGCAGAAAATCATCGAAAAATGTTCGTAGCAATGGCGCAAGACATTCGGGTTATCTTAATTAAATTAGCTGACCGACTCCATAATATGCGTACGTTAAAGCATTTACCAGTCGAGAAGCAAAGACGTATATCAAATGAAACATTAGAAATTTTCGCACCATTAGCACATCGATTAGGGATTTCTAAAATTAAATGGGAACTTGAGGATACCGCACTACGTTACTTAAATCCTCAGCAGTATTACCGGATTGTAAATTTAATGAAGAAAAAGCGTGCAGAACGTGAGCAATACTTAGACGATGTTATTAAGGAAATGCGAGTGAGCCTGGATGAAGTTTTGATAAAAGCAGAAATCTCTGGGCGTCCTAAACATATTTATAGCATTTATCGAAAAATGGCGATTCAAAACAAGCAGTTTAACGAAATATATGATTTGCTTGCAATAAGAATCGTCGTAAATTCGATAAAAGATTGTTATGCAGTGTTAGGAATCATTCATACTTGTTGGAAGCCAATGCCTGGACGATTTAAAGATTATATTGCCATGCCTAAACCAAATATGTACCAATCTCTTCATACGACCGTTATTGGACCAAAAGGTGATCCATTAGAGGTTCAGATTCGTACTTTTGATATGCATGAGATTGCTGAATTTGGGATTGCTGCACACTGGGCGTATAAAGAAGGGAAATCAGCTAATGAAGGATCTTCTCTTGAAGAAAAATTAACATGGTTTAGAGAAATATTAGAATTCCAAGATGATACAGCAAATGCTGAGGAGTTTATGGAATCCTTAAAAATTGATTTATTTTCTGATATGGTGTTTGTGTTTACGCCAAAAGGAGATGTATTTGAGCTACCTTCTGGTTCTGTACCAATTGATTTTGCTTATCGTGTCCATTCTGAAATCGGTAATAAAACAATTGGTGCTAAGGTGAACGGTAAGATGGTTACCCTTGATTACAAGTTGAAAACAGGGGATATTATCGAGATTTTAACTTCAAAGCATTCATACGGCCCTAGTCAAGACTGGTTAAAGTTAGCTCAAACGTCACAAGCCAAAAATAAAATTCGTCAATTCTTTAAGAAGCAACGTAAGGATGAAAACGTTGAAAAGGGTCGCGAGCAGGTTGAGAGAGAAATACGAAGCATGGATTTTGATGTGAAGGAAATCTTAACGCCTGAAAATGTGAAAAGAGTTAGTGAGAAGTTTAACTTTTTCCATGAAGATGACTTGTATGCGGCCGTTGGATATAACGGGATCACTGCTCTTCAAGTAGCCAATCGCTTGACTGAGAAATGGAGAAAGAAACGAGATCTTGAGCAGGTAAGCACGATTTCAAATGCAGTGTCAGAATTAAAGTCATTCCCTTCAACGAAAAAGAGGGAATCAGGTGTGAGGGTGACGGGAATTGATAATCTTCTCATACGGCTCTCTAGATGCTGCAGTCCTGTTCCAGGAGACGAGATTGTTGGCTTTATCACGAAAGGTCGCGGTGTCTCTGTCCATCGTGCGGATTGTTCAAACATCGATACTGAGGATGCAAAGGCTAGACTGATTCCTGTTGAATGGGAAACAGGCTTAAATAATAAAAAGGAATATAACGTGGATATTGAAATCAGTGGGTACGACCGCCGCGGATTATTAAATGAAGTTCTACAGGCTGTGAATGAAACGAAAACAAACATATCAGCGGTTTCCGGAAAGTCTGACCGAAATAAGATGGCAACCATCAATATGTCTATTGCTATTAATAATGTAAGTCATTTACAAAAGGTCGTGGAACGTATTAAGCAAATTCCTGATATATATTCTGTTCGCAGAGTAATGAATTAGAAAGTTAAGGAGTTTACTCTTATGAGAGTGGTTGTTCAAAGAAGCAAAGAAGCTAGCGTGACAGTAGATGGTCAAACGATAGGGGAAATTACCAAAGGATTTGTTCTGCTTGTTGGTATTACACACAGTGACACAATGGAAGATGCAAAGTATGTTGCAGAGAAAATTGTCAATCTTCGTGTGTTTGAGGATCAGGAAGGGAAAATGAATTTATCCTTGTCTCAAGTGGAAGGTGAAATTTTGTCAATCTCTCAATTCACCTTATACGGTGATTGTCGTAAAGGGAGAAGACCTAACTTCATGGAGGCCGCTCACCCCGATCATGCTAGTGTGATATACGATCAATTTAATCAATTGTTACGGGAGCAAGGTGTTAAGGTTGAAACAGGTCAATTTGGAGCAATGATGGACGTAGCACTTATTAACGACGGCCCGGTGACACTGATCATTGAGAGCAAGTAAAAAAGCGAGTTCAATTGAACTCGCTTTTTTTATTTAAGTCTCTTTTCTTAAGAAAAGAGACTGCTAACTAAATTCTAGCGCAAAATGGCTATTTCCGCGTTAAAATCGCCTTTAAGATTTTAACAACAATATCTTTATAAAAAAGTCTTATTTAAAGTATTTTGCCAACCCTTGATATATTCCAGTGGCTGCATTTGCTTGATAGCTCTCTGAATTGACTAATGTTTCTTCCGCAGAATTACTTAAATAGCCTAATTCTAAAAGTACAGATGCCCGTTTATTTTCTCTTAACACATGATAATCACCATAGCGAACACCACGATCTTTTAGCTTGGTGAAACTAGCAACCTCTTTGCCTACAGCAGTAGCCAAACTTTGCTGATAGTTATGATAATAATAAGAGGTCATCCCTCGAACCGAGGAGTCGAGAATGCTATCATAATGAATCGAAATGAACGCATCAGCCGCATATGTATGTGACATACCAACGCGAGAGCTTAGCGATAAATACGAATCTGTGTTTCGAGTCATAACTACGTTGGCTCCTGCTGTTTTTAATTTATCGTACAATAGTTGAGCAGTTTTCAACGTCAAGTTCTTTTCATAACTGCCCTTAATACCAGTCGCTCCTGTATCTCGACCACCATGACCAGGGTCAATGACAATAACTTTATTTTTTAAGTATTGTTCTGCACCAGGTCTCTCAATTTGCTGAGAGGCTCCACTTGCTGTTACAAGCCATCCCGCTACAAATCCTTTTGATCCATTTTTTAATTGAATTTCGTACCAGTCATTTTGCACAGAAAAAACAGTAAAAGCTTCACCGGCATTTGCTCTACTAATGACGGAACTGTTGGTTGTAGCCGACTTTCGGATATTTGTTCCGTTATAGAGGATTGTTACGGTACTATTTTCTTCAACATCCACCTTAGTGGTTGTTGAAGACTGTTCTTTTGAAAGGTACCAACTAGCTACCCAACCTAATTGCCCGTTTTTTAGCTTAATTTTAGCCCAATTATTTTCTTCAGCTAAAATATCAAATACTTGTCCTTTTGAAACCGTTCCTACGATTTTGCCACTTAGAGAACCAGTGCTTCGAACATTCAGAGTAGTTGCCGTAATCGTCCCAATCAACCCACTTGAAGAATTCGTGGTTGTTGGATTTGGAACGGAAGGCTGAGAAGAAGTAGAGTTAACTTCTACAAATTCTTTACTAATCCAGGCTGCTTGTCCATTATATAGTATTTTTACCCACTTGTTTTCCACACTTTGGATTGTAACCGTGCTACCCTTTTGAAGCTTTCCAAGGATTGTACCTGATGTGGAAGCGGTAGAACGAACATTTAGATTGTTTGTGGTTACCTTTCCGGTCTGCTGACTACTGCTAGAGCCTCCTGTATCAGATTTTATCTCTTGGATAAATTCAGCTGCTACCCATCCTGTTACACTAGTGGTTTTAATTTGATGCCAGTTTGATTCTGTTTTGATAATTGTAACGGTAGCACCTTGAGATAAAGATGATACTACCTTATAAGAGGTGCTTGGACCTGAACGCACACGGAGTTGATTCGCTGTTACAATTCCACTCTTTGACGACGAAACTTCATTTGCAGAATGTTTTTTAACAAGCCAAGCGGCTACCCATCCCTTTTTTCCAGAGGAATTTAAGGATACTTGAATCCAGTCTGATTTTTCCTCTATTACAGAAAAACGGTCCCCGCGTTTTACCACCTCAATGACTTTATAACTAAGTCCTGGTCCTTCTCTGACATTTAAAGTGTCAGTTGTTATTTCAATGGTTGACCCTTCGGCAAATGCTGAGTCGGGTTTATTGGGGAATGGACTGCATAAAAGAAGAAATGTCAGAAAAAACAATATGTATTTATTTTTGTACAAGTGTGAATCTCCCTCCCTGATAAGTGGTATGTAAGGGTATTGATGTAATAGTTTTATGTGCCAACCTCTATAATAAAGGAAGAATTTACATATGTTAATACGATGCGAATAATTTTTCCCTATAAATTAATGAACAATGTTATTTAGCTGAAACTTTTTCTTAAAAAAGGGACAAACTAAAGGGGAGATAATAGACGGGGTGATAACATATGAGATATAGTGATAAGGCGTTTTCTACTCATGATGGAGATAACCAAATTTTTGGTGTCGATTTTCATGATTTTATTCAAAAAGAAAAAAACTCAAATATGGTAGAATTAGCAAGTGAGTTTGGTCTATCAATCCGAGATGTGAAAAAGCTGAAAAAAAGATTAGAGAGATCGTAAGTTTTGTAATATATCTTGACATTCTGAATACTCGAACGTAATATATAAACTAATATTAAAAGACGAATAACCGTTTGATGGAGCAAAGTAGTTAACTCCCACGTGAAAAGAGAGGAAATGTCGATAGGCTGAAAGCATTTCCGCATTGTGGCTTAATGAAAGAACACTCCGTAGGCTTCACTTCGAACAATCATATGATTTAGTAGGAGAGGAACGTTGACAGGCGTTAACTGTAAAAGTGGAAGTGGCTTTTTTTAGCTGCTTCAATTAGGGTGGCACCACGGGATATTAACTCTCGTCCCTTGTATGTAATAGTACAAGGGACGGGAGTTTTTTGCATTCTTACGATTATATTTACATAAAAAGATAGCTAGGAGGGGTTCCAAATGGCGTTAAAGCTACCAAGAGGAACACAAGATATTCTCCCAGGAGAAGTTGAAAAATGGCAATTTATTGAAACGGTTGCGAGAGATTTATGCGAGAGATTTCAATATAAAGAGATTCGTACACCGATCTTTGAACATACAGAAGTGTTTACCAAGGGTGTAGGCGATACAACGGATATTGTTCAGAAGGAAATGTATACGTTTGAGGACCGTGGTGGAAGAAGTTTAACTCTACGTCCAGAGGGAACAGCAGCTGCGGTACGATCTTTTGTCGAACATAAAATGTTTGGTTACGCTAACCAACCAGTGAAAATTTTCTACATGGGGCCGATGTTCCGTTATGAAAGACCACAGGCGGGGAGATACCGTCAATTTGTCCAGTTTGGTGTGGAAGCGCTTGGCAGTGCAGATCCCGCTATTGATGCAGAGGTAATTGCTCTTGCTATGAGCATTTATCAATCTTTAGGCTTGAAGAAGCTAAAGCTAATTATTAATAGCCTTGGTGACAAGGAAAGTAGAAACGCTCACAGAGATGCCTTAATCAATCATTTTTCACCAAGAATTGATGAGTTTTGTGGGGATTGTAAATCAAGATTAGAAAAAAATCCTCTGCGAATCCTTGACTGTAAGAAGGATCGTGACCATGAGCTTATGTCATCAGCGCCATCCATCCTACAATATTTAAATGATGATTCTAAAAAATATTTTGATAAAGTTCAACAATATTTAACTGACCTTGGGATTGATTTTGAAGTCGATCCGAATCTAGTAAGGGGCCTAGACTACTACAATCAAACGGCTTTCGAAATAATGAGTGATGCTGAAGGGTTTGGAGCCATTACGACTCTTTGTGGCGGGGGACGTTACAATGGGCTTGTAGAAGAAAGTGGTGGACCAGAAACTCCAGGTATTGGCTTTGCACTTAGCATTGAACGCTGTTTGGCAGCACTTCATGCGGAAGGAATTGAACTTCCAGTGACAGAGGGAATTGATTGTTTTCTTGCTTCATTAGGTGAGGCAGCCAAGGACTATACTGTAAAGCTTTTACATGAACTGCGTAAAGCAGGTTATTCTGCGGAACGAGATTATCTTGATCGAAAAATCAAAGCTCAGTTGAAGACAGCGGATCGCTTGCAAGCCAAGTATGTAGCAGTCCTAGGAGACGATGAACTTCAAGCGAATAAAATCAGCGTGAAGGACATGGAAAGTGGAAATCAAATTGAAGTACCGTTAGATACATTTATGGAAGAATTTTCAGCAATTTATAAAAAAGGGAGATAGGAACATGTACGGTAGAACGTATTTTTGTGGAGAGGTAACAGAACAGCATATTGGAGAAAATATTACGTTAAAGGGATGGGTGCAAAGACGTCGCGATTTGGGTGGATTAATTTTTATTGACTTGCGTGACCGTACTGGAATAATCCAAGTGGTGTTTAATCCAGAGGTTTCACCAGAAGCTCTAGCTCTAGCAGAAAAAATTCGAAATGAATACGTTTTGGATATAGTTGGGACAGTTATTGGGAGAGAAGCCGGTACGATAAATGAAAACCTCCAAACAGGACGAATTGAAGTACAAGCAAAGCAGGTTACAATTATTAACGAGGCCAAAACACCTCCATTTACAATTGCAGACCAAACGGATGTATCCGAGGATGTTCGCTTGAAATATCGATACCTGGATCTTAGAAGACCAGCTATGTTTGAGACATTTAAAATGCGTCATCAAGTAACTCAAATTATTCGCAACTTCCTTGATCGTGAAGGATTCTTGGATGTAGAAACTCCCATTCTAACTAAAAGTACACCAGAGGGTGCACGTGATTATTTAGTACCTAGTCGTGTTCATCCAGGTGAATTTTATGCCTTACCGCAATCACCGCAAATATTTAAACAACTTCTTATGGTGGGTGGTTTTGAAAGGTATTATCAAATTGCAAGATGCTTCCGTGATGAAGACCTTCGTGCAGACAGGCAGCCTGAATTTACACAAATAGATATTGAAACGAGCTTTATGAGTCAAGATGATATCATTTCATTGATGGAAGACATGATGAGCGAAATGATGTCAAAGGTAAAGGGATTGAAAGTGGAAATACCGTTTGCCCGCATGCCTTATCAAGAGGCAATGGCACGTTTTGGCTCCGACAAGCCAGACACTCGTTTTGGCATGGAACTAGTGGATCTTTCAGAAATCGTGAAGAATTCTAGCTTTAAGGTTTTTGCAGGAGCGGTTTCATCAGGTGGCCAAGTAAAGGCGATTAATGTGAAGCAGGCAGCGACCAAGTATTCTCGTAAAGATATCGATGCATTAACTGAATTTGTAGCGGTGTATGGAGCAAAAGGTTTGGCTTGGTTAAAAGCGGAAGAGGATGGAATAAAAGGACCAATCTCTAAATTTATAACTGAAGAAGAAGAGGCGGCTTTAACGTCTGCGTTATCAATTGAAGCGGGTGACTTACTCCTTTTTGTAGCTGATAAAAAGAGAGTGGTGGCTGATGCATTAGGTGCTCTTCGATTAAAACTTGGAAAAGAGCTTGAATTAATCGATCAAAGCAAATTCAACTTCTTATGGATTACCGATTGGCCATTACTTGAGTATGATGAGGCAGATGGACGTTATTATGCGGCTCACCATCCATTTACAATGCCAGTGAGAGAGGACCTTCACTTATTAGACGAAAATCCAGGTCTTGTTCGAGCACAGGCGTATGATCTTGTACTCAATGGCTATGAGCTTGGGGGTGGATCGCTGCGTATTTTCGAAAGAGATGTTCAGGAAAAAATGTTCAGTATTTTAGGATTCTCTCCAGAGGAAGCGAGAGCTCAGTTCGGTTTCTTGCTTGAAGCCTTTGAATACGGAACACCTCCTCATGGTGGAATTGCTCTTGGGCTAGACAGACTCATCATGCTTCTAGCAGGCAGAACCAATTTAAGAGATACAATTGCGTTTCCAAAAACTGCTAGTGCAAGCTGTTTATTAACAGATGCTCCGGGTGAAGTGAGCGAGGCGCAGCTTTCAGACCTTCATCTGTCATTAAAACGTAATATTTCTGTACAATAGAGTCATCTTGAAACTTATATAAAGGTATGATATAGTTTAATCAAACATAAGAATCCTGATGTGTTCGTGGTATTACCTAAAGTTTTGACCAACAGCTTTACTACGGGAGTTTGAGTTTTCGAGTGGCGTAAATGCCTTTGGCTTAGGACTTACAAAAGCTTGGAACAGAACACCCACCTGCTTATGCGGGATCAAAACGAAGGCATCGAGCGACGGCACGATTGGGATTCTTACTTTATTTACATAACCTTAAACCCTTATGCTACTATCAGCATAGGGGTTTTTTGATGGTCTTTATGTATCTATCCTAGACTTGTTTTTGTTTGTGAGTATGGTATAGTCATATCGAGAAAAATAAGTTAAGTAATCAACTACATAAATATAGATGCTGGAGTGATGAAGATGTTGCACCAATTTTCCCGCAATGAACTTGCGATTGGAAAGGAAGGAATTGATACATTAAAAGGGAGTACAGTTGCTGTATTAGGAATCGGCGGAGTAGGCTCGTTCTCTGCCGAGGCACTAGCGCGGTCTGGGGTGGGGCGTCTCATTTTAATTGATAAAGATGATGTTGATATAACAAATGTGAATCGTCAAATCATTGCCTTACTTTCCACAGTGGGTAGACCTAAAGCCGATTTGATGAAGGAACGCATAATGGATATCAATCCTGAATGTGAAGTCATTTCATTAAAGATGTTTTATACAGAGGAGACGTATGAAGAAATCTTTCAATACGGACTTGATTTTGTAGTGGATGCTTCAGATACTATTTCGTATAAAATTCATCTAATGAAAGAATGCTTAAAGCGAAATATACCAATGATCTCAAGTATGGGAGCCGCTAATAAAATGGATCCTACTCGTTTCCAAATTGCGGATATTTCAAAAACACATACGGATCCGATTGCAAAGGTCATTCGTACACGGTTACGTAAAGAAGGTATAAGAAAAGGGATACCAGTAGTTTTTTCAGATGAAAGCCCGATCGTCATTCGCGAGGATGTTCGAAAAGTAGTTGGGAAAGAGAATGCAGAGATAAGAAAGGCAAAGATGCCACCTTCTTCGAATGCCTTCGTGCCATCTGTTGCCGGTCTTATTATGGCAAGCTATGTCATCCGTGAGCTATTAAAAGACATAAAAATTTCTACGGTTAAAGATAGTAAATAGAGGAGAAAAAACGGACAAGCACACGCCTTGTCCGTTAATTTTTCATCAGCTTTTCATAGATGGAAGCGAGTGCTTGCTCAAACTTTCCGGTATTTTTGGGCTTATAATAAACCTTCTTTTTTAGTTTGTCAGGTAAGTACTGCTGTTTAACCCACCCGTTTTCATAATCATGTGGATATAAGTAATCGATCCCTCTTCCAAGGGAGGCGGCTCCTTTATAATGGGCATCCTTCAAATGTAGTGGCACTTCACCGCTTAGACCAGCTTCAATATCAGCAATTGCGAGGTCTAATGCTTTATAGGCAGAATTAGACTTAGGAGAAAGGCATAGCTCAATAACAGCGTTAGCTAGCGGAATCCGCGCTTCAGGAAATCCTAGACGTTCGGCTGTTTCGATGGCGGCCAGTGTTCTCGCACCTGCCTGAGGATTGGCAAGGCCTATGTCTTCATAGGCAATAACGATTAATCTTCTACTTATGCTAACTAAATCACCTGCGACAATGAGTCTCCCTAAATAATGAAGTGCTGCATTTACATCACTGCCTCGTATTGATTTTTGGAAAGCAGAAAGAACATCGTAATGTGCATCCCCATCACGGTCATGTGAAAAGCTCTTCATTTGTAAGCATTCCTCAGCTATATCAAGAGTAATGGTAATGACTCCAAACTCATCAGGTTCCGTAGAAATAATGGCTAGTTCAAGTGCATTGAGAGAACTCCTTACATCGCCATTTGAAGCATTTGCAAAATGTTCTTTTGCTTGGTTTGATATGTGAACGTTATAATTTCCCAATCCCCGGTCTTTATCATGTAAGGCATGGTTAATCGCTATTATTATTTCATCAGTTGTTAATGGCTTTAGCTCAAAGATTTGACAACGACTTCGAATCGCTGGATTAATGGCATGAAACGGATTGCTTGTCGTTGCTCCAATTAGGACAATGGCTCCATTTTCTAAATGTGGAAGAAGAAAATCTTGCTTTGCTTTATCTAGACGGTGGACCTCATCCAGTAAAAGAATCACTTTACCGGACATTTTTGCTTCTGCAGCAACTACCTCGAGGTCTTTTTTGTTATTTGTCACCGCATTTAAGGTACGGAAGGCATATTTTGTACTACCTGCAATCGCACTAGCAATGGATGTTTTTCCAACACCAGGTGGTCCATAAAGAATCATGGACGAAAGCTGTTTTGCTTTAACCATACGCTGAATAATCTTTCCTTCACCGACTAGATGCTGCTGACCAACAATCTCATCAATCGTTCTTGGTCGCATTCGGAAGGCGAGTGGCTTTTCGTTCATATTCATCGCTCCGTTTATCGTTTTACCTAAAGGTAACATACGTTCGTGTTATTTGCATACTATTATGCTATAATGTCAAATGTCTATCAAATAAGTCAGGATTTTGTTAAGATTTACAAGAAACCATTTTGTTTAAGGAATTGATTGGGTAATGGGTTTTAAAAAGACAGGACAAGTGGCTCCAAGATTTTTTATTTATTTTGTAGGTTTATTAATTATGTCCCTTGGAATTGTATTATTAATAAAGGCGGATGTTGGCGCTACTCCTTGGGATGTTCTCCATGTGGGGCTTCATTACCAATATGGGCTAACGATTGGTACATGGTCAATTTTCGTTGGGATAGCGATCTTAAGTTTAGCGACCATTATTTCTAAGGAATTTCCGAAAATCGGTGCGTTTTTAAATATGGTATTAGTTGGCATTTTTATTGATATGTATTTTCTTCTTCCGATTATTCAAACACCCGATGACTGGGTTGGGAAATCGTTGATGTTTACCGCTGGTCTACTATTAAATGGGTACGGAATGGGATTATATATTTCGGGTTCCTTTGGTGCTGGACCAAGAGACAGTCTAATGATTGCTTTAACGGAAAGAACAGGGTGGAAGGTTACATATGTCCGGGCTTGTATTGAAATTATTGCACTGATTGTTGGGTGGCAACTCGGTGGGCCAGTATTTGTTGGTACCGTCGTGTACAGCTTTGTAATTGGTCCTATTGTTGGCATTGCGTTGCCACAATGCCAAAGGCTGACCGATCATTTCCTTAGTAAATTACAATCTGCTAAAAGAATGACTGATCATACAAAAGAAGATATTAGTAATCGAGGTGCTAGTTTATGAAAATATCTACAAAAGGTCGCTATGGATTAACAATCATGATCGAACTCGCCAAAAAACATGGCGAAGGACCAACATCGCTTAAAACAATTGCTCAAGCAAATGATTTATCTGAGCATTATTTAGAGCAATTAATTGCTCCTCTTAGAAACGCTGGATTTGTTAAGAGCATTCGTGGGGCCTATGGTGGTTATGTGTTAGCAAAGGGACCAACAGAAATTAGCGCAGGGGATATTATCCGTGTGTTAGAAGGTCCGATTAGTCCCGTCGAAGGGATTGAGGATGAAGAGCCTGCAAAGCGTGCATTATGGATGAGAATTCGTGATGCTGTGAAAGGTGTTTTAGATAATACAACACTAGAAGATTTAGCAAATCACACAGATGACGGAGAGTCAGATTCCTATATGTTTTACATATAGGAGAAAAGGTAAAGATAGTTTCAGGTGGATATTTATAAGTAGGTGAACATGTTGAATCATATATATTTGGATCATGCAGCAACGGCTCCAGTTCATACGGATGTCATTGATACGATGGCATTGGTGATGAAAGAGCAATTTGGGAATCCGTCTAGTATTCATTCATTTGGAAGGTCCGCAAGAGCTATAGTAGACGAGTCTCGTTCAAAAATTGCGAAGAGCATTGGAGCAAAACAAGAAGAGATCATTTTTACAAGTGGAGGTACCGAGAGTGATAATCTTGCCATTTTAGGAGTGGCGAAATCTTATCAAAAGAATGGTAACCATATTATTACTACCATGATCGAACATCATGCCGTTTTACACGCTTGTAAAAATCTTGAAAAAGAAGGTTTTGAAGTAACCTACTTACCAGTTGATGAACATGGGCTAATTTCAATCGAAGACTTTAAGAAAGAACTTCGAGATGAAACGATTCTCGTAACCATTATGTACGGAAATAACGAAGTGGGAGCGGTACAACCGGTTAAAGAAATTGCCATGTTATTAGAAGATCACCAAGCGAAATTTCATACAGATGCCGTTCAAGCCTATGGTTTAACTGATTTGGACGTAGCTGAACTTGGCGTAGACTTGTTATCCGTCTCAGCGCATAAAATTAATGGACCTAAAGGGATTGGATTCCTATATGTGAAGCAAAATACGGCATTAACGCCTCTTTCCTTTGGGGGAGAACAGGAACGAAAAAGACGTGCAGGAACAGAGAACGTAGCGTCAATCGCTGGTTTTGCTAAAGCAGTTGAAATAGCTTCGATTGAGAGAGCTGAAAAGGTTGAGCAATATCTCATGTTTAAAAAGTTGCTGCTTGAATCTCTTCAATCAAAGGATATTACATTCTCAGTAAACGGATTGCTTGAAAATTCCCTCCCACATGTACTAAACTTAAGCTTTCCAGGCACAGATGTCGAATCAATGCTTGTGAATCTGGATATGGAAGGTGTGGCTGTATCGAGTGGTTCTGCGTGTACTGCAGGTTCGATTGATCCTTCTCATGTTTTAGTGGCAATGTTTGGTCAAGAATCAGAGCGAGTGAGAAACTCCATCCGATTTAGCTTTGGCCTTTATAATACAAAAGAGCAGGTCGAACATTCAGCTGAAGTTACAGCGAAAATAGTAAGTAGGCTGACAAGATAGGACCTGCGAATGAGGTGAAGAAAGTGAAAAAAGACAACAAGGACATACGTGTTGTCGTAGGTATGTCTGGGGGAGTAGATTCATCTGTAGCTGCCTTGCTCTTAAAAGAACAAGGGTATGATGTGATTGGAATTTTTATGAAAAACTGGGATGATACCGATGAGTTCGGTGTTTGTACGGCTACCGAAGATTATGAGGATGTTATTCGAGTTTGCAATCAAATCGGTATACCTTATTATGCAGTGAATTTTGAAAAACAATATTGGGACAAAGTATTTACTTACTTCCTAGAAGAATATAAAGCAGGTAGAACACCAAATCCCGATGTGATGTGTAACAAGGAAATTAAGTTTAAAGCATTTTTAGAGCATGCTATGAAGCTAGGTGCGGACTATTTAGCAACTGGGCATTACGCAAGAGTTGAATACCGCGATGGGGAATACAAAATGCTTCGTGGATTAGATGAAAACAAGGATCAAACGTATTTTTTAAACCAACTTTCGCAAAACCAACTTGAAAAAGTGATGTTTCCAATAGGCGATATTGAAAAAGCGAAGGTAAGAGAGATTGCTCAGGATGCTAACTTAGCAACTGCGACCAAAAAGGACAGTACGGGAATCTGCTTTATTGGGGAGCGTAATTTCAAAGAATTTCTAAGCAATTACTTGCCAGCTCAACCCGGGAATATGGAAACACTTGAGGGAGAGATTGTTGGTAAGCATGATGGATTAATGTACTATACAATCGGTCAGAGACATGGCTTAGGAATCGGTGGTGCTGGCGACCCTTGGTTTGTCATCGGTAAAGACCTTGAGCGCAATGTATTGTTTGTAGGACAAGCATTTCATAATGATAAATTGTACTCTGATTCAATCATTGCTGTTGATGTTAGCTGGGTTACTGGCAAGGAAGTGATGCAGACTTTCGAGTGTACGGCTAAGTTCCGCTACCGTCAACCTGATAACAAAGTAACTGTTCATAAATTAGAAGATGGGACCGTAAAGGTGATATTTGCTGAGCCAATCCGGGCTATAACACCTGGTCAATCGGTTGTCTTTTATCAAGGTGATGAATGCCTTGGCGGAGGAACCATTGACAAAGTATTCCGTGACGAAAAGCAATTAACTTATGTAGGGTAAGGAGGAAACCTCGATTCATATGGTCGAGGTTTTCGTATGTATAAAAAGGACAAAACTAGATGAAAAGAAGTTATAATAATAAAAGAAAATAAATAATGGAGCGTGTACTTATGGATAAAAATGAAAAAGGGATTCAATTGATGAAGGAGGGAAAGTGGGAAGAAGCTGCTGGATTGTTTATGAAGGCAATTGAGGATAATCCGAATGATGCGGTATCGTATATAAATTTCGGAAACGTATTATCGGCAGTTGGAGAAAATGAGAAGGCACTCAAATTTTTTCAGAAGGCGATAGAAATCGATGAGAATGCGGCAACAGCATATTATAATGCTGGTAACCTATATTTCGAAAATGAGCAATTAGATGAAGCAAAAAATATGTTTGAACTGGCAATGAGAAAGGGACTTCATTCTAGTGATAATTATTTTATGCTTGGATTTACCCTTATTCAGCTAGATCAGCCCAAGCTTGCCTTACCTTATTTGCAAAGAAGTGTGGAGCTAAATGGAGATGATGCAGAAGCTCGTTTTCAATTTGGATTATGTCTAGCTAATCAAGAATTACTTGACGAGGCAATCAAGCAATTTATCGCATGTGTAGAATTAGATCCGGCACATGCTGATGCTTATTATAATCTTGGTGTTGCATATGGATTTAAGGAAGATGGAAAAAAAGCACTTGATATGTTTGATAAAGCATTGGAATTACAACCTGATCATCTGCTAGCAGGTTACGGGAAGAAATTAATCGAAAAAGAGTAATCACCATTCGTAGCGGATTTTTTGTAAGGAGGGGAGTTCTTTGGAGGGACAAGAAACGCTCGATTTGTTTAAGGATCAAGGAAGATTTATAAAAGGAAAGCATCTTGTCACAATCTTTCATAATGAACAAAATTTGTACACCGTTTTAAGAATTCGCGTGGAAGAAACGAATGAGAATTATGAAGACAAAGAAGCTGTTATTACCGGTTATTTTCCAAAAGTTCATGAACAGGAAACGTACATATTTTATGGAGAGTTAAAGGACCATCCGAAATTTGGTCAACAATTTCATGCAACGCATTTTCGAAAAGATATACCCCAAACGAAACAAGGGGTTGTGAGCTATTTATCAAGTGAGCTCTTTAAAGGAGTCGGAAAGAAAACCGCTGAAAAAATCGTTGAAATTTTAGGGGAAAATGCCATCTCTAAAATTATGCAACAACCTTCATTACTTGATGAAATTCCTAAGCTTCCTCCGGAAAAGGCAAAGGAAATTTATGATACCTTAATTGAGCATCAAGGATTAGAGCAAGCGATGGTTGCTTTAAATCAATATGGATTTGGTCCGCAAATTTCTATGCGGATTTATCAGGCGTATAAGGACCAGACGGTAGAAGTGGTTCAGTCAAATCCGTATAAGCTTGTTGAAGATATTCAAGGGATAGGGTTTACTAGAGCTGATGACCTTGGGTTTCAACTTGGAATTTCCGGTCATCATCCAGACCGTATCAAGGCGGCCTGCTTATATACGCTTGAGGTTGAGTGTATGCAAAATGGTCATGTATACATGGAAACAGCGTTATTACTCGATAAGGTAAAGGCGTTATTAGAAGAAAACAAACGTGATGAAATTGATTTTTCACCTATTGGAGCAGAAGTAGTTAAGCTTGAAGAAGAAGGGAAAATCATCGTTGAAGAAATGAGAGTGTATCTGCCTTCCTTATTTTTCTCTGAAAAAGGACTTGTTACAAGCATTAAAAAAATCATCTCTCAAACACAGTATGAAAATCAGTTTCCTGATTCAGAATTTTTACTCGCCCTTGGAAATCTAGAGGAGCGATTAGGAGTTCAGTATGCGCCGACTCAAAAGGATGCGATACAGACGGCTTTGATGTCACCGATGCTAATCTTAACAGGTGGACCAGGTACAGGGAAAACAACGGTTATTAAAGGGATTGTTGAGCTATATGCTGAATTGCATGGCTGCTCTTTAGATCCAAATGATTATAAAGGTGACGAGCCTTTTCCGTTTATATTAGCTGCACCAACTGGACGTGCAGCAAAACGAATGACGGAATCTACGGGGCTTCCTGCGGTTACCATTCACAGGCTTTTAGGATGGAATGGAGTAGAGGGGTTTAGTAGGGATGAGGACAATCCGTTAGAGGGAAAAATTTTAATTGTAGATGAAACATCTATGCTTGATATTTGGCTTGCTAATCAGCTGTTTAAAGCTCTGCCTGAATCCATACAAGTTATATTGGTTGGGGACGAGGATCAATTACCCTCTGTAGGTCCAGGGCAAGTGCTGAAGGATCTCCTAGGGTGCGGAGTTCTTCCCATCGTTAGGCTCACAGATATTTACCGCCAAGCGGAAGGTTCTTCTATTATTGAGCTTGCTCATGAAATTAAATCGGGACGTTTACCTGCCAATATAAGTATGCAACAAAAGGACCGCTCCTTTTTTAGATGTAACGCCAACCAAATTGCTGATGTAGTTGAGAAGGTCGTCCGAAATGCGAAGAATAAAGGTTATACAGCAAAAGATATTCAGGTCCTTGCACCGATGTATAAAGGACCCGCTGGAATTGATCGCTTGAACACGTTAATGCAGACCATTTTTAATCCCAACCCTGATGGGACAAGGAAAGAAATAAAGTACGGTGATGTGACTTATCGTGTCGGGGATAAAGTGTTACAGCTTGTGAATCAGCCGGAGAATAATGTGTTTAATGGCGATATAGGGGAAATTGTATCCATCTTTTATGCCAAAGAAAATACGGAAAAAGAGGATATGATCGTTGTATCCTTTGAGGGTGCGGAAGCAACATATACCAGACAAGACCTTCAGCAAATAACGCATTCCTATTGCTGCTCTGTTCACAAATCTCAAGGGAGTGAATTTCCTATTGTAATCCTCCCTGTAGTAAGAAGTTATTATCGAATGCTGCGAAGAAATCTCTTGTATACCGCTATTACGAGAAGTAAACAGTTTCTAATCCTTTGTGGAGAAGAAGAGGCATTAAAGGTGGGTATTTCGCGGGCGGATGAAAACGAAAGACTGACCACCCTACGGATGAAATTGCAAAAAGCAATTGGTGATGAAAAAGTGAGTGATGAAAAAGACAGCAATGAAAAAGTTGTATCACAAAATATGGAAGAGCACTTGTTATCCGTGGATCCAATGATTGGCATGGAAGGAGTTACTCCATTTAGTTTCATGGGAAGTTAAATTCAGTCTTAGGAGTGGCTCTTTGGATCAACGCCTCATTTGGACAGGGTCAAGGGTTTTATAAGGTTTACTGTCCGAATAAGATTATCATTCGGTTTTAGGTTAGCAACATTACATTTGGAAATCGTTTCTCGTTATGATTTTTTGCTTCGTCGTGAACAATAGTAATGTTCGAAAGAGGTGGTATCTTGCGGACATTTACATTGCTAAAGGGAGTTAGTGTGTACGAGAAAGAAAGCGGATCAAAGGTTGGTGAAGTCAATGACCTCATCATTTCTGCGACTAGTGACTCGGTTCAATCTTTGCTAGTAAAGCAAGGAATGCTTGTTAAAAGGACCGTACTGCTTGATATTCAAGACGTCACTTCCTTTGGCTCGGATGGAGTAATGATTGAAGACCGAACTTTGCTAAGACCAATTAAAAGGGGCAGTGATTCTTCCATTGCATTTTGTCGAGGTCTATCCGGGAACATGCTGTTATCTAGTGACGGTGAGCAGCTCGGGTTGATTGAGGATGTATATTTTAAGGAAGAATTGGGCACAATCGTAGGGTATCAATGTTCGGATGGCTTTTTTTCAGACATTCAAGAAGGAAAGCGTGTCATCAAAACAGATGAACCCCTCCAGTATGGAAAAGACGCCATCATCGTGAACGTAAAAAAATCTTAGAGCACATGCCTTAAGATATACCTATACGTGAGGTGTCTACGATGTTAAAATGCCCTAACTGTCAAAGCAAAGATATCGGGAAAATTGGAATTAACCAATACTATTGCTGGAACTGCTTCATTGAACTAACTTTAGCAAAAGGAATCATTAATACTCACCAAGTTGAGGAAGACGGTACATTAAGCTCATTAGACGATCTTTTTGGAGAAGATGAACGCCGATATAGCTCATAAATCTATTAAGAGGTGAGATGAATGAATCGAATGGTAACTTCTGCAATTGCAATCGGAGCAGGTGTTGTTGCATATAATTACGCTCGCAAAAACAAAATGGTATCAGGGCGTGGAATGAAAAAAATGCAGCGTAGAATTTCGAGAATGTTCTAATACAAGGAAAGGTCCCTAAAAAAGGGGCTTTTCTTTTTGTATATTTCTTACTGTTCCACTTTAAACTATAGACAAGGAGTGGATACAATGGACATTCGTTTAAAATGGTATTACCGCCTTGGTTTTTTGCTTTTGTTACTTATTGTTTTATTTGTTTTTCTGAAACTACAGCCAATCTGGTTGCCCATTTTTAAAATTACAATGATCGTCGTACTCCCATTTATCATTGCAGCATTTATCTCATATTTACTACATCCCGTCGTGGAAACACTTCATGAAAATTATTTACCAAGATGGTTAGCCGTTTTAATCATATATACTCTATTTTTTGGAAGTGTAAGTGTGGCGCTTTATAATGGTGTTCCTGCAGTTATACACCAGCTTCGAGATTTGACTGAAAACGCACCAAGCTTTGCCGATCAATACAGAGCGTGGATCCATGAGATTCAGGATAAAACCTCTACATGGCCTGAAGCCTTTCAAGAAAGGGTAGATACTAGCATTGTAGCCTTGGAAAAAATGCTTGATAACGCACTAACAAAGGCTTTGAATTTAGGGATGGGAATTATTAATTCAGCCCTGCTCTTTGCTATCATCCCTTTTATCGCTTTTTACATGTTAAAAGATTATGAAAAAATAAAGAAGGCTGTTTGGTACATTACACCGAAAAAATGGCGGAGTGGGGGAACTCTGTTTTTAAGAGATGTAGACAAATCACTAGGCAGTTATATTAGGGGGCAGCTTTTAGTTTGCGTGATGATTGGTACGATTTCAGCTTTGTCCTTTTGGTTCATCGACTTAAGGTATCCGCTATTACTCGGATTAATTGTAGGAGTTACAAATATTATCCCCTATTTTGGCCCTGTTATCGGTGCTGTGCCAGCTGTTATCATTGCTGCTACAATTAGTGTGAAAATGATTGTCTTCGTAGTGATTATCATCGCTCTACTTCAATTTTTAGAGGGGAATATTCTTTCTCCCTTTATTGTTGGAAAGAGCTTGCATATGCATCCATTAGTGATTATGTTCGCTCTTTTGGCAGGTGGAGAAATTGGTGGAATATTAGGATTGATCGTAGCTGTACCGATTATGGCTATTCTTAAGGTGAGCCTTCTTCATGCAAAGCAGCACTTTTCAAAGGATGTATCCGATAACCAATTGATGTGACAACGTTGACAAATATAAAAGCATATAAGTATAATTCGTACTATAAAGTTCAAATACACGAAAACATGTTGAAGGAACAAGTATGTGATAGACCGTCTATAGAGAGGAATTTCCTTGGCTGAAAGAAATTCTAGACGAAGGATGACAGAAAGCTATTCCGGAGTGCAGCTAATTCCTGCCGTTAACCTGCGTTAAAGGTCTTTGAGAGATGAGTGCTTAATTTTGCATTCATAATCAGGGTGGTACCGCGAGCAAGCTCCTCGTCCCTGTTTTGGGATGAAGGGCTTTTTTTGTTGAAAAAAATGTTGGAGGGAAAATAAATGAAGAAGCTTACAGGCTCAGAAATTCGTAAAATGTATTTAGACTTTTTTAAAGAAAAAGGACATGCAGTGGAACCAAGTGCTCCACTTGTTCCTCATGATGATCCATCTTTGCTATGGATTAACAGTGGGGTAGCGACGCTAAAAAAATATTTTGATGGACGAGTCATACCTGATAATCCAAGAATCACAAATGCTCAGAAATCTATTCGGACGAACGATATTGAAAACGTTGGAAAAACAGCAAGACATCATACGTTTTTTGAGATGCTTGGGAACTTCTCTATTGGAGAATACTTCAAAGTAGAAGCGATTCATTGGGCTTGGGAATTTTTGACAGATGAAAAATGGGTTGGGTTTGACAAGGAGAAGCTTTCCGTTACGATTCATCCAGAAGATGACGAAGCGTTTGACATTTGGAGAAAAGAAATTGGGGTGCCGGAAGAGAGAATTATTCGCTTAGAGGGGAACTTCTGGGATATCGGCGAAGGACCAAGTGGACCAAATACGGAAATTTTCTATGATCGTGGACCTGAATATAGCAATGATGATAGTGATCCGGAGTTGTATCCTGGAGGAGAGAATGACAGATATTTAGAGGTTTGGAACTTAGTTTTCTCGGAATTTAATCATAATCCGGATGGTACATATACTCCACTTCCAAAGAAAAATATTGATACAGGAATGGGACTTGAAAGAATGGCTTCAGTTGTTCAAAATGTTCCTACTAATTTTGATACTGATTTATTTATGCCAATTATTCGTGCAACAGAAGAGATTTCTGGGGCAAGGTATGGGAATGGAAAAGAGTCAGATGTGGCATTTAAAGTCATTGCTGACCATATTCGTACCGTTGCTTTTGCTATTGGTGACGGCGCACTACCTTCCAATGAGGGACGAGGGTATGTGTTAAGAAGATTGCTTCGTAGAGCGGTGCGTTATGCTAAGCAAATTAACATCAACCGTCCATTCATGTTTGAACTAGTTCCTGTTGTTGGGGAAATCATGGTTGATTTTTACCCAGAAGTAAAGAATAAAACCGACTTTATCCAAAAGGTGATAAAGAATGAAGAAGAAAGATTCCATGAGACTCTGAATGAGGGGCTTCAAATTCTCGCAGCTGTTATCAAAAAAGAGAAAGAAGCTGGAAGCGATACGATTCAGGGCGCAGACGTTTTCCGTCTTTATGACACATACGGCTTCCCTGTAGAATTAACAGAGGAGTATGGTGAAGAAGAGGGAATGAAGGTTGACCATGCAGGTTTTGAGAGTGAAATGGAGCTTCAGCGTGAGCGTGCACGTAAAGCAAGACAAGATGTAGACTCTATGCAGGTTCAAGGTGGAGAACTTGGTGAGATTAAAGTAGAAAGTAAGTTTGTTGGTTACGATCAGTTACAGGTTGAATCAAAGGTTCTTGCGATCGTACAAAATGGTGTGAAAATCGACAAGGCCAGTGAAGGAGAAGAAATCCAATTAATACTAGATGTTACTCCATTCTACGCTGAGAGTGGTGGGCAAATTGCCGACCTTGGTATACTTTTGAGCAATGGTGTAAAAGCAGCGGTAAAAGACGTGCAAAAGGCACCAAACGGACAAAACCTTCATCGTGTACGGATTGAATCTGGTGAATTGCAGGTAAATGACCAGGTAGTTGCGATTGTTGATGAGAACAATAGAGGGAAAATTATTAAGAACCATACGGCAACCCATTTATTACATCAAGCATTAAAAGATGTTCTTGGAACACATGTAAACCAAGCCGGTTCTCTAGTAGAACAAGATAGACTTCGTTTTGACTTTTCTCATTTTGGACAAGTAAAACCAGAAGAATTAGAAGAAATAGAAAAGATTGTAAACGAAAAAATTTGGCAATCTCTATCTGTTCAAACAGACTATAAGGCAATTGCTGAGGCAAAAGAGATGGGAGCTATGGCACTATTTGGTGAAAAATATGGTGATATCGTACGTGTGGTTCAAGTAGGAGATTATAGTTTAGAACTATGTGGTGGTTGCCATGTTTCAAATACTTCGGTCATTGGTCTCTTTAAAATTGTATCTGAAAGTGGAATTGGAGCAGGAACTCGTCGTATAGAAGCAGTGACGGGGGAAGGTGCATTTAAGCAAATGCATAGTCAAATCCAGATTTTAAAAGATGCGGCAGGAAAGTTAAAAACGAATCTAAAAGATGTACCATCTAGAATTGATGCAATGTTAAGTGAACAAAAACAGCTTCAAAAAGAAAATGAGTCTTTAGCAGCTAAGCTGGGGAATATTGAAGCAGGGAATTTGGTTAATAATGTAAAAGAAGTGAATGGTGTTCAAGTTCTGGCTGTTCGAATTCAAGGTGCTGATATGAACGGACTACGTAACATGGTGGATGATTTGAAGCAAAAGCTTGGCTCTGCCGTAATCGTACTTGGAAGTGTAAACGATGAAAAGGTAAACTTAATTGCCGGTGTAACAAAAGACTTAATTGAAAAAGGCTATCATGCCGGGAAAATTATTAAAGAAGTTGCTACTATTTGCGGAGGCAGCGGTGGTGGACGTCCAGATATGGCCCAAGCAGGAGGAAAAGATGCTGGAAAGCTGGATTCCGCACTAAGTTTTGTAGAGGAATGGGTCAAATCCGTTTGATATTCAAGAAAAGTAGTGTAAAATGAAGTAGATTAGACTACTAAATATTTCTTCCATTGGATAGATTTGATGATAGATACATCTACCTGAGACACTTTTTAGCCAGCGATTACTAGATAAAGCGAGGTGCAATAGAATGAGTACATTTGATAAAACAATGAGGTTTAGTTTTCCAGAAGAGCCAATTGAACATGACGTGAAGGAAGTCCTTTTTCAAGTACATGAAGCTCTTCAAGAAAAAGGATATCATCCGATTAATCAAATTGTAGGTTACCTGCTTTCTGGAGATCCTGCTTATATTCCTCGTCATCGTGATGCTCGTAACATTATTCGAAAGCTTGAACGAGATGAAATTATTGAGGAGCTTGTCAAAAGCTATTTAAAAACACAACGAGAGGGCTCTTAACGTATGCGAATTCTCGGTCTTGACGTCGGTAGTAAAACGGTCGGCGTTGCGCTTAGTGATGAATTTGGCTGGACAGCGCAAGGATTAGAAACGATAAAAATTAATGAAGATGAAAGAATGTTTGGTTTTGATCAGATTGGTCAAATAATAGAAAAGTATGAAGTAGGAAAAATAGTAGTAGGGCTGCCTAAAAACATGAACGGAACCATTGGACCTAGAGGCGAAGCGAGTCAATTTTACGCAAGTGAGCTAGAAAAGAGATTTTCCTTGCCTGTATTCCTATGGGACGAGCGTCTAACTACGGTTGCTGCGGAACGTGTGTTACTAGAAGCGGATGTTAGTAGGAAAAAACGTAAAAAAGTAATCGACAAAATGGCAGCAGGTATGATCTTACAAGGCTTTTTAGATAGTCAAAAATAACTTGAGGTGATTTTCAATGCAACATGGAGAAAACAATATTACAGTAATTGATGAGGATGGTAACGAGCAACTTTGTGAGGTGCTTTTTACCTTTGATTCTGATGAGTTTGGTAAGTCTTATGTTCTGTATTATCCTATTGGTGCAGATGAAAACGACGATGAAGAAATTGAAATTCATGCGTCTGCTTTCGTTCCAACCGAAGATAATAATGATGGTGAGTTAATGCCTATCGAGACAGATGAAGAATGGGACCTAATCGAAGAAATGTTAAATACATTTTTAGAAGAGCAAGATGAAGAATAGAAAGTTAAAGGCGGATGGCATAGGCTATCCGCCTTTTTTTGCAAATTTCTACTTCTATTGTCGAAAAATATAGTATAATGATTCGAGAATAGTTATAAGGGAATAGTATGTATGAGCCCTGTGAATTGGAGGGGGAACTTTGTCAACGGAAGAGAAGAAAAAGAAAGAGAATACAGGTAACAAACCTAATAAAAAAGCAATAATCCGAGAAAAGATGATTGAGAGGGAAGGCGAAGCAAAAGTCGTAAGGAAAATTGTCTTTACTATTTCAATCGTATTGTTCCTGCTGGTAGCAATTACGGCTGGCGGCGGATATTTTTATATTAAATCAGCACTAAAACCTGTAGATCCAGAGAATAAAAAGGAAATGACAGTAGAAATTCCAATCGGTTCATCAGTTACTGGTATTGCAAACATATTAGAGGAACATGGAATTATTAAAGATGCACGTGTATTCAAATACTTTGTCAAGTTTAAGAACGAGTCAGGGTTTATGGCTGGTAACTATGAACTATCACCATCAATGACTTTGCCAAGTATCATTGAAAGCTTAAAAACAGGTAAAGTGGACCAAGAAGTGGTGTTTCAAATTACCATCCCTGAAGGAAAACAGCTAAAAGAAATTGCAAAAATCATAGCAGAAAAAACAAATCATACAGAAGAAGATGTATTTACAAAATTAAATGACCGAGAATTCATACAAGCACTTATGAATAAATACCCTGATGTATTAACAGAGGAAATTCTTGCAGAAAATGTCAAATTTCCATTAGAAGGCTATTTGTTCCCTGCAACATATCCTTTCTATAAAGAAGACACAAAAATCGAAGAAATTATTATGGCCATGTTAGATCAAACGGAAAAGGTAATTAGTCAGTATGAAGGGGATATGGCTGTAAGGCAATATACTGCTCACCAACTATTAACATTTGCCTCATTAGTAGAAGAGGAAGCAACTGAGAAACTTGAGCGTGATCAAATTGCCAGTGTCTTTTATAATCGCATAGATACGGGGATGCCTTTACAGACAGATCCTACCGTTTTATATGCTCATGGAGAACATAAGGACAAGGTATTGTATAAGGATTTGGAAATTGATGATCCATACAATACTTACAAATATCAAGGCTTAACACCAGGCCCAATAGCCAATGCAGGTACTGTATCAATTGAAGCTGTTTTACATCCTGCTGAGACTGACTTCCTATACTTTTTAGCAACGGCCTCTGGTGATGTATTATTCTCGAAAACACTTGAAGAGCATAATGCAAAAAAAGCCGAGCATATCAATTGATCTGCTTCAAGGAGAAATGTTCGCATTTCTCCTTTTATTATGATAGAATAGTTCAAGTGTTTTTAAATAGCGTCAACCACAGAAGTTCATATTTAGCTGTGCTGAATCCCTGTGAATTGCTGTGAACGCTATTTTTTCATGTCTAAACAAAAGAGGTGACGCAGCTTGGAAACGGAGAAGCTGCATTCTTATATAGAAGAGCTCATTCTGAATAGATCAGAACTACTCGAAGAAATGGAGCAATATGCGAAAGCTCATCATGTTCCCATTATGGAGTTGTCAGGAATCGAAACGATTCTTCAAATACTTAGAATTGCTCAACCCAAAAAGATTCTAGAGGTTGGTACAGCTATTGGATATTCTGCCCTTCGAATGGCCACTGTTCTTCCTGAAACGAACATCGTCACTATTGAGCGGGACAGTGAGCGTTATACGGTTGCGGAGGAATTTATTAAACGTGCAAATAAAGAACACCAAATTTCGATCATTAAGGGTGATGCGCTAGAAGTAGAGTCACTTATTGAACAATATGGTTCTTTTGATGCCATTTTTATTGATGCAGCCAAAGGGCAATACAAGAAGTTCTTTGAGATATATTCAAAGTATTTAGGTGACAAAGGAATAATCATAACTGATAACGTCTTGTTTAAAGGACTAGTCTGTGAGGATACAATTGAGAGTAAAAGACTAAGAAGCATGGTTACAAAAATAAAAGATTTTAATCAATGGCTAATGGAACATGCAGAATACGATTCGGTCATTATTCCCGTTGGCGATGGAGTAGCAATTAGTAAAAAGAGGTGAAGAGAAAATGAAAAAACCAGAACTATTAGTCACACCAAAAACAATTGGAGATATAGAAGCATTATGTAAAGTTGGAGCGGACGCTTTGGTGATCGGAGAGGAACGCTTTGGTCTTCGTTTAGCTGGAGAATTTTCAAGAGAAGATGTAAAGAAAGCGGTAGAAATTGCCCATTCTTTTCAAAAAAAAGTGTATGTAGCAATGAATGCGATCTTCCACAATGAAAGCATAGACGCTTTATATGACTATGTAAGGTTTGTAAAAGAAGCAAGCGTGGATGCAATTATCTTCGGTGATCCAGCAGTTTTAATGGTAGCGAAAGAGGCTGCACCTGACATGCCGCTTCATTGGAATACAGAAACAACTGCAACGAACTGGTATACATGTAACTATTGGGGTAGAAAAGGGGCTAAGCGTGCGGTCCTAGCTAGAGAAATCAATATGGATGCGATTGTCGAAATGAAAGAACATGCTGACGTGGAGATTGAGGTACAGATTCACGGGATGACAGCCATGTTCCAATCCAAACGTTCACTACTAGGGAACTATTATGAGTATCAAGGTAAAGCACTAGAGGTTGAAAATCGCGTTCAAAATGCGAACATGTTCCTTCACGACAAGGAAAGAGAAAACAAATATCCGATTTTTGAGGATGCGAACGGAACACATATTATGAGTCCTAATGATATGTGTATGATTGATGAGCTAACAGAGCTAATTGAAGCAGAAGTGGATTCTCTGAAAATTGATGGTGTTTTACAAACATCGGAATACATTCTAAAAGTAACAGAACTATATCGAAAAGCAATTGATCTGTCTGTCGAAGATCCTGAGAAGTACGAAGAAGTAAAGGACGATTTATTACAGGAAGTTGAAAAGATTCAGCCAAAGAATCGTCCATTAGATACTGGATTTTTCTTCAAGGAGACCGTTTATTAATAAAACCATGTGTTAAGGAGGGAAAAAAGATGTCTATCGTATTAAACGATAAAATTTCACAGATTGTGAATGGAAAGCGAGTAATTGTAAAAAAACCAGAATTACTTGCACCTGCTGGAAATCTAGAGAAATTAAAAATTGCTGTCCAATACGGGGCAGATGCAGTATTTATCGGTGGACAAGAATACGGACTTCGCTCAAACGCAGGGAACTTTACTTTTGATGAAATGAAAGAGGGAGTAGAGTTTGCTAAGAAATATGGTGCGAAGATTTATGTAACAACAAATATTTTTGCTCATAATGAAAATATTGATGGATTAGAAGAATATGTTCTTGGATTAAAAGGAGCTGGGATTGCAGGTATTATTGTTGCTGATCCTCTTATTATAGAAACATGCCGCCGATTAGCGCCTGAAATTGAAGTGCATTTAAGTACTCAGCAGTCTTTATCCAATTGGAAAGCGGTCCAATTCTGGAAGGAAGAAGGATTAGAACGTGTGGTACTAGCACGTGAAACGAGTGCGGAAGAAATTAGAGAAATGAAAGAAAAAGTCGATATCGAAATTGAAACATTCATCCATGGTGCAATGTGTATCGCATACTCTGGACGCTGTACATTAAGTAATCATATGACAGCTCGTGACTCAAACCGTGGTGGATGCTGTCAGTCTTGCCGATGGGATTATGACCTGTATGAGCTTGATCAACAAGAAGAAGTAGCTCAATTTAGCGAAGGGGATGCACCGTTTGCGATGAGCCCTAAGGATCTTAAGTTAATTGAGTCTATTCCTCAAATGATAGAGCTCGGTATTGATAGTTTGAAAATCGAAGGTCGTATGAAGTCTATTCACTATGTGGCAACCGTTGTTAGTGTGTACCGTAAAGTGATTGATGCTTATTGTGCGGACCCTGAGAACTTTGTTATTCAAAAAGAATGGTTAGTAGAACTTGATAAATGTGCAAACCGCGATACAGCTCCTGCTTTCTTTGAAGGCGTTCCTGGGTATAAAGAGCAGATGTTTGGAAATCATAGCAAAAAGACAACTTTTGACTTTGCTGGATTGGTGTTAGACTATGATGCGGAAAATCAAATGGTAACACTTCAGCAGCGAAACTACTTTAAGCCTGGTCAAGAAGTAGAGTTTTTTGGACCTGAAATTGAGAACTTTACAACTGTTGTTGAAAAAATTTGGGATGAGGATGGCAATGAGCTGGATGCAGCAAGACATCCAATGCAAATCGTAAAGTTCAAATTAGACAAGCCGGTTTACCCAAACAACATGATGCGGAAGGAGATTTAAACTAGCATGAAGCGCAAACCCGTTGTTATTGGTGTAGCCGGTGGCTCCGGCTCCGGGAAAACGAGCGTAACAAAATCTATATACGAGTCGTTTAAAGGGCATTCAATATTAATGCTTGAGCAAGATTTTTATTATAAAGACCAATCGCATTTACCTTTTGAGGAGCGTCTAAAGACGAATTATGACCACCCGCTAGCATTTGACAATGATTTGCTAATTGAGCATATTGAAAGACTTCTCCGCTATGAAGCGATTGATAAGCCTGTGTATGACTATAGTGTTCATACCCGTTCGAGTGATGTCATTCATGTTGAGCCTAAGGATGTAATTATTCTTGAAGGGATTCTCATATTAGAAGACGAAAGACTTCGTAACTTAATGGATATTAAGTTATACGTAGATACAGATGCAGACCTTCGTATTATTAGACGATTGGTAAGAGACATTAAAGAACGCGAGCGCTCAATGGATTCAGTCATTGACCAGTATGTAAATGTAGTAAGGCCAATGCATAATCAATTTATTGAACCAACGAAACGTTATGCTGATATTATTATTCCTGAAGGTGGGCATAATTTTGTCGCAATTGATTTGATGGTCACAAAAATTCAAACAATTCTTGAACAAAAATCATTTTTATGAAACAATAAAAAGCAGTAATGCAAATGTTTCCCAAAATAAGTCCAGGTGGACGTTTCATGCGCGCCCTTTTCATAAGGACGCGCTCCTATGCATTTACCGTAAGAAATAACTACATAAGATGAATACACAATCTATTTGGGGGTTGTGAAACTAGAAGGAGTGAAGGGTTTTGGCAACAGAAAAGGTTTTCCCGATGACTTTAGCTGGTAAAGAAAAATTAGAGCAAGAATTAGAACATTTAAAATCAGTAAAACGTAAAGAAGTTGTAGAGCGTATTAAAATTGCTCGTAGCTTCGGAGACTTATCTGAGAACTCGGAGTATGACTCAGCAAAAGAAGAACAAGCATTTGTTGAAGGTCGTATTACAACGCTTGAAAATATGATAAGAAATGCAAAGATTATTAAAGAGGATGAGCTGGCTACCGATGCGGTTGCTTTAGGCCGCTCTGTTACGTTTATTGAGCTCCCTGGAGGCGACGAGGAAACGTATTCAATCGTTGGAAGTGCAGAAGCAGATCCATTTGAAGGCAAAATCTCAAACGATTCTCCAATTGCCAAAAGCTTGATGGGTAAGAAGGTTGGAGACGAAGTAACGGTTCAAACGCCTGGTGGAGAAATGAATGTTCGTATTACAAATATTAAGTAAATTGGTTTGAAATAAGAAAACCTCGTCAACACTTTTGACGAGGTGTTTTTTATTATGTGGAGAAAACGGGCAGTGGTATGGTTAATTATTTGTATAACAGCAATTAGTCTCTTAATAGGAAGGCTTGTTCAAGTGCAGCTCGTTTCAACAGAAAACTTTACAACACATAACATTAATCTTCTTGAGGCAAGTGTCGTTCAACGCTCACAGCAAATGGTGATTGATAATGGGAGAGGTGGGTTTCTTGATCGCGATGGAGAGTCACTTGTTCACCGTAAGATTCCGGTTCTCATCCTTTTTCCTTTCTTAAAGAATATGGAGTGGGATAGTGAACAGATTGCAGACATAATAAATGTTCCTGTGGAATCAATTGAATACAGAGTGAAACAAGCGGAAGATCCTTTCGCTTATGGTGATCCAAACCCATTGAAACTAACAGAAGAACAAATGGAGCAAATTAATGCTCTGAAAATACCAGGTGTGTTTGCTGTAGAAAGAAAGTACGCCTTAACTGAATACCCAGCTGAGCAACTTATCGGTATTACGGGACAAAATACAGCTGAATTACAAAAACGATATCCTGATAAAGACTTATTAGAACAGACCGTGATTGGGTTAACTGGATTAGAAAAAAGCTTCGATGAATTTTTGCTTCCTGATGGAAATTCCAAGCTTATTTATCATGTTGATGCAAAGGGTGGACCATTGTTTGGAATTGATGTGAAATATGTGGAGCCAGCCAATCCTTTCTATCCAGTCAATATTAAAACAACGATAGATAAAGATATTCAGGAAATGGCTGAAAATCTAGTTGATCAATATCAAATCAGTAAAGGGGGACTTGTCCTTCTAGACTTAGAGACGAACTCTGTCCTTGCTATGGTATCTAGACCCTTCATTAACAAGGAAAAGCCGTTTGAGGATGGTTCAAATGGTCTTAAGAATATGATGATTTCTGAGCAAATTGTGGGGTCTGTTTTTAAAACCGTAGTGGCTGGAGCCGCCATTGATTATGAACTTGACCTTCCCACTCGAATGTACGATTGTAGTAAAAAAATAAATGGTCAACCGGACTTAGTGTATGATCATGGTATGTTAAACTTTACGGATAGCTTTGCAAGAAGTTGTAACAATACTTTTGGTACGATTGCAAAGGAATTAAAAGAAATTGACCCTAATATACTCGAGGAATACGCGAATAAATTATCTCTCGTAGGTTCTGTTGGCTGGAATGGTGATATCTATCATTTCTCTAATTTTAGGCAACTTCAAGAAGAACAAAAAGGTCGTGTGTTTTTATCAGAGGATGCTAAAAATGATAAGAACTTTGTTGCTTTGACAGGAATCGGCCAGCATGAAGTACGTGCAACACCACTTGCCGTTGCCAATATGATGGGGACCATTGCGAAAGGTGGAGTAAGGGAGAGTGTCAGAGTCGTTTCAGAAGTGGAGTACAAAAACGGGAACTCACTACTTCCTTTCGAAAAGCAAGCTCTACCTGGAGAATCCATTTCTCCTTATACCGCAATGAAGCTTCAAAAATTATTGCGTGAAGTGGTTGTAAATGAAAATGGAACGGGGAGATGGTTTCAAGAATTGCCATATGCTGTTGCTGGGAAATCAGGAACAGCCGAAACGGGAATTTTTAAAGATGAGAAACAATTGCATAATAAATGGTTTGCTGGTTATTTCCCATATGATAATCCTAAATACGCTTTAGTAACAGTAAATTTAGGGGTGTATGGAGATGAAGGAGGAGTAAACGGATTATTTGCCGATATGGTAAAAAACTTATATAACTTTGATCAAAATGAGCCTCTGTCGAAACGTTAATGTATTTGTAACGTGATTGTCCTTTTCGATTTCCTGGTTAAATGGTAGAATGTATAGCGAGTTCGCTCTTAAAAGGATGTTCAAAAGAGGTCTAGGAGGTTCGTATGATGCAAGATGATTTTCAACAATCAAGGTTTAATCAAAGGTCGAAGCGTCGTAAAACAAATCTGATTTTAAATGGTCTCATTGGAATAGTATTGGTTTTAATTATTGTTGTTTCAGGGGTTATTTTTTTGGGAAACGATGATAAAGCTGCGACAGAAACAGAGCAGGAACAAAATGTAGAAGCCTCAAATGAAGCGAATGAAGGAGAAGAGTCTTCAAAGGAAGAGACAGAAGGCTCTGACTCTGAAACGAATGAGGAAGACTCAACTTCTGACTCTTCGTCCTTAAATGAAGAGTCAAGCGAGGAAGCTAGCTCTAATGATAGCGAAGAAGTAATTGTGACAGAAGGTGGGGCGGATTCTAATGTAGTTAAAACCATTGTGAACCCAAATTGGGAGCCAATCGGAACGAGCCAAACAGGTGAACACACAAACGTGTATAGTGGTGTGGATTGGGATGAGATGGTTTCAGCTATTGAATATGCCACTGGGTTGACAGAGGCTAATATGACTATCAAGTTTCTTGGAAATGATGGTCATAATAAATCAAAAGGAACCGTCTTTTCAAAGGACAGAACCCAAATCTATCGCGTTTCCATTGAGTGGATAGATGGGAAAGGTTGGAAGCCTACATTAGTGGAAGAATTAGCGTCGATAGAATAAAACAATAGAGAGAGGTCTTTATAAGTGAAAATCGCAATTATTGGTGCAATGGAAGAAGAAGTAGCATTACTACGAGAGAAAATCAGCAACCAGGAACAACAAACAATTGCTGGATGTGAGTTTACCACAGGTAATATGGATGGTGCTGAGGTAATCCTATTGCGCTCAGGGATAGGGAAAGTCAACGCAGCAATGTCCACAACGATTCTATTAGATAGATTCAAACCTGATTATGTTATTAATACAGGATCAGCAGGAGGCTTTCATCCTGATTTAAATGTAGGCGATGTTGTTATCTCCTCTGAGGTTCGCCATCATGATGTAGACGTTACAGCATTTGGATATGAGTATGGTCAAGTACCACAGCTTCCTGCAGCGTTTGAGGCCAATTCCGGGCTTGTTGAGATCGCAGAATCAGCTGCACAGGAAATTGGTAGTGTGCAAGTTGTGAAAGGATTAATCGCAACGGGCGATTCTTTTATGAATGATCCAAAGCGTGTGGATGCAATCCGTGATAAATTTCTTAATTTACAGGCGGTTGAAATGGAAGCAGCGGCTATTGCCCAAGTTTCCTATCAATTTGGGATTCCGTTTGTGATCATTCGTTCATTGTCTGATATCGCTGGAAAAGAATCAGATGTCTCTTTTGAACAATATTTAGAAAAAGCAGCACTTCATTCAGCTTCTTTGGTAATGAAAATTGTTGAAAAGCTTAAGGGCTGATTGAACAACTTAGAAAAATTGCTATTAATTACATCCTCACTAACACAGCGTTCTATGATAAAGTAGTTTCATAGAACAAGAGAAGGTTGCAGGTGAGTGTAGTGAAAGATAGCAGTACTGGAAAAATGCTTGAAGAGAAAATGATTGACTTTAAAAGGTTTGCGGTTGTTTTACTTGCCGTAGGAAGCTTCTTTTATCTAGGTGTTATCATTCCATCAGGTGAAAAAGTGCTAACCGATCTATATATTATGATGTGCTCATCTATGCTGTTTTTAGCAGGTTCTATTTACTTTTTTACTTTATCGAAGCAAATAAAAACAAAGCTTGATGACATAAATGAATAGAAAGATAGCTCTCAGCCTGCCTGAGGGCTATTTTTTTTAGAAATCATAAAAATGGGGTTTACATAATTGGTAATAGTGGATATAATTACCACTGTAAGCAATAATTTCTAAAAAGGAGGTCGAGTGAAATGATTAAATTATCTGTAGCAATTGAAAAGAAGACAACTAAATGTTTCACGCATTCGACCATTAGGAATGAATTGCTTAAGTAATTGATAACTTATGCCATTTCAAGCCGCATGGAGAATGTACTCTTGCGGCTTTTTATATGCCTAAAAGTCGCAGGGGGATACTTGCGGCTTTTTCGTGTGCAAAAATAAGGAGGTGATAGATATGACCCTGAATATATTATTCTTAACAGTAACGATTAAAAAACGTAATGTGTCAGCTGCTGAATTTGAACGAGCAGAAAAGGCAAAAAAGCAATATGAAGCTACTCGCGATCGCATGCTTTCGATTCAACGATTATTTTAAGGTGAGGTTAATAACAAACTAAAAAATTTTAGAAAGGTGGGAATAAAGATGATTTATTTCATGCAAGATCGTAAGGCAGTTTTATGGGTGGAGAAAGATACCACCTAACGAATTTATGGTGAGGAGGGGAAATAGATGTTCCTCCGTGTACTTTTGCTATCTCTAGAGATGTATCGCTTAAGAAAACTAAAGAAGAGTTCTTCCCCCGGAGAAATCTCTTAGATCTAAGTGACTTATCGCATTATGAAGGCTTCAGAAGTAACAAAATGTTCACATCCGTTTTCCGTTTTACCCTGAATTATATGGTACATTCGAAGTAACAAAAGGGAGAGAAGGGGTGGTAACATGTTCGCAATTGTTATGGGTTTAATTATATGCGGATCTGTAGGTTGTATCATTGCTGCCGAAGTTTCCGTAGAATAGAAGCTTGAAACACCGACCTCGCCGTCGGTGTTTTTTTATTGTTATTCCTTATTTAAATATAATTAAGTGGGACAGACAAATACGACCACCTCGCTTCATAGGTATTAACATGGGGGAAAGTCCTGAAAGTGGGGTGGATTAAATGTCAGGTATATTGACTGCACTTAGCTATTTAGTAAAGGAAATTGTATTTTTAGTTTCCTATGTTAAAAATAATGCGTTTCCACAACCATTATCATCCGCGGATGAAAAGAAATATTTACGATTAATGGCAGATGGTGATGCTCATGCTCGTAATATGCTTATTGAACATAATCTCCGTCTTGTCGCTCATATCGTCAAAAAGTTTGAGAATACGGGGGAAGATTCAGAGGATTTAATCTCCATTGGAACAATTGGATTAATTAAAGCCATTGAAAGCTATTCAGAAGGGAAAGGAACAAAGCTTGCTACGTATGCGGCTCGTTGTATAGAAAACGAGATTCTTATGCATTTACGGGCTTTGAAAAAGACAAAAAAAGATGTGTCCCTTCACGATCCAATTGGTCAGGATAAAGAAGGAAACGAGATCTCATTAATTGATGTCTTGAAATCAGAATCTGAGGATGTCATTGAAACCATTCAACTAAATATGGAGCTTGAAAAGGTAAAAGAATTTATTGACGTGCTGGATGACAGGGAAAAGGAAGTAATCGTTGGTAGATTTGGTCTCGATTTAAAAAAGGAAAAAACGCAAAGAGAGATTGCAAAAGAATTAGGCATATCAAGAAGCTATGTTTCAAGAATAGAAAAAAGAGCATTAATGAAGATGTTTCATGAATTTTATCGAGCGGAGAAGGAAAAGAGAAAGCGTGATTCTCAAAGTTAGAAAGTTGCAGGCATAGAGAGATCTATGCCTATTTGTATGTAGGAAAGGTCCGCACCCGCCTACACCAATATGGACAATGAACATATATTAATTAGTAGGATATAGTGTAAAGGAGGGAGAAAAATGCCATACGGTTACCCTTATCCATATGCTTATCAAGCACCATATTATGGTGGCGGAGGAGTAGCTTTAGCACTGCTTATCGTTTTGTTCGTATTGTTGCTCATATTCGGTGGTTGGTGGTATTTTGCTGGTTATAGATACTAATTTTTGGACCCATCATTAAGATGGGTCTTTCGGTTTTCGAAACTTTTCGTAGAGTTTCCGGAAAAATAAATTTATAATGAAATAGACAATGATTAGGAGGGGTATGGGATGACGAAAAGTAATACTTATTATGATGTATGGGACCTTGAAGTGTTTTATTCAGGGGGAAGTTCTTCTCAAGCATTTTTTAATCACATACATAGCTCAAAAGAAGAGGTTGAAAGGTTTCGAAGTAGGGTAACAGACTGGCAGCCATCAAATAAAATAACAGATCAAGAACAAATTGCAGAAATCGTTGAATTCTTTCAAAGAGTTGCGAAAGCGATTCGCCAGGCAGGGGCATTTGTTAGCTGTTTACATGCACAAAACACAAATGATAAGAAAGTTAGCGAACTTCGTGGGCAAGTAACGGAGCTTAGTGCGAGTTTACAAAATGCACTCACTGTTTTTGATCAAAAACTAACTACTTTCGACGATCAAATTTGGGAAGAGCTACTGCAGGTAGATGCTCTACATCAATTGCAGTTTGTGTTAAATGAAAGACGCATCAATGCGTTAGAGAAACTTTCTCAGGAGGAAGAAAGTATCATCAATGCATTAAGCGTTGACGGTTATCATGGATGGGGCCAATTATATGATATCATCGTTGGAACGATTAAAGTTCCGTTTAAAGAAGGAAACGAAACAAAGGAATTATCAGTTGGGCAGGCAGCCAACAAGTTCTCACATCCTGATCCCATCGTAAGAAAATCCATTTTTGAAGGTTGGGAGGAATCCTGGTCTGAAAAAGCAGATTTTTTATCGAAAACTCTCAATCACCTTGCCGGATTCCGATTAAATACTTATAAACTTCGCGGATGGGAGGATGTTTTAAGGGAGCCTTTACAAATAAATCGTATGCAGAAGAAAACATTAGATACGATGTGGCAGGTTATTTCCGATGCCAAAGCCCCTTTTGTAACATTTTTAGAGAGAAAAGCGAAGTTACTAGGGAAGGATCGGTTAAGTTGGTATGACTTAGATGCACCCATCGGTCAGGTAGAATCAAAGGTTTCATATGAAGAAGGTGCTGAATTTATTATTGAGCATTTTTCACGTTTTGGAAAAGAAATGACTGGTTTTGCGAAAAAGGCATTTGAACAGAAATGGATTGAAGCTGAAGATCGCCCTGGAAAAGCACCAGGTGGTTTTCATACCTTTTTCCCTGAGAGCAATCAGTCAAGAATATTTATGACGTTCTCAGGAACACCTTCTAATGTTTCAACACTTGCACATGAATTAGGTCATGGCTTTCATACATATGCGATGAGAGATCAACATTATTTAAATAGAAATTATGCGATGAATGTAGCAGAAACTGCCTCGACCTTTGCAGAGATGATCGTAGCTGATGCTTCTGTCAAACAAGCGAGGAACCCAGAGGAAAAGCTAGCGTTATTAGAGGATAAAATACAGCGTTCAGTAGCATTATTAATGAATATTCACGCTCGCTTTCTATTTGAAACACGTTTCTATGAGGAAAGAAAAAATGGGGTAGTAGGAACAGATCGTTTAAATCAATTAATGAAAGAAGCACAGGAAGAGGCATATGGTGGGGCACTAGCTGAATATCATCCTTTGTTCTGGGCCTCTAAGCTACATTTCTTTATCACAGGTGTTCCTTTTTATAATTTTCCTTATACATTTGGTTATCTATTCTCTTTAGGGATTTATGCAAAGGCACTAGAAGAAGGGGAAGGCTACGAGGAAAAGTACATTGCTCTATTAAAGGATACAGCATCTATGACGGTAGAGGAATTAGCTTGGAAGCATTTGAATGTTGATTTAACAAAGCCTGATTTTTGGGAAAAAGCAGTACAACAATGTGTAGCTGATGTTGAGGAATTTTTATCGTTAACTTAAATGAGACAATATAGACACGGGCTTTTTAAGGCTGTGTCTATATTTTTTTTAATTTGAAAGGACTAACCATGAAAAAAGAAAGAATAATAATGAAAAAGAGGAACATCTCAGGAAGTAGGAACGGCAGAAATAGGTAGCTAAAGGTCAATAAGCAGCCAGCAGCTGTAATCGGTAAACCCGTAAAATAGCTTTGATTCTCACTAATATTAAAGCGAGCAAGCCGAAATGCCCCACAGGCGATATAAAAAATCGTAAAGAATGTTCCAGGAAAGTTAAACTCAAATAATATTCCTTGATAAATCAATAGTGCAGGTGCAACACCAAATGATATAATATCACTCATGGAATCTAATTGTTTGCCAAGCTCTGATTCAATATGAAGTTTTCGGGCAACCATTCCATCAAATCGGTCAACGAAAGCGGCGATGAAAATTAGTAAAAGGCTCAAATCTAAATTCCCTTTAAGGCTCTCAATCACTGCGAATCCACCAAGAAAGAGGTTGAAGAAAGTTAAAAGATTGGCCGTTTGAATCCTTAATTTTTTGAGCGTGTGATCGAGTACGTTTAATAAAAACAAATATGTCTCACCCCTATATTTAATGGATAAAAAACATCTTAATTATAAGTAATGATTGGTTATCTTGTTTTATTCGTTTATTGAGTGAGAATTTTCCCATAACGGAGGTCAATCCATTGTTTCAAACCATTTATCGTTTTATGATTGAATTAACCAATGGCAAATGGTCATCATTGCTGTTGAAGAGATTTGCTACATCAAATATCAGTCGTTATGTTGTTCCTCACTTCTCAAGAATCTATCAAATCAATACGGAGGAAATGGAAGGAAATCTCAAGAAATACACCACACTTCATGAATTCTTTATACGAAAGCTGAGGAATGGGAGTAGACCGATTGATCAGGATTTGCAAGCTGTTACTAGCCCAGTTGATGCCATACTTGAGGAAGTTGGTCCTATTTCAGAACAGAAATTAATTGAGGTGAAGGGGAAAACATACTCGATTGCAGAGATGCTAGGTAATGATGTGCTTTTACAGAAATACATACATGGTACCTTCATGGTTTTGTACTTAAGCCCGAGTCATTACCATCGTATTCATAGTCCAGTAGCTGGAAGGATTACAGCCAGTTGGTCTCTCGGACAGAAATCATATCCAGTGAATTCTCTTGGGTTAAAGTATGGGAAAAGTACCCTTTCGAAAAATTATCGGACAGTGACTGAAATCCAGCATCATACGGGTCATATAGCAGTGGTGAAGGTGGGAGCCATGTTCGTAAACTCAATAGAAGTTACACATGAGAATGATCATGTAGAAAAAGGGCAGGAACTCGCGTATTTTACATTTGGATCAACGGTCGTCTTATTGTTTGAGAAAGACTCCCTTGAATCAACAATAGAAAAATCGCTTCCTTTTCCTATTAAAGTGGGGGAAAGAATTGCGTTATTAAAAGAGACATGATATTGTTTTGTGAGCGCAAAGAAAAAAGCCCAAAGAAGGGCTTATTAGACAATGATTTTGTGAGTTAATGAACGACGGTGTATTTCTGTCTCAATTAGATAAATAAAATCTTTGCTTAGCTGTAGTTCTCTTGCTTTAAAATAGGATTCAACAAGCAAGTCATCCGATAATTTACGCAATGGAAATCACACCTTTCTTTTCATGAGAATGGTTCTAATGCATAGTGAATCAGCATAAAATGTAGGCTATGTAGCTGTACTCCTACTCTATCAAAATTAATAAAACAGAACAACCGTTCTGTTATCCACAAGTTGTGGTGGATAACTTGTGATTAATTTGTTTATAAAAGAGTAATTCCTTTTTATGACAGTGTGAGTTTTGTGTATAAAGTTATCCACAGTGTTGAAGGAACGTGAAATTTGTCGAAAAATTTTCATTAATTTAATGAGGTGTAAGAAATGCTTAAAAAGTTTTTGCCAGATCAGCATGTCAAAAGTATTTTTGAAATTACCCCTGAAAGTCTAAAGGAAAAGGGTGTAAAGGCGATTATAACTGATTTGGACAACACTCTTGTCGAATGGGATCGTCCAAATGCAACACCGAATCTTATCAAATGGTTTGAGGAAATGAAAAAACACAATATTATAGTGACCATCGTGTCTAATAATAATGAAGGAAGAGTGAAAGCTTTTTCTGATCCACTGAATATTCCTTTTATTTTTCAAGCTCGTAAGCCGTTGGCAAGAGCTTTTAAAAAGGCTATGAAGCAAATGGGAACATCTAAAGATGAAACGGTGGTTATCGGAGACCAGCTACTTACCGATGTTCTAGGTGGTAATCGCAGCGGGTTACACACTATTCTTGTTGTACCTGTTGCCTCAACAGATGGATTTGTGACCAAGTTTAATCGACTTGTTGAGCGGAGAATATTGAATTGGTTCCGTAAAAAAGGAATGATTGTATGGGAGGATTAAGTTTGAGTGAACAGTTTTCATGTATAGGCTGTGGGGTAAATATCCAAACAGAGGATAAGGAGGCATTAGGCTATGCGCCTCCATCAGCAATTGAAAAGGAAGTTATTATTTGCCAACGCTGCTTTCGTTTAAAACACTACAATGAGATTCAAGATGTTAGTTTAACAGATGATGACTTTTTAAAAATACTAAATGGATTATCCCAAACGGATGCACTGATTGTAAAAATTGTCGATATTTTTGACTTTAACGGTAGCTGGTTACCGGGATTACATCGTTTTGTAGGGAAGAATAAAATCTTGCTTGTTGGAAATAAGGTAGACCTTCTGCCTCATTCTGTAAAGCCAAATAAAGTTATTCAATGGATGAAGCGAGAAGCAAAAAAACTCGGTCTACATCCAGAAGATGTGTTTTTGGTGAGTGCTTATAAGGGTCATTTTGTTCGTGAAGTAGCTGAAGCAATCGACGAGTATAGAAATGGCAAGGATGTATATGTAGTAGGTTGTACAAATGTTGGTAAATCAACATTTATTAATCGTATTCTTAAAGAAGTATCGGGAGAAGGGGATGTAATTACGACTTCTCATTTCCCGGGTACGACTCTTGATATTATTGAGATTCCACTTTCTGACGGTAAGCATCTCATTGATACACCAGGAATTATCAATCATCACCAAATGGCTCATTTTGTGAGCAAACAGGATTTGAAAATAATTACTCCAAAAAAGGAAATAAAGCCAAAAGTCTTTCAATTGAACGAAGGACAAACTTTATTTTTCGGAGGACTTGCACGATTTGATTTTATTAGTGGGGGAAGACAATCATTTGTTTGTCATTTTTCTAATGAAATTAATATTCATCGAACAAAACTTGATCATGCCGATGAGTTATACAAAAAGCATGTGGGTGACATGCTCTCACCTCCAAGAACAGATGAATTGGGAGAATTTCCATCACTCGTACGCCATGAATTTATGATTAAAGAAGAAAAAATAGATATCGTGTTTTCAGGTCTGGGTTGGATAACGGTAAACGAACCAGGTGTGAAGATTGCAGCGTATGTACCTAAGGGTGTTCATGCAATGATTAGAAAATCACTTATATAATTTAGCTATTTGAGTATGTCAGCTTGATCAACCTCATGAAGTACTCTAGGCTACAATAAGGGAGAGGGAATTTTTTGAAAAAGCTGTATGCGGTAATAGGGGATCCGATCGCGCATTCGATGTCACCTGCCATGCACAATGATTTATTTGGCTATTATGATATAGATGCTCATTATCAAGCGCTTCATGTGAGAAAAGGAGACTTACAGAAAGCGGTCCTAGGATTAAAAGCGATTCAAATAAGTGGGTTTAATGTGACTGTTCCACATAAGGTTGATATCCTTCCGATGCTTGATCGTTTAGATCCTTTAGCAAAAGCAATTGGTGCAGTTAATACAGTTGTAAATGAGGATGGCGAACTGGTTGGTTATAACACGGATGGGGAAGGATCAGTAAAAGGGATTATGAATATTATTCCAGATCTGTTCAACCACCGAATTCTTATTGTTGGAGCTGGTGGGGCTGCAAGAGCCATTTATTTTACTTTAGCTTCAATGGGGATTACAAATATAGATGTGACCAATCGTACGAGTGAAAAAGCAGCAGAATTAATCGCTCAATGTCCATATACAGTTAACTCTAGCGTATTACTTCGTGAGGAAGCTGAGAAAGAGTTGGGCGATTATGATATTATCATTCAAACAACATCGATTGGTATGGCACCTGATGTAGAATGCCAACCGCTCTCATTACATAACTTAAAAGAAAATAGTTTTGTTAGTGATATTATATACAACCCACTTGAAACTCAATTTTTGCGTTTTGCAAAAGAAAAAGGGGCTCGTACGCAAAACGGAATAGATATGTTCGTTCTTCAAGGAGCATTAGCATTTAAAAAATGGACTGGAATTTTCCCGGACCAAAAAAGAATGGAAAAATTGGTTTTAAACCGATTAGGAGGATAAGGATGTTAACTGGTAAGCAGAAAAGATTTTTACGTTCGAAAGCACATCATCTAAACCCTATTTTTCAAGTAGGTAAAGGTGGAGTGAACGATAATATGATTAAACAAATCAATGAGGCCTTAGAGGTTAGGGAGCTTTTGAAAATAAGTGTGTTACAAAATTGTGATGAGGACAAGGACGAAGTAGCAGGTAAGTTATCGTCAGGCTGTAAGGCAGAACTAGTTCAAGTTATTGGGTCAACCATTGTTCTATATAAAGAGTCTGTGGAAAATAAACAATTACAGCTTCCTTAACTAGAGGAGGTCCTTATGAGGAAAATTGGAATTTTAGGGGGAACCTTTGATCCGCCCCACAATGGACATCTGCTTATTGCAAACGAGGTATTAGAATTCTTAGGGCTAGATGAAATATGGTTTTTACCTAATTCAAAGCCACCGCATAAATCAACAAGCGGGACGAGCACGATCCATCGAGTGACCATGCTTGAAAAGGCAATAAGTGAGCATGCACATTTTAAAATTGAAAAAATAGAGTTAGACCGGAGTGGTCCGTCCTATACGTATGACACGATGAAACTTCTCCAAGAAAAAAATGATGGTACAGAGTTTTATTTTATTATCGGAGCGGATATGGTTGAGTATCTACCCAAATGGTACAAGATTAATGATTTAATGAAACTTGTTACTTTTGTCGGAGTGCAAAGACCAGAACACGTATTGCAGACAAGTTATCCGGTTATCTATTTAGATGTTCCGGAATTTGCCGTCTCTTCTAGTTTAATAAGAGAAAGAGTAAAGAATGGGAATACTATTCATTATCTTACCCCTGACTCCGTCATACAATATATAAAGGAGCATCAGTTATATGGATCGAGCGAAAGCGTTAGAGATTGTTAAAGAGCAATTAACCGACCATCGTTACAAGCATACACTAGGGGTAGAAGAAACCGCGGTAAGGCTAGCAAAAAAATATGGAGCAAATGAGAAACAAGCGGAATTGGCAGCGATCTTTCATGATTATGCTAAGTTTCGTCCAAAGGAAGAAATGAAACAAATCATCCTTCGTGAAAAAATGCCAGAGGAACTGCTTTCCTTTAACAGTGAACTATGGCATGCTCCAGTAGGGGCCTATTTAGTGGAGAATGAAGTCGGTATTCATGATCATGAAGTACTAGAGGCCATTCGTTACCATACCTCTGGTAGGCCGCATATGTCATTGCTTGAAAAAATAATTTATGTGGCTGATTACATTGAGCCAGGAAGGGAATTTCCAGGTGTCGATGAGGTTAGAGAGGTAGCGGATAAGAATTTGAATGAAGCATTGTTATTATCCATTCAAAATTCAATCATTTTCTTAATAAAAAAGAAACGAGCAGTTTTTCCGTTAACGCTCCAAACGTATAACTATTTCATTCATTTAAAGGAGGACTGATTGGATGACCAATCGTCAATTATTAGAAACATCAGTAAAGGCAGCTGATGATAAGCGCGCAGAGGATATTGTTGTATTAAATATGCAGGGCATTTCACTAATCTCTGATTACTTTATTATTTGTCACGGGAACTCTGATAAGCAGGTTCAAGCGATTGCCAGAGAAATGAAGGAAAAGGCAATAGAAAATGGCTACATGGTAAAGAGAATGGAAGGCTTCGATGAGGCAAGGTGGGTCCTTCTTGATCTAGGGGATGTTGTGGCTCATATATTCCATAAAGACGAAAGAAGTTACTATAACCTCGAGCGATTATGGGGTGATGCACCAATAGAAAATATGGAAAGTGTTCTCGCTCAATGACGTATGGGAAATTTGCCTACCTTTATGATGAATTAATGAAGGATGTACCGTATGATGAATGGGTTTCAATCGTTACGGAAAAATGGAGCAAGTACGAGTGTAAAGGAAAAAAACTATTAGATTTAGCCTGTGGTACGGGTGAGCTATCTATAAGCTTTGCGAAAGCTGGATTTGAAGTGACAGGTGTCGATTTATCAGCGGACATGCTTACGGTAGCGCAGATGAAAGCAGCGAATAACGGGCTAAAGCTTCCTTTTTATCAACAAAATATGGTGGAACTTGATTTATATGAGAGTTTCGATGTAATCGGCGTATTTTGTGATTCCTTAAATTATCTACAGACAGAAGAAGAAGTGATTGAAACGTTTGCAAAAATTTATGATTTGCTTGATGAAGATGGATTTTTTATATTTGACGTCCATTCTGTTCATAAAATCATGAATATATTTATGAATCAAACGTTTACTCATGATGAGGAAGATATTTGTTATATTTGGAACTGTTTTCAAGGAGACTATCCTCTTAGCATTGAACATGAGCTTACATTTTTTGTCCAGGATGATGAAAGCGGGAAATATGACCGTTATGATGAGTTTCATAGTCAGAGAACATTCCCTGTAGAAGTGTATAAAAATTGGTTAGAAGCAAGCGGCTTGTATGTAACAGATATCTTCTCTGATTTTATGGACGATTTATCCTCCGAGGCAGAAAGAATCTTTTTTATCGCTAAAAAGCAGGCATGAGAAAAAGGCTGATTGAAAATAATCAGCCTTTTTTTTATATTATTGCAGGAAACATTACTTTTTTAGAGAATTATTTAAAGGAAACTGTTTTTGTGATTCAACCAAATCTTCTTCGAATTTTGTATGAGTGGCTTGAAATAAGTGCTCAAACACATCTCCAAGCTCTGCATCCAATACTTTAATTCCTTCCCACGTTACTCCGCCCTTAACACAAACTTTTTGTTGTAGGGTTGGAAGTGTATAAAATCCTTTTCGAAGCAATTCCCCAAGCCCTATTAACATTTCACTAGCAAGCGTCGTTGCAGTAGCTTCATCTATTTTTGTTTCAGCTACTGCTGCATCAATAAATCTTTGCGTTAAGTAACTGAAAAATGCTGGTCCACAACTAACGATATCTGAGCCTACTCTTGTAATATCCTCGTTAATGGAGACCGGTGTGGAAATGGCTTCAAACAACTGAAGTAGCTTATCCTTCCATTCCCTCGTACAGCTATCACCGAACGTTAGTAGAGATACACCTGCTAGTGCCCTATTGGTAATGCTTGGTATAGCCCTGGCCACCGAACAGTCGACCACAGATTCAATTTGATTAACACTGATAGGACTCGTGATGGAAACAACACATTTCTCTTGTAATAAAAATGGTTTGATTTCCATTAATACCTTTTGGATGTCTTTTGGTTTTATGCATAAGAACAGCACATCTGATACCCTTGCTACGCTTTTAGCATCAGAAAGTACGGCGATGTCAGTATACACTGCTTTTATATTCATTGCTTTACTAAGCGTTCGATTTGTCACATTCATAAAAGAAGGGGAAATGGCTTTTCCATCAATAAGTGCCTCAATTAATATCCTCCCCATATTCCCTGTACCGATCACTCCGATTTTCAATGTACTTCCCTCCTTCACAAAGCAAGCATTCTCATATAAAAGTATGTAAATAAATTTGTTAATATGCCAAGAAAGGAGTAACAAGATGATTGACTCTTTAAAGAAGTATAAATGGTTTATTGTTGGCTCTTCTGTTATCGCCATTTTAATGCTAATTTACGCATTCGGTCTTGTAAACAACAAAGAGGAGGAAAATGAATGGACGATTCCGAGTGAGGAAGAACAAGATCTGGAAATGTCTGAAGAAAGACTTGTTCCGGAACCTGATGTAAAGAATTTAGTAGATGTAAAAGGAGCAGTAAAGAATCCTGGTGTCTACGAAGTAACGTTGGATGAAAGAGTAATCGATGTTATCGATAAGGCTGGAGGATTAAAGGAAGGAGCAGATGAGACAAAAATAAACTTTGCTGGGCGAGTAACAGATGAAATGGTATTGTATATTCCATTAATAGGAGAAGAAGGAGAAAATATGATTGTGTCTGCCGGTCCTGGTTCTACCTCTACTAGTCAAGGAGACGGCAAAATCAATATTAATAAGGCTACTTCTGATGAATTGCAGAATCTCCCTGGGATTGGGCCGTCTAAAGCAGAAGCAATTATAGCCTATCGTGAAGATAGCGGATTATTTCAAACGATTGAGGATTTAAAACTTGTTACTGGGATTGGTGATAAGACATTTGAAAGGCTACAGGATCAGATTATTGTAAAATAACAAGCATTGACTAAAATCGACAATTTCCCTTAGACTAGTAGAAAATGAGAAATCGGGAGTGGGGAATATGAGCAACCATCGCTTAACTTGGGATCAATACTTTATGCTAAATGCGCATCTGATAAGTATGAGAAGCACATGTAATCGACTGAATGTAGGTTCGGTATTGGTAAAGAATAATCGAATCATTTCAACTGGTTATAATGGTGGGATTAGTGGAGATGATCACTGCCTTGATGCGGGCTGTTACGTCGTTGATAATCATTGTCTTCGCTGTTTGCATGCCGAAGAAAATACGATCCTTCAGTGTGCACTTGAAGGAGTTTCCACAAAGGGAAGTCAAATTTATGTGACTCATTTTCCATGTATACATTGTATGAAAAAGATTCTACAAGCGGGTATCACAAAAATTTATTATACGCATGATTATAAAAATCATGAATATTGTTATCATCTTCTTCGTATAAGCAATGTGGAAGCAATAAAGCTAGAAATGGATATTGAAAATGAGCTTAACAATAAAAATGATAACTCAGGACGTTTAAGTTGGAATTTTCAAGAATAATATAGTTTGATCTAAACACGATCCAAGGGGTGATAACTTGCAAGGGAAAGGGATCTATTTTGCAATTGCTTCATTACTTGCTCTGGTTATTGCTTTTCAGACCCATGTTGTTGCCAAGGTCTCACTCTTTTTAGTTTTGGTCTTGTTTTTGTATTACAAGCGGTTCTCGAAAAGGAAAGTTTTTATCATCTTGTTGATTGTTCTTGTTTTCTATACGAAGGCAAGAATTGATATAAACAGAAATGAATCTGGTTTTCATGGGAGTGAGACACAGTTTACAGTTTTGTTCGAAGATGAAGTAACGCTTAATGGCAGTCTCCTAAGTGGTTTTGCAAAGGATACAACAGGAGAGAAGTTATTAATTAAATACCGAATGAAATCCGAGGAGGAAAAGTCTAGTTTAAATAAGGAAAGACTCCTTGGATATTCTTGTCAGATAAAAGGTAGCTTAAAAACAGTAAATGGACAAACCAATCCTAATGCTTTTGATTACCACTCTTATTTAACTCATCAACATATTCATTGGCAGCTAGTTGTTGATCAATGGGGGGATTGTAAAGAGCTTAATGGATCTATTCTACTTATCAAAAAGCAAAGGCAACGGGCAATTGCTTTATTGGAAACGTATTTTCCTAATTCCGTCGCTTCCTTAACCAGTGCATTGCTGTTTGGAGAAAGACAGATACTTGATCCATCCTTAGAGAAAGCGTATCAAAAACTTGGAATCATCCATTTATTAGCTATTTCTGGAGCAAATGTTGCTCTTTACGTAAGCATCATTCATTATATTGGTGTGCGTTTAGGAGTGACAAGAGAACGGATGATTGCTGTCCTTCTTCTCTACCTACCAATCTTTACTTATCTGTCGGGAGCCTCTCCTCCCGTGTTTCGAGCAGCGACGATGATGTTTCTATTTTTGTTCCTTCGCCTCGTATCACAATCAAAAATGGCCAGTCTAGATATTTGCAGTATCGTATTCATGGTTTATGCATTTCTTTCACCTTATCTCCTCTTTGATGTAGGGTTTCAACTCTCCTTTAGTGTGACCTTCACATTGCTTCTTTCCACCAAAGGATTATTAAAACCATCTAAATTCCTCTTAATAAAAGCATCATTTATTTCTCAGTTAGCTTCTCTCCCTATCGTTCTTTATCATTTTTATGAATTTTCTCTGTTGTCATTGTTGGCAAACCTCATTTATATTCCCATTTTCACAATAATCATAAACCCTAGTTTTATCGCTCTGTTTTTTCTGTTTATCATCTTTGGAGAAGCTGTCACTATTATGGTAAAGCCAGTGGATTTTGCGATTACCTTAATGAACCAATTAACTGTCGGTATAGCTTCTTTTCCGTATCAGACAGTCACCATTGGTCGTCCTTCCATATGGATGGTACTTCTCCTAATAGGCTCAATTGTCTATTTACTCTACAAATGGGAGACAGGGAAAACAAGGAAAAGCCAACTAGTTTCAATCCTTCCTTGTGTTTTTGCCCTCGCTTTCTCCTACTGCTTATCTCATTATTCTTTCACGGGACAAATCACTTTTGTGGATGTTGGGCAAGGAGATAGTATCGTAATACAAAATGGTTTTCATAAAAAAACGTATGTGATAGATACAGGAGGGACTATTTCTTTTAATGAGGAGGAATGGGAAAAGCCGAAAAATCCTTTTGAAGTTGGAAATGATATTCTCGTCCCGTTTTTAAAAGGGAAAGGGATAAGCACAATCGATAAACTAATATTAACGCATGGTGATATGGACCATATTGGAGGAGCAAAGTCTGTTCTCGAAACAATGAAAGTGAATGAATTAATTCTCCCTTTTGTTTCGAATCGTTCCAGCTTGGAAAATGAAATTATTCAACTAGCGAAGGAAAAGAATATAAGCATCATATTTGTGAAGAACGGTATGAGTTGGGAAGAAAAGGGGGCAACCTTTAAAATCGTGAATCCCATTATTGAACTAGAGGATCGAAACGATAATTCAGTGGTTATTCATGTAAAATTAGGAGGGTTATTTTGGTTGTTTACGGGTGATTTAGAGGAACAAGGAGAAGAGAGGCTATTGAGAGAGTATCCTACCTTACCAGTGGATGTATTAAAAATAGGACATCATGGCAGCAAAAGCTCTACATCTGCTAGTCTTCTTCAGGCCTATCACCCGAAGGTGGCAGTGATATCTGTTGGAAAGAGTAACCGATTTGGGCATCCACATCAAGAAGTTTTAGAAGGGTTAAAGGAAAGAAATATAAAAATTTTTCGTACGGATACTGATGGGGCGATTAGTTACACTTTTCAGAATGGAATAGGAACCTTTTCTAAACATATCCCATATGATGTAACAAACCCATAAAAAAGAGACTGCAGTAGCAGTCTCCTTATGTTTTATGTAGCAGAACAGAAACATTATGCCCCTACGAGTTTAATGACAGTTGCAATGATAAATAAAGTTGCAAAAAAACCGAAGGAAACGATGAACCCTACACCAGAATCAACGGCGTCATTACGTTTACTTTGCACATTTTTCTCAAATTCGTTCACAACTACCCCTCCTAATCAATCTTAGTATAAGCGATTTCATAAAAAAAATCTACCGCTCCTCTATTTCTTTTCCTTACTTGTCAGTGATTGTCACAAATACTTTTTAGATGTACGGTAACAATAATGATACAACGGGGGTTATCGCTGTAAAAGGAGTATCCTAGGCCTCTTTTTTCAGCGTTTCTATAGATGGGAATTGGTCAGGAGATTGATCAATTCCCTTTAAAATGCTTGTCAAAACCTTGATCCTTCATTAGGATAAATAAGTAACCTATTTTCCTGAACGGAGCGAGGAAAAGTGATTTTTGATTTATGGAAACAAATTAAGAGGAAAGAATTTTCTCCTATTTACGTTTTGTATGGAACGGAATCGTTTTTAATAAATGAAACAAAGCAGCTTTTTATACAAAATGTTTTGGGCGAAGATGAAAGTGATTTTAATTTATCCACCTATGATTTAGATGAAACACCGATTGAAGTGGCATTAGAGGATGCCGAAACAATCCCATTTTTAGGGGATAAAAGGCTTATATTTCTAAATAACCCAGGTTTCTTAACGGCTGAAAAAACGAAGGACAAAGTGGAACACCAGCTAGGAAGACTAGAACAATACATGAAGGAACCGTCTCCTTATTCGATTGTTGTGATGGTAGCGCCATATGAAAAGTTGGACGAACGAAAAAAACTTACAAAAGAGTTAAAGAGAACAGCTGTAGTGTCTGAAGCAAAAAAACTGGGGGAACACGAACTAAAGAATTGGATTGTCCAAAGAGCTAAGACAAATGGAACAAGCATTGATGATGAGGCAGTAGAGCGGATGCTCGCATTAGCTGGGACAAATCTATTTTTATTAACCTCAGAGGTGGACAAGCTTAGCTTATACTGCAATGAGACAAAACAAATTGATGCTGAAACAGTCGAGAAGCTCGTGTCACGCTCACTTGAACAAAATATTTTTACACTTGTCGATAAGGTTGTGCATCGAAAAGTAGACGAGGCATTACGTATTTATTATGATTTGTTAAGGCAAAATGAAGAACCGTTAAAAATCTTAGCAATTATTGCGGGGCAGTTTCGTTTAATTTACCAGGTGAAGGAATTAGCAAGACGTGGATACGGTCAACAGCAAATGGGAGGGTATCTAAAAGTACATCCATTCCGTGTGAAGCTAGCTGCAGGACAAGCGATGCAATTTAGTGATGAAGAGCTGACGAAAATCATGAAAATGTTAGCAGATGCAGATTATCAAGCGAAAACAGGTGGAATGAACAAGGAGCTTCTTATTGAAATGTTCTTATTTCATTTACATACTGGTTCATAAAGCTTTGAAAAAAGCTAGATCCTAAAAGGATCTAGCTTTTTTATCTATGATATAGCAAAAATTAAGAGTTTAATGAGTTTAATTTCTTCATTAAACGAGACTTTTTGCGAGCAGCAGCATTCTTATGGATAAGACCTTTCGCTGCAGCTTTGTCAAGTTTACTTGCAGCAAGAGCATAGCTCTCTTGTGCAGTAGTAGCGTCACCGTTTACGATAGCTGATTCTACTTTCTTAACAGCAGTACGTGTTGCAGATTTCACCATCGTGTTACGTGCATTACGCTCTTCGCTTGTTTTCACGCGCTTGATTGCAGATTTAATATTTGGCATTCCTTTCACCTCCTACAAAGCATCGAGATTATATACTCGACTATCACCATTCATTAATTTACGTAAATTAAGAACAAAACACATTTTATCATTCGGTGAATACTATTGCAATACTTTTCAGGTGGAAATATATCCATCGATATCCCACGAATTGAATGGTTTCACTTAGATAAGGAAATAATAGTTGCTAGTTTATTATCTAATTTGAAGAAAGAGAGGGGCTTATGATGAAAGAATCAATAGATTTAAGTAAATACTCCATCCGTACCGATTTGGCAGTAGAAGCAAGGGAGATGGTGATTGCAAGCAGGGGGAGAAATGTAACAGATGAACAAGATCTCTCAAATATAAATGGTGTGGTTATTAAAGAAAAAGAAGAGAACGGGATCAAGCTATCGTTAGTAGAAGTGTCGAAGGAAGGAGAGAAAGAGCTAAATAAAAAAGCTGGAAAGTATTTAACTATCGAAGTTCAAGGGATTAGACAACAGGACACAGATTTACAAAAAAAAGTTGAAGAAACGTTTGCGAGAGAATTTTCCCATTTTTTGAGTGGATTAGGAATAAATAAAGATGCCTCCTGTCTTGTTGTTGGGTTAGGGAATTGGAATGTTACTCCTGATGCACTTGGTCCACAGGTGTGTGAAAATCTATTAGTTACACGACATTTATATCAATTAAGTCCTGAAAGTGTGGACGAAGGTTATCGACCAGTGAGTGCGTTAGCTCCTGGTGTTATGGGCTTAACTGGTATAGAAACAAGTGACATTATTTTGGGAGTGGTTGAAAAAACGAAGCCTGACTTTGTTATCGCAATTGACGCGTTAGCTTCGCGATCCATTGAGAGAGTCAATTCAACGGTTCAGATATCAAATACTGGAATCCATCCAGGATCTGGGGTAGGAAATAAGCGTAAGGAGCTTAGTGAAGAAACATTAGGAATTCCGGTGATCGCAGTGGGTGTGCCAACGGTGGTGGATGCGGTTTCCATTACAAGTGATACGATTGATTTTATTTTAAAACATTTTGGTCGGGAGCTAAAAGAAGGAAATAGACCTTCTAGGGCATTAGCTCCAGCAGGAATGACTTTTGGTGAGAAGAAGAAATTGACTGACGAAGATATGCCTGAAGAACATCACCGAAATACATTTCTAGGGATGATTGGTACTTTAGAAGATGAAGAAAAAAGAAGATTGATTCATGAAGTATTATCTCCGCTTGGACATAACTTAATGGTAACACCAAAGGAAGTGGATGTTTTTATTGAAGATATGTCCAATTTAATTGCAAATGGGTTAAATGCGGCTTTGCATGATGCCGTAAACCAAGATAATGCAGGTTTCTACACAAGATAGATTGCGTCTAAATTTATTGTTCTACCTTCTCTAGTAAGTACATATCATTTACTAGACTAGGCTAAGAGGTGGAATAATGAAACTACAAAAAACGCCCTATGTTGTAACTATTCAAGGGACAAGCATTTTAAAGCTCATTTTATCTTGTTTGTTGTTGATTTTCCTACTCTTTTCTGTGAGCGGACTATTAACTTCTTTAAACCCACAATATCAGCTTAGGTCATCGAGTGTGAACAAAGCGACAATGAATGTGAGTGGAAATGTACTCTATCAGTTGATGGCTAGAGAAAACCATTATTTTATGGGCGGATTAATAGAAAGAGATGAAGTTCCGAGTATGTCGAGTGTCTTGTTTAAAGCCTCCACAAATGTGAATCTTGATGATCCACGCAGCTTATTAGGAAGAGAACTCCCGGGGTTTTCCTTATTTGATGGGAAAATTCTTGTTGCTGGTGAAGGTACCAATTATACGAATATGCCAATTGAATCAGCTCCACCAGAGGAAGCATTAAAGAAAGAAAATGAGGCAAGTTTGCAAAATGTGGATGACATAAAAGAGGATGAATCGAAACCAAGCGCCCCACCTTCTTTAACGACAGGGGATAAAAAGGTGGCGTACATTTATTTCTCTCATACAAGAGAATCATATCTCCCATACTTAGAAGGGGTAACCAATGCCAATAGTGCACAACACTCAGAAATCAATGTGACAAAAATTGGCGATCGACTTCAAGAAAAACTAGAAGGTTATGGGGTTGGTACGATTTTAGATAAAACAGATGTCACGGATCGATTGAATGCAAATGGCTGGACATATGGTCGTTCATACGATGCATCAAGACAGATGGTACAAGAGGCGATGGCTAGTAATTCAAATCTTTCGTATTTAATAGATATTCACCGTGATTCTAAAAGAAAAGAAGATACGACAAAAGTAATTAATGGTAAGTCCTATGCAAAGCTAGCTTTTGTTGTTGGGGCTGAACACCCAAATTATGAAAAGAACCTTAAGCTCGCAACAGAAATTCATTATAAGCTCGAGGAAAAATATCCTGGTATTAGCAGAGGGATTATCCAAAAAAGTGGAGCTAGTACAAATGGCCGTTTCAATCAGGACCTTTCTGGTAATGCTCTATTAGTAGAGTTCGGCGGAGTAGATAACAACTTTGATGAGCTTAATCTCTCTGCTGATGCATTTGCAGATGTCTTTAGCGAGATTTTCTGGGAAGCTGAAAAGGTGAATTATCCAGTAACCGTTCCTTCAGAGGAACAATAATGATAATTTAGGTGATAGTTATGAAAATGTTTATGTTTAAAAGCATATTGCTAATGTCTCTCATGTTTGTGTCGGTATTATTTGGAATGCAAATTGCAAACAATGGGATCGTAAGCATGAGGGGGTTTGAGGATCCCGATTTTAAAGGTGCATTCACCATTAGCGAGCAAGAAGAAAATGTCCAAGTATCAGTACTAGGAAATAATGTAGATAGTCACGATATTAATAAAAAGAGAGAGCAGCTAGAAGAGATGGAAGCCTATAACTTTTTTTCAGACTTAGGTAAAACACTAGCAGACATAGTAACGGGAATAGTAGATATTACAATTGATCTGATTAAAAATAGCTAGGAATGCGGCAATCTCAGGATTGCTGTTTTTTCTTTATATTGAATCTTATTTTACCTACTGCTATAATCAAAAATAGTGTATACGTGCGAAGTATAGTAGGAGTGAACCGAATGAACAGACAAGACAGACTAAATAGACAAGAAAAAATCAGGAATTTTTCTATCATTGCACATATTGACCATGGAAAATCCACATTAGCTGACCGTATCCTTGAAAAAACGAATGCGTTAACAGCTAGAGAAATGAAGGATCAGCTACTCGATTCAATGGACCTTGAAAGAGAACGTGGAATTACCATTAAATTAAACTCTGTGCAATTAAAATATCAAGCAAAGGATGGAGAGATATACACTTTCCATTTAATCGATACACCTGGGCACGTCGACTTCACGTATGAGGTATCCCGAAGCTTAGCGGCTTGTGAAGGTGCTGTCCTTGTGGTAGATGCAGCACAGGGGATTGAAGCTCAAACATTAGCAAATGTTTACTTAGCGTTAGACAATGATCTTGAAATTGTTCCAGTTATTAACAAAATTGACTTGCCAAGTGCAGATCCAGAACGTGTGCGTAACGAGATAGAAGAAGTAATTGGACTAGATGCATCTGAAGCGGTTTTAGCAAGTGCAAAAGCAGGAATTGGAATTGAAGACATTCTAGAGCAAGTAGTAGAAAAGGTTCCTGCACCTACTGGGGATCCAGAAGCACCATTAAAAGCGCTAATTTTCGACTCTCTTTATGATGCGTATCGCGGAGTGGTAGCTTATATCCGTGTTGTAGATGGTACGGTAAAGGTTGGAGACAAAATCCGCATGATGGCAACGGGAAAAGAATTTGAGGTTACTGAAGTAGGGGTATTCACACCAAAATCAACTCCAGTTCCAGAACTAACTGTTGGTGATGTTGGATTCTTAACTGCAGCTATTAAAAATGTTGGAGACACACGAGTGGGGGATACGATTACTAGTGTGAAAAATGGAGCAACAGAAGCCTTACCAGGTTACCGCCGTTTAAATCCAATGGTATATTGCGGTTTATATCCAATTGATAGTGCGAAGTTCAATGATTTACGAGAAGCATTAGAAAAGTTAGAACTAAATGATTCTGCACTTCAATTTGAGCCAGAAACATCTCAGGCGCTCGGGTTCGGCTTCCGTTGTGGGTTCCTAGGATTGCTCCATATGGAAATTATTCAAGAGCGTATTGAAAGAGAGTTCAAGATTGACTTGATTACAACAGCACCAAGCGTTATTTATCATGTGATTATGACGGATGGTACGGAAATTAAAGTTGATAATCCATCGAATATGCCAGATCCACAAAAAATTGCACGCGTTGAAGAACCATATGTAAAAGCTACAATGATGGCTCCTAATGACTATGTGGGTGCAATTATGGAACTATGTCAGGAAAAAAGAGGGATTTTTATCGATATGCAATACATGGATGAGACTCGTGTAAACATTGTGTATGAGATCCCTCTATCAGAAATCGTTTATGACTTCTTTGATCAATTAAAGTCAAGCACAAAGGGTTATGCTTCATTCGATTACGAGTTAATTGGATACAAGGAGTCCAAACTTGTTAAGATGGATATTCTTCTTAATGCTGAAAAGGTGGATGCGTTAAGCTTTATTGTTCATAAAGACTTCGCATACGAACGTGGAAAGATCATAGTCGAAAAGTTGAAAGAATTAATACCTAGACAACAGTTCGAGGTTCCTATTCAAGCAGCAGTTGGACAAAAAATTGTAGCGCGTTCTACCATTAAAGCGATGCGTAAAAACGTATTAGCCAAATGTTATGGTGGAGATATCTCGCGTAAGCGTAAGCTACTTGAAAAGCAAAAAGAAGGTAAAAAGCGAATGAAGCAGGTAGGTTCCGTAGAGGTACCTCAAGAAGCGTTCATGGCCGTGTTGAAAATGGATGATACAAACTCAAAGAAGTAGATGATTTGATTTTAAAGGGAAGGTTAGATAAGCTTGATAAATCAAGTGGTCTAACCTTTTTTCGTTGCAAAAAAGTTATAATTTAAGGTTGTGTAAAAAATGGTAAAAGCAGCATATATTCATATTCCGTTCTGTGAGCATATTTGTCACTATTGTGATTTTAATAAGGTTTACTTAAAAGGCCAGCCTGTGGATGAATACTTAGACGCACTGGAGGAGGAAATTCGATTAACACTTGAAAAAAATCCTGCAGAGCCTCTTCATTCCATATTTGTTGGCGGAGGAACTCCAACTTCACTAAATGAAAAACAATTACAACGATTATTGTTTTCCATAAAAAAATATCTTCCATTGGAACATCATGCAGAGTTTACGTTTGAAGCCAATCCAGGTGACTTGTCCGATGAAAAGTTTCGTGTATTATTTGAGGGTGGAGTTAATCGATTAAGCTTTGGTGTACAGACCTTTGATAATCAGTTGCTAAAGGCGATTGGAAGAACACACCGAGCGGAAGATGTGTTCACCTCAATTGAAAAAGCAAAAAAAGTTGGGTTTGAGAATATTAGTGTGGATTTAATCTATAGCTTGCCGAATCAAACGCTAGATAGTTTTAAAGAAACATTACAAACGGCTCTCTCCCTTGATATTCAACACTACTCTGGCTATTCCCTCATTATTGAACCCAAAACGGTGTTTTATAACCAAATGAGAAAAGGGAAGCTGCCGGTTCCGGGAGAAGATGCTGAAGCGGAAATGTATTCGGTACTGATGGAGCAAATGCAGCTAGCCGGATTTCAGCAATACGAGATTTCCAACTTTGCTCTACCAGGACACGAGAGCAAGCATAATTTAACATATTGGAATAACGAGGAATACTATGGGTTTGGTGCTGGTGCTCATAGTTATGTTGCTGGTGAGAGAATTGCCAACCATGGTCCTTTAAGAAAATATATGGATCCCATTTGGAATGGCGCTCTACCCTCTCATAATATTCACAAAGTGGAGAACAATGAAATGTGGGAGGAAGAAATGTTTCTCGGTTTAAGGAAAATGGAAGGAATTAATGTGGACCGCTTCTTTCAAAAATTTGGAGTAGATCCGCTTTCGCTATTTAAGAAAGAGATAGAGTCTTTACAAGGTCGTGACTTAATCTCTGTACATGAGGGCAATATTGCATTAACAAAAAATGGGCGGTTTTTAGGAAATGAAGTGTTTCAATCATTTATCGGTGTTATCTAAATGTTGACATATGGCCCTAACATTTGATAATTTATTATTAGATTTAGCACTCGTTAGAAGAGAGTGCTAACAGAGGTGATGAAACATGTTAACAGATCGTCAATTGTTAATTTTTCAGGTGATTGTTGATGATTTCATTCGTTCTGCTCAGCCGATTGGATCTAGAAGTTTGTCGAAAAAAGAGGATATTAGTTTTAGCTCTGCTACGATTCGTAATGAGATGGCTGATTTAGAAGAGCTAGGCTTTCTTGAAAAGACACATACATCTTCTGGAAGAATTCCGTCCGAAAAGGGCTATCGTTTTTATGTAGATCATCTTCTTGCGCCACAGAAGCTTGATCAGCATGATATGCAATCAGTTAAATCAATTTTTGCTGAAAGGCTTTATGAACTTGAAAAAATCGTACAAAAATCTGCAAAAATATTATCTGAGCTGACCAATTATACTTCTATTGTTCTTGGACCTGCGGTTAGAGAAAATAAGCTTAAAAAGATCCAAATTGTTCCACTTAATAAGGAAACAGCTATCGCAATCATTGTGACTGATAAAGGACATGTAGACAATCGAATGTTTCATCTTCCTGAGGGGTTAGATGCAAGCGATATTGAGAAAATGGTCAATATCCTTAATGAACGTCTAACGGGTGTGCCACTTGAAGATTTAAATGAAAAGATCTACAAAGAGGTAGCCACTTTACTTAGACAACATATCCGCAATTATGATTCCATGCTCCATGCATTCGCTGATACGTTGAAGATTCCATCAAATGAAAAGGTGTTTTTTGGTGGAAGAACCAATATTCTCAGTCAACCGGAATTTCATGATATCGAAAAGGTAAAAAACCTTTTAAACATGATTGAGCATGAAAAAAGTATGTACGATTTGATTCGCAAAAACCCGACGGGAATTCATGTGAGAATTGGAAAAGAAAATAACAATTCAGCAATGGAGAATTGTAGCTTAATTACGGCTACGTATTCTGTTGGTGAGGAACAACTTGGGACAATTGCTATTTTAGGTCCTACTAGAATGGAATACTCTCGAGTGATCAGCTTATTACAAACGATTAGTCAAGATTTAACTTCTGTACTAACAAATCTGTATCAAAATAAATAACGGTGGTGATGATGTTAAGGGGAATCTTTCCTTAACATCTACCACTACTTATAAATGAGGAAGGACCACATTTAAGGGAGGTGAGTAATTTGGCAGAAGAAAAAAGCACATTAAATGAAGAATTACAATCTTCTACTGAAACAGAAGCAAGCTCAGAAGGTATTGAAGAAGTTTTTGCTGAAGAAGAAGTGGTAACAGAGGAAAATCTTGAAACTAATTCTGAGGACACTCGTATACAAGAGCTAGAAACAAAACTTCAAGACGCTGAAAATCGTTACTTACGCTTGCAGGCTGATTTTGATAACTCTCGTCGCCGGGCCAGAATTGACCTTGAAGCGGCGCAAAAATATAGAGCTCAAAGCTTAATTACAAATTTATTGCCAGCTCTAGATAATTTTCAAAGAGCTCTACAGGTTGAACCTGATAATGAACAAACAAAGTCATTATTACAAGGGATGGACATGGTTTATCGCAGTCTGTTTGAAGCGTTAAAAGGTGAAGGCCTTGAGGCAATCGAAGCTGTTGGTCATCCATTTGATCCGCATATGCATCAAGCGGTTATGCAAGTAGAGGATCCAAACTTCGAATCAAATGTAGTTGTAGAGGAATTCCAAAAGGGTTACAAGTTAAAGGATAAAGTCATCCGACCGTCGATGGTCAAGGTGAACCAGTAATCCCTACATAATAGAATTTTGGGAGGTTATTTTTATGAGTAAAATCATTGGTATTGACTTAGGGACAACAAACTCATGTGTGTCTGTACTTGAAGGTGGAGAGCCTAAGGTCATTCCTAATGCAGAAGGAAACCGCACAACACCATCTGTTGTTGCTTTCAAAAATGGAGAGCGTCAAGTTGGTGAAGTAGCGAAGCGTCAAGCAATTACAAATCCGAATACAATCATGTCCATCAAGCGTCATATGGGGACTAGCCATAAAGAAACGATTGAAGGAAAGGATTATACACCACAAGAAGTATCTGCAATCATTCTTCAACATCTTAAAGCGTACGCAGAAGACTATCTTGGAGAGCCTGTTTCAAAGGCTGTAATTACCGTTCCAGCTTATTTTAATGATGCAGAGCGTCAGGCGACAAAAGATGCTGGGAAAATTGCTGGTCTAGAAGTAGAACGTATTATCAACGAGCCAACGGCAGCAGCACTTGCTTATGGTTTAGACAAAATGGATGACGATCAAACGATTCTTGTTTACGACCTTGGAGGCGGAACATTTGACGTGTCTATTTTGGAATTAGGCGATGGTGTATTTGAAGTAAAATCAACAGCTGGTGATAATCGTCTTGGTGGAGATGACTTTGACCAAGTGATTATCGATTATCTAGTTGAGCAATTCAAAAAGGAAAATGCTATTGATCTTTCTAAAGATAAAATGGCGCTTCAACGCCTAAAGGATGCAGCGGAAAAGGCGAAGAAGGATCTTTCAGGTGTTACGACAACTCAAATTTCACTTCCGTTTATTACGGCTGGGGAAGCTGGTCCACTTCACTTGGAAGTGACATTATCTAGAGCGAAATTTGAAGAATTATCTGCAAGCCTTGTAGAAAGAACAATGGGGCCGACTCGTCAAGCACTAAGAGATGCTGGTTTAACACCTGCAGAACTTGATAAAGTTATTCTTGTTGGTGGTTCAACTCGTATTCCTGCGGTACAAGAAGCAATTAAGCGTGAAACAGGTAAAGAGCCACATAAAGGTGTAAATCCAGATGAAGTAGTTGCAATGGGTGCTGCTATTCAAGGTGGAGTTATTTCTGGTGACGTAAAAGATGTTGTTCTTCTTGACGTAACACCATTATCACTTGGTATTGAAACAATGGGTGGCGTATTTACGAAGTTAATTGATCGCAATACGACGATTCCAACTTCAAAGTCACAAGTATTCTCAACTGCGGCAGATAGCCAAACAGCTGTTGATATCCATGTTCTACAAGGTGAGCGTCCAATGGCGGCTGATAACAAAACACTTGGCCGTTTCCAATTAACGGACATTCCACCAGCACCACGTGGTATTCCACAAATTGAAGTATCATTTGATATTGATAAAAATGGTATCGTAAACGTTCGTGCGAAGGATTTAGGTACAAACAAAGAACAGACTATAACAATTAAGTCTTCAACTGGTCTATCAGATGAAGAAATTCAAAAGATGGTTAGAGAAGCAGAAGAAAATGCAGAAGCAGATAAATTGCGTAAAGAAGAAGTAGAACTACGCAATGAAGCGGATCAGCTTGTATTTACAACTGAAAAGACTCTAAAAGACCTAGAAGGAAAAGTAGATGCGTCTGAAGTAGCTTCAGCAAATGAAGCGAAGGATGCATTAAAGGCTGCGATTGAGAAAAACGAATTAGAAGAAATTCGTGCGAAAAAGGATGCTCTTCAAGAAATCGTTCAAAACTTGACGGTTAAGCTATATGAAGAAGCAGCTAAGCAAGCTCAAGCAGCTGGAGGTCCAGCGGGCGAAAGTGGCAAGGATGACAATGTCGTTGATGCAGAATTTGAAGAAGTAAAAGACGATAAATAGGTTAAGGCTAACTAGCTTAGAAAAAGTCAAAGTCAAATCCAAGCGACTTTGGCTTTTTCATTGCTTTGGGTTGAATGGTAATGTTAAAATAACCTTTATGTGAAATGATTCGGGGAGTGGGCAATCATGAGTAAAAGGGACTACTATGAGGTACTTGGAGTAAGTAAAAGTGCTTCAAAGGATGAGATAAAAAAGGCATACCGAAAGCTTTCGAAAATGTATCATCCTGATATTAATAAGGAAGCAGATGCAGATGAAAAGTTTAAAGAGGTAAAAGAAGCATATGAGGTGTTAAGTGACGACCAAAAGAAAGCACACTATGATCAGTTTGGTCACACGGATCCTAACCAAGGTTTTGGTGGAGGAGATTTTGGTGGTTTTGGCGGCTTTGAGGATATATTTAGCACGTTCTTTGGCGGTGGTGGGTCAAGAAGAAGAGATCCTAATGCACCGAGACAAGGAGCCGACCTTCAATATACAATGACCCTTAGTTTTGAGGAAGCAGTTTTCGGAAAGGAAACCGATTTAGAAATTCCGAGAGAAGAAAATTGTGAAACATGTCACGGATCTGGAGCAAAACCTGGTACGAAGCCAGATACTTGTAGTCATTGTAATGGGGCAGGTCAATTAAATGTGGAGCAAAATACACCATTTGGCCGCATTGTTAACCGTCGAGTTTGTCATTACTGTAGTGGAACCGGGAAACAGATTAAAGACAAGTGTTCAACATGTAGTGGAACCGGGAAAGTGAAGAAGCGTCGTAAGATTCATGTAAAGATTCCTGCAGGTATTGATGATGGTCAACAGCTGCGTGTTGCTGGACAAGGTGAACCTGGAGTAAATGGTGGGCCGGCAGGAGACCTATATGTTGTATTCCATGTCCGTTCACATGAGTTCTTTGAACGCGATGGAGATGATATCTATTGTGAAATGCCTATTACTTTTGTTCAAGCCGCACTTGGTGATGAAGTAGAAGTACCAACATTGCACGGGAAAGTCAAATTGAAAGTGCCTGCTGGTACACAAACAGGAACCAAATTCCGATTGAAAGGAAAAGGTGTTCCAAACGTAAGAGGCTATGGTACAGGTGATCAGCATATTATTATTCGAATCTTAACACCTACAAAGTTAACTGAAAAGCAAAAGCAATTGCTTCATGAGTTTGCAGATGTAAGCGGAAGTGTACCTCAAGGTGAGCATGAAGAAGGTTTTTTTTCAAAAGTAAAAAGAGCATTTAAAGGCGAATAAAAGGAATGGGAGTTGGTAGGATGAAATGGTCAGAACTTTGCATTCATACAACAAATGAGGCAATAGAACCGATCTCAAATATATTGCATGAGGCAGGCGCAAGCGGAGTGGTTATTGAGGATCCATTAGAGCTTGTGAAAGAAAGGGAAGACCAATTCGGTGAAATCTACCAACTCAATCCGAAAGATTATCCGGATGAAGGCGTAATGGTTAAAGCATATTTACCGGTTACAAGCTTCTTGGGAGAAACGGTTGATGCCATAAAAGAATCTATTAACAACTTAAGCATTCATAATATTGATATTGGAAGAAATACAATAACGGTCAGTGAAGTGAATGAAGAGGAATGGGCCACCGCATGGAAGAAGTATTATCATCCAGTGAAAATTTCTGAACGATTTACCATTGTACCTACGTGGGAAGAATATACTCCAGTTTCAAGTGATGAATTAATTATTGAATTGGACCCAGGAATGGCATTCGGTACAGGGACACATCCGACGACAGTAATGTGCATTCAGGCGTTAGAAAGAACGGTTAGAAAAGGTGACCGTGTTGTCGACGTTGGAACGGGAACAGGAGTATTAAGTATTGCGTCAGCTATGTTAGGTGCAAGCTCAGTCCTCGCTCTAGATTTAGACGAAGTGGCTGTTAAATCAGCAAAGATTAATAGCAAGCTCAATAAAACACATGAAGTAGTAACCGTAGCTCAAAATAACTTACTTAACGGTGTGGACCAACAGGCAGAAGTGGTAGTTGCAAATATTTTAGCCGAAGTGATTGTTCGATTTACTGATGATGTAGCGAGAGTTGTTAAAAAAGACGGTTATTTTATTTCTTCAGGTATTATTCTACAGAAAAAAGATGAAGTTAGAGCAGCAATTGAACGCTCTGGGTTTGAAATAATAGAGACGATTCAAATGGAAGATTGGATTGCGATGATTGCAAAGAGGCAATAATGTGAAGGGGGATATACCCCCTTTATATATGAAATAAAGAAGGTGTAGCGTGTGCAACGATATTTTGTTGATCAGACAACGGAAGGACGATTTGTCATAAAGGGTGACGATTTCAGGCACATTGTGAAGGTGATGAGATTAAAGATAAGCGATCAAATCATTTGTACGACTTCCAAAGGAGAAGGGGCTATATGTCGAATTGCAGAAATTACCGATGAACAAGTCGTTGCAGACGTTGTACAATGGGAGTTAGTGTCCTCTGAACTGCCAGTTCGTGTGACGATTGCAAGTGGTCTTCCTAAAGGTGATAAGTTAGAGTGGATCATACAAAAAGGCACTGAATTAGGTGCCTATTCTTTCGTTCCAGTTTCAACTGCTAGATCGGTAGTGAAATGGGACGAAAAGAAGGCAGATAAAAAAGTAGATCGTTGGCAAAGGATTGCAAAGGAAGCAGCAGAGCAGTCGCACCGACGGATCGTGCCAACTGTTGCAACTCCTCTTAATTTAGCAAAGCTTGTTAGTCTTTCAAAAGACTATACGTATAAATTAATTGCTTATGAAGAAGAGGCAAAGCAAGGGGAACGTTCTACTCTCGCTCGTACTCTTCAAGAAATGAACAAAGATGACAGTGTCTTAATTGTATTCGGTCCTGAAGGTGGACTAACGGAAGTAGAAGTTGAGTTGCTTTCTAAAGAGGGGTTCCAGTCATGTGGGCTTGGTCCTAGAATTTTACGTACAGAGACAGCACCCTTATACGTGCTGTCAGCTATTTCTTATCAATTTGAACTATTGAGGTGAACAATATGCCATCAGTTGCATTTCATACATTAGGTTGTAAGGTAAATCATTATGAAACAGAAGCCATTTGGCAGCTATTTCAAGAACAGGGATATGAGAGAGTAGACTATGAATCAACTTCAGATGTTTATGTCATTAATACTTGTACAGTAACAAACACAGGGGATAAAAAGAGTCGCCAAGTAATCAGACGTGCGATCCGTAAAAATCCGGATGCCGTTATTTGTGTAACAGGCTGTTATGCACAAACGTCTCCAGCTGAAATTATGGCAATTCCTGGTGTGGATATTGTTGTTGGAACACAGGACCGTGTGAAGATGCTTGAATATATCGAACGATTTAAAGAAGAAAGACAACCAATTAATGCGGTTGGTAATATTATGAAAAATCGTGTTTACGAGGAATTAGATGTTCCTGCGTTTACGGACCGTACTCGTGCGTCATTAAAGATTCAGGAAGGCTGCAATAACTTCTGTACATTTTGTATCATTCCTTGGGCTCGTGGATTAATGAGGTCTCGTGATCCAAAGGAAGTAATAAAACAAGCACAACAACTAGTTGATGCTGGTTATAAGGAAATCGTATTAACTGGTATTCACACAGGTGGATATGGTGAAGATATGAAGGATTATAATCTTGCTATGTTATTAAAAGATTTAGAAAAAGAAGTGATTGGGCTTGAGAGACTAAGAATCTCTTCCATTGAAGCGAGTCAAATTACCGATGAAGTTATTCAAGTAATGAATGACTCGAATGTTATAGTTAGACATCTTCATATTCCATTGCAGTCTGGTTCTAACACGGTGTTAAAAAGAATGCGCCGTAAGTATACGATGGAGTTCTTTGGTGAGCGCTTAAATCGATTAAAGGAAGCTCTACCCGGTCTTGCAGTCACCTCTGACGTCATCGTTGGTTTCCCTGGTGAAACAGAAGATGAATTTATGGAAACTTATCATTTTATTAAGGAACATAAATTTTCTGAACTGCACGTATTCCCATATTCTAAACGTACGGGTACACCTGCTGCTAGAATGGATGACCAAGTGGATGAAGAAATTAAAAATGAACGTGTGCACCGATTAATATCATTATCTGATCAATTAGCTAAAGAGTATGCTTCAAAATTTGAAGGGGAAGTACTTGAAGTGATTCCTGAAGAACGTTCCAAAAACGGTGAAGGAATGTATGAGGGATATACAGATAATTATTTAAAGGTTATATTTAAAGGGACTGAAGAAATGATTGGACAAATTGTAAAGGTGAAAATTACAAAAGCTGGTTACCCTTACAATGAAGGTCAATTTGTCCGTGTGCTCGATGAGTATGTTAGATCAGCAGAACAAGCAGCGATATAATTTTTGTATTGGAGTGTTTACGATGAAAGAAATCGCGAAAATGATTGATCACACTTTGCTAAAAGCTGAAGCAACAAAAGACCAAATTGAACAATTATGTGCAGAAGCAAAGGAATATCAATTTGCTTCTGTATGTGTGAACCCAACGTGGGTGGCATATGCTAGTGAATTATTAAAGGGAACGGGTGTGGATGTTTGTACGGTCATCGGTTTTCCATTGGGAGCCAATACACCAGAAACAAAGGCATTTGAAACAACGAACGCCATTGAAAATGGTGCAACCGAGGTAGATATGGTTATCAATATCGGTGCTCTAAAAAATGGAGATGACTCTTTGGTAGAAAAAGATATTCAAGCTGTTGTTAACGCTGCAAAAGGTAGAGCTTTAACAAAGGTAATTATTGAAACATCTCTTTTAACAGAAGAGGAAAAGGTTCGTGCATGTCAACTAGCTGTAAGTGCAGGAACTGATTTTGTAAAAACATCTACAGGTTTTGGGGCTGGTGGAGCAACGGTTGCTGATATTGCACTTATGCGCAAGACAGTTGGTCCTACCATTGGTGTGAAGGCCTCAGGTGGAGTAAGAAGCGCGGAAGACGCAAAAAATATGATTGAAGCTGGTGCAACTCGTATTGGAGCTAGCTCAGGCATTGCTATTGTAAAAGGTTTAGTTTCAAATAGTGATTATTAAAAATAAAAACATGCCAATTGGCATGTTTTTATTTTTTACCATGTAATCTCGTAACAAATGTTGCAAAGTGGCTGGCAAATGGAAGGACAAGTAGAGAAGAGATGACGTTAAACAGGACGCTAATATGAGCTAATTGTACATCGGGCTCTTGAGCTAGGCGACCTGCTATGCTTGAAAGATATGCGATGAATGGGAAAAAGGCAATCACCCCGATTACATTTAACCATATATGTGAATATGCACACAGACGAGCCTCTTTTCCTCCGCCGATACTAGCCACATATCCAGTTACACAGGTTCCAATATTAGCTCCAAGCATGACGGCTATACCAGCACCAATCGTAAGTAACTGACTTGACAGGAACCCCATAATAATACCTGTCGTTGCAGAGCTTGAGTGGATAAGAGCTGTAATAATAGCCCCCACACCAACACTAAGTAAGTTGCTTTCATTCATATCAATGATTAATTGTTGAATGATTGGTAGACTAGATAAGGGTTTAGCTAGATATTTGAAGCCACTCATAGCTGAAAAAACCGTTGCCATTCCCAGTAGTATCAAGCCAAATGCATTTGCATTTTTATTTTTCATGAAAATAAGTAAGGCTCCTGAAATAGCCATGGGTACAAGAAAAGAGTCGATTTGGAATGTAATAAATTCAGTTGTAAAGGTTGTTCCAATATTGGTGCCAAGTATAATACCAATAGATTGGCGAAATGTTAACAGTCCAGCAGAAATCAATCCAATCGTCATGACCATGACAGCTGAGCTACTTTGTAGAGCTCCTGTAATGATAATGGATGCTAACAAACCTTTCCATGTACGATCGGTTAATTTTACAAGCCATTTTTTAAGTGAATCTGCGGATAAGTTAAATAGTCCTGTGCGCAAAATGGTCATACCAAAAATAAATAATGCAATAAAGATACAGAATAAAAGTACACTTAACATGCGATTCCCTCCTTTTACATCTTTATTGCAAAGGGATGTGGGACATGCTAAGTATACGTAAGAAAATATGATATTTTAAAGTTTTATTCATAAATGGACGATAGCTAGTCGAATTACAGTTGACCTTGTATCACTGTTATATTATAATTGCAAAGTACATGGAATTTCCATGTTGTTTGTTGTAAGTGTGTTGTGTTCGGAGGGAGGGAAAGAGAATGTCTAAAACCGTTGTTCGTAAAAACGAATCGCTTGAAGATGCTCTTCGTCGCTTCAAACGTACTGTATCTAAGTCAGGTACTATACAAGAAGCTAGAAAGCGCGAATTCTACGAAAAGCCTAGCGTTAAGCGTAAGAAAAAGTCTGAAGCTGCTAGAAAACGTAAGTGGTAAGAGAGGGTGTGTAAATGAGTCTTCTCGAGCGTTTAAATAATGATATGAAGCAAGCGATGAAAAACAAAGAAAAAGATAAACTTTCCGTTATTCGGATGGTCAAAGCTTCGTTGCAAAATGAAGCTATTAAAACTGGCCAGGAATTATCCGGAGACGAAGAGTTAACTGTCCTTTCTCGCGAAGTAAAGCAACGCAAGGATTCCCTCCATGAATTTGAAAAAGCAGGTCGTGATGACCTAGTTGAGAAACTACGTACTGAATTATCGTATATAGTCGAATATATGCCAAAACAGCTAACGGAAGAGGAACTTTCCGATATAGTGAAAGCGGCGATATTAGAAACAGGTGCTTCTACAAAGGCTGAGATGGGAAAAGTGATGGCAGTACTAATGCCTAAAGTAAAAGGCAAGGCTGATGGATCACTTGTTAATAAACTTGTACAACAACACCTTTCATAATAAACATGCTTTAAAGACTGCAGGGTATACTGCAGTCTTTTTACATATACTTTTAATAAAGAAACTAACTATGTTTTGAAACCTTTTGTAGGATCATCCGTATACATACTATGCGTCAAGGGAGGAAGGAGGGAAATGGGTGAAGCTTTGTCGATGGATCATGGTCATTTCTTTTTTTATGGTTGGCTTATTGTCGATCCTTCCGCTTAAAGGAGGAGCACAAGGCGAAGCTGTATATGTAGTGCCTGTGGAAGAAACCGTTGAGAAAGGTCTGTACGCCTTCTTATCGCGAGCTGTAAAAGAGGCTGAAGAAGAAAATGCAAAAGCAATTATTTTTACAATCAATACACCAGGAGGCGCTGTTGATGCGGCAGGGAAAATTGGCCAATTACTGTCGGCGACGAGTATAAAAACCATTGCGTTTGTTGACAATCAAGCGTTATCAGCAGGAGCGTATATTTCGCTTAATATGGATGAGATTTATATGGTGCCAAGTGGAACGATTGGTTCGGCTGCTGTCATTGATCAAGCAGGAAATGCTGCTGATGAAAAAGCGCAATCCTACTGGTTAAGTGCCATGAAAGCGGCGGCAGAACAAAGTGGACGGGATCCCATCTATGCACAAGCAATGGCTGATCGTAATGTAGACTTACCTGAGTATGGGGCACCAACTGGAAAGTTGTTAACATTGACTGCCGATCAGGCGGAGGAAGTGGGATATTCAGAAGGGACTGTTACTAGCTTAGAGGATTTACTTTCAGTACTTGATTTATCTGGCGCCAAGCTTATAGCTGTAGAAGAGAGCTTTGCAGAAAAAATCGCGCGTTTCATCACACATCCTGTTGTTGTTCCTATATTGCTATCGATTGGCAGTCTTGGACTAATTCTTGAGTTATACTCACCAGGATTTGGGATCCCAGGATTTATGGGACTTTCATCGTTGCTACTATTCTTCTACGGACATTTAGTGGCAGGATTAGCTGGCTTTGAAACTTTAATCTTATTTGTCATAGGAATTGGACTCATATTGTTGGAGTTGTTTTTACCTGGCGGAATTGCAGGTATTTTTGGTCTAGCGGCTATTTTAGCAAGTTTGTTTCTAGCCACGGATAATGTTGTTCATATGGGAATCTCGATACTTATTGCATTGAGTGTTTCTGTATTAGCATCGATCTTAATGGTAAAGGTGTTTGGTAAAAAGATGAAATTCTTTAGAAGGATTATTCTAACTGACTCCACAAAAAGCGAAGCCGGTTACGTTTCAAATAAAAATCGTCCGGAGATCGTAGGGAAAGTGGGAATCACACTCACGGCATTACGTCCAGCAGGTACTATTGTTTTAGATGATGAGCGCATTGATGTCGTTAGTGAGGGTAGTTTTATTGGAAAAGATAAGAGAGTAAAGATAGTGAAATCTGAAGGAGCTAGAATTGTTGTCAGAGAGATAAATGAACCATTGTCTAAGGAGGAAGAAGAATGATTTTAGGATCTGGAACAATATTTGTACTTGTTTTAGTTGTATTAGGAATTGTTTTATTATCTGTTTTGCTTACATTTGTACCGGTTATGCTCTGGATTTCAGCCCTTGCTGCAGGCGTTAAAGTAAGCATTTTTACACTGATTGGAATGAGATTACGTCGAGTTATCCCTAGTAGAGTAATCAATCCATTAATTAAGGCACATAAAGCTGGTTTGGATGTTACAACTAATCAGCTAGAAAGCCATTACTTAGCGGGTGGTAATGTAGATAGAGTGGTTAATGCATTGATTGCTGCACATCGTGCGAATATTGAATTGTCTTTCGAACGAGCGGCTGCGATTGATTTAGCGGGTCGTGATGTATTAGAGGCTGTACAGATGAGCGTAAATCCTAAGGTAATTGAAACTCCATTTATCGCTGGGGTTGCTATGGATGGAATTGAGGTAAAAGCAAAAGCGAGAATTACCGTGCGTGCCAATATTGAACGTTTAGTCGGTGGTGCTGGTGAAGAAACGATTGTCGCCCGTGTTGGGGAAGGAATTGTTTCCACAATTGGTTCCTCTGACAATCATAAAAAAGTGTTAGAAAATCCAGATATGATCTCACAAACTGTCTTGTCAAAAGGATTAGACGCGGGTACGGCATTTGAAATTCTGTCGATTGATATTGCGGATGTTGATATCGGAAAGAATATTGGTGCTGAATTACAAACAGAACAAGCGGAAGCAGATAAAAAGATCGCTCAAGCAAAAGCAGAGGAACGCAGAGCGATGGCGGTAGCTCAGGAACAGGAAATGAAAGCACGCGTTGAAGAAATGAGAGCAAAAGTAGTAGAAGCAGAAGCAAAGGTACCACTTGCCATGTCAGAGGCGTTAACTTCTGGGAAAATTGGTGTCATGGATTATTTAAATATCCAAAATATTGCGGCTGACACGAGTATGAGAGATTCTATTGGCAAACCAGACGGAAATACAGATAAAAAATAATACGGTTACTTAACGTAAAGCAAGGAGGTGTCCATCTTTGCAATTTCTATTGGAAAATCCCTTTATCTTAGTTGTATTGATCGGGATTATTTCCTCCTTCTATAAACAGATGAAGGGCACGGGGGAAGACGACCGTCAAAAGGGTAAACAGCCAAAGCCTTTTCTCCCTGGACAAACAACAGAGAAACCAAAACCTTTCATCGACTTTGATTTTGGAGAAATTCAACAAAAGTTTGAACGTCCACGAGGAGAAAAGAAAGAACCTGTAGTAACACAAAGCTTGAGCACCAATCGAGCGCAAGAAGTAAAAAATCCTTATCGAGAACAACAGTCCACTCCAGTCAAGAAGGTGGACCGTCAATCGACGGGTCGATTAAATCAGCAGACGAGAGTGGAACCGGCTGCTAAAACAGATCATGACCTCCGTGTATCTAGCCAGACATTAAGGGATGCGGTTATTTGGTCAGAAATTTTGGGCCCACCTAAAGCAAAACAGGGTTATCATCGAAAAAGAACGAATTCACACTACTAAAACATGGCAGAATTGCTGAAAAAGTAGTGCTAGAACCCCCATTCATTTCATAAATATGAGATGAAAGGGGGTTCTTTTTTTATGGCTAAAAGGTGGGGGCAACGTGTAAGAAACTGGATGACCCAAACAATGGATCTTCCACAAGATGTCATGATGGATTTACCCCGCATTACTATGATTGGTCAAATCCACATCTATATTGAGAACCACCGTGGCTTACTCACTTTCTCAGAGAAAGAACTAAGACTGCTTTTAAAGCAAGGGCAGTTGTTAATAAAGGGCAAGGCATTTGTCATTAAGACGATACTTCCAGAGGAGATTCTACTCGAAGGGAAAATTGAACACGTTATTTATCTTGAAGAATAAGAGTTTTAATTGATTTCGTCTGAAAGGTAAGGAGGCAGAATATGAAGAACCAATGGATTTACTACTATACGGGAATTGTATCTGTAAAGGTGACAGGAAAAGGCCTTGAAAGATTTATTAACACGCTAACAAGAGAGCAGGTTTCAATCTGGAGAGTAAAGCGTCATGGCGTAAACGCCATGAGCTTTGAAATAAAAGTGGAGGATGCCCACAAAATTAGGAAGGTTGTTAGGAACTCAGGCTGTAAAATTGAGTTCCAGCGACGGACAGGCCTTCCTTTTCTGATGAAAAGAGCCATAAAAAATATTGGTTTCTTTATCGGTGCCTTTCTTTTTTTTATTGTCATTACCTTGCTTTCAAACATGGTATGGGGAATCGAAATTAAAGGAGCAGACCCGGCAACAGAATATAAGATTCGTAAAACCCTAGATGAAATAGGAGTGAAAAAGGGTAAATTTCAGTGGTCATTAGGTACCCCAGATGCGATTCAAAAGTCGATTACAGACAGTATGGATGAATTAACATGGATAGGAGTGGAGTTACAGGGGACAACCTACCATCTACAGGTAGTTGAAAAAAACGAACCTGAAAAACAAAAGGAATACGGCCCTCAAAATTTAGTAGCAAAAAAGAAAGCAACGGTTGTTGATTATTTTGTTGAAGAAGGAAAAACCTTGGTTTCGCTCAATGAAGTCGTTTCTCCAGGGGAAATTTTAGTATCAGGGACAATTGGAAGAGAAGGAGAGGAGCAGCTCGTACCGGCAAGGGGAGAAGTTTTAGGTGAAACTTGGTATTGGACAGAGGTTGAACTTCCTTTGTCAACGAACTTTCAAGTGTACACGGGAAATGAAGTAAGAAAACATACAATAACTATAGGTGGATTTAATATTCCTATTTGGGGGTTTGGGAAGGTTGAGTACAAACAATCGGTAACAGAGGAAAATACGAAGCCCATTAAATTCCTAAAATGGAATTTGCCGATTTCTTACCAACAATCCACGATTCGTGAAAGTGAAAATGAGACAAGGGTATATACGGAAAAACAAGCATATACTGTCGCAAGAGAAATGGCTAGAAAAGATATAAAAAGTCTCCTACCTGAAGATGCTAAAATAAAAGGGGAAAAAGTTTTGCGCCAATTGGTCAAGAATGGTAAAGTTAACTTAATTATTCATTTTCAAGTTATTGAAAATATTGCAGAACCTCAACCAATTACTCAAGGAGACTCGGAATGACAGAAGAACTAAAAACGATTAGTGTAAATCTCGAAAATCCAAATGAAGCCATCGCTCTATTAGGTAATGCTGATGCAAATATTAAAATGATTGAGCAGGAATTGGGTGTATCGATTGTAACCAGAGGCGGAACCGTAAGTGTGTCGGGCTCAACTGAAAATGTTGAGACGGTTACAAACATTATCAGTAATTTATTGTATGTTATTAGAAAAGGCATTAATATTAGCGGACGAGATTGTATGTATGCCATTCAAATGTCTAAGAAAGGTACATTAGAGTACTTTAAGGACATATATGAAGAAGAAATTGCGAAAAATGCCAAAGGCAAGTCAATAAGAGTGAAAACTCTCGGTCAGCAGCAGTATTTAACGGCGATGAAGAAGCATGATCTCGTTTTTGGTATTGGTCCAGCAGGTACGGGAAAAACATATTTAGCTGTGGTTATGGCAGTGAATGCCTTGAAAAATGGAAATGTAAAACGAATTATCTTAACAAGACCAGCAGTCGAAGCAGGAGAAAGTCTTGGATTTTTACCAGGGGACTTAAAAGAAAAGGTTGACCCGTATTTACGTCCGCTATATGATGCACTTCATGATATCTTAGGAACAGAGCATACACAGCGTATGATTGAACGAGGAACGATAGAAATTGCTCCTCTAGCCTATATGAGGGGAAGAACCTTAGATGATGCCTTTGTTATTTTAGATGAAGCACAAAACACAACACAGGCACAGATGAAAATGTTCTTAACACGACTTGGTTTCGGCTCTAAAATGGTCATTACCGGTGATCAAACACAAATTGACCTACCAAAAGGTGTAAAATCGGGTTTGATTACGGCAGAGTCCATCCTAACTTCAGTAAAGGGAATTTCCATTATTCATTTAGAACAAAGCGATGTGGTTAGACACCCTCTGGTAGGTCGAATCATTCAAGCGTACGAAAAGCAATCTAATGAGTAAACCGTTCGAGCTGAAATCGAACGGTTTTTTCTTGTTTTTTGAAAAAGATGCATCTTCCCTAAAAAACTGTTATCATTTTACATATGTGGCAGTTATTTTGTTTAATGATAAGAATTGGAGGAGAGTCATAGTGGAAAAGATTCAACAACAGTTGATGAAAATTAGAGGCCTACTGGATCTACGAATATTTCGGGTCTTGTTATTCCTCGTCCTTGGCTTAATCCTTTATGCCTCCATGTTTACCAATGTTAAGCCAGAAAAAATGGATTTACGCTTGTTTTCCATTGCGAATCAAACAGTAAGATCTCCAGTAACGATCTCTGATAAAGAGAGTACTGAAAAAAAGAGAGAAGAAGCTGAAGACAGTGTTCAAGATGTCTATTATATGAAAAAGGAAACAAATGAGAATCGTGTCGATTTAATTACCTCAATCTTCGATGCTGCCTCGGAAGTGAAGAAGGAACTGCAAGACCAAGTAAACGCTTCAACAGGAACTGCTCAGGGACTAGAAGGTGGGAATGCAGGGAGTACTCCCTCAGACAAGGAAGTAGTCGACAAGATGAAGGGCAAGCTAACAGAGGAAGTCACAAGAAGTATTTCCGATTCTGTCTTGCTAGCACTTGTCTCATCCTCCAAGGAAGAGTTATCCGTTGCTAAGGATGTGGCAATAACCGCTATAAATACGGTTATGAACCGAAGAATTCCAGCAGATGAAGTGGAAAATAGTAAGAGGCTTGTAGAAGAAGAACTGAAACTAACTTCCATGAGCAGTCAATTAAAATCAGCTGTAATAGAATTAGGACGATATGCGGTTGTTCAAAATGAATTTTTTGATTTAGAGGCTACTCAGGAGTTAAGAGAACAGGCGAAGGAAAGTGTTGAGCCAGTAAAGATATTACAAGGGCAAATAATTGTTGAGGAGAATCAACTGATTAGTAGAGAAGTCTTCCGTCAGTTAGAGCTTGTCGGCCTCACAGACAATCAGCAATCAACACTGCCTTTTATCGGATTAGCACTTCTTGTTATAGTAATGGTAATTGCTCTGTATTATTACTTCCATGAACTCAAAGTGAGTGGAGATATGAAGCAAAATTACTTGCTTTTGTTTAGCATTATCTTTATTCTTTCAATCGTGATGTTAAAAGGAATTAGTCTCCTTCAACAATTTGAGTTTTCAGATTTAGGTTATTTATTTCCTGCTGCTATGGCAGCCATGTTAATTAAAATTTTGGTGGACGATAGACTCGCGATCTTAACAACCATTATTTTAGCGCTTTGTGGAACCATTTTGTTTAGTGAAAATATTACAAGCTCACTCAATGTAAATATTGGTATCTACATCATTTGTAGTGGTTTAGCGAGCATTATGTTTTTAAGTAAACAAAATCAGCGAATGAAAATTTTACAGGCGGGAATGTTTGTATCTTTAATAAATATCATCATTATTTTTGCTTTGTTATTTATTAACAATGGTCACTATAATGCAAAGGAATATACGTTTTATTTTGGTGGTGCCTTTACATCGGGAATAATTGCCGCGATTCTAACCATCGGACTTCTTCCGTTTTTTGAGGCTGGATTTGGAATCCTTTCGACGATGAGATTGATTGAATTATCAAATCCTAATCATCCGCTTCTTAGAAAAATACTTACGGAGGCACCTGGAACGTATCATCATTCCATTATGGTAGCAAATCTTGCCGAGTCAGCTTGCGAGGCAATCGGTGCAAACGGCTTATTAGCAAGGGTAGGATGTTATTATCACGATATTGGGAAAACAAAGAGACCGCAATTTTTTATTGAAAATCAAATGAATATTGAAAATCCTCATGATCGCTTGCCGCCACAAACTAGCAAAAATATTATTGTGGCACATGCTACAGATGGTGCTGAGCTACTAAAACAATACAAAATGCCTAAAGAAATTGTTGATATTGCTGAGCAACATCATGGAACTACTTTACTCAAGTTCTTTTACCACAAGGCAAAACAAAATGGCAATGAAGTGCGAGAAGAGGATTATCGTTATCCTGGACCAAAAGCTCAAAACAAGGAAATTGCCATCATCGGAATAGCCGATAGTGTGGAGGCAGCCGTTCGGTCTATGCAGCATCCTAATCCTGAGCAAATAGAAAACTTGGTTAAAAGTATTATTGCAGATCGTTTACAGGATGGGCAGCTGAATGAATGTGACTTAACACTCAAGGAAATGGAAATCATCTCAAATACACTATGTGAAACGTTAAAGGGGATCTTCCATTCTCGAATTGAATATCCAGAAATTACGAAACAGAAGGTGAAACAAGCATGAACTTAAGTATCGATTTTTTAGATGAAACAAATGAAATGGGAGAAAACGCGATTGAGCAAATTGAAGACTTATTAAATTTAGCTCAAAAAAAACTTCAAATAACAGACCCTTGTGAGTTATCCGTTACATTTGTTAATAATAACCGTATTCAGGAAATTAACCGTGAATATAGAGGAAAAGATATGCCAACAGATGTAATCTCTTTCGCCTTAGAGGAACTCGGAGAGGGAGAAATTCAAATAAGCGGTGCAAACATGCCAAGAGTACTAGGAGATATCATTATCTCAATTGATAAAGCTCGAGAGCAAGCTACTGATTACGGGCATTCTGTTGAGCGTGAATTAGGATTTTTAGCTGTTCATGGTTTTCTTCATTTATTAGGTTATGATCATGAGACAGAAGCCGAAGAAAAGGAAATGTTTGATCTTCAACGGAGTATATTAGATGAGTACGGGCTCGAACGATAAAAGTAAGTATAAAACGAAACATGTCCTATACTCTTTCCGGCATGCCCTATCCGGGTTTAGTAAGGCAGTAAAAGAGGAGAGGAATATGAAAATTCATCTTTTCTTTACAATTTTAGTTGTCTTACTTGGCTTTTTTCTAGAAGTTTCTAAAGTTGAGTGGTTGTTTCTCCTCATATTAATTGGTGGAGTGATCTCCTTAGAACTAATTAATTCGAGTATAGAAAATCTTGTTGATTTAGTGACAGCGGAATATCATCCACTAGCAAAAAAAGCAAAGGATATGGCTGCGGCGGCAGTTTTTATATATTCCATTGTGAGTATCATTATTGGATTGATTATTTTTATACCAAGGCTATGGTAAAGGGGGACCGAACCTATTTTCGGTTCCATTTTTATTTGAAATCGCATTCAAGAAAGAGTAAAATAGGGAAACAATTGAAGAAATTGATTAATATTTAGAAAATTCAATCTTCTTTATTACAATTTTGCTACAATCGCTGAAATGCAGAACAAAATAGGGTAAAATAGGAGTATGCAGTCTCCTTGAAAGGAAGTATTAATTTGAGCAAGGAAGAAACATTAATTAATGAAGCGAAAATTGCAAGACAAAAAGCCTATGTACCATATTCGAAGTTCCAAGTTGGGGCTGCCCTCTTAACGACTGATGGAAAAGTATATCATGGGTGTAATGTAGAAAATGCTGCTTTTAGCATGACCAATTGTGCGGAGAGAACTGCATTTTTCAGTGCCTATGCTGGGGGAGATCGTCAGTTTGAAATGCTTGCCGTGGTGGCAGATACAGAAGGTCCTGTCTCTCCATGTGGAGCATGTCGTCAAGTTATTTCAGAGTTATGTCCTAAAGACATGAAAGTCATTTTAACAAATTTAAAAGGCGATACACAAGAATTAACCGTCGCAGAATTACTACCAGGAGCATTTTCACCGGAGGATTTAAATGAGTAATAATCAAAAGCAAGAGCACAAATCAGGGTTTATCTCAATCATCGGCCGTCCAAATGTGGGGAAATCAACGTTCCTCAATCGTGTAATCGGACAAAAAATCGCTATTATGAGTGATAAACCACAAACTACAAGAAACAAAGTACAAGGTGTACTAACAACCAATGATGCACAATTAGTATTTATTGATACACCAGGGATTCATAAGCCAAAGCATAAGCTTGGGGACTTTATGATGAAGGTTGCTCAAAACACATTAAAAGAAGTCGATATTGTACTTTTTATGGTGAATGCAGAAGAAGGTTTTGGTCGTGGTGAAGAGTTTATTTTAGATAAATTCCAATCAATTAAAACACCTGTATTCCTCGTGATTAACAAAATTGACCTTGTTCATCCTGACCAACTCATGGAAATTATCGTGTCGTATAAAGAAAAGTATCCTTTTGCTGAAATCATTCCCATCTCTGCACTTGAAGGGAACAACCTAGAGGTATTGCTTGATGTGATTAAGAAATATATACCTGAAGGACCTCAATATTATCCAGCCGACCAAGTAACAGATCATCCAGAAAGATTTATTGTGTCAGAGCTAATACGTGAGAAGGCATTGCATTTAACAAGAGAGGAAATTCCTCATTCATTAGCGGTTGTTATTGAGAAAATGGAACGCCTAGAAGACAAAGATGTTGTACACGTTATGGCAACAATTATTGTAGAACGTGATTCACAAAAAGGAATTGTTATTGGTAAACAAGGTAGCATGTTAAAGGAAGTTGGAAAACGTGCAAGGCAGGATATTGAGAACTTATTGGGAACAAAAGTATTTTTAGAATTATGGGTTAAGGTTCAGAAGGATTGGCGCAACAAAATGTCCCAACTTAGAGATTTTGGGTTCCGTGAGGACGAATATTGATTTACCATTTTTAGATTATTATTCATCTTTCTAGTTTATGCACCTTTTTTATTAACAATATTTTCGACTCATTATTTTTGGTAGACAAGGCTATGATAATGGTAACGATTTGGATTTATTGCTAGTCAACTATTTGAAAGGTGGGGGTTTTTGATGATGGATTTTACCTGGAAAGTTTTTTCGCAAACAGGTAACATTGACACTTATCTGCTCTTTAAGGAGTTAGAGAAGGAGAATCAAGACATACCCGGGAATCAGGATGATGAGCTAGCAGAGGTTGAATTTCCATATCTCTAGGTTTGTCTCGTACTAGGATGGTGTTCTAGATGTTTCAAAAATGCGAAGGCATCGTCATTCGAACAAATCATTATGGTGAAACAAATAAAATAGTCACTCTATTCACACGCGAATGGGGGAAAATTGGGGTGATGGCTCGCGGCGCCAAAAAACCAAACAGCCGTTTAGCTGCCATCACTCAGCTTTTTACATACGGTCAATTCCTAGTGCAGACGAGTAGCGGTCTGGGGAGTTTGCAGCAGGGAGAAATGCTTTCCTCCATGCGCTCAATCAAGGAGGATATTTTCCTAACTGCTTATGCAAGTTACGTCATTGATCTAACAGATAAAAGTACTGACGAAAAAAAGGCAAATCCATTTTTATTTGAGATGCTATATCAAACGCTAAATTATATTAACGAAGGCTATGACCCGGAAATTATTGTTCATATTTTTGAAGTGAAAATGTTGAATACATTAGGGTTGTATCCCGTCCTAAATCAATGTGCCGTTTGTGGAAGTACAGACGGTCATTTTTCATTTTCAATCAGAGAGGGCGGATTTATCTGTCATCGCTGTTTGGAAAAGGATCCATATCACTATAAAATCTCACAATCAACAGTAAAACTACTTCGTTTATTTTATTTTATTGATATGAGTAGGTTAGGAAATATATCTGTGAAGCAAGAAACAAAGGATGAGCTAAAAAAAATTATTAATGCCTATTATGATGAATACTCTGGTTTACATTTAAAAACGAAAAAATTTCTAAATCAGATTAGCCAATTAGGAAGTAAAGATTTTTAAGAGTTGACAACGACCTTTGTTTCAGCTAAGATTCAAATTAAATTTAATATTTGCGTTGAAGGAAAGGAGTACTTAACTTTCTCTACTTATAAGCGATCCTAGGACGGTGAAAGCTAGGAATAGAGTGTTAAGGAAGGGCGTTCCCGAGCAATGACGGAATAAGGTGGCTGACGTTCTTTAAAGTCAGCAAATAGGGTGGAACCGCGGGTAACTCTCGTCCCTATGCTCAAAAGGCATAGGAGACGGGAGTTTTTTGTTTGCCAAAAAACGATCATCTCTTATGCGATAAATTTTGGAGGTGTACGATGAATATTCAAGACATGATTTTAACTTTGCAAAAGCATTGGTCTGATCAAGGATGTATTCTAATGCAAGCTTACGATGTGGAAAAGGGTGCGGGAACTATGAGTCCTTATACGTTCTTACGTGCTATTGGACCTGAACCATGGAATGTGGCGTATGTGGAACCGTCAAGACGACCAGCCGACGGAAGATACGGAGAAAACCCTAATCGCTTGTACCAACATCACCAATTCCAAGTGATTATGAAGCCTTCTCCTGACAATATACAGGAAATTTATCTTGATTCGTTGAAGGCGCTGGGAATTGATCCTCTTCAACACGATATTCGTTTTGTAGAAGATAATTGGGAAAACCCATCGCTTGGTTGTGCAGGACTTGGTTGGGAAGTATGGTTAGATGGTATGGAAATAACGCAATTCACGTATTTCCAACAGGTAGGGGGACTTGAGTGTAAGCCTGTTTCAGTTGAAATAACTTATGGAATCGAGCGCCTTGCTTCGTATATTCAAGAAAAGGAAAATGTATTTGACCTAGAGTGGACCAACGGATTTACCGTTCGTGATATTTTCTTACAGCCTGAATATGAGCACTCAAAATATACTTTTGAAACATCAGATCCTGAAATGCTTTTTAATCTGTTTAACATTTATGAAAAAGAAGCACACCGTCAAATGAACGAAGGGCTTGTTCATCCTGCTTATGACTATGTTTTAAAATGCTCTCATGTATTCAATCTTCTAGATGCGAGAGGCGCTATTTCTGTTACTGAACGTACTGGTTTTATCGGTCGTTGTAGAAACCTAGCAAGAAAGATAGCTAAAACGTTCTATGAAGAGAGAGAAAAGTTAGGATTCCCAATTCTACAGCAAAAGGGGGAAGATACTCATGAATAAGCAAGATTTATTACTTGAAATCGGGCTTGAAGAGATGCCAGCTCGTTTTGTGACAGGGTCAATTGAACAATTAACATCAAAAATAGAGAACTGGCTAAAAGAGAAAAAGATTTCATTTGATTCCATCACTCATTTTTCTACTCCAAGACGTCTAGCGGTCATTGCTTACGGTGTAAGTACTAGCCAAGAGGATGTTGAGGAAGAGGCAAAAGGACCTGCTAAAAAGATAGCAGTTGACCATGAAGGGAATTGGTCGAAAGCAGCTGTAGGATTTACTAGAGGTCAAGGAATGTCGGTTGAGGATATATATTTCAAAGAGATTAATGGGGTCGAGTACGCTCATGTTCGAAAGTTTACAAAAGGGCAAGCGACAAAAGAAATACTTCCGGAGATAGAACATATTATTACCGGACTATCATTCCCTAAAAATATGCGTTGGGCAAATGAAACACTAAAATATATCCGTCCAATCAAATGGTTACTTGCTATATATGGAACAGAGATTATCCCATTTACCATCACGAATGTATCGACAAGCAACCTTACAAACGGGCATCGTTTCTTAGGGAAAGAAGTGAAAATCGGTACTCCAGAAGAGTATGTAACTAAGCTTTTAGGTGAATTTGTTATTGCAAATGCAGAAGAAAGAAAGGACGCAATCCTGTTACAAATTTCTAAGTTAGAAGAAGAGCAAGGCTGGGCGATTCCTGTCGATGAGGAATTATTAGAGGAAGTAACGAATCTAGTTGAATATCCAACCGCTTTATTTGGAAGATTTGAGGAAGAATTTCTAGAGCTACCCGAAGAAGTTCTTATCACATCTATGAAAGAGCATCAGCGATATTTCCCTGTTAAGAAAAAGGACGGAACACTTTTGCCATTCTTTGTTACAGTAAGAAATGGAGATCATATGCATCTTGAGACAGTAGCAAAGGGAAATGAGAAGGTTCTTAGAGCGAGACTATCAGATGCAGCCTTTTTCTATAGAGAAGATCAAAAAATGCATATTTCCGACGCTCTCGCTAAGCTTGCCTCCATTGTATATCATGAGGAAATTGGTACCCTTTCTGAGAAGGTTGCACGAGTTCGTTCACTAACCAATCAGTTAGCAGAGTTATTAACCTTTAATGAGGATGATAAAAAGACAGCGGATCGTGCGGCTGAAATCAGTAAGTTTGATTTAGTCACTCATATGGTATATGAATTCCCAGAACTTCAAGGTTTCATGGGTGAGAAGTATGCTAGACAAAAGGGTGAATCTGAAGATGTTGCTGTTGCCATTAATGAACACTACATGCCAAGAAACGCGGAAGACTCTACGCCAAAATCAAATAGTGGGGCACTTCTTGCCTTAGCAGAGAAATTAGATACGATTGTCTCATTTTTTGCAATTGGCAATATCCCAAGCGGCTCACAGGATCCGTACGCATTAAGAAGACAAGCGTCTGGAATTGTTCAAATCTTAATCAATAAAGAATGGAATGTCTCACTAACTGATCTTCTACGTCTCTCTATCCTTTCCATTAAGGAAAAGGGAATTGGAGAAAAAGGTGAAGAGGAGTTACTACTTGAGCTTGTAACTTTCTTCAAGCTTCGCTTAAAGCATTATTTACAAGAACAAAGTATTCGCTATGATATCATTGATGCTGTATTAGAAAAGAATATTACAGCTTTACCTACACTTGTTAAAAAGGCTTTTGTTTTACAAACGAAAAAAGATGCTAGTGGTTTTAAAGAGACGGTTGAAGCTCTTAGCCGTGTGCTTACCATCTCGAACAAAGCGGTGGAACATGCGGAAATCAATGAATCCCTGTTTGAAAACCAGTACGAGACGGCACTATATAATCAATATCGTGGTGTAAAATCTGCATTAGCATCAAGTGAAGCTAGTGAGGAAGAGTTTTTCGACAAACTTGCATCTTTACAAGAAGCAATCAACGACTTCTTTGACCATACAATGGTCATGGCAGAGAATCAAGCGTTGAAAAACAACCGTTTAGCATTAATGTCACAGTTGGCAGAATTGATTATTAGCTTTGCAAACGTAAAGGAAATTGTAACAAAATAATCTTTTTTAAAGAGGGCCTTCTAAATGGTGAAGGCTCTTTTTATCCTTATGTCTTTTCATTTAAGAGAGATAGTATATAATAATTTTATATAAGTATGACATACATATGAGCCTAAAGGGCAAATAGGTGGTGAGTACAATCGAGCTAAATAAACGGCAAGAGCATATTTTACAAATTGTAAAGGAAAATGGGCCGATAACGGGAGAGCATATTGCAGAACGACTCAATTTAACGAGAGCTACACTTCGACCAGATCTAGCTATATTAACCATGGCTGGATATTTGGATGCACGGCCGCGGGTAGGTTATTTTTACACAGGGAAATCAGGCACTCAATTATTAACTGAGAACTTAAAGAAACTCTTTGTGAAGGATTATCAGTCTATTCCTGTAGTTGTGAACGAAAACGTTTCTGTTTACGATGCGATCTGTACTATGTTTCTCGAAGATGTTGGGACATTATTTGTTGTCGATCAATCTTCCTTGCTCACAGGCGTATTGTCGAGGAAAGATCTGTTAAGAGCAAGTATTGGAAAGCAGGAACTAACCACATTACCGGTGCATATCATCATGACAAGAATGCCTAATGTAACGATGTGCGGAAAAGACGATCTTCTCATTGATGTGGCGCATAAATTAATTGATAAGCAGATTGATGCATTGCCTGTGGTTAGAGAATCGGAAAGAGGTTTCGAAGTACTTGGCAGAATCACTAAAACAAATTTAACAAAGGCGTTTGTTGCCTTAGCAGAAGGAAATTAACGACCGAAAACGGAATTACTCGATTCGCATAATATTATTACAAATGATGTAGGAGATGAGGAAGTATGGGGAAAATGCCAATCGTCTACGTGGTATCTGATTCTGTAGGAGAAACTGCAGAGCTCGTGACAAAAGCAGCGATAAGCCAATTTGATGGACAAGAAGTCACAATCAAAAGGTTTCCATATGTAGAGGATAAATCCAATATTGACGAAGTGATTTCACTTGTGAAATTAGACGGTGGGATGGTTGCCTATACACTTGTTAAGCCAGATATGCGCGAGTATATGAGGGATACAGCGAAGGCAGAAGGAATATATGCTTGTGATATTATAGGTCCTTTGATTGACCAAATTCAAGATATTTGTGGCAAACAACCATTATTTGAACCGGGTTTGGTTAGGAAGCTCGATGAGGATTATTTTAAAAAGGTGGAAGCAATTGAATTTGCCGTTAAGTATGATGATGGTCGAGACCCGAGGGGGATTTTAAAGGCAGATATCGTCTTAGTGGGTGTTTCAAGAACCTCAAAAACCCCATTGTCACAGTACCTGGCTCATAAACGTATTAAAGTGGCGAATGTTCCACTTGTTCCAGAGGTTGATCCTCCAGAGGAATTGTTTAAAGTACCTTCAGAGAAATGTTTCGGATTAAAAATAAGTCCAGAAAAACTAAATAATATTAGGCGTGAAAGACTTCTTTCTTTAGGTTTAAATGACAGAGCAAGCTACGCGAATATCGAACGGATTAAAGAAGAAATTGAGTATTTTGATAAAATTGTCTCAAGAATTGGATGTCATGTGATCGATGTAACCAACAAAGCTGTTGAAGAAACAGCTAATGTCATTTTAAACCGTTACTTAAAAAGAGGATAAAAAAAAGAAATAGCGCATAAAATGATGTGCTATTTCTTTTTATTGTTTGGAAAGGTATCACAAAAAGTGATGGAAAAATAGACTTTTATATACTATAATAAAAAATTGTGATAAAAATGTATCAGATTAGGTTTAGACTTCACTATGAACGAATAAACTATTTATTGTCAGAAGTCAAGATTCTCGTCCGAAAAAAATTCGACAAACGCTTTTCCACTAAGTTATTCCTCGAAATAAGAAGGAATATATGGAGTGATGTAGAATTAATAGTACATTAGGTTTACCAAAGGTTCTAGTTGATGCAGATTCCTGTCCAGTGAAGCAGGAAATTGTCGAAATTGCGTCGAATTTTTCATTGGAAGTAATTTTTGTTGCATCTTATAATCATATGAGTACCACAGAAGCTGCAGGAACATGGAAATATGTCGATACGGGTAAGGAGGAAGTTGACTTATATATCATGAACCATGTGAATAAAGGAGACTTTGTAGTCACCCAAGACATCGGGTTAGCTTCTACACTCGTGAATAAAGGTGTTTATGTACTTTCTCCAAGGGGAAATGTATACGAAGAGAAAGATATTAATCTTGCTCTTGATATGAGGTATCTTGCCGCGAAAGCTAGGCGACAAGGGGTACACTCGAAAGGACCCAAACGTTTTGGTCAAAATGACCGAGATGATTTTGCGAAAAATTTTTATAGCATTTTGTCGAAATTTGCAGGAAATCTATAATTTATCGCGAATTACTCACTAATACCTGGAGTTGTTTTCATGGCAGAACGTATCCCTGAGGATAAAATTAATGAAATTCGCCAGGCGGTTGATATAGTGGACGTGGTTAGCGACTATGTTCAGCTGAAAAAACAAGGTCGGAATTATTTTGGACTTTGTCCGTTTCATGGAGAAAATTCTCCTTCCTTCTCCGTTTCTCCCGATAAGCAAATTTATCATTGTTTCGGATGTGGAGCAGGTGGAAATGCATTTTCTTTCTTAATGGAACAAGAAGGTGTCTCATTTATAGAAGCGGCTGTTAAACTAGCTGAAAAAGGAAATGTTGAACTACATATCGAATCGTCATCTTACACAAATTCTAGGACGATCCCGAATGATTTTCAGCAGATGATTGATGCTCACGATTTATTACGTAAATTCTATCATCATTTGCTCGTAAACACAAAAGACGGTCAACATGCACTTGAGTACCTTTTATCGAGAGGCTTTACTAATGAAGCGATTGCTAAATTTCAAATAGGCTATTCATTAAATTCGTGGGATTTTGTTTACAAATTCTTATCGAAACGTAATTATCCCCCTGAAGTGATGGAAAGGGCAGGGCTAGTTATTAAACGTGAACGTGATGGAACTTATTTTGATCGCTTCAGAGACCGCATAATGTTTCCTATATTAGACCACAAAGGCAATACAATTGCGTTTTCAGGAAGATCATTAGGGGCTGATGAGCCAAAATATTTAAATAGTCCTGAAACAGCAATTTTTAACAAAAGTAAAATTTTATATAATTTTCACCAAGCGAGGGCAAGCATTAAAAAAACGAATCAAATCGTATTATTTGAGGGGTTTGCTGATGTAATAGCTGCCGATCGATCAGGTGTACTCAATGGAGTTGCAACCATGGGAACATCATTGACAGACGATCATATCGTATCAATCAGGCGGAGTGCTGAAGCAGTAACGATTTGTTACGATGGAGACAATGCTGGTATTGAAGCGGCTCACCGTGCTAGTCAGCTTCTTCATTCAGCTGGGATTCAGGTACGTGTGGCAATATTGCCAGATGGAATGGACCCAGATGATTATATTCGCCAAAATGGTGAAGAGAAATTTCAAAACGAAATTATCTCTGCAAGTGTTACATTAATGAATTTTAAACTGCGATATTTAAGAAGAGGAAAGGATTTAAATAATGAAGGAATTCGCCTCCAATATATCGAAGAAGTATTAAAGGAAATAAGCCAACTAGAGAAGGTAGTAGAACGAGATCACTATTTGAGACAGTTGGCAAGTGAGTTTTCCCTTTCACTCGATGCATTAAAGCAACAACAAAAGCAATTTTTCTTTGCGAACAAAAAGGGAAATCGTGCGCAATATGTTCAAAAAAGAAATCAAGATGTGGTAATCAAACATTCTTCCAACCTAAGACCGGCTTATGAAACTGCAGAAAGACGTTTAATAGCTTATATGTTGAAGGATTCTGACATAGCATATAAAGTGCAGGATTTGTTAAACGGTATTCCCTTTAATATTGATGAACATCAAGCAATCATAACATACTTGTATGGTTACTATGAAAAGGGATTCCAACCAAACCCGAGTGATTTCCTAACATATATAAAAGATGAAAAGCTTAGACGTACTGTAGCAGATATTGGAATGATGTCTATTGGTGAGGAAATAAGTGACCAGGAGCTTTCCGATTACATTAAGCAGGTGTTTAATTATCAAAAGATGTTAAAAATAAAAGAAAAAGAAGCAGAAGAGAAAGAAGCAGAGAGACAAAAGGATCATGGTAAGGCAGCTGCGATTGCGATGGAAATTATCCAATTGCGCAAAACATTAAAAGCTTGAGATTGTTGTTTGACTTTGGAAGGAGGGGTACATATGGCTGAAAAATCGGCCCGTTCAAAAGAGGTTGATTCAGATTTGACCCTAGAACAAGTAAAAGACCAGTTAACAGAGGTTGGAAAAAAAACAGGGGTTCTAGCCTATGATGATATTGCAGAGAAATTAGCTAATTTTGATGTAGACTCTGATCAAATGGATGAGTTTTATGAATTTTTAGGTGAGCAAGGTGTAGAACTAGTTGGAGAATCCGAAGACGGAGATCCTAATGTACAAGAGCTTGCTAAAGGTGAAGAAGAATTTGATTTAAATGATCTAAGCGTACCACCAGGAGTGAAAATCAATGACCCGGTTCGAATGTACTTAAAAGAGATAGGTCGAGTAGACCTATTGTCTGCCGAAGAGGAAATTGAGCTCGCTAACCGTATCGAACAAGGTGATGAAGAAGCTAAGCGTCGTTTAGCAGAAGCTAACCTACGTCTTGTGGTTAGTATTGCAAAACGTTATGTTGGTCGCGGCATGTTGTTTCTTGATTTGATTCAAGAAGGTAACATGGGATTAATTAAAGCGGTTGAAAAGTTTGATTATCGCAAAGGCTTTAAATTTAGTACGTATGCTACTTGGTGGATACGACAAGCTATTACTCGTGCGATTGCTGACCAAGCAAGAACCATTCGTATCCCCGTTCATATGGTGGAAACCATCAATAAATTAATTCGTGTTCAACGCCAGTTACTTCAGGATCTTGGACGTGAACCAACTCCAGAAGAAATTGGGGAAGATATGGATTTAACTCCGGATAAGGTTCGTGAAATCTTAAAAATTGCTCAAGAACCAGTCTCATTAGAAACACCAATTGGTGAAGAAGATGACTCACATTTAGGTGATTTCATTGAGGATCAGGATGCTACATCACCTTCAGAGCATGCTGCATATGAGCTGTTAAAAGAACAGCTTGAAGATGTTCTTGATACTTTAACCGACCGTGAAGAAAACGTATTACGACTACGTTTTGGACTTGATGATGGCCGCACAAGAACTTTAGAAGAAGTTGGAAAAGTGTTTGGTGTCACAAGAGAACGTATCAGACAAATTGAAGCAAAAGCGTTAAGGAAGTTAAGACACCCTAGCCGTAGCAAGCGTTTGAAGGATTTCTTAGAATAAAATGATTGTCTAAAAATAGTTTACTTCTTACAATAGAGGTAAACTATTTTTATGTTCAGCAACAGAAAGGACAATGTATGAGTCATAATCGGAAAGAAATCATTGTTAAAGAAATTTATTATTGGAAAGAAACGAAGCTGTTACCAGAACAATATTGCAATTTTTTATTAGCTTTATATACTGAAGGTGAACAAGTTAACGGAACGAAAATTGGAAAAAGAAGCACCAAGAGGAAGCTTTTCCTCCCTTATACGACATTGCTACTGATTCCGATTGGTATATTTATATATTTTACTGAATTATCTTTCTTTTTGCAAATGACTCTTTTTGCTTTATTGCTAATTTTTGGATTTGGAGCTAGTTTTTATTTTTTTAGAAAAGCGACAGACTTTATTGTGCCAATGATTTCGACAGCCCTCGTGGCGCTGTTATGCTCAGTAGATTATGTCACTTATGTTTTTCCTAATAGTGGTGTAAGCCTCTATACAATCATAACTTTAAACTGTATAGCTTGGTTTATCATTGGTAGAAAAGCAAAATTATTGTCCTTTATTATTTCTTCTATACTAGGACTGCTATTACTAATTGGGTCTATATTTATATAATGATTATTTATTATAAAATTTAAAATGTTGAGAAAATTATTCAACTCCTTTTATAATAAATATGAAAGCGATTTCATTTTTAGGTTTAAGGAGGAGAAAAACGTGAATTTTGATTTAACATCAGAACAAAGCATGATCCTTCGAACAATTAGAGAATTTGCTAATGAAGAGGTTGCACCAGGTGCGCTTGAAAGAGACCTTCAAAAGCAGTTCCCGCATGAGGTGTTTAAAAAACTTGCTGAATTAGGTTTAATGGGGCTTCCATTTCCAGAAGAATACGGTGGTGGGGGAGCAGATACAATAAGCTTTGCCTTAGTTACAGAGGAGCTAAGTAGAGCATGTGCGTCTACTGGAATTACTTACTCAGCCCATATATCGCTGGGGGGGGCTCCACTCCATTTGTTTGGTACAGAAGACCAAAAGAAAAAATATTTAATTCCGATTTGTACAGGTGAATCCTTTGGAGCGTTTGGGCTAACCGAACCCAATGCTGGTTCTGATGCAGGAGGTACAAAGACGAGAGCGAATGAGAAAGATGGGAAGTTTGTTATAAATGGTAATAAATGTTATATTACGAATGCAAGCTATGCAAAGCATTTAGCAATTACCGCAGTAACTGGTGAACAAAACGGGAAAAAAGAAATTAGTGCTATTATTGTCCCAACGAATTCCCCTGGCTTCCAGGTTATCAGCAACTATGAAAAGATGGGGCTTCATGCCTCTAATACAACCGAGTTAGTATTAGAAGATGTTCAAGTACCAGTTGATAACTTACTAGGAAAGCGTGGAGAGGGCTTTAAACAGTTCTTAATCACTCTTGATGGGGGAAGGATTGGAATAGGTGCAATGGCAGTAGGGATTGCTCAGGCGGCTTACGAAAAGGCATTGAGCTATGCAAAGCAAAGGCAGCAATTTGGAAAATCACTGTCCCATTTTCAAGCGATACAATTTAAGCTTGCAGACATGGCCATGAAAATTGAACTTGCTAGAAATATGGTTTATAAAGCTGCTTGGTTAAAAGACCAAGGACGATCCTTTACAAAGGAAGCTTCCATGTGTAAGCTTTACTCATCGGAAATTTGTAAGGAAGTTACTGATCAAGCTGTACAAATACACGGTGGTTACGGGTATATGAAGGATTATCATGTGGAACGATATATGCGTGATGGAAAGTTAACAGAAATTGGTGAAGGTACTTCAGAAATACAACGAATGGTAATTGCACGAGAAATTGGTTGTTAACTCCTTCGTTTATGACAGACCTCACAAAAACTAGTGAGGTTTTGTCTAAAATGAGAACATAATGTGACAAAGTTTACTTTAGTACTTTTCCTTCTGCCCATTTTCAAGTAAAATAGATATTGTTTGCATTCTATATTTAAATAGTTTTGGATGTACTTACATAAGGGAGGGAAAAGCATGAATCGCAATCCGATTATTCCATTTGTCTTAATCATGGTTCTTGGTATTGCTGCGATGTTCCTTTTTTCGTTTAAAGGCTTAGGTGACAGTAAGGAACTAGCTGCAGAACAAGAGAACGGTGGAGAACAGGCAGAAGAAGTTTCAAACAATCCCGAAGATCTTTATAAGACTGCGGGCTGTATTGGATGTCACGGGGATTCATACCAAGGGGGCGTTGGTCCTGCATTAACAGGTGTGGGTGACAAGCTTTCAAAAGAGGAAATTCAAGATATCCTAACGAATGGTAAAGGTTCCATGCCGGGAGGTCTAGTGGCAGGTAACGAAGAAGCAATGGCTGATTGGTTATTGGAACTTAAATAAGTAAGCGTTTTAGTCCTTTGCATATGTGAAGGACTTTTTTTATACTGTATGTAATCAAATAAAGAGATGGTGTTACTAAATGAATGTTGAAAAATTATCAAAAAGACTAAGCGCAGTTGCTGATTTTATTCCAAAGGGTGCAAAACTAGCTGATATAGGCTCTGACCATGCTTATCTTCCTTGTCATGTAGTAAAGGCAGGAAAAGTGACTTATGCAATAGCTGGAGAGGTCGTGGAAGGTCCGTTTCAATCTGCCAAAAAACAAGTAGAAATGGAAGGGTTATCGAATCAAATTAATGTACGAAAAGGAAATGGTCTCGAAGTAATAGATGCGGGTGAAGTAGAATGCATAACGATTGCCGGGATGGGTGGCACGCTGATAGCTACTATTCTTGAAGAAGGAAAGGGTAAACTTGACGGTGTAAAGAGGCTTGTCCTTCAACCAAATATTAGTGCTATATCCATTCGATTATGGTTATTAGAAAATGGATGGAGTCTCACGGACGAAGCAATTATAGAAGAGGACGGAAAAATATACGAAATATTGGTTGCTGAAAAAGGAGATCCCAAATCGGCTTATACGGAGAACATTGAATGTGAGTTACTGTTTGGCCCTTTCTTAAGTAAACAAAAAAATGAAGCTTTTCTTCAAAAGTGGACTGGTGAACGGAATAACTGGGAACGTATTTTAAATCAATTAGGTCAGTCAAAACAGACGGAAGAAAAACTAGAAAAGGAATTAGAATTAAAGAAGAAGATTTCAATGACAAAGGAGGTTTTAGGAAGATGAAAACCGTAAATGGACATGAAATCATTAGTCTTTTTGAACAATTTTCTCCCAAGAATTTAGCACTAGAAGGGGATAAAATTGGATTGCAAATTGGGAAGCTAAACATGAAAGTTTCAAATGTAATGATTGCTTTGGATGTACTTGAAGAAGTCGTTGATGAAGCCATACATAATAATGTTCAATTAATTATTGCTCATCATCCGCTTATCTATCGACCACTTCAAAAGCTTGTGACCGATTCAGCAACAGGTAGAATTATTGAAAAATTAATCAAGCATGATATTGCTGTTTATGCTGCACATACGAACCTGGACGTTGCTGAAGGTGGGGTGAATGATTTACTGGCAGAAGCCCTTCAATTAACTAATACAGAAGTTCTAGTACCAACTTATGACTCTGAATTACTCAAACTGGTTGTATACGTTTCGATAGGATATGAAGAGTCTTTAAAAAAAGCGTTAGGTGATGCTGGAGCTGGTTCAATAGGTCGTTACTCTCACTGTTCCTTTTCATCTGAAGGAAAGGGAGAGTTTATTCCGTTAGAGGGAACAAATCCTTTCATTGGGACAATAGGGAAAGTTGAACAGGTAGAAGAAGTGAGGATAGAAACAGTCTTTCCTGCTCATCTAGAGAAAAAGGTCATTTCCGCTATGATTAAAGCACATCCATATGACGAAGTGGCTTATGATGTGTACCCACTAAAAAATAAGTCAAAATCACTTGGCTTGGGCAAGATAGGGAAAATTCAAGAAACAACACTCCGAGAATTTGCGGATTTTGTAAAAGAAGTGCTAGATGTACCTGCTGTTCGAGTCGTAGGAGATTTAGACGCTAAGGTAAAAAAGGTTGCGGTGCTCGGGGGAGATGGGAATAAGTATATTCAATCCGCTAGCTTCAAAGGTGCTGATGTGTACGTAACAGGTGATATGTATTACCATGTTGCTCATGATGCCATGATGTTAGGACTAAATATCATTGATCCAGGCCACAACGTAGAAAAGGTCATGAAGCAAGGCGTGGCAAAAAAGCTTACTGAGATGTGTAATCAAAAAGGATATAATGTGAATATTTTTGCTTCAACGATTCATACAGACCCGTTTCAATTTGTGTAAAAAAGGAAAGTCACGAAATTTCGTGACTTTCCTTTTTATTATCTTTTTACTTTTGGTAATATTTTTTGAAGAGGTACCTTTTTCTCACGAGTCCATGTGGATTCATCAAAAGGATTAAATTGCTCGATAAAAGAAATGACTTCTTTAGTGATAGGAGTTGGTGTGGATGCCCCAGAGGTTACTCCCACTGTTTGTGCATCTTTAATCCAGTCAATATCTAATTCAGATATATCACTAATTCGGTATGCTACTGTACCTGCGATTTCTTCGGAAACTTGCGCAAGACGATTGGAGTTGTTGCTTTTTGGATCTCCAACAACAATAACCACATCAGCCTCACCTGCTTGTTCGGCAACCGCTTCTTGTCGAACTTGTGTAGCCATACAGATTTCTTTATGAAATTCTGCGTGTGGATATTTCTCTTCTATTTTCTTCATGATATGACCTACATCCCACTGACTCATTGTTGTCTGGTTCGTGACAAGTATTTTGTCAGCTTGAATAGCTAATGATTCAACATCTGCGATTGTCTCTACAAGGTGTACAATGTCAGGAGCTACACCTAAAGCTCCTTCAGGCTCTGGATGACCCTTTTTACCGATATAGATCACCTGGTAACCTTCATCCTTTTTTGCTTCAATCAGCTGATGTGTACTTGTTACATCTGGACAAGTAGCATCGATGGTAACAAGTCCTTTTTTCTTTGCTAACTCTCTAACTTCTGGAGATATACCATGGGCAGTAAATATAACAGTACCTTTATCTACTTGCTCTAGTATTTGTTTTCGATTAGGACCGTCTAGCGTTATAATCCCTTCTTCAGCAAAAGCATCCGTAACGTGCTTATTGTGTACAATCATTCCTAATATATATATAGGCCGTGGCAGAGATTTATCAAGTGCTGCATTTCTTGCGATGACCATCGCATCAACAACACCGTAGCAATAACCACGGGGTGATATTTTTATAACTTTCATTGAGTTGGTTCTCCCCTTTTAGCATGCTTATTCTATCATTATATATAAAGTGTCATGATTATACAAAGAAGAGAAAAAGGAATATGCTTCGGGCATATTCCTTTATACATATATTTTAGGTACGGATTTTCCTTGTAATCTTTTTGATGCCTTCTCTTCGATTTCGATTGAATGTGTATCGTTTTCAGTACTTTCTGGATTCGTGCGTTTTCGTTTTGTTTTAGTTTCCGATTTTGATGCAGTGTTAGTGGACTCTACGTCTCCGTCATCCTTAGTTTCCTCATCCGAACTCGCAGCATTTAAACCACGGTAAAGTTTCCACATTGCTGGTAAGTTTTTAACAATTGGACCATATTGCTGTACCATCGGTCCGATTTGTTGAGCGGTGTTTAATACCCGCTGCGTATTATTTAGAAATCCCGTAATTGCTGTGGGGTCTGCTAGTGATTTTAACAGCCCGCCACCTGCAGCTGGTGTAGCAGAGCGAGAAGCATTGCCAAACATTTGCATACCGGCTTGTGCGCCTTGAGATTTACCTTTACCAAGTAACTTAGACAGTAAACCTCCTCCGCCATTTTTTGTAGGACCTCTCATTCCTCTTGGAACATTTGCACCCATTGGGGCTCTGCTCATCCCCATATTCCCCATTCTTGCTGGGGGCATCATTGGTCTCATTTGGTTACGTCGTCCAAATCCAAGCATAGGTTGAGGCATTCCTCCACGCATAGGAAGCGGTTGTCTTGGTGGCATACGAACACCCTCCTTTCATAATTTTCCCTCTTATACCCTATGCAACAAATGGATATTTGGTCTAGGTGATTGATGATAAGTTATGAACTGGTTTGAAAATACTGTAATTCGTAAAACATAATCATATGGAAATGAACTGTAGGTGGCACTTTAGGAAGAACTTTATTATAATTACATGATGGGTATGGACATCCTTACCAAAACTGAAGGAGCTTTAATAATGACGAAAACAAAATTTTCAACGTATCAACTTAAACCATTTATAAACAAGGCGATTGATGCCATTGGATTTTATGAACCAACTGAAATTCAGGAAAGATTGATTCCAACTGTACTAAAAGGTGAAAGTGCCATTGGTCAATCTCAAACAGGGACTGGGAAAACACATTCGTATGTGTTACCAGTACTCCATAAAATTAATCCTAATAAGCAAGAGGTACAAGCTGTAATCACCGCACCAACAAGAGAGCTTGCTACACAAATATACCAAGAGGTATTAAAGGTAACCGAGCATGCCGAAGAAGGCGAAGAGATTACAAGTCGTCTATTTATCGGAGGTACAGACAAAGTTCGTACCATTGAAAAATTAAAAACTCAACCACATATCGTTGTAGGGACTCCAGGACGTATCAATGATTTAGTAAAGGAACAAGCCCTATTTGTACATACGGCAAGCATGTATGTAGTCGATGAAGCCGATTTAATGCTCGATATGGGATTTTTAGAAGATGTTGACCAAATTGGAGCAAGAATGCCAGAAAAGCTTCAAATGCTTGTTTTTTCAGCCACCATTCCTGAAAAGCTAAAACCTTTTCTAAAGAAGTATATGGAAAATCCTAAGTATATTCATATTGAACCGAAACAGTTAACAGCAGCGAAGATTGAACATATTCTTCTTCCATCAAGACATCGTGAAAAGTCAACACTTGTGTATGAGGCACTAAAGCTGTATAACCCATATTTAGCGATTGTCTTTACCAATACAAAGAAAAAAGCCGAGGAAGTTGCCACGGCACTTACTCATAGAGGGTTAAAGGTTGGAAGAATTCATGGAGATTTAAGTCCTCGAGAACGTAAACGGATGATGAAGCAAATCACGGATTTAGAATTTCAATATATTGTGGCTACCGATTTAGCTGCAAGAGGTATTGACATTCCAGGAATTAGTCATGTGATTAACTATGAACTTCCAACTGATTTAGATTTTTATGTACATCGTGTGGGTAGGACAGCTAGAGCGGGGAATTCGGGAATAGCTCTCACTATTTATGAAACATCGGATGAGGATAAATTAAATAGGCTTGAAAAACTAGGGATTGAATTTAAGCATATTGATATTAAAAAAGGTGAACTCTCGGAACTTGAAGATCGTAACAGACGTAAAAAGAGAACGAAGCAGTCGGACGAGGTTGAAAAGCTAGCGAAGTCTTTTGTTAAAAAGCCGGCAAAGGTGAAGCCAGGCTATAAGAAGAAGATGCAGTTTGAAATGGATAAAATTAAGAAAAGACAGAACCGATTGAAAAAGAAATAATAGGTGGGAGAGTGTGGAAATGCTAAAATTAGGTTCACATGTTTCAATGAGTGGGAAAAGTATGTTGCTAGCATCAAGTGAAGAAGCGGTCTCATATGGTGCGAATACTTTCATGATCTACACAGGTGCTCCTCAAAATACTAGAAGGAAGAAAATAGAAGATTTAAACATCACAGCAGGTCAAAAGCATATGGAGTTAAATGGAATCAATCTAGAAGATATTGTTGTTCATGCTCCTTATATTATTAATATTGGAAATACAACAAACCCAGATACATTTGACCTTGGTGTTCGATTTTTAAAAACAGAAATCGAACGTACAGAGGCGATCGGTGCAAAGCAAATTGTTTTGCATCCAGGAGCCCATGTAGGAGCAGGGGAAGAGGCTGGAATCAAGAAGATCATTGAGGGTCTTAATGAGGTTCTAACAGGAAATGAGCAGCTTCAGATCGCTTTAGAAACAATGGCAGGCAAAGGATCTGAATGTGGAAAAAGCTTCGAAGAATTAGCAATGATCATTGACGGTGTCAAACATAATGAAAAGCTTTCAATTTGCTTTGATACTTGTCATATTCATGATGCGGGGTATAACATTGTTGAGGATTTTGATGGAGTTCTTAACAAGTTTGATAAAACCATTGGAATTGATCGCTTAAAGGTCCTTCATATTAATGATAGTAAGAATGATCGGGGTTCAAGAAAAGATAGACATGAAAATATTGGATACGGAAAAATTGGATTTGAAGCACTTGCTTATATCGTGCATCATCCGCAGTTAATGAGTATTCCAAAAATCCTTGAAACACCGTTTGTTGGAGAAGATAAGAATAATAAAAAGGCACCGTACAAACAAGAGATTGAAATGTTAACTTCAAAGACATTTAACGAAAACTTACTCGAACATATTATGGCATAAAAAAGGAAGGCTCATTGAAAAAATGAGCCTCTGTTTAATTATTTCGTAAATTGTGTAACCAACTGACTGACGGCTTTTGCTGTCGCAGGGCTTGTGAATTTTTCAATATCCTTTAACAGTTTCGATCTTTCAGAGGGATTGAAAATATCTACTTGTCGTCCTCTAAGATAAGATGCAATTTTTTTCGCTTCATTAACGCTAATGGCAACTCCAAATTGTTTGGCGTATTTCAGTAACTCTTCTGTCGTAATTGTATTTATTTTGTGATTAACAATTGATTGAAAAATACTCACGAATTCACCACTCCCTGATGTTAATCTATGTGGCTATCTAATAAAAGGTGTATATAAGGAGGCAGGAAGGACTTCCTTTACATCAATTCATTTCTCATGTATACTACTTTTGGTAAATCGGAATGATTCTGATAATAATAGGTGGTTAAAATGGAAAATATTATAAATGTAAATAACCTGACTTATAAGTACGAAAAGGAAAATGTACTTGAAGATATTCAATTCTCGGTTCCTCGCGGAGCGTTCTTAGGACTTGTTGGACCTAATGGGTCAGGGAAGTCTACTTTATTAAAAATAATCTTAGGTTTATTGAAGCTACAAAAGGGAGAAGTCGAATTATTTGGAACAGCTATTGAGCAGTTTAAAGATTGGCATCGAATCGGTTTTGTTTCTCAGAAAGCAAATTCCTTTAACTCAGGATTTCCTGCAACAGTATACGAAGTTGTATCAAGTGGGTTAACTAAAAAAGTGGGATTATTTAAAAGGCATAAAGAAGAGGATAAAGTAAAGATAAGAGCAGCGATTGATTCTGTGGGGCTAACTGAAAAAATAGGAAGCAATATCGGTGAGTTATCAGGAGGACAACAACAAAGAGTTTTTATAGCTCGTGCATTAGTAAGTGATCCAGACTTACTTATCTTAGATGAGCCAACAGTTGGTGTTGATGCGAAAAATGTCCAATCTTTCTACGAGATGCTTACGGAGCTTAATCAAGATCGAGGTATTACATTAATTTTAGTAACGCATGATATCGGTACGATTACAGATAAAGTTACTCATGTTGCTTGCTTGAATAAGCATATGCATTTTCATGGTGATACGGAGGAGTTTGAAAAACAAAATATGTCTGATCTATATGGCCATGATGTTCAAGTTCTTATGCATGAACATGACCATCAACATCATAATCATGTTCATCATCATGGAGGGGAAAAACGGTGATTGAAGCGATATTTAAGTATGAGTTTTTACAAAATGCATTTCTCACAGGTGCAATCATTGGAATAATTGCGCCTTTACTCGGTGTTTATATTGTAGTAAGAAGACTTTCACTAATAGCCGATGCTTTAAGCCATGTTACCTTAGCTGGCATTGCGGCAAGCTTATTGCTTGAAAAAAGACTTTTGCTCACTACGGGACTAAATCCCATCTATTTAGGAATGACCTTTTCTGTAGTAGGTTCGTTGTTTATAGAAAAGCTTAGAACCGTATATAAACATTATCAGGAGCTAGCTATTCCCATTATTTTATCTAGTGGTATTGGTTTAGGTGTTATTTTTATTTCATTAGCCGATGGTTTTAATACCGATTTATATAGTTATTTATTCGGTAGTGTTAGTGCAGTCAGTCGAACCGATTTAATCATTATCATCATCATTAGTATGATTGTGGTAGCTTTTATTACGCTTTTATATAAGGAGTTATTTCTTTTATCATTTGACGAAGAACATGCAAAAGCTTCAGGTATAGCGGTGAAGTCCCTTCATTTCTTTTTCATTGTCTTAGTTGCATTAGTCATTGCGGCTTCGATGAGAATTGTTGGGATTTTACTAGTATCTTCACTCATGACTCTCCCTGTAGCGGCTAGTATTCGGATTGCAAAAGGATTTAAACAAACCATCCTACTTTCTACCGTTTTCGGAGAAGTTTCTGTCCTTGGGGGGCTGACTATTTCTTATTATCTTAATTTGGCCCCGGGTGGAACGATTGTAGTTATTGCTGTATTGATTCTCATTCTTGTTATATTATTAAAGAAAATGTTGCAATGGAAACATGAGGTGAGAGTATGAATGTTACAGAAGCTCTTGAGTTATTAAAAAATAAAGGCTACAAGCATACAGGAAAAAGAGAAGAAATGCTTGGTCTTTTTGCTAACAGTAATAAATATTTAACGGCTAAGGACGTGCTTGACCGGATGAAGGATCATTACCCTGGATTGAGCTTTGATACGATCTATCGCAATCTCTCGTTATTTGTTGATTTAGGTATTTTTGAGATGACAGAATTATCCGGTGAAAAACATTTTCGTTATTCTTGTGAAAGTAAACACCATCACCATCATTTTATTTGTTTGGACTGTGGAAAAACCAAGGAAATTGATACATGCCCTATGAATAGTTTACAGGAAAGCTTGAAGGACTATGATATCTCTGGCCATAAATTTGAAATTTATGGCCGATGCCCAGAATGTACCGTTAATTAAAAATTAATCATCGAACCATTTCTCAACCCAATTATTGGCTTCTTTCCAACTAGAAACTCGTTTTACCTCATTCGGAAGGGAGCCTTGATTATAGGGCGTATCAAATAAAAGCACTGGTATATGGCATTTTATTGCAATTTCAATGGCGTTTTCATACTTATCTTCAAAAAATATTTCTACTCCGTACTTTTTTGCTGCTTCAACTTTTTCATGTGATCCGATAAGTTCTAAATGATCGTATCTTATCCCATGGTTAATAAACCATTCTTTAGTCACCTCTAACACGTTTTCTCCCCGTGCGCTGATGAAAATTAATTCGTGCTGTTTTCCCCATTCTAATAATAATTCTCTTGCCCCCGTGGCTAATGGAGACAATGTGAAGATGTCTGCCTCTTTTTTATCATACCAATCGGTAAATTCTTTATCTGGGATATCCACTACTTTTAATAAATCATAGTCAGTTAAATCATCGAGTGTTAATTGTAATTGAAAGGCTTCATTTATAAAAGGAACAATAGCTGCAGGGCAGGTAATGGTTCCGTCAATATCAAACCCTAATTTTCTTTTCTTCATGTAGTACTTCCCCATTTCGTTATATTCCATAATTGAAAAATGTCGAATTAGAAATGATTAACAAACATAATTGTTGTGATCGCGCAAATAATAATACTGCTCCTATCAAAGGAAAGCGAGGGATCAATATGGCAGATCAAGAACGCAATAACGAAGGATCATTCGATTACCTTCGTACGAGCGACAATGTTGGTGAAACAAATAAATACCAACCTGCAGATTATTTAGAAGAAACCTCAGCTGAAATTGCTGCACCAACTACTTTTAACCGGGAAAGAACAACAAATAATGTTGGTGAGACAATGAAAAGTGGCACAGGGATAGGGTTTGCTGCTTTAATCATTTCTATCCTTTCATTATTTGTGGCACCCATTTTGTTTGGAGCAGTTGGGATTGTATTAGGGTTTATCGCCCGAAGACGTGGAGCAACTGGCCTTGGTAGCTGGGCTATCGGGATTGGAGCGATTTCCATCATTGTCGGTATGTTTATACTACCATTTTTTTAACCCCTACAGATAAAAGAAGAGGCTCCGGCGATAACGCCAGAGCCTCTTTCCTTCATTATGATTGCATTGCTTCCTGATCACGTTTTGCTTGAAATTCTGCGGCAATTTGATCGATTTCCTTTTTAAGCTCTTCAACCATTGTTGCTTCAGGCACTTTACGAACAATTTCCCCTTTACGGAATAAAAGGCCTTCGCCACGAGCCCCCGCTATACCAATATCGGCTTCTCTAGCTTCTCCAGGACCATTTACCGCACAGCCCAATACTGCCACTTTAATGGGTACTTTAATCTGCTGAATGTACTCCTCTACCTCGTTTGCGATCGAAATTAAGTCAATTTCAATTCTACCACATGTTGGACATGAAATAAGTGTTGCCGCATTTGAAGATAAACCAAATGATTTTAATAATTCACGGGCAACCTTCACTTCTTCTACAGGATCCGCACTAAGTGAAATTCGAACGGTGTTGCCAATTCCCTTGCTTAAGATCGCTCCCAAACCTGCTGCACTTTTTACAGTACCTGCAAACAAAGTTCCTGATTCAGTAATTCCAAGATGTAAAGGATAATCGAACGCTCTTGCCGCTTTATCATAGGCTTCAATAGCTAGATTTACATCGGATGCCTTCATACTAACGATGATATCGTGAAAGTCGAGGTCTTCTAAAATTTTGATATGGTGTAAGGCACTTTCTACCATCCCATCAGCTGTAGGGTATCCATATTTCTCTAATATTCTTTTCTCTAACGAACCAGCATTGACACCAATTCGAATGGGAATGCCCTTTTCTTTAGCAGCTTTAACAACTGCCTCCACCTTTTCGCGACGACCAATATTACCGGGATTAATACGGATTTTATCCGCACCTCCCTCAATGGCTTTTAGAGCTAGTTTGTAATCAAAGTGGATATCAACCACTAGAGGTATATTAATTCTTTTTTTAATTTCAGAAATCGCGTTTGCGGCTCTTTCATCAGGACAAGCAACGCGCACGATTTGACAACCGGCTTCTTCTAGCCTCTTTATTTCAGCAACCGTGGCCTCAACATCATGTGTTTTTGTAGTAGTCATGCTTTGAATAACAACTTCATTATTTCCACCAATAGTTAAAGGTCCGACTTTAATGGGACGAGTTTTTGTACGATGTATAATTTCACTCAACAGTGATTCTCTCCTTTTGAAAAAAAGATCTAAATTAATCTTAGTACTTTCCTATTGAACATTGTAACAATGAACGTTAAAGGTGACAAGAATCTTGATGCCGGGAAAAAGTCTCCATTATTGTGAGATGCTATCGGACTTGCTGTAATCAGGAAATAGGTATATCTTTCCGGCGTGAATTTCCTCTGGTTTTTTGCCTTCATTTAATATGATAAAATCATTTACTACTTTTTCAATTGGAACGGGTATTGCTCCCTCTAGTTGTGCCTCTATGATCGAAAGAACAGTATCTCCTTGTTCCACTGTTTTACTAAAAGAGGCAATAACAGTCTCTTCTGTATGAATGACTTTAGAATCTACTTCAATGGATTCTATCGTTTTGTTGTTTGTGTTTGGTATCGTACCAATGCTTAAGTCTACATATATGATATACAAAATAAGAATAACTAGTAGAGAAACGAAGAGACGTTTCATGGACGATTCTCCTTATTAGTAGAGTTACTCTATTTATATGCAGTAGATAGATTGATAGTACAAATAAAAAAAGAAAAACGCGTAAAATCGCGTTTTTCTTTTATTGCTTAGCTTTCTGAGGAATTTCTCGTACTGTTAGATATAACATAATGATAGAAACGAACCAATTAATTAGGAAACCGTTAGGAACGTTCGTTTGAAAAGCTTCCATTATCGTAAAGAAAATAGTAGGGAGAGTCACACTATAAGCTGATAGTCTCCATAATTGACGATATGGTAGATTTCGACTGGTTACATTCTTAATAAATAGACCGAACAATGCAAGAATGGTAATTTCAATAAATTTGACTCCACTTGAAAAAATATAAATGGTAAGTGCAAGGACGGGAATAATAACTGCTAATAAACCGTCAACGGAATGAATCACTTCCAAAATACTATCCTTCGTAATGTTTAGGTCTGTTAAAGTTGAATAGTCGTAAGTGTCGAGCGTTCCTCCAGCAATAAGTACAAACTCATTCTGAAGAAGAGCAAAGGCATTTTCATAACCCTCTAAATCGTTCTCACTAACTTCACCAGTAGAATCAAAAATAATGGTAAAATCAGTATCCTCAATATAGATCGGTTCCTCTTGGTCTGCTGAGAGTTCCCCATTTTCTATTGAAAAATCAGGAAGTTCATTATCTACTGTTTGGGCGGCTGTCTCAATTCCATTATTTATAGCTGAACTTACATAGCTAACGGTTGGGATAACAGAAACGAGAGTTAGTAGAAAGACATAAAGTATGGTTTTTCCAATACCTTGGAATCTTGTTTTAGCAATGTCTTTCGGAGAGTAGAGACTTTTAAATAATTGCTGAAATATGTTCATGACGCATGACACACACCTTTCTATGTAATCCTTCATTATTTTATCGTTATATGGCTTTGTTGTCCAAATTAATACGATTAGTTATAAAATAGGAATTTGTTTTGTAACATAATTGTAACATTACTACCCTTTTGTTAAGGCATTGTAAATTTAAAGATAATAATATTTACTTTTTCCTTTACGTTACACATAATGATTAAGGGGTTTTTAAGAAAAATGTCGAAAAAAGTGTAGGGGTTGAAATACTTGGAATTAAATATTCAACAAATGATTTTTGAGTTTTTAGGTGGCCTTGGAATTTTCTTATTTGGTATCAAGTTTATGGGGGATGGGTTACAAAAGTCGGCAGGAGACAAATTAAGAGATATTCTTGATCGATTTACAACCAATCCTTTCATGGGTGTGTTAGCAGGGATTATTGTTACAGTGCTAATCCAAAGTAGTTCGGGTACTACGGTTATTACGGTTGGGTTAGTTAGTGCTGGTTTTATGACATTGCGACAAGCAATCGGTGTCATCATGGGGGCAAACATCGGTACAACTGTTACGGCATTTATCATTGGTATAGATATTGGTGAATATGCGCTTCCAATTATTGCTCTTGGTTCAATCCTTATATTCTTCTTTAAAAGCAATAAAACAACAAGCATTGGACAAATTATTTTTGGTTTCGGTGCATTGTTTTATGGATTAGAGTTAATGAGTGGTGGGATGAAGCCGCTAAGAAGCTTAGAGGCCTTTCACGAGTTAACCGTTAATATGAGTTCGAATCCTATTTTGGGTGTTGTGATTGGAACGGTATTTACCGTTATTGTACAAAGTTCTAGTGCAACGATTGGAATATTACAGGGCCTATATGCAGAAAATCTAATTAACATTGATGCGGCATTACCTGTATTGTTTGGAGATAATATTGGAACAACAATCACAGCCGTATTAGCATCAATTGGTGCATCGGTTGCAGCAAGAAGAGCGGCTGCTACACATGTGCTATTTAATCTCATCGGTACAGCCATCTTTATGATTTTACTGATTCCTTTTACAAAAATTATCACGTCCTTACAGAGTTCTTTAAACTTAAATGAAGAAATGACCATTGCTTTTGCTCATGGTATCTTCAATACGACAAATACAATTATTCAATTTCCGTTTATTGGTTTACTTGCGCTTATTGTGATCAAGCTAATACCAGGTGATGACTCTCTAATTGATTACAAATCGAAGCATTTAGACCCTAACTTTATTAAACAGTCTCCTTCTATTGCTTTAGGACAAGCAAAAGAAGAAGTATTAAGAATGGGGCAATTTGCCATTAAAGGGTTAGAGGAAACAAGTAATTTTGTTAATACTAAGCAGAACAAGCATGCTGAATCGGCGTATCAGTTAGAAAGTGCAATAAATAATCTTGACCGAAAAATTACTGATTATCTAGTGCAACTGGCTACAAGCCCTCTCTCAACAAATGATTCAGAAGAGCATACAACACTAATGGATACGGTTCGTGATATTGAGAGAATAGGGGACCATTTCGAAAATATTGTTGAGCTTGTAGAATATCAAAATTCAAATAAAGTAAAAATTACAGACAGTGCAATGAAAGACTTAGAGGAAATGTTTGCATTAACGATCTCTACTGTTCAAGAAGCACTTCAATCTCTTGATCATAAAGACTTGGATACGGCTCGTCATGTGGTTGAAAAAGAAAATCAAATTGATAAAATGGAAAGAACTCTTCGTAAACAGCATATACTTCGTTTGAATGAAGGAAAGTGCTCCGGTTCAGCTGGAATTGTGTTTGTTGATATTATTAGCAATCTAGAGCGTATCGGTGATCATGCTGTAAATATTGCAGAAGCAGTTCTTGGAGTTAGACATTCTTAAAAAAACAAGGGGACTTCCCTTGTTTTTTTGTACAGAGGTGACAAGATGGGACTAGTGTATTGGCTTATTATTGTATTGTTATTTCTAGTTTCTTTTGTAGGTTTGATTTATCCGATCATTCCAGGTGTGCTATTTTTGGTTGGCGGTTTTATCCTTTACGGCTTTTTATTCTCCTTTGAACCTTTTAATTGGTTGTTTTGGAGCATTCAAAGTTTATTTGTCCTCTTATTATTTGGCGCAGATTATTTAGCGAATTTATTTGGAGTGAAAAAATTCGGAGGCTCAAAAGCTGGAATTTGGGGAAGTACAATTGGCTTATTAATAGGCCCCTTTATTATCCCAATTCTAGGAATTATATTAGGGCCCTTTATTGGTGCGGTTATTGCAGAGCTTCTGATTAATAAAAGAGGGTTAAGTGAATCCTTGAAAGTTGGTGTTGGGTCGGTAGTGGGGTTTATTAGTAGCGTGATTACAAAAGGGCTTATTCAATTATTTATGATTGTCTATTTTGTCTTAGTGGTTCTATAAACTAGAAAGAGAAAAGAGCTTATGAGCCCTTTTCTCTTTTAGTTTAACCCACATATTTCATGGGGACAGTTCTGACAATCTACTTCTTGCTTTAAATAGGCTAAATTTTTCACGGTAAACTTCTGTTGATCATAGGATATAACATCTAGTTCCCTAAGTTCCTTTAGCATGCGCTGTATGACTTCTCTTGTTCCATACGTAAGACTTGCCAGTTCCTGATGGGTGAGTGGTAAGTCAATTAAAATTCCTTTTTCAGTCATTATTCCGTAACTATTACAAAGTCGAATTAAGATACTATAAAGTCCACCTTTTTTTCCATTCATAATCAGATCCTGACACTTCATTTGAGCTTTTAAATATCTAGTGCTGAGCCAAGATGTCAATGCACTCATGACGCGAGGTGAACTCATCGCAAACTTTTCGAACTCTTCTCTTTTGATTATAAGAAATTCACAATCTGAAATGGTTTTTGCAAAAAAGTGATAAATCGGATTTGTTTTAAATAATTGGTATTCAATGATTAATTCTTCTCCATGGAGAATTTTAATAATAAATTCTTTTCCTCTCATATGAACTCTTCCAAGAGACAAACTTCCCTGTAAAAGAATATAAATATGACTCACGGAATCTCTTTCATTAAATATGGTAGTACCTGATTTTATTTTCTGTATATTTTCTTTATCTATAAATTCTTGTATGAGTAAGCTATATAATGAAACATTTATTTCATTCATGAAATACCCGCCCTTTCCTCTCCTCTCTTTGATTTAATAAAAATACATAAAGAGTGTCAATAACGTAGTGTCCTTTAAAAAGAACAATCCATAACTACTATGACTTAAATCATTGACATGACGCTAATATTTACAATTTTGACAAATTATCGAAACATCAGAAATGGTATGATGAAAAGGAGGAGATACCATCTAGTTATGCGAATATTTCTCTCCAAAAGGGGTAATGTAAATCTGTTGGCTTAAGCTTAATATTTGAACAAAGTTGCCAAGTTTGGTAATCTTAAGTTAATAACTTTAGGAATATCCAAATGTTAAAAATGAAAGGGTTTTTCTAAAGAAAAAATCATTATACATATTTAGGAGGAGTTATTCATGGCATTCGAATTACCGCAACTACCTTATGCTTACGACGCTCTAGAACCACATATCGACAAGGAAACAATGAACATTCACCACTCAAAGCATCACAACACTTACGTAACCAACTTGAATAATGCTTTAGCTGGAAATGAAGAATTGCTGTCAAAGTCAGTTGAAGAAGTAATTGCTAATCTTGATGCAGTACCAGAAGCAGCTCGCACTGCAGTACGTAACAATGGTGGAGGTCACGCTAACCATACATTGTTCTGGCAAATCTTATCTCCAAATGGTGGTGGAGAGCCTACTGGTGATCTTCTAGCTGCAATTAATGCAAAGTTTGGAAATCTTGATAGCTTTAAAGAGGAATTCGCAAAGGCTGCTACAACTCGTTTTGGTTCTGGTTGGGCTTGGCTTGCGGTAAATAACGGAGAACTAGAAGTGACAAGCACACCAAATCAAGACTCTCCATTAATGGAAGGGAAAACGCCAATCCTTGGTCTTGATGTGTGGGAGCATGCTTACTACTTAAAATTCCAAAACCGTCGTCCAGACTACATCAATACTTTCTGGAACGTTGTAAATTGGGATGAAGTTGCAAAGAGATATACTGAAGCGAAATAAGTAACAACTAACGACGTGGATCATTCCACGTCGTTTTTGTTTATTTTGTACATAATTAAGGTGAGCTTGTTGAAAACTACCCTTAGATATGAAGGGGAGTTTCTATACATGAGTAAAGTTAAAAAATTAATTGGTGACATCGATCTGACAAAGGATTTGCTTTTGCTTTTGTTAATCGGAGGTCTGTATTCCTTAAGTGTTGCTTTATCCAATACATTTGTAAATATTTATTTATGGAAACAATCCGGTGATTTTAAAGATTTAGCTATTTATAACCTCTCAGTTGTTGTTCTCCAACCTTTAACATTTATCCTAGCAGGCAGATGGGCTAAAAAGATTGACCGAGTAATCGTTTTACGTATCGGAGTCATTTTTTTAGCCATTTTCTACCTAACCGTTTTAACAATAGGAACCAATGCTTCGCAATTTTTAGTTGTGTTAGGAGGATTACTAGGAATTGGTTATGGTTTTTACTGGCTGGCCTTTAATGTGCTGACCTTTGAAGTTACGGAGCCAGAAACAAGAGATTTCTTTAATGGCTTTTTGGGAATTCTGTCTTCTGTTGGAGGAATGATCGGTCCTATTGCAGCTGGAACTGTGATATCAAAACTTGAGAAATTCACTGGGTATTCTGTTATCTTTGCTACATCCTTAGGGTTATTTTCTGTTGCGGTTATTTTAAGTTTCTTCTTAAAGAGAAGGCCTGCGAATGGAAGATACATGTTTCTAAGGATTTTACAAGAGAGAAAAAACAACTTTAATTGGAGGCAAATTACAAACGCACATTTTGTCCAAGGAATGAGAGAAGGAACGTTTGTCTTTGTCATTTCGGTCTTTGTATTTATTACGACTGGAAGCGAAATGGCACTTGGTACCTTTGGATTAGTGAATTCTGGTATTGCTTTTATTGGGTACTACTTTGCTTCACGGTGGATTAAAAAACAACATCGAAAAAAAGCCATTCTTCTCGGTGGTATCCTATTGTATTTAGCTATTTTGTTATTAGTATTTAACCTCACTTATACAAAGCTTTTAATTTACGCTTCCATTATTGCTATTGCATACCCGATGCTGTTGGTTCCATATTTATCGATGACTTACGATGTTATCGGTAAAGGCTGGAATGCTGCAGAAATGAGAATTGAATATATAGTGGTCAGAGAAATTTTTCTGAATTCGGGAAGAATAGTCTCAATTCTTATCTTTTTAATGGCTGTATCATTTTTTGATCCAAAGGCAAGTATCCCAATCCTTTTATTATTGATCGGATCAGGTCATAGTCTAATTTATTTTTTTATTAGGAAAATTGAATTTCATTGATCCTAACGCCTCTCCTAAAATTGAATTTTGGGAGAGGTGCTGAAATGAGGTGAAGACATGCATCAGCAGGAAAAGAAGAAAAAAAAGAAGAGAAAGCAGCTACCTGTTCGGTTAAATATGCTGTTTTTTTTCGTGTTTTTGCTCTTTTCCATTCTTGTCCTTCGTCTTGGCTTTATCCAAATTGTCTATGGAGAAGATTATCGTAGGGAGATAGAAAGAACCGAGGATGTTACTATCAATCATCCGGTTCCAAGAGGTCGTATGTACGATAGAAACTTTAGAATGATAGTGGACAATGCCCCTCAAAAGGCAATCGCTTATATTAACCAGGGACATGGACCTAAAGAAATGTTACAGGTTGCAGAGAGATTGGCTTCAATTATTACAATGGATTATAGCAGGATTTCCGATCGAGACAAAAAAGAGTATTGGATGATGCGTTTCCCTGATGAAGCAGAAAACAAGTTGCAGGAAAAAGAAAGGAAAACATTAAAAAAAGGACTAACCAACCAGGAGTGGAACAAAAAGATTTACCAAATAACGCTAGAACGTATAACGCAAAGTGATATCGAACAATTCAAAGAACATGATTTAGAGATTATATCCATATGGAAGGAATTAAGAAACAGTACGGAATTTACTCCTCAAGTGATAAAAAATAAAGATGTCTCTGATAAAGAGTTTGCAGAAGTAAGTGAGAGCCTGCAATCCTTACCTGGTATAGAAACGATAACTGATTGGGAGAGAGTGTATAAGTTTAACAATACGTTAAAAACAGTACTTGGAAAAGTGACTGACACAAAGGAAGGAATACCAAGAGATCATCTGGATTATTATGTTGCAAGAGAGTATAACCGTAACGACCGGGTTGGAAAAAGTTATATTGAATATCAGTACGAGGACGTCCTTAGCGGACAAAAATCAAAGATTAAGAAGGTCACAAACAAATCTGGAGAAATTATTGAGTCACAAACTATTTCTGAAGGTGAGCAAGGGAATGATCTTATATTAAGTATCGATATGGAATTGCAACTAGCCGTCGAAAAAATAATTGAAGACGTTCTTATGAAAACGAAGGCAAACAACAAGGATACCGAGTTTTTAGACCGAGCATTTGTCGTCTTAATGGATCCTCGTACAGGGGAAGTTTTAACGATGGCTGGAAAGTTATTGGTGCAAAATGATGATGGGAACTATGAATTAGAAGATTTTTCATTAGGAAATATTACTACTTCCTATAATGTCGGTTCGACTGTAAAAGGTGCAACAATTTTGACAGGTTATCAACGGGGAGTATTAAAGCCTAGAACCGTACTAGTTGATGCCCCTATGAAAATTAAAGGAACTCCTGTGAAGAAATCATGGCAGAATTTTGGTCCGATAGATGATGTATACGCCTTAAGAAGATCTTCTAATGTGTACATGTTTCATACCGCAATAAAGATTGGAAAAGGTCATTATGCATACGATAAACCATTAATTTTAGAACCAAATACCTTTCATATTGTTCGAGATTCCTTCGGTCAATTTGGTCTTGGAACTAGAACTGGAATTGATCTTCCCAATGAAACTATCGGGTATAAGGGGACAAGCTCAAAACCCGGATTTTTATTGGATTTAGTGATCGGGCAATATGATACATATACACCCATGCAGCTTGCACAGTATGTAAGTACAATCGCCAATGGAGGAAATCGGCTACAGCCAAGAATGGTAAAGGAGATAAGGCAAACGAACCTCCAAAATATACATGCTCCTGGGACACTCGTGCGGGAAATTAAGCCAAAAATACTTAATCGAATTGATGTTAATGAGTCGAATATGAAGAGGGTTCAAGAGGGCTTTCGCCAAGTCATGCAGCATCCGTTAGGAACGGCCTATAAAGAATTTAAGGATGCTGGCTATTCACCAGCTGGAAAAACGGGAACCGCACAGGCTTTTTATGATGGGCCATCAAGACATTTATATAAAGAGCCGCCTGCAGTGATGAATTTGAGCTTAGTGGCGTATGCACCTTCCAACAATCCAGAGATTTCGATGGCTATTGTTGTCCCGTGGGTATATACAGGGGAAAAAGGACCTTCTCCTAATTTGGAAATGGGGAAAAAAGTACTGGATGCATACTTTCGCTTAAAGAAAACAAGGTAGTACTTTGCCCAAATTCCGACACGTTCACACACATTTCTACTTAATTTACAAAACCTTTACAAACGGTTAAAACCCCTTTAACAGTTCAGTATTAATGTATTACTTGTAGGACACAATAAAACAACCTTTATTTCTTAGGAGGAATTACCGAATGAAAAATCTCAAGAAACTCAGCCTACTTCTAATGCTTGCAGCTGTTATGTCCATTATTGCTGCTTGTGGTGGCGGGGAAGAAGCTACTGAAGAAGGTACAGAAGGTACTAACGAAACAGCTGAATTAGAAGGATCTGTAGTAATTGATGGTTCTGGTACAGTTTATCCGTTCATGGTTGAAATGGCTGAACAATATATGACAAATGCTCAAGAAAATGTTTCAGTTGAAGTTGGACGTGCTGGTACATCCGCTGGATTCAAGAAGTTCTTAGTTGAAGATGGAACAGATTTCAACGATGCTTCTCGTCACATCAAGGAAGAAGAAACTGCGACTGCTGAAGAATTAGGGATTGAAGTTCAAGAAATGAAAGTTGCTTTAGACGGATTAACTTTTGTAATTAATAGCGACAATGACTGGGCTGAAGAGCTCACTCAAGATGAAGTAAAACAAATTTTCTTAGGTGAAAAGAAAAACTGGTCAGATATTCGCCCAGATTTTCCGAATGAGCCGATCGTAACGATGGGACCTAATGAAAACCACGGTACGTATGAGTTCTTCTGGGAATCAATTCTTGAAGAGCAAGACTTAGTAGAAGGTGTAAACCTTCAGCAAGATTATTCAACCCTTGTTGACTTAGTTTCTAAAGACAAGAATGCTATTGCTTTCTTCGGATACGGGTATTATGAAAACAACAAAGATAAATTAAAAGCTGTTAAAGTAGACTTTGGTAACGGTGCGGTTGAGCCTACTTTAGAAACAATTGGTGAAGGTGAAGAATTTGCATATTCTCCATTCACACGTCCGGTATTCACATACTTAAACGTAAATATGGCAAAAGAAAAGCCACAAGTATTAGATTATGCAATCTATACAATGGAGAATGCTCAAGAAGTTGCTAAAAATACTGGTTTCGCTCCTTTAACTGACGAGGAAGTGGAATCAGCAATCAGCACTCTCGAAGGCTTAAAATAATAAAAAAGGTATTCAGATACTAATCTGGATTACTAAGAAGATGAGAGGGGTTCGTTCTCATCTTCTTAGCTGTTTAATATTAGAATAAAATGAATCATTCTTTGCATGATAAGGATGATAGGGTTTGGATGAAAGGGGTTTTATCCTTGGGAAAAGATGTAACAAGGGATTCAAATACGTTAAGTGTTCGAGAGATGATTGAGAAAAACAAGCGTTCTGTTAGTACGGCAAGTGTTTTAGAGGGGTTAATGCCTAAAATACTACTTACAATTGCTATTATTTCTATTTTAACAACTATAGGTATTGTACTAACCTTATTAACAGAAACAATCGCGTTTTTTAGAGAGGTCTCCTTTGTAGAGTTTTTTACAGGCACAGTCTTAAAGCCGCTTGGTGAAAGTGCACAGTTTGGTGTTTTACCATTACTAACTGCGACCATCATATCTTCTGCTATAGCTATGTTAGTAGCGATTCCTATTGGACTAATGACAGCTGTCTATTTAAGTGAGTATGCGTCGGAGAGAGTGAGAAAATTACTAAAACCAATGTTAGAAATACTTGCAGGTATTCCAACGATTGTATATGGTTTCTTTGCTTTTACATTTGTGACTCCCCTATTAACAAAGCTTATACCTACACTTGAGCCTACCAATATCCTCAGTCCGGGTATAGTTATGGGGATTATGATTATTCCAATGGTTGCTTCTCTTTCGGAAGACGCAATGAGCTCCGTACCTAATGCAATGAGGGAAGGAGCGTTAGGATTAGGGTCGACAAAGTTTGAAGTAACTTGGAAGGTAGTCGTTCCCGCTGCTATATCTGGAATTGTTGCTTCATTTGTTCTCGGAATTTCCCGTGCAATTGGTGAAACGATGATCGTAACAATAGCAAGTGGAAGTAACAAAGTCTTCACATTTGATATTACCCAATCCATGCAAACGATGACTGCATATATAGTAGAAGTTACAGGAGGAGATGCTCCTGCAGGTTCCACGCTTTATTACAGTCTTTACGCAGTGGCAATGACTTTATTTGTTTTTACACTAGTCATGAATTTAATTGCCCAGTATATCTCTCGTAAGTTTAGGGAGGAATATTAAGATGAAATACGTTGATACAAATCAAGTTCAAAAAAAGATGACATCACGTTTACTTACTAATCGTATAGCAAAAACATTGTTTCTTTTAGCTACCTTATTTGGAATTCTTGTTTTAGTTGTACTAATTTATCGTGTAGTTGCACAGAGCCTTGGCTGGATTGATTTTGATTTCTTAAATAACAGACTCTCTACCAACGCTGAGAGAGCCGGTATTAAGGGAGCAATCATGGGTACCTTGTGGCTAATGCTAGTGGTCGCACCAGTAACATTAATCCTAGGAGTAGGTACTGCCATTTATTTAGAAGAATATGCAAAAAAGGGTCGTTTACAAGCCTTTATACAAATGAATATATCTAATCTTGCCGGAGTTCCTTCTATCGTTTTTGGAATTTTGGGTTTAACAATCTTTGTAAGAGGATTAAATTTAGGAGCAGTAGTTTTAGCCGGAGGCTTTACCATGGCTCTATTGGTTCTTCCTGTAGTAGTCGTGGCAAGTCAAGAAGCCATCCGTGCGGTTCCACAGTTCTTAAGGGAAGCTTCTTATGGAATGGGAGCGACGAAATGGCAAACGATTAAAAACGTAGTTTTACCTGCTGCACTACCAGGGATTTTAACTGGAGTTATTTTAGCATTATCCCGTGCAATTGGTGAAACAGCACCACTTGTAGTAATTGGTATTCCAGCATTTATTATTCCACTACCTGAAGGACTTTTAGATAAATTTACGGTCATGCCACTGCAAATTTATTACTGGACTATTGATTCAGCTTTAGTAGATGAATATGCAAACCTAGCGGCTGCAACAATTGTTGTTCTATTATTGGTTTTATTCATAATGAACTCAATAGCGGTGTTAATAAGAAACAAATTTCAAAGAAGATTTTAATTGGGTGGAGGGGTTTTACGATGGTCGTTTCAACATATAGTGAAAATAAAACAGCGGAAGAATCTAGTGATAATATGAGTGTAAACAAAGAAAGCAAGAAAAGCCTTGCTTATCAAACGAAGGATTTGAACCTTTGGTACGGCACAGATCATGCATTAAAAAACATTAATCTTGATATAAATGAGAGGGAAGTAACAGCTATCATTGGTCCTTCAGGATGTGGGAAGTCAACATTTATCAAAACGTTAAATCGAATGGTTGAACTGATTCCAGTAGTGAAAATTTCTGGAGATATCATGTATCGTGAAAGAAGTATACTAGATAAAGCATATAAAGTGGAAGATTTACGAACAAATGTAGGAATGGTTTTCCAAAAACCAAATCCATTCCCAAAATCCATTTATGAAAATATTGCATATGGACCTAAAATTCATGGAATTCGCAATAAAAAAGTACTTGATGAGATCGTTGAAAAGAGTTTGCGCGGTGCGGCAATTTGGGATGAAGTAAAGGATCGTTTGAATGAGAATGCGTACGGTCTCTCAGGTGGTCAGCAACAACGTCTTTGTATTGCACGCTGTTTAGCCATCGAGCCAGATGTTATTTTAATGGATGAACCAACGTCAGCCCTTGACCCAATTTCAACTCTTAAAGTAGAGCAACTGGTTCAAGAGCTTAAAAAGGAATATAGTATTATAATTGTTACACATAATATGCAGCAAGCTGCACGTATTTCGGATAAAACGGCATTTTTCTTAAATGGAGAAGTAATTGAATTTGACGATACGAATAAAATATTCTCAACTCCTTCTGATCAACGTACAGAAGACTATATTACTGGTCGCTTCGGATAATATAAACAAAACAAACGATTTGATTGTTAACAATACCAATCGGAGATGAAAGGAAGACAAATATGGTTGTACGTGAAAAATTTCATTTTGATCTTAAGGAACTTCAGAATAAGTTGATGGAACTTGGTGAATTCGCTGATCATGCATTAAGCGAAGCAATTAAAGCATTAGAAACTAAGAACGTGGAACTCGCTTTAGAAATTATGGAGAATGATACGAGAGCAGATGTCTTGTATGAAGAAATTAACGACTTTGCTATTCTTTTAATTGCAAAGCAACAGCCTGTGGCGATTGACTTACGTCGAATTATTGTTGCCATTAAAATTGCAACAGATATCGAGCGAATAGCCGATTTTGCCGTAAACGTTGCTAAATCAGCTATTCGAATTGGTAGTGAGGAACATGTTAAGCCGATTGTTCGTATTAGAGAAATGTATGAGGCTACCTCTAAAATGTTGAAGCTTTCGTTAGAATCCTTCATCGAAGAAGATGTGCAAAAAGCAAAACAAGTGGCGGATATGGATGATGAGGTTGATCATTTATACGGTCAAACGATACAGGAACTATTAAGAATTAATCAGGAAAAGCCAGAATTTTTGGCGCAAATTACACAACTATCGTTTACTTGCCGTTACTTAGAAAGAGCAGCGGACCATGTGACCAATATTGCTGAACACACGTTTTATCTTGTTAAAGGTAGACACTATGATTTAAATGAGTAATATAAAAAGCTGAAGAGATTATCTTCAGCTTTTTGTTATGATCTTTGCAAGTTGTTCGTAGGTCATATCGCTTTTTACGACAAACTCACCTAGTTGTACTTTCGTATGATAACCTGTATTGATTAAATATTGCTCGAATTCAAAAGCATCAGTGATGATTCCTGCGTCCTTTAAAAGTGTGGCAATTTCACTTGATTGCATACCACTAATAATGTTAAGTTTGTATTCCTTAACAGCTTCTGCAGGTTGTTCTTCTTCTTTTGCTGTCTCTTCTTTCGTGGTATCTGTTTGTTCAGTCACTTTTGTTTCTTCTTCAGTTGGTGTTGCTTCAGTGTCTTTTGCCTTTGCTTCTAACTCTGCATATACTTTTTCATCAACTACTTTATATCCCTTATCTTCTACTTGAGCAATTAACTCTTCATTGCTTAATTTTGCTGCTGCTCCATTGTCTCCAGAAAAATAATAATAGGACCCAAATATACAAGTGGATAAGAGGAGACCAAAAGCAAATGCTCTTAGGTGAATCTTATTCATATGTTTCTCCCCTCATAGAAAATTCATTTAAAATAATCTCAACATCCTCGATAGGAAGAGAAGATTGCTTCGCGATTTGTTCAATGGAGAGACCTTGTTGGGATAATGACCAAACTTGATTCTTTAATATTGCATGAACTTCTCTTTTTTGAGAAGCGGTACCAGAGAAGTCTGAATCGGGTACTAGAAGTTCCTCTTCAAGAATCTTTATTTTTCTCTTCATTTGGTATAGCTCTTGAATTTGGTTTAGGGATAACTGATCGATTTCGCTCTTAAGCTCTTTCATCGGATCCTTAACAAAAAAGGATAGGACGAAGAGAAGGATTGATACAACCAATAAACTTAATAACACATATTCCATTTCTTTCACCTCTTAAAAATCAATAAAAACATTGTATCACTATATACGACAATTTTCGAATCAAAGTAAGAAGATAAGAGGGTTTTGTCGAGGGAAATGAGAAAAAAAGGTCGAAATGACTAGTTTTACTTACAAGACTTGTAAATTTAAAAAATAAATCTTCCTATAAAGTCGGTGTGACGGGGATAAGCAGATTACGACAAAATGTGTTTATTGTGAGAGGAACCTATCAATGCTACGATGAAACTAACAAATAGGTATTTTTATTGAAAGAAAACATATACTGTTAATTTCTTAATTCTTGAGGTGCATAATGACGATTGTTTCCAATACATTGGCTAGTACAAAGGAAAAGGACGGGATACACACTCAATTTATTGCTAAAGACAAGCTTTTCGTATGTTGGTATATATCACCGCTAAAATTAGACGTTATACAACGCTTTTTTAAAGATTCTATAAAAGATCAGATGGTGAGAGTGTATGACGTGTCCAAACAATTACGTGATAATGAGGTAACTTCACCTTACTTAGATATAAGAGTTCCCCAACAACAAAACTATTGGACGTTAAAAGGACTAAAGGAAAACAAAGTATATTTACTAGAATTAGGGTTTTTACTAGAAGATCAATACTTCCCCGTTCATCGGTCTGAGTGTATTCAAATAGAACGAACAGATTTCATTGTAAAACCAAAAACACTGGTAAGAAATTCACGAGGCTGGAATGAATATGTAAGTACATACAGCTTCTATGAAAATGTAAAGGAAAGTGAGTGGGAACGTGAACAATAAGAAAATTCTTATGCTTTCATGGGAGTACCCTCCTAATGTTGTTGGAGGCTTGTCCAGACATGTGGAAGGATTAGCTAAAGCTTTAACCTCAATTGGCTATCAGATCCATATCATAACGACTTGGATTGAGGAGCTTCCTATGTATGAAAGAATAGGAAATATAGAAATTTTCAGGGTAGTTCCTTTAAATGAGGGAGAACCTAGTTTTATTCGTTGGGTGGGTGGTTTAAACTTATCAATTATTCATCAAGCAATGGAGCTTATGGAAGAACATGAATATGCTTTGATTCATGCTCATGATTGGCTCGTAGGTGCTGCTGCGGTGACATTAAAAGAGAAACGACAATTACCATTAGTTACTACGATTCATGCTACTGAACATGGTAGAAACGAAGGCATATATACAGAAATGCAAAAGAAGATTTATGAACAAGAGAAAGAGCTCATTCATTATTCAGATAAAGTGATTATTTGCAGCACATCTATGCAAGAAGAAGTACTTCACATTTTTGAAATAGAGCCCCATAAAATTGTCATGATTCCCAATGGAATAGATACAAGCATTGCCAACATTATTTATAGTAAGGAAGTATTGGATAAATTCCCAATCCATCAAGAGAAAAAAATGGTGTTTTCAATTGGTAGGATGGTAAAGGAAAAAGGTTTCCATACTCTCATTGAGGCAGCGAAAGAAATGGAAAGAAGACGACCTGATGTTTACTTCATGATTGCTGGGAAAGGTCCGATGCTCCAAGAGTTCAGACATCGAGTGGAGATGATCGGGCTAAAAAATATATATTTTATTGGTTTTGTTACAGATGCGGAGAGAGAAGCCCTTTTTAAGCAATGTTATTTTGCTGTATTTCCAAGTTTGTATGAGCCGTTTGGGATCGTTGCGCTAGAAGCTATGGCCTATTCGAAACCAACAATTGTATCAAATGTTGGAGGTCTAAAGAGTATTATCCATCATTTGCACACGGGTTTATTAATGAGCAGCAATGACCCAAAGAGTTTTATTGAGCAGGCAACGATTCTTTTAGACAATGAAGAACTTGCTATTCAACTAGGTGAGAGTGGGAAAAGAATGGTTGAGGCTATGTATAGCTGGAAAAGAATTGCGGAGGATACACACCGAGTTTTTGAAGAAACAGTTTTGCAGATTAGGTTATAACTAAGTTCGCACAAACAAAGGAAGTAGGGGAGAGATAAGAATGAAGGGCGTGATTTTGGCTGGTGGGAAAGGGTCCCGGATGTCGCCACTTACATTGTTAACTCCAAAACCTCTCGTACCCATTATGAATATTCCTGTAATTGATCTTTGTATCTCATGGTTAAAATCACAGGGAGTAACTGAAATAGCCATAACAATCCATCATCTAGCTACGAAAATACAAAAACATTGTGGTGACGGGAGCAAATATGGAGTAAAGCTTGTTTATTTTTATGAGACAAACCCAATGGGGACTGCAGGTGGTCTTCAAGCTTTAAAGGAGTTTATTGATGGAACATTTATTGTGATCTCTTCAGATGTGGTTAATCAATTTGATCTTCAAAAGGCTGTTACATTCCATTTTGAGTCAAGAAGTGACCTTACAGTAGTAACAACTTCGATGGCACACCCAGAGCATTATGGGATAGTCATTAAGGATAAGGAAGGAAAAGTTCGTTGCTTTTTAGAAAAGCCACCAGAGCACTTAATCTTTAGTGATCAAATTAATACAGGAATTTATATTATTGAACCGTCCATATTAAACTATATTCCAAGCGACCGTCCATTCGATTTTAGCCATGATTTATTTCCTCTATTACTGAAGAAGAATGTTGCTCTTTACAGCTTTAGTTTGGAAGGCTATTGGATTGATATTGGTCAGATTCATACATACCACCAAGTTCATCGAGATTACTTGTCACCCTCCTTGGGATGGGAAGAAAAAAAAGGATACAAGGAGATTAAAAAGAGTGTGTGGGTTGGTCCGAACTGCGAGATTGATCCGTTGTGTAACATTGAAGGTCCGGTTCTTATTGGTGAAGGTTCTCGACTTGAATCAAATACGGTCATCGGTGCCAATACGGTCATCGGTAAAAATTGTGTAATTGAGAGTGACTGTTTTATAAAAGATTCTATCTTATGGGACGGAGTTCAAGTTAAAAAGGATTCTCACATTGTAAATTGTGTCATTGCTTCATTTGTTGTGGTTGAAGAGGGAGCAAATATGGTAGATAATATGATGGTTTTTGGTAAGAAAGAGATACAGAGTAAAATAATAAATAGACATGTCATTTCCCAGCCTAACGATTTTTTTGAAAATGGTTCCACCAATGAGCATGAAGACCATCCGGGTAGTGAATACAGCATGGAGAAACTGGAAACCAAAATACCATTTGATGCAATAGTGACTGTAACAAAAATTCATTGCCCATCAAACTTAAAAAGTAAAATGGTTAGAATACTTATCGAGAGTATGCTTGAAAAGACGAAGGATATTAACATTAAAGAAGGAATCCAGCTCCACTTGAGTGATCATCGTTGGGTATATATTTTTCCGTTCGAAATGGAAGAGTATATTACCATCTATACACATGCGGAGAGTATTGAAGTTGCTAGAGCAATGTCCTATGAATGCCGTAACCAAATAACGATCTATCAAGGGGTGTAAAATGATAACAAATACGTATTTGTCAATGGAAAAGGACCCAGGTAAGCACACTCCGAATATGAGAAAACAGTTTTCAACTATTCCTGGTATTTGGATAAGTGGGAATATGCACTGGATTTCAAATGGACATGAAAAATTAATTTCTTCAGAGTCGATTTCCATTCATGTTAAAGAAGAAAGTATTCATTCAAAAGTTCGTTTGTTCCAAGTATATGTCAGAAATCATAACGAAGTGGAAAAGAACATGAAGCTAGTCTTTATGAGTCGTCACCACGAAGTAGCGACCGAGCACCTCTCGTTTGTATCGCCCCTTGAAAAAGTAATTTTTCATCTTTCAGGTGAAAAAATGTTTCTAGTAAATGGGCGGTCTGAAGAAGGAACCATTCAGCAAACGGTACAGCCTCTTTGGAATATTCCAACTGAACAAATATGGGCAGATCAAAAAAAAGGAATATTGAAATATCAACCGATGGGAAAGGGAGCTGCGGCAAGCATTTTTACCCTCGATTTAACCATTCCTGCTAAAACTTTAAGAAAAGGCACCGCATGGGTGATTCAAGGAACTGAAAAGAATTTACTTCTACATCTTAATGATACAATTTTAAAAAAACACACTAGCATTTCAAAATAAATAATGGTATTATAGAAAAGTCGTATGAACAAATAACGAACAAGTCTGAACAGATAGAGTTTGGAGGGATAAATATGCGTGTGAACATTACATTAGCTTGCACTGAAACTGGTGATCGTAACTATATCACTACAAAAAATAAGCGCAATAACCCAGATCGTATCGAGCTGAAAAAATATTGCCCAAGATTAAAGCGAGTTACTTTACACCGTGAAACAAAATAAGCAGTAGGGTCATTCCCACTGCTTTTTTTTGTGTTTACAAACAACTATCAAATACTAGGGGGAAAATCATTGACTAATAAAAGGTCCCTTCGCTCCATCCTTCAACAAGATCTTCAGCAAAAGCCACAACAACAATATGAAAGCCAATCCAATCAGATTGCTACTCGTTTATTCAAAACAGAGGAGTGGAAGGACGCTACTACTATTGCAATCACCATTTCGAGAACACCTGAAGTAGATACATACCCCATCATCCGAAAAGCCTGGCAAACAGGGAAAACGATTGTTGTTCCAAAGTGTCACAAGCAGACTCGTACAATGACTTTTCATGTAATTCAAACTTTTGAACAGCTAGAATCCGTCTTTTTTGGTCTTCTAGAACCGATTGTCAGTCAAACGGTTGAAGTTCATAAAAGTAAAATAGATTTAGTTATTGTTCCAGGCTTAGGATATACAACAAAAGGCTACCGTATCGGTTTCGGTGGTGGTTATTATGATCGTTTTCTAAGTGATTATGAAGGTAAGACCATCTCTTTGGCTTTTCCAGAACAAATCTTATCTTCCCTTCCGTTAGAACCACATGATATACCTGTAAAAAAGCTAATTACCCCAGAGGAGGTTTTTAGTAGTGATTGAATATATCCTAATCTCTTCCTTTATCATTTTGGCATCTCTTCTTGGGTATGCCTTGCGCTTCTTGACAAAGTCAGGAAGCGTTTCGGCTGTTTTTGTGGGTTTACTTATTTGCTTTGGCTTAGGGATAAAAGGATTGATCTTATTAGGGATATTTTTTGCTTCTTCAAGTCTTTGGTCTATATACAAAAGGAAGGATAAGATGGCAGTCGAGGAGATGCATGCGAAGGGTTCAAGGCGGGATTATCAGCAAGTGTTGGCCAATGGTGGAATGGCGGCGCTAATAAGCGTTTTGTATGGATTCTTTCAAACCAACAGTTTACTTTTAGCTTTCTGTGTTTTTATTGCTACTTCTAACTCTGATACTTGGGCATCGGAAATTGGCACGTTAAGTAAAAGACGTCCTTATTCTATTCGTACTTTTTCAGTTGTTGAAAGGGGAACGTCGGGAGCTGTAAGTATGTTAGGGACAATGGCAGCAGTAGCTGGTGCAATGGTGATTTCCTATTCATCTTACGTGCTATTCAACTTGCAAATATCTGAATTTTGGGTGATTTTCCTTTTGGGGTTTCTTGGCAATGTCATTGATACTTTCCTCGGTGCATATGTACAAGCGTTATATAGGTGTTCACACTGTGGTGTGGAAACTGAGAAAATGGTTCATTGTCAAAGAAAAACAGCCATAATTAGAGGTAGGAAATTCTTTAATAATGACGTTGTTAACTTTATATCTGGCTTTGCTCCTGCGATTGCGATATTGTTATTGTATTAGGTCATGAAAATAAATGATTGTGGAAACGATAAGTAATGAACTAAGGAGGGAATGGAATGAAAAATCATGTTAATCGCGTAGCTCTAATTGGAACAGGTGCTGTAGGTTCGAGTTATGCATTTGCACTGTTAAACCAAGGGGTAACGGAAGAGCTAGTGCTAATTGATTTAAATAAAGAAAAATCAGAAGGTGATGCTATGGATTTAAACCATGGGATGCCTTTTGCTCCAAGCCCAACAAAGATATGGTTTGGTGATTATAGTGATTGTAAAGATGCTGATTTAGTTGTCATCTGTGCAGGTGCAAATCAAAAGCCGGGTGAAACAAGATTAGACCTAGTCGAAAAAAATACCCATATTTTTAAAGGGATTGTTGAGCAAGTTATGGCAAATTCCTTTGATGGTATATTTCTAGTTGCAACAAATCCGGTAGATATTTTAACCTATGCTGTCTGGAAGTTTTCTGGCCTGCCTAAGGAAAGAGTCATCGGATCTGGTACGATTCTTGATACAGCAAGGTTTCGCTACCTGTTAGGAGATTATTTTAATGTGGATACAAGAAATATTCATGCCTACATTATCGGTGAGCATGGTGATACAGAGCTTCCTGTATGGAGTCGCGCTGATATTGCTGGGATTCCAATTTCACAATGGATTAAGAAAAATAGTGAGTATAAGCAAGAGGATTTAGAGGAGCTATTTCTTAACGTAAGGGATGCAGCTTATCACATTATTGAAAGAAAAGGTGCGACTTTTTATGGAATAGCCATGGGCTTAGTACGTGTAACAAAAGCGATTCTGCAAAATGAAAATTCGGTTCTTACTGTTTCAGCCTATCTTGATGGAGAATACGATCAAAATGATGTATACATAGGCGTACCTGCAGTAGTAAACAGAAATGGGATTAGAGAAGTAGTCCATTTAGATTTAGATGAAACAGAGAAGGTAAAGTTTGCTCACTCTGTTAAAGTGTTAAAAAAGACAATGGAACCTGTCATGAAGATTGAAAAATGATTTTCATTTGTCATGGATAAAAATGAATTTGACGTTTCAAACTATAGGTAGGAGGGATGAAAATGTCACGTTTATTTTCCATGGTATTAGTTGGTATTGGTGGATATTATGCCTATAAAAATCGTTTTCGATTGGTAAATATCGTACTCGGTAGTCCAATGATAAGAAGAATGGTTGTTAGTTCCTTAATGAATGTACCGTATGTTAGAAATTTAATGACAAAAACGGTATTCTCTGGACGCCCTGCCTATTAAAAAAAAGACCAAAGTTTTGTACTTTGGTCTTTTTTATGTATGTTTACCTTTCGTAAAAGGACCAAACTCAAAACTTTTTTATTAGGAACTAATCTCGTATATAATGGGAGTAAATGTTTGTAAAGGAAAGAGGGGGAAGCTTGAACAAATTAGAAGATTATTTATTTTGGAAGCTTGCACATTTTCTTGTTCATAAAAAGGAGTATCGACTGTTGAGGACCTCACCTTCGCAAGAGGAATTGTGGTTTGAAAAAGTAGAAAACAAACAAGTGCCAATTATTCGACTTAGACGGATCGACTTAGACTGGAGCAATTGGCTTTCTCGAGATATTGAGAATTGTGGAAATAATGGTGAAGCAATCCGACGTCAATTGATTCGCGGTGAGGCAAACGTATTAAATTTATATTTGTCATCCTATCCACCGGTTGATGACTATGATTTTCTACTTTCCGAAAAAAAGATTCTCAAAACAAATATCACCACAAAGTTGATTACACGGGACACATATAATAAGGAAATATCTGAATTGGAACATGTATTTAGTGAAGAAATACCAATTGAGGGCAAGGAAGAGTACTCTCTAGATGAAATTGAACTCTTAAAAAACGCTACGTTAGAAACAGCGATTCATCGTATAAAAATTGAAAAGTCGATGTTTGAAAATGGAAAACCCTTTTTTACATATTTCTTCATAGTCCTTCAAATCATCGCTTTCCTTTTTCTTGAGTGGAAAGGTGGAAGCACAAATACAGCCACACTCATTAAGTATGGTGCGAAGTTCAATCCGCTTATTATAGAAGGAGAATGGTGGAGGTTTTTAACACCCATTCTACTTCATATTGGATTTTTCCATTTGTTTATGAATACATTGGCATTGTACTATCTTGGCCCTACGATTGAAAGAATATATGGACGAATGAGATTTCTTTTTATATATTTGGTCGCTGGTTTTAGCGGCTCACTGGCAAGTTTTTTATTCACTACAAGTCTTTCAGCTGGTGCAAGTGGAGCAATTTTTGGCTGCTTTGGAGCTCTTCTGTACTTTGGTCTTAACTATCGTTCCCTCTTCTTTAGGACAATGGGCTTTAATGTTCTTGTTGTCATTGCCATCAACCTGTCTCTTGGTTTTACGATCCCAGGAATTGATAACGCTGGTCATCTTGGTGGTCTAGTAGGAGGATTTCTAGCCGCATCGATTGTCCATTTTCCAAAATTCAAAAAATGGGTACAGCAAACATTGTTTTTATTCCTTACTCTATCTGCGATGGGTAGTATGTTATGGTATGGCTACACAAATCCAGAGAAAATTACAGATTCACAATCGATGATGATTCTGTCTCAGGTATATCTTCAAGATGAAAACTATGATAAAGCTTATCGTTTATTGACTAATGCCATTCAAACACATCAGTCTTCTGCAGAATTATTTTTTCAGCTTTCTTATGTTGAGATTAAACGAAATGATCTATCTTCTGCGGAAAATCATTTACAACGAGCAATTGAACTTGATAAATACTTTCATGAGGCATTCTTTAATCTGTCCCTCATTTACTATGAATTAGGAAACAAAGAAGAGTCACTAACATATGCACAAAAAGCAGCAAAGCTTGCTCCTGATCGAGAGGAGTACCAAAGTTTTATAGACAAATTACAACAATAAATTCATTTTCTTTAAGGTGATGTTTTATAGCATTACCTTTTTTCTATTGATAGCGTATGTTTTTTTGGGGGGATGTCTATGATGTTGAAGTATACATGGAAATGTTTGGAGCAAGCTCTTCAATTGAACGAGGTGACGCTATGGAAGCAGTAAAACATAAGGTGAGTTCAAAACTACATACCAATACAAGTTATTTAAGGGATGCTCTAGGTGTTGATAAAAGCTTTGATGTTATTCAGTTAGATGTAGAATACGCAGAGAAAGGAATGGCGTTTTATTTTGTCGATGGCTTTGTAAAAGATGATATTCTTCATTATTTAATGAAGCTGTTAGCTGATTTAAAGAAGGAACAGCTTGAGCCTGATGCGCTGAGTGCGTTGCTTAAAACGTATATTCCTTATGTCGAAGTAGAAACTACCGACGATTTGGATAAGGTTGTCGACACCGTATTAGCAGGGCCTACAGCTCTTCTTGTAGATGGGATACCAACGGCCATTCTAATTGATGCAAGAACTTATCCAGTTCGTGGTCCTCAAGAGCCGGATATTGAAAGGGTGGTTAGGGGAGCAAGAGATGGCTTTGTCGAGACACTAGTTTTTAATACAGCCTTGACTCGAAGAAGAGTAAGAGACCGTACGTTACGGATGGAATATTTGCAGGTCGGAAGAAGATCAAAGACGGATATTGTCATTAGTTATATAGAAGATATTGCCGATCCCCATATGGTTAAACAGTTGAAAGAAGCTATATCAAAAATTGATACGGATGGCTTACCGATGGCAGATAAAACAATCGAAGAGTATTTATCAGGTAGACATTGGAACCCGTTCCCTGTTATTCGATATACCGAAAGGCCAGATACAGCGGCTACCCATTTATATGAGGGACATGTATGTATTATCGTCGATGGGTCACCGAGTGTGATCATTGCCCCGGTTACCTTTTGGCATCATCTGCAGCATGCAGAGGAGTATCGGAACAAACCTATTGTTGGTGCGTATCTTAGATTAGTACGTTTTGTTGCGGTTTGGTCTTCTATCTTTTTGTTGCCAATGTGGTATTTATTAGCCACGAATAAAGATTTGTTGCCAGACGCTCTTTCCTTTATAGGGCCAAATGAGATGGGGCAAATCCCACTGTTTTTACAGTTTCTGCTGATTGAGATTGGGCTCGACGTCCTACGGATGGCAGCTATTCATACTCCATCAGCTTTAGCAACTGCGCTTGGTCTTGTAGCAGCCTTAATGATTGGACAAGTTGCAGTCGAAGTAGGATTACTAAGTAACGAAGTCATTTTATACTTCTCTATCGCAGCACTTGGAACATTTGCAACACCAAGCTATGAGTTAAGCTTAGCATCAAGATTAGTAAGGCTGTGCTTACTAATTTTTACAGCGCTATTCCATACGATCGGATTTGTGGTAGGGACCGGATTACTAATCCTTTTGCTCACAAATATGAAATCTTTTGGTGTCCCATATCTTTGGCCATTCATCCCCTTTGATATAAAAGCACTAAAAGATGTTCTAATTCGATCACCAATTCCATTAAAAAGTAAGCGACCAGAAATATTAAACCCACAAGATCCTGATAGATAAAAAACATGTCTTTCTTTTAGAAAGGCATATTTTTTTTGTAGTATTGAGTAAAGTACCGTTTTCGATTATACTTTTTATGAAAGCGTTTGTACAAGCTTTCACAATTTAGTGCTTGAGGTAAATACATGAAGAATACATATGATATTCAACAATTTTTAAAGAAGTTTGGAACCATTATTTATGTTGGTGATCGCCTTGCTGATTTAGAGTTGATGGAGGAAGAACTGAAAGAATTGTATCAATCACAGTTGATTGAAGAACAAGACTTTCAAACGGCATTATTTATTGTCCGTCATGAAATTCAACAATTAAAAAATAAAGAATAGTAGGTGCAAATATGACAGATAAGTGGTTGGTTGGGGTAGATTTAGGAGGAACAACAACAAAGCTTGCTTTTATTAATCAATACGGTGAAATCTTAAAGAAATGGGAAATTCCAACAGATAATAGCAATAAGGGGAAAAATATTACGATTAATATAGCCAAATCAATCGATCAGGCACTTGAAGAATTAGATCAGCCTAAAAGTAAGCTTTTAGGGATAGGGATGGGTGCACCTGGTCCAGTGGATTATGCAACAGGCATTATCTACAACGTTGTAAATTTAGGATGGGATGATAACTATCCTTTAAAGGATTTATTAGAAGTAGAAACATCCTTACCTGCGATCATTGATAATGATGCTAACTGTGCCGCACTTGGTGAAATGTGGAAGGGTGCTGGTAATGGTGGGAAGGATATCGTAGCTGTCACGTTAGGAACAGGCGTTGGAGGCGGTGTGATCGCTAACGGACATATTGTTCAAGGTGTAAGTGGAGCTGCTGGTGAAATTGGTCATATTACATCCATCCCTGTAGGTGGAGCCCCTTGCAACTGTGGGAAAACAGGCTGCTTAGAGACTATAGCTTCAGCAACAGGTATCGTTCGAATTGGAAAAGAAAAGCTTCAGGCAGCACATGATTCAAGTGGAGAACTTGCATCAATATATCGTGAAGAAGGTACCATCTCAGCCAAAAATATATTTGATAGTGCAAGAAATGGGGATGCGCTTGCAAAAGAAGTAATTGAGGAAGTAAGTTTTCATCTTGGATTAGCATTAGCGAATATTGCTAACACACTTAACCCTGAGAAAATTGTTCTTGGTGGAGGAGTTTCAAAAGCGGGAGATATTTTACTAGACAGCGTTCGCCAAAACTTTGAAAAATACGCCTTCTCACGAGTAAAAGAATCAACAAAAATAGCTGTTGCGACACTTGGAAATGACGCAGGTGTGATTGGTGCAGCTTGGTTAATAAGGGATTATGTAAGTAAGTAGTATAGGAGGAGCCTCGACATTTATTGTGGAGGTTCTTTTTTATTTTTTAATAAATTGGACAAAGTTGAAACTATTTTTAGGTTTCAAACGTCTATTATTAGGGTAATATGGAGGTCAGTCATTTAACATTCTACAAAACAATTATAATGATGAGTTTGATTTTTCGTTAAAAAAGTATTAAGATTATTTTTGGTTAACTATAATTCTACCAAAATATACCATTGACCAAAGATACAGGAGGTACCAACTGCATGAACAAGTTGAAGTGGTCAAAGTTCTCTTTGATTGCAATTGCAATCGTATTGCTCTGGATAAAAACGTATATCGTTTATAAAACTAGCTTTGATATTAAAATTGAAAACTGGAGACAAGAATTTATATTATTTATAAATCCGCTAAGTTTCCTAATGTTTTTCTTTGGTATTGGCTTGTTTTTAAAGGGGAAAAGTCAAAACCGATTTATTATTACAACAAGTTTTCTTATGTCGGCCGTTTTGTTTGGTAATGTTGTTTTTTATCGGTTCTTTAATGATTTCTTAACGATACCGGTATTGTTTCAAACAAGTAATATGGCGGACTTAGGAAGCAGTGTGAATGAACTATTAGAATGGAAGGATCTTTTATATTTCACTGATTTCTTCCTTATTGTTGCTTTTGTTTTACGGAGACCAACCTTAACAGAACAGAAGAATCGTAATAAAGTAGTGATAAGTGCGTATTATTTACTTACTGCTGCCATTGCATTTTTTAATTTAGGATTGGCTGAAGCAGAAAGACCACAACTGCTTACTCGAACATTTGATAGAGAAATGCTTGTCAAAAATATTGGAACATACAATTACCATATTTACGATGCCTTCCTACAGTCCAAATCATCCGCTCAAAGAGCATTGGCAGACGGCAGTGAATTGGTGGATATTGAAAATTATGTCCGAGCGAATTACAAGCGCCCTAGTGATGATATGTTTGGAATTGCCAAAGGAAAAAATGTGATTTTAATTTCAATGGAATCCACTCAAAGCTTTGTCATTAATCAGGAAGTAAATGGGCAAGAAATTACTCCTTTCCTAAATCAATTTATTAAGGAAAGTTATTATTTTGACAACTTCTATCACCAAACCGCACAAGGAAAAACGTCAGATTCTGAGTTTATCGTTGAAAATTCTTTATATGGCTTAAGCCGCGGGGCAGTATTCTTTACTCATTCAGAAAATGAGTATCGAGCAACACCAGAAATACTAAATGAAAATGGGTATTACACAGCTTCTCTACATGCCAATAACAAGAGCTTTTGGAATCGTGATTTAATGTATGATTCATTAGGCTATACAAGATTCTATGCCCTAGGTGATTATGACGTAGATGAGACAAACTCGATTGGTTGGGGATTAAAAGATATTCCTTTCTTTGAACAATCGGTTGATCATTTATTAAATATGCCAAAACCATTTTACTCGAAATTTATTACTCTAACTAATCACTTCCCATTTGAACTTGGCGAAGAAGATTTGTATATTCAACCTTATGATTCTACTAATAAAACAGTAAATAATTATTTTCCTACGGTCCGTTATCAAGATGAAGCATTAAAACTCTTTATTGAGGAGCTAAAGGAAACTGGATTGTATGAGGAATCAATTATTATCCTTTATGGAGATCATTACGGAATTTCGGAAAATCATAATAAGACAATGGGTGAGTTTTTAGGAAAAGAAATTACACCGTTAGAGAGTACACAGCTTCAAAGAGTGCCATTAATCATTCATATTCCTGGGCAAGAAGGAAAGATTATCCACAATGTTTCAGGGCAGGTGGATTTAAAGCCTACCATCCTTCACTTACTTGGAATTGATACTAAGCAAAATATTGATTTTGGTTCGGATTTGTTTTCTAAAGACTTTACAGAGTTTACAGTGCTTCGTGACGGAAGTTTTATCACGAAGGATTATGTATACACGAAAGGCACATGTTATGACAAATCGACAGGGGAAGCAATTGATTCTGTTGATGCTTGCGAGCCATACATGGAAAAAGCGAAAAATGAGCTTGAGTACTCTGATAAAATTGTTTATGGAGATTTACTTCGGTTTTACGAAAAATCTGGGAATATCAAAAAAGAGACAAGTGAGTGATCAAAGAGAGGCCTACTTTTTGTAGGCTCTTTTTTATAGCTTAGTTTTCCTTATTCTTTCTAGGAATCTTTTTTCATCTTCTTCATAAGAATCGATAAAGGAAGGAGATGATGGCCATGAAAGTTAAGGTTCGGACAGGAGACTCATTGGACTATTATAGTCAATTATTTATGTTGCCAATTCATTTGCTGCTAGACGCTAACAAACTGACAAATGATACGATCCTTGAAAAAGGGCAAACGTTACAGATTCCAGGATTTGAGCTAGAAACTCGTTGTATCGGCCAGAATGATGCTTTCTGGAGACTAGCTCTTCACTATAATCTCTCCATTGATGCATTATTGTTAGTCAATCAGAAGCGGAATCCAAACAGCTTTGAACAAGGTGAAGTTGTTCATATTCCAAAGAGAATGATTAAACCAATCATACACGGGCAGACCTTTTATGATTCAGCCCAACTTGAAAAAGATATTAAAAAGCTTGTTGAAGTGTACCCTTTTGTCTCAACAAATACCATTGGGGAAAGTGTACGTGGAAATCCAATTCATGAGCTGCGGTTTGGCAAGGGAGATTTGAAGTTACACTATAATGCTTCTTTTCATGCGAATGAATGGATTACTACCCCGATTCTCCTGCAGCTAGTGAATACCTTTCTATTAGCATTAACCAATCAGAGATCGATCAGAGGAGTAGATATTCAGGCCCTTTATAACCGTGTGGATGTTTCTATCGTACCAATGGTAAATCCAGATGGAGTGGATTTGGTTTTACATGGTCCGTTAGAAAGTGAATGGGATCATTTAAGAACCTACAACGGTGGGAGTAGTGATTTTATAGGTTGGAAAGCAAATATTCGTGGAGTTGATCTAAATAATCAATTTCCGGCAAAATGGGAAATTGAAAAAGAGAGGAAAATACCAAAAGCACCGTCGGCTAGAGATTTCCCTGGTAATGAACCTTTAACAGAACCTGAGGCAATTGCAATGGCTCAACTTGCTAAAGACAGAAATTTCCATCGACTGCTGGCCTTTCACACACAGGGAGAAGAGTTTTATTGGGGGTATGAAGGGTTAGAACCTACGGAGGCACATTTGCTTGCAAATGAGTTTGAACGTGTCAGTGGATACCGTTCTGTACAGTATATCGACAGCCATGCAGGCTATAAGGATTGGTTTATTCAAGAGTTTAAACAGGCGGGGTTTACATTTGAACTTGGGAAAGGAATCAATCCTCTTCCATTATCACAGTATAGAAAGATATACCATGAGATGTTAGGGGTTTTTTTAGCTGCCATGTATGTGTAGGAAAGATTTTACTTGTTCACCGCAATAGAGAAAGGTAAAATAAATTTAATTGTCTTTAAGGAGGAAAAGAATAGTGTTTTCAGTAAAAATTAAACATGCACTTTATCTCATTCTTTTCCTTCTATTTGTTGTTCTATTATTTGGGTGTAGTAAGGAAAGTGTACCAAATAGCTTACCTCAATCATTACATAATATAGAGTTAAAAAAGAAGGAAATACCCCTTTCCTTCATTGGTGGTAAGGTTATGCTACCAATTAAAGAAATGAAGGGAAGTTTTTCTTCCGGTAGTGGCTGGTTAGATAATCAAACAATACTGTATGTTACCGATACTAGTGACGGGTCCGCCTTATATTCCTATGACTTAGTAGTAGGTCAGTCAACACTGTTGTATTCGAGTGTCTATCCTATTGTTTCGGTAACTGTTAGCCCTACTAGAAGCAGTATACTTATTCATTCCTCACCTAATTCTAGCACTGGATTGGTGACGATTATCTCGTCTAGTGGAAAAATCATCTTGTCGTCAGAGATACCTTCAAATGAATTGGCTATCGAATGGAATGAGTATAATGAAAATCTTTTGCTAATTTCGAGCTTTACAGAAGATTGGCAGTATCAAACCTATACATTAGATATAAGCAATAATACACTTGCTCAAATAATCATCCCTCAACCATTTGCGTATTGGAGTAATGTAAACGAACTTCTGTATCTCGATTGGCGTACGGATAGACCATCGCTTTCTGCACCTTTAAAAAAATATAATATTAATAGTAAAGTAAGTAAGGATGTCTTGGAGGATGTCTATCAGGTTGATATTTTTTCGGAACACACGCTTAGCATAACTATAGACTCTAGTGAGGAATCAACTGTTGGAAACTACACATTTTATGACCAGAATTTTCAAGTGAAGTCAAGATTATTGTTGCCACAGCTGTCTAATTTTTCAGGATGGTCCGTTCCTTTTTATGATTTTAACAAGGCTTCTCACACATTCTATACATTTAAGCCAGAATATAGTTCGGAGATTGACACTTATAAAGGGACGTTCGACCTTATTAAGTTTTCAATCGAGTCTAATGAGGAGCTAGTTGTAATCGAAGACTTAGTAAATGAACCTATCAGCTGTTCCCCTAACGGAACATTATGTCTGTACGGGTACAGCCTAGAAAACCTCCTCCTCCTTGGTGAAAAAAAGAAAATAGGTTTAATTGAAGAATAAAAAAGGACTGCGAAAATTTCTTTTCACAGTCCTTTTTTATTGCATCGCTATGGTGTTAGTGCGTTGCTGGATATCCATGGTGGATCACAGTCATAACTGTAAAGAATCCGAAAATAGCTAAAGTTCCTACAGCAAAAAATAGTCCAAGGAAATTTTTGTTTTTTAGTGAACTAAATGCTCCGTATGCTGATAGCAATGTAACTAAAGCAAATATAATGACCAATCCCACTTTGACAGCCCCCTTTATCAAATGGTAAAGACAAATGCCTTTTATCATTTCGTGCATATTTCAGTATTCTATGTAACGTAAGTGTTTACATTCGTATTTTATTGTATCGGTTTTTTTTTCATTTGTCGAGGTCTAAAAATGACACTTTCTTGACGTAAATTCTGTTGAGCAATATTTCTCCTTTCCATAAAACTAGTGTAAAATATTCTTAAGATCAAATGATATGGAGGAAAATCTTATGAAATGGGAACAGGTTCCCCTCGGTCCGTTACAAACCAATAGCTATATCGTAACCGAAGGAAATCATTGCCTCGTTATTGACCCGGGGGATGAAGGGAAAAAACTTATTCAATTACTAGAAAAGAGAAAAGTGGTACCACAAGCAATCCTGTTGACACATGCTCATTTTGACCATATTGGAGCAGTAGACATCATAAGAGACCACTATCGTGTACCCGTATACATACATAAGAAAGAAGAAAACTGGTTAGGAGATCCATCTTTAAACGGTTCGAAATTCTTTATGATGCCAGTCTCTACATCAGTAAATTCAGCAAACCATTTCTTTGAAAAGGAAGAGACCATAACCATTGGGGACTTTACTTTTTCCGTTTTTGAGACGCCTGGACATTCTCCAGGTAGTGTCTCGTTTTACTTCGAAGAAGCAGAATTTGTTATTTCAGGAGATGCGTTGTTTCAGCAGAGCATCGGGAGGACAGACCTGCCTGGGGGGAATCATGAACAGCTTCTAAAGAGTATTCATAGTAAACTACTGGTACTCCCCGAGCAAACGTTAGTATTACCTGGACATGGATATACAACAACTATTGGTGACGAGATGGATTCCAATCCGTTTTTAAACGGTTTTTAACAAATGAAAAGACCCTTCTCAAGTTGAGTAGGGTCTTTTAATAGGGATACTACCATTCCTTTTTGGGAGGGATGGTTAATTACTATACGATATTATAAAATAAATACTGTGTCAATAGAGGATAGTGGGGATATGCTAGTGAAGGAAAAGATAAAAGAAATGATCACTTCATCCAATTGTCAGCAAATCTCTTATGCTGAATATATGTCAGTAGCATTGTATGATAGGGAAAGTGGATATTATATGAAAGCTGGAGAGAAGGTTGGTCGTCAAGGGGATTTTATTACAACAAGTAACATTGGAAATATTTATGGCCAGCTAATTGCAAGATGGTACTATAAGCAAGTATCCAATGGGATTATCCCTGCTGCTGTTTGTGAAATTGGAGCTGGATCAGGAAGATTTGCTCAAGCATTTTTGGAAGAATGGAGTGTATTAACTACCGATCCTATTACATATTTCATCTTAGAGGCCAGTCCTTTTCATCAGCAACTTATTCAAAAAGCGATAGATGATGAGAAAATTAAAATCATTAATAACTTGAGTGAGCTTAAAGGCTTTCATGGAATGATTCTTTCGAATGAATTATTCGATGCTCTCCCGGTACATGTGATCGAGAAGAGAAAGGGGATCCTTCATGAAGTGATGATTACGGTAGAGAACGAGGACTTAAAGGAGTTATTAGTACCTCTAGTAAACACGAATGTTCAATCTTATGTGACAGAATATATGCGAAACTTGCGAGAAGACGAGCGTGCGGAAGTACCCTTAGCGATGGTTGAATTTATAAAAGGGATTTCAAAAATAATTGACTCGGGAATTTTGCTATCTGTTGATTACGGTTATACTGACTCAGAATGGGGTGAACCAGGTCGCTCACAAGGTAGCTTAAGGGGATATTCGAAACACACAATGAAAACAAATCTCCTTGCACACCCAGGCGAGATGGATATCACCTCACATGTACAGTGGGATCCTTTCATTCAGATTGGAAAAAAGTATGGTCTTAACTTAGAACGATTTATGAGGCAAGATGAATTCTTCTTACAAATTGGTATTTTAGATTTATTAAAAGATCATTATGATTCAAATCCCTTTTCGGAACAAAGTAAACGAAACCGAGCGATAAGGAGTTTAATCACTCCGGGTGGAATGAGTAGCCACTTTCAAGTAGTCGTTCAATCGAAAAATATATCAAGTGAGTTCTCTATATAATAAAAAGCGATGGATCAATTCCATCGCTTTTTCCCCTTTTTCATGGGGCTTCGTTCCTATTAATGTCCGCCAGCACCTGGTGTCATCATAAATGTTGTCCAGTATGTAAAGCCAACGAAGAACACTGTTAAATAGGCACCGAAAATATAAATATACATACGTTCAGAAAGCTTTAGGTAGCTTAACAGAATGAAAAACCCCGTTTGACCAAAGAATAGCAATGATGTTTGTGGCATATGCCCTAGGTAGAACATAACGGCAAAAATACCTGTCCAAAACCCCATTACTCTAAACATACGATCCATATGATCCCTCCTTTTCACCCTACAAGTCCCTTACCTTACAATATTATAATGTAAACGCTATGAAAAAGTAAACAGGAGTTTGTTTTTTTTAATTCGTGATTAATGCTTGATAAGCACAAGCATCGCAGCCATTGATTATGTTTTGCTTCTCTACAAGTTCAACTTCATTAAATAGTGATTCAAACATCCCTTTTAAAAATTCGTGATGTGTTTCACAAACAGCATCTGGATGTTCTGTCGCAATTTCTTTAAATGGACAGTTGAAAATTTGAAAGTATATACGAGACTGATCTTCACTCACTTCGAATTCTGGATAAAAGCCAGCCATTGTTGAAGCATTTTTTAACGTGTTTAACTTTTGTTCAAACGTCGGGAACTCTCCATTATGAGATCTGGCCATTTCTTGTTCAATCATTTCCTTACCAAATCTTTTCCCGGTCATTCGTAATACTTTATGACCTTCTTCTCCAAGAGAGAGCATGGATTCCATAGTAATTTTAGCTAACATTTGATAGTCTCGGAACGGAAAATTCAACTGAATAACGTCATCAGATAATCGGTATAACCTACTTGGTCTTCCGCCCTTGCCTGTTTTTTTTGTTTCCGAGATTAGCATATTCACATCTTCAAGCTTAGAAAGATGTAATCTTGCTACGTTCGGATGAATATTAAAATTGTCTGCAATTTCTTGAACGGTAACTTCTTGATGTCTTTTTGTAATGTACTGATAAATGTAATAACGAGTTGGGTCCGATAATACATTTGTTATTTTTAATGTCTGTTCCATCTTAGCCACACCTCTCGGGTATCCTTGAATTTATTCCATTATAATACAGCCGACGGTAGTAAAAACTGTATTCACTATAAGTTTATAAAATGTTCACAACTTGTTGGCGAAATATTGAACAAATAACTATACAAATGTTATACAAAAGGTTAAAATGTATTTAACAAAGTAATGAAAACAACTTAAAAGGCGGGGAAAAGGATGAATGATTTGACATTTTTCACTTATCCAAGTTGTACATCTTGTCGTAAAACAAAAAAGTGGCTGACAGCCAATAGAGTTGCATATGAGGAGAGGCATTTATTTAAAGAAACACCGACAAGTGAGGAACTAAAAGAATTACTATCTCTTACCACAGAGGGATTGGATGAATTGCTTGCCACAAGAAGTCGAATATTTAAAAGTCTAAACCAAGATGTGAATGATCTTACTCTTTCACAGGTTATCAATATGGTCGTCGAAGAACCGAGGTTGCTAAAAAGACCTATCGTTACTGATGGAAAAAAGTTAGTGGTCGGTTACAACCCAGACGCATTGAAGAGTATTGTGAACAAAAAAATAATTAAAAAAAGCAGCTAACAGAAAAAAGGGAAGACGGCCGTCTTCCCTTTTTCTTACTGGGCTAGCTGGATTCGAACCAACGCATGACGGAGTCAAAGTCCGTTGCCTTACCGCTTGGCTATAGCCCATCTTTGTAATAATTAATGATGTAAATACTGTGTTTGTACTAATTATTATGGTTGCTTTGTTGAAAAATATACACACTTTTTCTCCCATCATTTACTATTGAAATGATACGATAGGTTTATCCAAATGAAAAGGTGGTGTCTTATTGTTGACTTCGATTGAAGAATTAGCTGATCGAATGTTGAAGGATGCTGTTACAAAGCAAGCAACCGATATCCACATTATCCCCCGAAAGCATGACACTCTTGTTCAATTCAGAGTGGCACATCGCCTCGTCACTCGCTACTCGTTCCCTATTGAAGAATGTGAAAGGCTAATCTCCCATTTTAAATTTAGTGCATCCATGGATATTGGGGAAAAAAGACGGCCTCAAAACGGTTCCTATTCGATAATAGTCGATCATCAGCAAATTGGTTTACGCGTCTCTACTCTTCCTGGCAACAAAAAAGAAAGTTTAGTCATACGACTGCTCCCCGAGCACCAATCAATTCCTTCCCACCAAGTTTCCTTATTCCCTTATATGACCAATAAGCTTCTTGCCTTACTTAAACATGCCCACGGATTAATTATCTTGACTGGTCCAACCGGAAGTGGGAAAACCACAACCTTATACACCTTGCTCGAAAAGAGCACGAATTTATTTGACCGAAATGTGATTGCTTTAGAAGATCCAATTGAAAAGGAAAGTGACGCTGTTTTACAGGTTCAAGTGAATGAAAAGGCTGGAATATCCTATGCGGCTGGATTAAAAGCCATCCTTCGTCACGATCCAGATATTATTATGGTGGGGGAAATTCGGGACAGTGAGACAGCGAAAACTGCCGTTAGAGCAGCATTGACAGGCCATCTTGTGTTATCAACCATGCACACTAGAGATGCAAAGGGGGCTATTTATCGGCTCCTAGAGTTTGGAGTAGATTGGATTGAAATTGAACAAACGCTAGTTGCAGTAACAGCTCAAAGGTTAGTAGAACTTAGTTGTACACTCTGTACAACAGAATGTACAAACGCTTGTTTTGTTTGTGATCGTTCAAAAAAAGCATGTGTCTTTGAGATATTAGCTGGTCAACCTTTAAGTCATGTTATAAATGAAGCAAGAGGGGAAAAAAGAGCGTATGACTATATAACTCTAAGAAAGGTCATATCAAAGGGAATCGCATTAGGGTTTATTAAAGAAACGGAGTATGATCGATGGGTGTTAGACAATGAAATCAAATAAGTGGCTATTAACGGAGCAATCCAACTTGTTAAAACATGTGGGAGAATTACTGGATAGGGGCTATGCTCTCGCCGAAGCGTTGGAATCTACTTCCTTACAGATGGCTGAAGGGAAGAAAATCGAGCTTAATAGCAGCATTAAATTATTAAGAGAGGGTTTCGCTTTTTCGTTGGTGATTCAAAAATTAGGCTTTCATCAAACCTTAGTTAGCTATGTGTATTTTGCAGAGCAACATGGTGGCCAAGCTCATGCGTATATAGAAGCAAGTAATTATATGATGAAGCAGCAAAAAGATAAGAAAGAACTAATTAAAATAGTAACTTATCCTCTTATTCTTGTTTTTACTACTATTCTCCTTTTTGTGTTTGTAGATCAATTTCTTTTACCAAAGTTTGTATCTCTCTTTCAGTCCATGGGCTTACCTTCAAACCTCTTTACAGAGGTTATTATCCTAATTGGTTCTACATTCCCTTTCGTTAGCATTCTCTTTGTCGTAACTCTACTTATTTTTGCTAGTTACTATCTTTTTGTGTTCAAAAACTATTCCGCCATGAAACAAAAGAAGATTTTAGTATCCATTCCTTGGTGTGGTGTGTTTTTCCAATTATTAATCACTCACTATTTTTCTGTGCAAATGAGTTACTTGCTAGGAGGGGGACTTTCGATTTATGAGGCGGTAAGTCTTTTCGAAGGAAATAAGGAAAACAAGTTTGATCAAGAACTAGGAGCTTATTTAAAGCAACATTTATTAAAAGGGATTAGTCTTGAAGAAATTATTAAAAAGCAAACGATATTTGAACGTGATTTGCCGATGGTCATTCAGCACGGGCAAAAAAATGGCCGTCTTGATCAAGAGCTTCTTTTCTTTAGCAGTTATTGTATGAATAGATTCCAAGAAAAAGTGAATCATATTATGAAATTTATTCAACCGTCTATTTATCTAATTGTAGGATTATTGGTTATTTCAATGTATTTATCCATCCTACTCCCAATGTTTCATTTAATGGATGGTATATAAATCTTAAGGAGAGTAAAAAATGAAAAAATTCATCCAAAATGAGAAGGCTTTTACACTTATTGAAATGATGATTGTTTTGCTTGTGATTTCAGTATTATTAATCATTGCAGTTCCGAATATCAGTAAGCATAACAGCAATATAAAGGAAAAAGGATGTGAAGCTTTTATAAAAATGGTAGAAGCACAGGTTCAGTCCTTTGAAATGGACAATAATCGTTTGCCAACTGGTCTGGCAGAATTGCAAACAGAAGGATTTTTACAAGAAAACCAATCCTCCTGTCCAAATGGAGATATCGTGACAATCTCATCTACGGGAGTGGTCTCAACTAATAATGAATAACAATAAGGGATTTACTTTAATAGAATCTATTTTTGTCTTAAGTATGTTTGCTTTAATTGTCTCGTTTTCTTTTCTTTTTGTTCGTCCTCAAATGTTTTTCCTCGATAAACAGCTCTTCTTTTCTCAATTCAAAGATGATCTTTATTACATGCAACAATATGCTATCTCAAATCATACAGTTGTTTCTGTAAATATCTTCCCTCTATCTCATCGATATTACGCTAAGGATCAGAATGGGAAATTTATTGTCGATCGAACATACTCAGACAAGGTGAACATTCGAGAAGGTTCACAAAATTTGTATTTTCGATATAACACCTCTGGAAATATAAATACATTTGGTACTTTGTATATCGATATACAAGCAGAACGGTATAAATTTACGTTTAACATAGGGAAGGGGAGATTTCATGTTGTACAAAACTAATGGATTTTTCCTTGTTGAACTTTTACTTTCTCTGTCAATTTGGTTGGTATTAACTTTATTTTTACTACCAATGTATATTCAGGTGAGCAAGCAGTCGCTTAACAACCAATATAGTCGTGAGGCATCAAAGATATTATATGACTCTTTACAGGAAGCAATGTTTACCGGAGTTATTAAAGACCAATTAACAGTACAGAGAAAAGGGAAGTCGTTTACTTTGATAAAGGAAGTGTCTAAAAATGAGGTGTGTGTAAGCTATGAAAATTCCTTCAAGAAGGAAGTTCTCATCTGTGACAGTTTTCAATAATCAGGGATTTACTTTAGTAGAGATGTTGGTATCTTTCACGATTTATTGTATGCTTGCGTCATTTTTACCTTATATTTTTTCAATTATTTTAAACATGAACCATGTTGCGAACCGTACACAACAACTAGAATTCGAGCTCTTTATTAGTCAGTTAAATAGGGAGCTTCAAGGGTGTGAATATGTTGAGGTAAAAAACGGCAAGCTTTATTTGCAAAGTGTTGGGGAATTAGTCACGTATGAGAAATATGGACCATATATCCGTCGGCTGGTGCAACTTCAAGGGCATGAAATTGTGTTGCAAAATATAAGTAGTGTTGAGTTCAATCAAAACCAAAATAGTATCTCCATTCTTGTTATTGGTAACAATCATGTTGTATATGAGGACGAACTGTTTCCTTTCCTTCAGGTGGTGGGAGGCTCATGAATGAAAAGGGATTTATGTATCCTATTAGTTTGTGTATTTTTCTACTAGTCTCACTTTTTTTAACAATTGAGTTTAATCAGTATGTATCGGAAAAAGGGATAGTGTCTTCAGTCAACCAACAAGAAAAACGACAGTATTTATTTTTGCTCACATCCAAGAGGATTTCTGATGAAATGGCAGGCGGTGTAATTCCTATAGATGGAATGGCAACATACACAAACGCCAAAGTGACGTATACAGTTAAACAGATTTCTAACCAATATGTAGAAGTTACTTATTTTATGACTCAGGGTACACTTTCTGTTAAAGCGATAGCCCAGTATGAGGTAGGAAGCGGAAAATTAGTAAGATGGATGTTACCAGTGTAGTTCCCTATGGGTTTAGTTAACTAGTATTTGGTCATACTGTTAACGACTATAAGGGAGGCAAAAACATGAGCGCAATAAATGATTATGTGAAATACATTACACAAACGGTAGTGAAATATATTGATCAACCGAAGGAAGAAAGAAAAAAGCTGAGGAAGGAAAAAAAAGAAACGAGAGAAGCATTTGCTTTTCGCTGGTTTGGTATTCTTCCATATGTCATTATGATGAACAAAGGAAAGAGAGAGAAATCATTTAAAGGGAATGACAAATAAGTCGTTCCCTTTAAATCGCTTTTTCAGATAAGTAAAAAATACCACCGTTTATAATCGAAATTTGAACTTTTGGCTCGTATTGCTCCTGTAAGGCTCGTTTTTCATTATCATAGCTTTCGCCTTTTTCCTCCGCATCTTCATAAAAATGCTCCAGCAACCTCAAGTCTTTTGACCAGCGTTCTCTAGCCTCATTTGCCCATGTATGATCTCCTTCCAGAATATTTGAGCGAATCATATTCTGAATTCGTGTTACCCCACTATTCGGCATAATAAGTGGTGATAAGGTAAAGGAGTAATCAGGTATTTTGCGAGCTAATTGTAATTTTATCAGTTCATCGTGGAAGTTCTCAATCATATGTCCATTAATTAATTGTAGACCTATTGATCGAAAGACATCTCTTTTACGGTCACATTGATAGGAGATTTTTACGTTCATACCTAACCAAGGACGTAATGGTACTTGTTGACCCATGGTTGCTTGATGATCTTCATAGAGTCGAATGTATCCAGCAAGGTTTTTAGATGAGTTGAATATTTGATGAAGTCTTGGTGAACCAAAATGTATGACTTCTCCTTTAATATCGTCAGGTGTCTTTTTTTGATCTGTAATAAGCGTAAGTTTCATAGGGTTTGGAACTCCACCTGTTTTTTCTAAGTAATGCCAGTAAAACGGACGATTCATTAATTCCTTATCTAGTTCAACCGTTAATTGCACAGTTAAATATGAGCCGGTATTCTCGAGTATTTCACATTGATTAGCAGTAAAGTACTTCACCAAAAAATTATGAATTTCCTGTTGCTGCACGATAATCACCTTCCTTAACTTCTTCAGCAAATTGGATCATAGATGCTAGGTTGTCCATTTTTATTCGCATTTCCCCTTCAGAGGTGGAATTTCCGAATATATCTGAAAGATGATCCTCAAAGCTACCAAACTCTAAACGAGTAAGAATATCATCAAGATCACCGATCACTTTTTCAAATAAATTAATTTTTTCATGTAATAGCTTAAGCACATGTTCTTCAACTGTGCCCTTGGTGGCGAAGTTATAAATCATCACGTCTTTCTCTTGCCCAAGGCGATGAATTCTCCCGATACGTTGTTCAAGTCTCATAGGATTCCAAGGCAGGTCGAAATTAATGATATGATTACAGAACTGTAAATTGATTCCTTCTCCTCCTGCTTCCGTTGCAATAAGGACCTGTACATTGTTTTCAAAAAGTTGTCTCATCCAATCTTTTTTACCTCGTTTAAATCCTCCACGGAAGGGAACAGAGCTGATTCCGTTTTGCTTTAAAAACCATTGAAGGTAGAGCTGAGTGGCTCGGTATTCCGTAAAGATAATAACCTTATCATTTACCTTTTGAATCAGTTCAAGCGCTTTTACCGCCTTCGAATTTGTATGAACGGCGTTTACCTTCTCGATTAAATATGCGATTTGATCTTGGTATTCCTTTGATGGGTTTTCCTTCTTTTCAAGCATATTTTTTAATGTGAAAAAGACAGCTTCTCTACTGCTGCATGCTTCTCTTTGCAGAGTCATGACTGAGAAAGCGGAAGTGGTTGTCCAGTCTCCCTCTGACCGTAGTTCAGTAACAGAATCATACAAGTCCTGCTCTTCCTTAGTAAGCTCAATAGGAATAGTTTCAACTTGTCTCTTCGTCCATTCAATACCTGTGTCTGCTCGACGATTTCTGATCATCACTTTATTTACAAGCTCTTTTAAATGTTCATTATCGTTGATATCTCGGGAATCTTTTTTATATTTTTCATTAAATACAGATTCATTTCCTAAATGGCCTGGTTTTAAAAGTGAGACAAGGTTGAAAATCTCGCCAATTCGATTTTGAATTGGGGTTGCTGTTAGAAGTAAGCAGAATTTTTTCTTTAAGCTTTGTACAAATTCATAGTTTTTTGTTTTATTGTTTTTTAATTTATGTGCTTCATCAATAATAATAAGATCATAATCTTGAGAGAGAATGATTTCTCTATGGGGAGCCCGTTTCGCTGTATCAATAGAAGATACGACCACATCACACTGTTCCCACACATAGCTTTTACGTTGAGAAACTGCCGGAATATAAAACTTACTTGTCAACTCATATGACCATTGGGTGACAAGGGAGGCGGGTACAAGAATGAGGACTTTTTTTACAAGACCTCTGATCATGTATTCTTTTAAAATAAGTCCTGCTTCAATCGTTTTCCCTAGACCTACCTCATCTGCAAGGATAGCTTTTCCGTTCATGTTTTCAACTACTTGCTTGGCCACTTCTAACTGATGGGGAAGCGGTGTTAATTGAGGAAGATGTTTGGGAGCTTGTAATCCCTCAAAATTATCAATAACCGTATGTTTTTCAACTTCTACCGCTAGTTTATATAACTCAAAGTTCCCCCAAGGACCATCATTTGAAATTTTCTCTACCAGTCCCTCCTGCCAAGAGGAATCAAACTCAATCTCTACCGTCATAAAAACAACTCCCTTTTTGATCGATAAATATATTGCCGTATGGGTTTCGAAATGGTAGGATGTTAATATCTTAAAAGTTTTGAAATTTGTCACATTATAATTTATTTTGATGAATGTTCTATAAGTACAGCTTAGTATTATCCAAATTGGGAATTTTTATAATGCGAATGAGAACAAGGGGAGAGACTACTACAAAGTAGCGCCGAAGGAGCAAACAAAAAATTTGTGAATCTCTCAGGCAAAAGAACTCTTGTTTGACGCAACTCTGGAGAGCGCTTCATTCATTTGAAGCCACCAAAGGGGACAGCCAAACGGTAAACTTTCAGGTGCCAGGACAGAGACCTTTCTTAAGTAAAGAGGGGGGTCTCTGTCCTTTTTTTTATGATTTTATAAGGGGGAAATAATAGTGGCGCAACTTAAAAGAACACCGCTTTTTGATGTATATCAGAAGTATGGTGGGAAAACCATTGACTTTGGAGGATGGGAACTGCCTGTCCAATTTTCAAGCATTAAAGAAGAACATGAGGCTGTAAGAACGAAGGCAGGTTTGTTCGATGTTTCTCATATGGGAGAAGTTGAAGTGAAAGGGACAGACAGTTTGGCCTTCCTTCAAAAAATGATGACCAATGATGTATCAAAGCTGCAAATTGGTGGTGCGCAATATACTGCTATGTGCTACGAGAATGGTGGTACGGTCGATGATCTTCTAATCTATAAATTGAATGAAGATCATTATTTGCTTGTTGTAAATGCTTCGAATATCGAAAAAGATTTCACATGGTTAAACGATCATGTTGAAGGGGATGTAACGGTTTTGAATCTCTCTGAACAAATGGGCCAGTTAGCTCTTCAAGGCCCGCTTGCCGAACAGGTTCTTCAGAAACTAGTTGAAACAGTGGATCTTTCGACAATTGGATATTTTAAATTTCAAGAGAAAGTATCCATTGGAGGAAAAGAGGCACTTGTTTCAAGAACAGGGTATACCGGAGAAGATGGCTTTGAGGTGTACTGTAATAGTGAAGATGCGACTTACCTTTGGGAAAAAATTCTTGAGGTAGGTAAAGAAGAAGGTGTTCTTCCTTGTGGCTTAGGCGCTCGTGATACTCTGCGCTTCGAGGCTAATTTGGCCCTGTATGGTCAGGAGCTTTCTTCCTCGATTTCTCCACTAGAAGCGGGTATTGGTTTCGCTGTGAAAGTAAATAAGGAAGAAGATTTTATTGGGAAGCAAGCTTTAAAGCAACAAAAGGAAGCTGGAGTTCCTCGGAAACTAATAGGAATTGAAATGATTGACCGAGGAATCCCAAGACATGGATATCCGGTGTATGTGGGTGAACAACTTGTAGGAGAAGTAACGACTGGAACACAATCACCTACGTTGAAAAGAAACATTGGTTTAGCGTTAGTGGATTCAGCAGTCATAACTAGAGAGTCGGAGCTAACCATTGAGATTCGTGGGAAACGCTTGAAGGTAAAAGTGGTACCAACACCATTTTATAAAAGGGAAAAGAAATAAGGGGAGGAACAAACGTCATGAAGCATCGCTACTTACCAATGACAGAAACCGATAAAAAAGCCATGCTAGAAGAAATCGGAATTTCCGATGTTCAGGAGCTTTTTAACGATATTCCAGAAAGTGTTCAGTTTAAGGGAGAATATAAGATTAAAAAAGCTAAATCGGAGACAGCCTTATTAAAAGAATTAACAACTTTGGCTGCTAAAAATGCCGACTTACGCTCACATACTTCCTTTTTAGGGGCAGGTGTGTATGATCACTACATGCCGGTTATTGTTGATCATGTTCTTTCGCGTTCAGAATTTTACACAGCGTATACACCATATCAACCAGAAATCTCACAAGGTGAGTTACAGGCAATCTTTGAATTTCAAACAATGATTTGTGAATTAACAGGTATGGACGTTGCAAACTCTTCTATGTACGACGGAGGGACCGCTTTGGCAGAAGCAGCGATGCTAAGCTCTGGTCATACGAAACGTAAAAAGGTGCTTCTCTCTAGTACGGTACATCCAGAAACAAAGGATGTAGTCAAGACGTATGCTAAAGGACAATACGTAGAAGTCGTAGAGATTCCATACAAAGATGGTGTGACTGATTTAGATGCTTTAAAGAGCGAAATGGGTGATGATATTGCAGCCGTTATCGTTCAATATCCAAACTTCTTTGGAAGAATCGAGCCGATGAAAGAACTCGAGGAAATCATACATGCTAACAAAGCAATGTTTGTAGTATCAAGCAATCCTTTGTCCCTTGGTGCAATAACACCTCCTGGAGCCTTTGGTGCTGATATTGTAGCGGGAGATGCGCAACCGTTTGGAATTCCAACATCATTCGGTGGACCACATTGCGGTTATTTTGCTGTAACGAATAAGTTGGTTCGTAAAATTCCTGGTCGTCTTGTTGGTCAAACAAAAGATGATCAAGGAAGAAGAGGGTTTGTTTTAACGCTTCAAGCAAGAGAACAACATATCCGACGTGACAAGGCAACATCTAATATTTGCTCAAACCAAGCATTGAATGCTCTAGCTGCTTCTGTCGCTATGACGGCTTTAGGGAAAAAAGGCGTCAAAGAAATGGCTGTGAGCAATATCCAAAGAGCTCACTATGCAAAGAAAGCATTTGATAATAAAGGATTCACAATTGCCTTTAATGGACCATGTTTTAACGAATTTGTTGTTGTACTAAATAAGCCTGTGAAAGAAGTGAACCAACAGCTTTTACAGGAAGGAATCATTGGAGGTTATGATCTCGGTCGTGATTATCCAGAGTTGAAGAATCACATGCTCGTAGCCGTAACCGAACTACGTACAAAAGAAGAAATAGATCTATTTGTTGATCGAATGGGGGATTATCATGCATAAGGAAGACCAAGCGCTCATTTTTGAATTAAGTACCTCTGGCCGAATAGGATATAGTCTCCCAGAGACAGATATCCCTGAGGTAAACATAGACGATTTAATTCCAGCAGATTATTTGCGAGCTGTTGAACCGAACCTACCCGAGGTTTCTGAGCTTGATATCATGCGTCATTACACAGCTCTTTCCAAAAGAAATCATGGAGTAGATTCCGGATTTTACCCTCTTGGATCTTGTACGATGAAATACAACCCAAAGATCAACGAAAACGTAGCTCGTATAGCTGGTTTTGCTCATCTACACCCCCTTCAAGATGAAAGCTCTGTTCAAGGTGCATTGGAGCTTATGTATGATCTTCAGGAGCATCTAATTGAGATTACGGGTATGGATGAAGTTACATTGCAGCCTGCAGCAGGTGCACATGGTGAGTGGACGGGACTTATGCTCATTCGTGCCTTCCATGAAGCAAATGGCGACACAAAAAGAACAAAGGTAATTGTACCAGACTCCGCTCACGGAACAAATCCAGCTTCAGCAACAGTCGCAGGTTTTGAAACCATTACTGTTAAGTCCGATGAAAATGGATTAGTTGATTTAAATGACCTAAGAAGTGTTGTTGGAGAAGACACGGCTGCCCTAATGCTAACCAACCCAAATACTCTTGGTTTGTTTGAGGAAAATATTCTGGAAATGGCGCAGATTGTTCACGAAGCTGGTGGAAAGCTTTATTACGATGGAGCAAACTTAAATGCAGTACTTTCTAAAGCTAGACCAGGAGATATGGGCTTTGATGTTGTCCATTTAAACCTTCATAAAACATTCACTGGCCCACATGGTGGCGGTGGTCCTGGTTCTGGTCCTGTTGGGGTGAAGAAAGATTTAATTCCATACTTACCAAAGCCAATTGTTACGAAGAAAGACGGAGAATTTGTGTTAGACTACGATCGTCCACAGTCAATTGGACGTGTAAAACCATACTACGGTAATTTTGGGATTAATGTAAGAGCGTATACGTATATTCGTACAATGGGTCCTGATGGATTAAAAGCAGTAACGGAATATGCTGTTTTAAATGCGAATTATATGATGAGACGTCTTGAACCATATTTTGATTTACCGTTTGACAGGCATTGTAAACATGAGTTCGTCCTAAGTGGAAAGAGACAAAAGAAGCTGGGTGTTCGTACACTAGATATAGCGAAGCGCCTGTTGGACTTCGGATATCACCCGCCAACTATTTATTTCCCGCTAAATGTAGAGGAATGCATCATGATTGAGCCAACAGAGACAGAGTCGAAGGAAACTCTAGATGCATTTATTGAAGCAATGATTCAAATTGCAAAGGAAGCAGAAGAGAACCCTGAAATTGTTCAAGAAGCCCCACACACTACAGTTGTAGGGAGATTGGATGAAACAACAGCTGCAAGAAAGCCAATTTTGAGGTATCAAGCATAGTGATGTTAAGAAAACAAAAAGGATTCCGCTCTAAAGAGCTAGGAATCCTTTTCTCTTACTTCACTTTAATTTTACCAGACCACTTTTTGAATCCGCCTTCAAGGTGAGAAAGATCTTTATAACCTTTACGGTAAAGTGTTTGTGCTGCACGGCCACTTCTCATCCCACTTTGGCAATATAGATAAACCGGTTTGTCAGGACGAATTTCTTTCATGCGCATTTTAAATTGCGATAGAGGAATGTTTCTAGCTCCTAAAATATGTCCTGCTTCATACTCGTTCGGTTCACGCACATCAATTAGTTGAGCTTTTCGATAGCCTTCACGGAATTGTTGTTCATTCAGCGTTTTTACAATTTTTCGTTGGTAGAGCCATGTAATCACAGAGTAAGCGATAATGGCAACTACAAGTATAAGGATAAAGTAAAGAGTATCCATAAAGTAACATGTCTCCTTTCGAACAAGCATTACGCCAAGTTATATTATATCGATGTTGAGACTTTGGGTAAAGAGGAACAACTTAATTTTTGAGGACATGTTACTTTCTTTCATTCGTTTCATTTGTTAAGCTAATAGAGCTAGATTTCAACATTAGAAAAAGAGGTTTCATTATGAACAAAGAAATATGGGGTTTCATTGATTCAGGAGAAGGATCTCCTTCTTTTAATATGGCATTGGATGAAGCATTACTTGATTGGCATAGTAAAGGAGAGATTCCGCCAATTATCCGCTTTTATGGCTGGAATCCGGCTACTCTTTCTATAGGATATTTCCAAAAGGTTGAGAAGGAAATCGATCTTGATAAGGTGAAAGAACATCACCTCGGTTTCGTACGTAGACCAACCGGTGGAAGAGGGGTACTTCATGACCAAGAGCTAACTTATAGTGTTATTGTGACAGAAGAACATCCCGACATGCCTAAAACGGTAACAGAAGCATACCGCGTAATCTCTGAAGGAATATTAAAAGGTTTTCAGCTACTAGGGTTAGAAGCTTACTTTGCGGTTCCTAAAACAGCAGAAGAAAGAGATTCTCTAAAAAATCCTCGTTCAGCTGTTTGCTTTGATGCTCCAAGCTGGTATGAGCTAGTTGTTGAGGGAAGAAAAGTAGCAGGAAGTGCGCAAACAAGACAAAAAGGTGTTATTCTGCAGCATGGTTCCATCCTACTAGATATAGATGAAGATAAGCTGTTTAGTCTTTTTAAATATCCGAACGAAAGAGTAAAAGAACGTATGCAAAAAGCCTTTAAAAACAAGGCTGTGGCCATTAATGAAATTAGTTCAAGACAAATAGAGGTAGAAGAAGCCAAACATGCTTTTAAAGAGGGGTTCGAACAAGGTCTAAATATAAAATTGCAACCATTTGAGCTTTCGGAAGAGCAGCTAGAATATGTTCATAAACTGGCGCGAGAACGGTATGAAAGTAATGAATGGAATTTTAAAAGATAAGCGTCGAAATATGTCGCTTTTCTTTTTTTTGTAAAGTTATAGGAAAAAAGCCTATAGTACGTAGGTTTGTCTCATTGTTAGAAAAAGCAAGGAGCGAAATTTGTTAAAATTTATCGCTTTCGCTCGAAAATCTACAAAAATCATCTCTTTTCGCTAGATTCTTAATTTTTTTGAGTTTGACAAAATTGCAGGTGTTTGAACTAAACACAATATATAGTGGTTGTTTTGGAAAAATATATACTATATGTAGACAATATAGTTGATTTCACAATTGGACTGTGGTAATTTAAGAATATTCCTAGCTGTGCTAGATTCTAAATTTCTATTAGTAGTTTTTTACAGAGTAGATTAAAAGAAGCATTTGTATATTTTAAAGGAGTTGTGTGTATGTCTGTTGCGTTTAGAAAAAAAATGAATATTGATGTCGAGAGCTTGAACAAGGACATTAGCTTGTTTCCTCAGGTGCATCCAGTAACCCCAGATATGAAGATTACTCATAAAGGGGTATCAAGACTAGTTATGCTTGACCGTTATACATTTAAAGATACGGAAAAGCTAACATTATCGAACGGAGATTTTGTTGTTCTTACAATTAAAGAAGATCCGAAGTTTCCTGCGAGAGGTCTTGGATTTATTCTTGAAATTGATTGGGACCAAAAGATGGCTAAAGTGCTTGTTGATGAGGAGTTTAGAGGAGTTCTAGATGACCCGGAAGAAGCTAGTACAGGAGTTATTAATCGTTCGCTTGATGTCATTGAAAAGCCATTGGAAGTGTTCTATGAGCAAATTGCGAAACGCAACGCAACAGGCTTGGCTTCAGTAGAGAGAACAGAAGAAAAGAAGGCTGAATGGTTCCAGAAGTTTTACCAGGAACTAGTTAACTTAAACTTCATTCCAGCAGGACGAGTTCTTTATGGAGCAGGTGCTGGAACAGAAGTAACATTCTTCAATTGTTATGTTATGCCATTTGTGCAAGATTCTCGTGAAGGAATCTCCGAGCATCGTAAGCAAGTAATGGAAATCATGAGCCGCGGTGGTGGAGTTGGAACGAACGGTTCAACCCTAAGACCAAGAAACACACTTGCTCGTGGAGTAAACGGCAAATCATCTGGTTCAGTATCGTGGTTGGATGATATTGCAAAGCTAACTCACTTGGTTGAACAAGGTGGGTCAAGACGTGGTGCCCAAATGATCATGTTAGCCGACTGGCATCCTGACATTATTGAATTCATTATTTCAAAAATGCAAAATCCAAGAATTCTTCGTTTCTTACTTGAGACAACAAAAGATGAAACGATTAAAAAATATGCGAAAGAAAAACTAAAGTTTTCTCCTCTTACAGAGAGTGAGCGTTCTATGTACCAAGGGATTGCTAATTACAAAACGATTCCAGGTCATGGTGGTTTTTCTGAGAAAAACATTGCAGACGCTGAAGAAAAGCTTGCTACTGGAGGAAATTTCTCCGTTCATAACTCAGAATTCTTAACAGGAGCGAATATTTCTATCTGTTTAACGAAAGAGTTTATGACTGCAGTTGAAAATGATACAGCGTACGAACTTCGTTTCCCAGATGTGGAAAGCTATGATGCTGAGGAAATGAAAGTTTACAACGAAGAGTGGCATAAAGTCGGGGACGTTCGTGAGTGGGAAAAACAAGACCATAAAGTACGAGTGTACAGAAAGATCCAGGCAAAAGAATTATGGAATCTTATTAACATCTGTGCGACATACTCAGCTGAGCCTGGAATCTTCTTCATCGACAACGCAAACGACATGACAAATGCGAAAGCATATGGTCAACAAGTAGTAGCTACAAATCCATGTGGAGAACAACCTCTTGCACCATATTCCGTGTGTAACCTTGCTGCTGTTAACTTAGCGGAGATGGCAGATAAAGAGACAAAAACGGTTAATTTTGAAAAGTTAAGACAAACGGTCGCTGTCGGCGTTCGTATGCAAGATAACGTTATTGATGCTACACCATACTTCCTTGAAGACAATAAGAACCAAGCATTAGGAGAAAGACGTGTAGGACTTGGTGTAATGGGCTTACATGATCTTCTGATCTATTGTGAGACAGAATACGGTTCTGAAGAAGGAAATGTTCTAATTGATAAAGTGTTTGAAACAATTGCAACAACAGCCTATGAAACATCTGTTGAACTAGCGAAGGAAAAAGGCAGCTTTCCGTTCCTTGTAGGCACTACAGATGAAGAAACGAATCGTCTTCGTAAAGCATTTACGCAAACGGGCTTTATGCAAAAGATGCCTGAGCATGTGAGAGAAGCTATTCTAGAAACTGGAATCCGTAATTCTCACTTGCTAACAGTAGCTCCTACAGGATCAACTGGAACAATGGTAGGTGTATCCACGGGTCTTGAGCCTTACTTCTCGTTCTCATATTTCCGTAGTGGACGTCTTGGGAAGTTTATTGAAGTAAAGGCAGATATTGTACAAGATTATCTTGACCGACACCCAGAAGCGGATCCTGATCAGTTGCCAAGCTGGTTCGTATCAGCGATGGAGCTTTCACCTGAAGCGCATGCTGACGTACAATGTGTCATCCAAAGATGGATTGATAGTTCAATAAGTAAAACGGTAAATGCGCCAAAAGGATATAGCGTTGAGCAGGTAGAAAAGGTGTATGAGCGTTTATACCGCGGTGGAGCAAAGGGTGGTACCGTTTATGTGGATGGATCACGTGATAGCCAGGTATTAACACTGAAGGCAGAAGAAAATACGGCTGATGAATTTGAGCCAAATGTGGAAAAAACACATGTGGTATTAGTTGATACCATTTCGGATCTTCGATCGACTGATGTGACCATTGGTTCTGAAGTTGGAAATACTTGTCCTGTATGTCGTAAAGGAAAAGTAAAAGAAATCGGTGGCTGTAACACTTGTACAAACTGTAACGCACAGTTAAAGTGTGGTCTATAATTTGAGGTTAAAGAGGATGGAAATAATTGTTCCATCCTCTTTTTTCGTTTCTTTATTTTTTTGTTCATACTACCTGTATAACTAGGTTGATGAAATGAGGGAAAAAAATGAAGCCATTCGTTCCACAGCTTGTTTATATAGAACCAGGTGCACTGGAGTATGAACTCGGTAAAGAATTGAAACGAAAGTTTGAAGACATGGGCCTTGAAATAAGAGAAACAACTTCACATAATCAAATACGTGGAATTCCTGGAGACAATGAACTTCAACAATACCGGAATGCAAAGTCCACCTTAGTTGTTGGTGTAAGAAGAACATTAAAGTTTGATACATCTAAGCCCTCAGCCGAATACGCCATTCCTTTAGCAACAGGATGCATGGGGCATTGTCATTACTGTTATTTACAAACTACATTAGGAAGTAAGCCGTATATTCGAACATACGTAAATCTCGAGGATATTTTTAATCAGGCTCAAAAATATATGGATGAACGAGCTCCAGAGATCACTCGATTCGAAGCCGCTTGTACATCAGACATTGTTGGCTTAGATCATTTAACTCATTCCTTAAAGAAAACGATTGAGTTTATCGGTCAAACAGAGTATGGTCAGCTTCGTTTTGTAACGAAATATCATCATGTCGACCATTTGCTTGATGCGAAACATAATGGGAAAACACGATTTCGCTTTAGTGTGAATTCACGGTATGTAATTAAAAATTTCGAACCGGGAACATCAACATTTGATGAACGTCTTGAAGCCGCTAAGAAAGTAGCTGATGCGGGTTATCCACTTGGGTTTATTGTTGCCCCTATTTATCTTCATGAGGACTGGAAGGAAGGGTATCGAGAGTTATTTGAACGTCTAAGTGACTCATTACAAGGAATTGAGTTGCCTAACTTAACCTTTGAATTAATTCAACACCGTTTTACGAAGCCAGCCAAAAAGGTAATTGAAAAGCGCTACCCGAAAACAAAGCTCGAAATGGATGAAGAAAAAAGAAAATACAAATGGGGGCGTTACGGAATTGGAAAGTACGTGTATCAAACCGATGAAGCAGCAGAAATGGAGCAAACGATTCGAGGGTATGTAAAAGAGTATTTTCCCAATGCAGAGGTTAGCTACTTTACGTAAAAGGCCCATACGATAAAAAAATAAAATGATTTAGATTGTCCGCCGTACTATTTCATGAAGTTACTGCTTAAAGATGTATCATATATGTGCATCTAAGGAGTGACTTTCATGTATATTGACGGCGTTTTTTCTGGGGGAGGCATTAAGGGAATTGCCTTAGTTGGTGCCTATGAAGCAATTGAAAATAGAGGCTTTCGATTCAAAAGAGTGGCAGGAACGAGTGCAGGCTCCATTATTGCGTCGTTAATTGCTGCAGGCTATACAAGCAAAGAGGTTTATGAGCTTATAAATGAATTGGATTTAAAAACGTTTTTAGATACTCGGCCTTCGTATCTACCCTTTCGTGTGGCTAAATGGATTCTTCTTTATTGGCGACTTGGGATTTACAAGGGACAGAAACTTGAAGAATGGCTTGCTGAAAAGCTTGCACAAAAAGGTGTTCGAACATTTGCAGACCTTGAACCACAAGCTTTAAGAGTTGTCGCTTCGGACTTATCAAATGGCCGATTAATTATCCTCCCAGATGATTTGCCGTACTATGGAATTAATCCAAATTCATTTTCAGTTGCGAAAGCAATCCGAATGAGCTGTAGCTTACCTTATTTCTTTGAACCAGTTAAAATAAAGCATGACCATACGACAAGTACAGTTGTTGATGGTGGGGTTCTTAGTAATTTTCCCATGTGGCTATTTGATAGTGAGAATGTAAAAAAGGTCCGACCCGTATTAGGAATCAAACTTTCTCATAGTATTCAAGATCGACCGATTAAACAAATAACCAACGCAATTAAGTTATACGAGGCTCTGTTTGAGACAATGAAGGATGCTCATGACTCGAGGTATATTTCAAGAAAGCATGAAAAAAATATCATCTTTATCCCTACAGAAGGGGTATTAACAACGGAGTTCGAATTGACTGAGGAAAAAAAGCAAATCCTTTTCGATTTAGGGAAGGAAAGAGCTTCCCAATTCTTTTCAAAGTGGAGTTATTAAAAAGAGAAACCGAGCGTCTAAAAAGATGCTCGGTTTTTCTTTTTACCTTTTCGACCTTCAATGACCGTTAAATGTGTGGCTGATTTGGATTTATTCGCATGCTTTTTTAACGAAGTAATGGAGCCACTTTTGGCTGAAGGTTTCCGACCCTCTTTTTGTACATACTTCTTTTTTGAACGCTTAGCAGCTTTGCGGAACGCATGCTGTTCTTTTTTGTCGGGACTTCCCTTATAAAAATGTCGAACCAAAAAGTACAGAATGACTCCGACAATTACAAACACAAAAATACTTTTAAAAAATTCACTCGGATTGACCATAAGTCTAGAAACTACACCAATGGCAGCTAAAGTAACTAAACAAACGATAAAAATAAGCGAAGTTCGATTTTTCATGAAAGCCACCTCCCTAAAAGCATGATTAGCATTTTTTTCCGCTTTTAAACTAGCTGCTATGACAATTACACAATTTCCACCCATTCTTGGTTAAAAGATGAGGAGATTGGGCTTGCACATTTTAATGGTGAGGTTGTTATTGTATAAAACGTTTTAAAGGTATTAATTAATTTATGCAACTTTCCACGATATTGGAACACCGTTTTTACATTTGTTTAATAAAATCTTATCTTATTATTTATTCTACTAGAAAAGGAAAAAAACCTCTATCATGTAGACTTAAATTGACAGAAATCAAATTATTTTTATTTATAAGTAAGATAAGAAATGCCGTGGGACATAATACAAATGGAGGTGGTTTTAATGGCAGAAAATAAGGGGAAATATGAGCAAGAACAGCACGAAAAACCATTATCATTTATGTCTATGGTCATTATTACAGGGTTTGTAGGAGGAATACTATGGAGTGGTCTTGCATTTATTGCTTGGTATTTTAACTTCACTGAAATTCATCCAAGGGTTATCTTAGAACCATGGGCGATCGGCGCATGGAAGAAACAATGGCTTGGTACTGTCATTTCGATTATTCTTCTCGGAGTTATTTCAATTGGGGTTGCCATTATGTATTACATAGCGCTCAGACGTTTTAGGAGTATATTTATTAGCATGGGCTTTGGACTTGCGTTACTTGCATTGGTATTGTTCGTACTTAACCCAATCTTCCCTGGAATTCCTCCATTTAGAAAGTTGGAGTTAAATACTTTAATTACTACAGCTTGTTTTTATGTTTTATATGGGACGTTTATCGGTTATTCGATTTCCTATGAAGAACATGAAATGAAGAAAATAAAAAAGGCCAACCATGAACCTCAGTTCTCTCCAGACTAGTGTAACGAAAAAAGGATGTGTTAGAATGTTCTTATTGAGCATTCTTTTTTCGTTACACAGAATAAACATACGAAAGGGAGAGAATGATGGAAAAATTAAATAAATTAAGAGCTGAGATAGAAAAGTTAAATATTGATGGAATCCTTATAACAAGTAGTTTTAATCGTCGCTATATGTCTAATTTCACTGGGTCAGCGGGAGTTGTCCTCATTAGTAAAGATCGTGCACAATTTATTACTGATTTTCGTTACGTCGAACAAGCAGAAAAGCAATGTGTAGGTTTCGAAATCGTAAAGCATAACGGTACCATACCTGAGGAAGTAGCAGCACGAGTTAAAGAGCTTGGAATCACTAGACTTGGCTTTGAACAAGAACATGTTACATATTCTTCTTATCAATCCTATAAAGAAGCAGTCCAAACAGAACTAGTACCATTATCAGGCGTGATTGAAAAGTTGCGCTTGATAAAGACTGACGCAGAGATTAAGATATTAAAGGAAGCAGCAAAGATTGCAGATGCTGCGTTTACACATATTTTAGGCTTTATTCGTCCAGGGATAACAGAGTTAGAGGTTTCGAATGAGCTTGAGTTCTTTATGAGAAAAAGAGGTGCAACTTCATCATCTTTTGATATAATTGTTGCTTCAGGAATTCGATCTGCACTTCCTCATGGAGTGGCTAGTGAAAAAGTGATTGAAGCAGGTGATTTTGTAACACTTGACTTTGGGGCATATTATAAAGGCTATGTATCCGACATTACAAGAACTGTATCAGTTGGAGAACCTGATGATAAGCTAAAGGAAATTTACAATATTGTATTACAAGCACAATTACTTGGGATGGAAGGAATCAAACCAGGAATGACGGGAAAAGAAGCCGACGCGTTGACAAGAAATCATATTTCTTCACATGGGTATGGTGAATATTTCGGTCATTCGACGGGACATGGTATTGGTCTAGAAGTGCATGAAGGTCCTGCACTATCAGTAAGATCAGATCTTGTTCTTCAAGAAGGAATGATTGTAACTGTTGAACCTGGTATTTATATTCCAGGGCTTGGCGGTGTTCGTATTGAAGATGATACGATTATTACGAAGGATGGAAATGAATCCCTCACTTACTCTACAAAAGAACTTATTATTCTTTAATGCACTTATTAGGAGGATTTATTAATGATTTCAGTAAACGATTTTCGTACAGGTTTAACAATTGAAGTAGATGGCGGCTTATGGCGTGTAATGGATTTCCAACACGTTAAGCCTGGAAAAGGTGCGGCATTTGTTCGTTCAAAGCTTCGTAACCTCCGCACAGGAGCAGTTCAAGAAAAGACATTTCGTGCGGGAGAAAAGGTAGCGAAAGCGCAAATCGACAACCGTAAAATGCAGTATTTATACGCAAACGGAGAGCAACATGTTTTCATGGACGTAGAGTCATATGATCAAATCGAGCTTCCTGCAACAGCAATTGAATATGAACTAAAGTTTTTAAAAGAAAACATGGAAGTTCATATCATGATGTATCAAGGTGAAACACTAGGAGTTGAACTTCCTAATACTGTTGAGCTTGAAGTTACTGAAACAGAGCCAGGTATCAAAGGTGACACAGCATCAGGCGGAACAAAACCTGCTATTTTAGAAACGGGTCTTTCTGTTCAAGTGCCTTTCTTTATTAACCAAGGTGATCGATTAATCATCAACACAACAGAAGCTTCATACGTTTCAAGAGCTTAATAATGTACTTATTATAATGAATGAAAAAGACACTCGATTGAGTGTCTTTTTTTGTTACGTAGTAAATTGGAAGACGGCCGTAAGGGTTGCCTTAACTTGGAGCAGCCCCGGTTCTATCGTTGTACTTACTCCTTTTACCATAGGCATCGTAGCATAAAGTGGTTCAGGGATTGTTACAGCACTGCCACCTTCAATAATGTGTATAGGCGGATGCTTGAGTTGAACACGTAAGGCTTGTGCAACCGCTGCAGCCTTCTGTGTCGCATCATTAACGGCAAGAGTGAGTGCTTGTTGTTGTTGATTTAAGACATTCTTTGCTGAAAAATTAATCGCTTGTATACTGTTTGCTCCACTTTCTATTGCTTTATCAACGACCATGCCAATTTGCTCCATATTGGATAAAGTAACTGTTAGACGATGCTCTACTTTATAATTTCTAAACGTTTGCACGCCATCAACAAAGTCGTATTGAGGGAAAATGGAATAATCAGATGTTTTAATTTTGTCTCTCGGAATTTGGAGTGCAAGTAAAGCATCCACAACAGCAGAACTCAATTGTGCATTTTCTCGTTGTGCGGGCACGAGTTCCTTATTCTCCGTAATGATCCCAATAATAACATCGGCCTGGTCAGGTTGTATATCAACTGTTCCTTCCCCTATCACCCTAATTTCATTTGTATTTGTTGCTCTAGAAGGATAATGGTTCCATACATGGGTGTAATCTTGATACATATCATCCCCTCCTTTTTCAGTAATTCTCTTTGTAAAATGTATGCAGTCTAAGGAATAAGATTCTACTCTTATTTATAGAATTCAGGAGTCATAATGTGGCCAAGCAGGCATACAAATGAATTAATGAGAAAGGTTCTGAGGACAGGAGGAAATGTTATGGAAGACGTTATTGGTATGTTACCTAAAGCAATTGCCAATCAAATGAATCAACTGTCACCCTTTCAATTAAATGATATGGAAGAAATTCGAATCAGAATTGGTCGCCCCTTGGAAATTACCTGTGGGGGAAAACCAATCTTTTTATCTTATACGGTAAAAGCAGAAGATGCGATACAACTACTGAATAAGATCAGTCATTTTTCTATCTATACATTAGAAGAAGAATTAAAAAGAGGATATGTTACGGTGGCAGGCGGCCATCGGGTAGGTCTTGCAGGGAAAGTAATTTTGGAGGCGGGCAAGGTGAAAGCAATTACAGATGTTTCATCTTTTAACTTCCGTATAGCAAGAGAGAAAATCGGGATTAGTCATAGTCTCCTCCCATTTCTATATGAAGGAGACTGGTTGCATACCATGATCATTGGTCCGCCACAGACAGGAAAGACAACGTTAATAAGAGATTTAGCGAGAGTGATTTCAACAGGTACAAAAACGATACCAGCAGCCAAGGTTGGAATTGTTGATGAGCGATCTGAGATTGCCGGAAGTATAAATGGTGTTCCTCAGCTGACATTCGGACCGAGAGTAGATGTATTGGATTCTTGTCCAAAAGCTGAAGGAATGATGATGATGATTCGCTCTATGAGCCCTGATGTGTTAGTTGTAGATGAAATTGGTAGAGAAGAAGATGGCGAGGCTATTTTAGAAGCAGTTCATGCAGGAATCTCGCTTTTAACGACGACACATGGCCATTCGTACGCAGATCTTGTAAAAAGACCCACATTAACACCGATTATCAATAGTGGAATATTCCAAAGATTTATCGAATTAAGCCGATTAGAAGGGCCAGGCACGATACTTTCAGTGAAGGATCAACATGGTAGGGAAATGGTCAGAAAAGTGAGTGTGACATAAATGATAAAGTTAATCGGAGCCGTTTTTATTATCATTGCTACTACTTGGACGGGCTTTGAAGCCTCTAGGCACTTAACAGAAAGGCCTCGTCAACTAAGACAATTAAAGTCTGCGTTACAATCACTTGAGGCTGAGATCATGTATGGTCATACCCCTCTTCATGAAGCAGCTAGAAGATTAGCTTCACAGCTTTCCAAGCCTCTTTCTTGGTTTTTTGAATCCTTTTCGAAGAAACTAACCAACTCTGAGACTACGGTAAAAGATGCGTGGGAGGAAAGTCTACAAGAGGTTTGGAAGCTCACAGCGTTAAAACAAGGAGAATATGAGATTATGAAGCAATTTGGTGAGACGCTTGGGAGACATGATCGTTTCTCGCAACAAAAACAAATTCGTTTGGCATTAACCCATCTAGAGCGTGAAGAAGCGGATGCGTATGACAAGCAATCGAGATATGAAAAAATGATGAAAAGCTTAGGATTTCTATCAGGGTTACTTCTAGTTATTCTATTGATGTAAAAAATCGAATGTGGTCTTAGGAGGATAAGCAAATGGGTTTAGAAGTGGATATTATTTTTAAAATAGCTGGAGTAGGCATTGTAGTTGCGTTTTTACACACAATTCTCGATCAAGTCGGAAAGAAAGAGTACGCTCAGTGGGTAACTTTATTTGGCTTTATTTATATATTGTTTATGGTTGCTTCTATTGTGGATGAATTATTTCAAAAAATCAAATCAGTGTTCCTATTCCAAGGGTAAAGGAGGGTTTGACGATTGAAATTTTACAAATAGTTGGGTTTGCACTTATTGCTACCTTTTTAGCTCTTGTAGTAAAGGAGCAAAAACCAAATTTCGCCTTTTTGCTAATCGTATTTGTTGGATGTTCCATCTTTCTCTATTTAATCGACCAAATCTACGCGATTATCCATATGCTTGAAAAAATAGCGATAAATGCAAATGTAAATATCATTTACGTAGAAACCATTCTGAAAATTATCGGAATCGCTTATATCGCGGAGTTTGCTTCTCAAATTACAAAGGATGCGGGACAAGCTGCAATTGCCTCGAAAATTGAGATGGCTGGGAAAATACTAATACTTGCTATGGCGATTCCCATTTTGACTGTACTGATAGAAACAATTATTGCATTAATCCCAAATTAGTTGAGCCACTGAACAGAATAAAAGAAGGTGAAAAAGTTGAAGCAACTAATCTTCAAAACAATCTCTCTCTTATTTCTCATTCTATTTTTGTTAGTCCCAACAAGTAAGGCAGAGACAAACGATGAAACTCAATCTTCTTCACAGTCAGTCCTAAATCCTGAACAAATGATGGAGGAACAGCTTGAAGCTTTAGATATCGATGAAATGAAAGTGTTCTGGGAAAAGATTACGACAGAATACGGAGGGTTTCTCCCTGAAAGTCAAAAGGGAAGCCTATACGATTTTATTAAAGGGGACAAGCAATTTTCCTTAAAAGAGTGGACGAATGGAATAATTAAATTTATTTTTCACGAATTTGTTGTGAATGGAAAACTTCTTGGGACCCTTATTTTACTTACCGTGTTCTCCATGTTTTTGCAAACACTGCAAAATTCATTTGAAAAGAGCACAGTTAGTAAAGTAGCGTATGCGATTGTATTTATGGTGTTAATTATTATCGCGCTAAATAGTTTTCATGTAGCCATCCAGTATACAAATGATACGATAACAACTATGATTTCCTTCATCTTAGCGCTTATACCGCTACTTCTTGCATTGATTGCCTCGTCGGGGGGGCTTGTATCTGCAGCCTTTTTCCATCCAGTGATTTTATTCCTTATGAATAGCAGTGGAATGTTTATACAATATGTGGTTTTACCACTTCTGTTTTTAGGAGCTGTACTTAGCATTGTGAGTATTTTATCAGAGCATCACAAAGTGACTCAATTGGGCAATCTGTTAAGAAATTGGAGCATTGGATTACTCGGGATCTTCCTGACCGTTTTCCTTGGTGTTCTAAGTGTCCAAGGAGCTTCAGCTGCTGTGACAGATGGTATTACGATTCGAACAGCGAAATTCATTACCGGTAATTTTATCCCAGTTATTGGACGAATGTTTACAGATGCCACTGACACGGTGATTAGTGCTTCTCTTTTACTGAAAAATACCGTTGGAATTGCAGGGGTAGCCATTTTGCTATTAATTGTCGCTTTTCCAGCGATCAAGATATTAATGATTGCCTTTATTTATAAGTTTGCAGCTGCCGTTTTACAGCCTCTAGGAGGAGGACCTGTTATCGCTTGTTTAGAAATCATTAGTAAAAGTATTGTTTTCGTGTTTGCTGCTTTAGCTATCGTATCTATGATGTTTTTTTTAAGTTTAACCGTTGTCATTGCAGCTGGAAACCTTACGATGATGGTCCGTTAGGAGGGTTGGAATGGATTTTCTAAAAGATTGGATCACAAATATTATCCTTTTCGTCTTGCTGGCAACAGTTGTTGATATGCTGCTTCCAAATTCGAATATGCAAAAATACACCAGGATGGTTACTGGATTATTGCTAATAGCAATTATTCTTTCACCCGTTCTGAAAATATTATCTAGTGATTTCGAGGAGAGTCTCTCCTCTATAACCCAAGTAGACTCCATTTCAGAAAAAAATATAGAAAATTCAATAGAATTGAAGAAAAAAGAAATACAAGCCTCTTTTGATGCATATGCTTTAGAAGAAGTGGCTGTCCAATTAAAAAAGGACGTTGAAGAGGAGTTGATGGAACAGTACGGTTTAGAGATTGCTAGTATCGATTTATCAGTGGATGAAACGAGCAGCGCGACCTTCCCAGACAATCTTCAAGAGATATCTGTTACATTACGAGAATCAACAACGGAGGATGTAGTAGAAGTCGTACAAATGGTTGATATTGATACGAACTCACCTCTACCATCTAAGTCGGTAAGTGAACAAAACGAGGAAATGTCTTCACTTCTCTCTGAAAAATGGGATGTAAACAAAGACGCTGTTGAAATCTTCATAGAAGGGGGGAACAAATAAGTGGAAAATGATACAGAAAAAGATAAAGAACCTAACCAAGATAAAGGGCCAATTACATTCCTAAAAAAACTATTTAGTAAAGATAGCCCTCCTGAAAAAAAATCTAGTAAATATCAATACTTCTTAATCGTCTTATTAATTGGAGCCGCCATTATGTTAGCAAGCAATTTGCTAATAAATCCAAATCCAAGTTCTTCAGCTGTGGAAACGGGAGCAAATGCCGATGAATCAAGCGAAGACGTTGAAACATTTGGACAGAAAAAAATAGATGGGAATGAAATCATTGCCGCCTATGAAGATCATTATGAAAATCAATTAAAGGAAACACTTGAGGGAATTGTCGGCGTTGGAGAAGTCATTGTAGCAGTAAATGTCGACGCGACTGAGAAAAAAATTCTAGAAAAAAATGTGGTTGTTCAGTCCCAGAAAACCGAAGAGGTTGACCGTGAGGGTGGGCAAAGAACAGTCGAAGACCAATCAAAGGATGAACAGTTAGTTATTATCCGAGATGGGGAAAAAGAGGTTCCTATTGTAATAGAAACGAAGAAGCCAGCTATTCGTGGCGTCATCGTAATTGCAAAGGGAGCTGATAATATACAAGTGAAAAAATGGATACTTGAATCCGTTACCAAACTATTAGATGTACCGGTTCACAGAGTATCTGTTATGCCTAAAAAATAAAAGGGGGATTTATAGATGTTATTGAAAAAACAAACGGTTTGGTTATTAACAATGCTTAGCTTAGTTGTTGTATTATCGGTATATTACATTACTTCTCCAGAACAGCAAATGAATAATATGGCTACGGTAGAAAAAGAAGCAGAGGAAGATTCAACAGTAAGTGGAGAAAATAAATCAGAATCTGGGGAAACTGTCATTTCTAGTACTGCTAACGATGAAATGTTTGAAGCACTACGCTTAGAGCTAGATGAAGAGAGAAGTAAATTAAAAGAAGAGCTAGAAACGACTGTTGCTTCAACGGATCTACCAACGGAAGACATTAATGCAGCTCTTGATAAAATTAAAGAATTAAATGATGTGACTCAAAAAGAAGCGTATCTTGAAACAATGATTGTAGCGATGGACTATGAAGATGCTTTAGTAAGAGTAAGCGATGATGAAGTTCGCGTCACTGTAAAAGCAAAAAGCCACTCACCAGCAGCTGCAAATGAAATCTTAAAGTTAGTACGCTCTGAATTAAGCGGGCTGAAGCCAGTGGTACAATTTCAAATAAGTAAATAATAGAAAAACGGAAAGCCTGAGCGCTTTCCGTTTTTTATTCAAATAGGCCTAATTTATTACAAACTTTAGTCACGGGAGGGGAATATGTATGTGAAATTTAAAAAAATCTAATATTTCAAAAATGAAAACGTGGTCTTTTGTCGAATATGTATATAGAGGAATAAAGGTTGAACTTCTATGAGGTCTTATCGTATGATATTAGTATCTAGTGCTAAAAAGTAAATTAGAGGTGAGTATGATGTTAAAGGTTCAAGAAATTAGAGAGTTAATAAAACTTGTAGATCAATCAAGTCTAGATGAATTTGTTTATGAATATGAAGGTGCAAAAATTAAAATGAAAAAGAATGCGGCTGTTGGAACAGTTACTGTAAAGGAACAAGTTACCCCAGCACCTGTAGTCGTTGCTGAAAGAACACCAGCACCAGTGGCTGCTGTAGAGGTAAAGCAAGAGGAGCCAATCGCACCTCAAACACAACCAGCACAAACACCCGCTGCTGATACTGCAAACTTACATAAAATCACGTCACCGATGGTTGGGACTTTCTATCAATCACCTTCACCTGACGCTGATGTGTATGTTAAGGTTGGCTCAAAGGTTTCAAGCGATTCAGTGGTTTGTATCGTAGAAGCAATGAAGTTATTTAATGAAATTGAAGCTGAAGTTAACGGAGAAATTGTTGAAATACTTGTAAAAGACGGACAGTTAGTGGAGTATGGTCAACCGTTATTTTTAGTTAAGCCAGAGTAAGGAGCTGTCTGCTATGATAAAAAAGTTATTAATTGCGAACCGAGGAGAAATCGCCGTTCGGATTATTCGAGCTTGTCGTGAGCTTGGAATTGAATCTGTTGCTGTATATTCTGAAGCGGACCGTGAATCTTTACATGTTCAGCTTGCAGACGAAGCATATTGCATTGGACCAACGGCATCAAAGGACAGCTACTTAAATTTTACTAATATCATTAGTGTAGCTAAGCTAACTAGCTGTGACGCAATTCATCCTGGTTATGGTTTCTTAGCTGAAAATGCTGACTTTGCTGATCTTTGTAGAGATGTGAATATCACTTTTGTTGGACCATCTCCTGAAGCCATCTCTAAGATGGGAACAAAGGACGTTGCTCGTGAAACGATGAAACAAGCAGGAGTTCCCATTGTTCCTGGATCCCAAGGAATCATTAAGGACGATGAAGAAGCCATTGAATTGGCAAATAAAATTGGTTACCCAGTTATAATAAAAGCGACTGCTGGTGGGGGCGGAAAAGGGATTCGTGTGGCCCGAACGGAGAGTGAGCTAATCAAAGGGATTAATATTACTCAACAAGAAGCATTAACTGCTTTTGGTAACCCTGGGGTATATATCGAAAAGTTTATTGAAGAGTTCCGACATGTTGAGATACAAGTACTTGCAGATAATCATGGTCATGCCATCCATTTAGGGGAAAGAGACTGCTCCATCCAAAGAAGACTTCAAAAGCTTCTTGAGGAAACGCCATCTCCAGCCTTAGACGGAGAAGTAAGACATGAAATGGGAACAGCGGCCGTTAAGGCAGCACTAGCGGTTGATTATTCTGGTGCAGGTACAGTAGAATTTATTTATGATTATCAAAACCGTAAGTTTTATTTTATGGAAATGAATACTCGCATCCAAGTAGAACATCCTGTCACAGAGATGGTAACTGGTGTAGATCTTATTAAGGAACAAATTAAAGTGGCATCTGGTGACAAGCTTAGTTTAACCCAAGAAGAAGTTATGTTTAATGGGTGGGCGATTGAATGCAGAATTAACGCAGAAAATCCAATGAAGAAATTCATGCCTTCTCCTGGTAAAATAGAAATGTATCTTCCTCCAGGAGGTTTAGGAGTTCGTGTGGATTCAGCTGCATATCCTGGTTATACGATTCCTCCATACTATGACAGCATGATTGCGAAGCTGATTACTTACGGAAGTACTAGAGAAGAAGCAATCGCACGCATGAAAAGAGCGTTAAGTGAATTTGTCATAGAAGGAATTCATACAACGATTCCATTCCACTTAAAACTCTTGAATCATGAAAAGTTTGTTGAAGGAGACTTTAACACGAAATTTCTTGAAATGTATGATTTAATGGAAACAGGAAAATAATGTTGGAGGTGCTTTGAATGAGCGAAAATAACATCTTGGAAATGAATCCAGGAAACTCTGGTCTTGGGAAAGTAGAGATTGCACCTGAAGTCATTGAAGTAATCGCTGGAATTGCTGCGTCTGAAGTAGAAGGAGTTTCTCAAATGAGAGGAAACTTTGCATTAGGTGTCGTTGAGCGATTAGGTAAGAAAAATCATGGCAAGGGTGTTAAGGTGGAGCTTGGAGAAGACGGAATTAAAGTGGATGTGTATTGCTTAATGAAGTTTGGTGTTTCCATTCCAACTGTTGCTCAAAAGGTTCAAGATAATATTCGACAAGCGCTTTTGAATATGACTGCACTTGATGCTAAGGAAGTAAACGTGCATATCGTTGGTATTCAATTTGAAAGTACGAAGCAAGAGGTTGAACAAGAACAAGAGCTGTAATTTATTCACTCTAAAGAGTCAAGGACAACAAAAATGTCTTTGGCTCTTTTTTCTTTCGAGTATTTCATGTATGATGAGTTATTATGCTATGATCATATTGATGATTAGGTATCTCAACCAATAAAGGAGTTTAGGATAGATGAAAAGAAGAACGGCAAGAGAAAAGGCGTTACAAGCATTGTTTCAAATTGACATGAGTGAAGCAAATCCAAAGGAAGCGATTCTTCATGTATTAGAAGAAGAGCGTGGAGATGACTACCTCTCTGATTTAGTTGGTGGGGTTGTGGAACACAAAAGTCAGATAGATGAAATGATTAAAGAGCATTTAGAAAAATGGACAATCGAGCGAATTGCGCCAGTGGATCGGAACCTGTTAAGACTGGCTGTTTACGAACTTGTATACTTGAAAGAAGAAGTACCTGCAAACGTTGTTATTGATGAAGCGATTGAGATTGCGAAAGTTTTCGGAGATGAGCATGCTAGTCGATTTGTAAACGGAGTTCTCTCTAAAATAAAGCAACAAACAGAAAAGCAGTAATTCCGTTTTGCTGAAAAGGGGGAATCGTTGTGACAGCTCATACAATTGATGGGAAAGAATTAAGTAGAAAAAAGAGAAGAGAAATCCAGGCAGACGTTCAGGACCTTAAAAAAGCGGGAGTTGTACCAGGCTTAGCGGTCATTTTAGTTGGCGATGATGATGCATCACGTACATATGTGACTAACAAACAGAAAGCATGTAAGGAGCTTGGAATATATTCGGAGCTTATTACATTTGACTCAACTGTTACTCAAGACATTTTGCTAACTAAAATATATGAGCTTAATGAGAGTAAAGATATACATGGGATATTAGTACAACTTCCACTTCCAGAACATTTGGATGAAGACGAAATCATTAATGCAATTACACCGATGAAAGACGTTGATGGTTTTCATCCGATTAATGTGGGAAAGATGGTTATAGGACAAGATGCTTTGATGCCATGCACCCCCTCAGGTGTGATTGAGATGCTCGAAGATAATGCTATTTCTCTATCTGGAAAGCATGTGGTGATTGTGGGACGAAGCAATATCGTCGGAAAACCCCTAGGGCAAATGCTATTAAACCGTGATGCTACGGTTACTTACTGCCATTCAAAGACTCATGATTTAGCATCATTCACGAATCAAGCAGATATTTTAATTGCTGCTGTAGGGAGAGCTAATTTTATAACTGCCGACTATGTAAAACAAGAGGCTGTAGTCATTGATGTTGGAATCAACAGAAACGAAGAAGGGAAGCTCTGTGGTGATGTTGCTTACCATCAAGTAAAAGAAAAGGCCTCCTATGTTACCCCAGTACCAGGTGGAGTCGGTCCCATGACCATTACTATGCTCATGTATAACACAGTCAAAGCCGCGCGAAAAGCTATTCAAGGATAGATTTTCACAAAAAACAGCCCTTTTTTATAGGTAATCCCTTTTCCAAATCTTCATGACGTGACTGAAAAGTGATTTATCCTTATAATTAGATAGGACTGTTTTTTTGCGTGATCCATACCTTTGCTGATAAAGGAGTACTAAATGGAAGAAAAGCAATATGTAACAATAACTGCCTTAACCAAATATATAAAAAGAAAATTTGACGCTGATCCACATTTACAGGATATGTACGTAAAAGGGGAAATTTCAAACTTTAAACAGCACTCCAGTGGACATATGTACTTTACATTAAAAGACGAAAAGGCAAGAATCCTTGCCGTCATGTTCTCAAGCTTCAATAAATCCATTAAATTTAGACCAGAAAATGGAATGAAAGTGTTAGTGAAAGGTGATATCACCGTATACGAACAAAGTGGTCAGTATCAAATGTACATAAAAGAGATGCAGCCCGATGGAATTGGCGATCTTTATTTAGCTTTTGAACAGCTAAAAGAAAAACTATTAAAACAAGGGTTATTTTCAAAGGAACATAAAAAACCTCTGCCAAAATACCCCCACACCGTTGGGGTAATTACCTCCCCTACGGGAGCAGCGATACGAGATATTCTAACGACCCTTAAAAGAAGATATCCGATTGCTAATATAATGGTCATTCCTGCCCTTGTTCAAGGAGAACAAGGAGCTACATCTATTGTAAAGGCAATTGAACAAGCAAATCAATTACATGAGATTGAGGTATTGATTGTTGGACGCGGTGGGGGTTCAATCGAGGAACTATGGTCGTTTAATGAGGAAATAGTGGCAAGGGCCATTTTTGCATCCAGAATACCGATTATATCTGCTGTTGGTCATGAAACAGACACAACCATTGCTGATTATGTAGCAGATCTTCGAGCACCGACTCCTACGGGTGCCGCAGAGCTCGCTGTCCCACATATTGATGAATTAATTGAAAGAGTGTTAACAAGACAAACAAGGATTATTCGAAAAATTAAAGAAAAGATAAATGTACAAGCACAGCGATATGATCGCTTGAGTAAATCATACGCCTTTAAGTATCCACAAAGATTGTATGAACAAAAGTTAGAGCAGGTTGATAAGTCGACAGAATTATTACAGAGAGCAGCACAAGCTTTATTCTTAAATAGAAATGAAGAGTATATTCGTACGAAACGAAGACTTGAAAGAAATAATTTGAATACACTTCTTCAAACAGCCGTTCAGCAGCAAACAAAGACCGAAAAGGCATTAAACCGTGCCTTTGCAAACCTTCTTTTAGCAAAGAAAAAAGAACATCAAAGAGTGAATATGGCATTGGATGCATTAAGCCCTTTAAAAATTATGGATCGAGGATATAGCCTCGTCTACGATAAAGAAAATCACTTAGTAAAAAGTACAGACCAAATCCAACTTAATGATAATATTAAAATAACACTTGTAGATGGTTCTATCACTTGTGAAGTGTTAGAGATCGAGGGGAAGGATCAAAAAAATGAGTAAAGAAACGAAAGTAAGCTTTGAAGAAGCAATGCAGCAGCTTGAAGATATCGTTGAACAACTAGAAGAAGGTGATGTACCTCTAGAAGAGGCCATTTCTATTTATAAAAAAGGTATGGAGCTCTCGAAGCTTTGTCACGATAAGCTTCGCAATGTAGAGGAGCAGCTAACAGAAATTCTTACCGAGAATGGGAAGAAGGAAACCTTCTCTATTCAAGAGGAGGAATAGAAGTGAAGAAAGTGGGATTTACCTCCTTTTCTAAAAAATATAAAGAGCTAGTGGAAGCGTATTTAAATGAATCTGTTAGTAAATTAACTGCACCTTCACTAATTAAGGAAGCGATGCTCTATTCGTTAGAGGCAGGTGGCAAACGTATTCGTCCATTATTATTATTCGCCACCTTAGAAGCGTTTGGGAAGAAGGGAGAATTAGGTTTAGAAGCAGCTGCCGCAATAGAAATGATCCATACGTATTCTTTAATTCATGATGATCTTCCAAGCATGGATAACGATGACTTACGAAGAGGAAAGCCTACGAATCATAAGGTGTTTGGAGAAGCATATGCTATTCTTGCTGGTGACGCCCTTTTAACGTACAGCTTCCAAGTAATTTCGAGTGTATCTTCCCAGAATATTCCGGCTGAAGTGAAAATCCAACTTATTTCTGACTTAGCAAAAGCATCAGGTGCCGAAGGAATGGTAGGTGGACAAGTAGCCGATATGGATGGGGAAGGGAAAGACTTAAGTCTTGATGAACTTCAATACATTCACATCCATAAGACAGGGAAGTTACTGGCTTATAGTGTGGTTGCTGGAGCGATGATTGCCGGAGCAAATACTCAACAATTAGAAAAGTTTGCTACCTTTGCTCACCATTTAGGTTTAGCCTTTCAAATTAGGGATGATATTCTAGACCTTGAAGGTGATGAAGAAATCATTGGGAAGAAAGTGGGCAGTGACGAACAAAACAATAAGAGCACATATCCATCGTTGCTGACGATGGAGGGAGCAAGGCAATCACTAATAGAGCATATTACGCTCGCAAAGGATGCCCTAAATAGCATGGAACTGGAAACGGAGATTCTTAAAGAAATCACGGATTTAGTAGCTAATCGAAATCATTAAATGAGAGTATGAACGGAAAACATTTGGAAAAATGTCTGTAATACGTTACTCTTTGTGTATACAGCTAACAAAAGATTAGCAACAATTAAGAGATGAAAGTGAGTGGTCCTACTAGTGGATCTGTTATCAATTAAAGACCCTTCGTTCTTAAAAGGGCTTTCTCAACAACAACTACAAGAATTAAGTGAAGACATCAGACAATTTTTAATAGAAAAATTATCAGTTACAGGTGGTCATATTGGACCGAATTTAGGAGTGGTAGAGCTGACGATTGCTCTTCATACCTGCTTTTCAAGTCCAAAAGATAAAATTTTATGGGATGTTGGTCACCAATCATATGTCCATAAAATTTTAACCGGTAGAGCAAGTGAGTTTGACACATTAAGACAATATAAAGGCTTATGTGGATTTCCAAAAATGATTGAAAGTGAACATGATGTATGGGAAACAGGGCATAGTTCTACCTCTTTATCCGCTGCTATGGGTATGGCGATCGCAAGGGATTTAAAAAAGGAGAAATCTTTTGTTGTCCCTGTAATTGGTGATGGTGCGTTAACTGGTGGAATGGCACTAGAGGCATTAAATCACATAGGTCATGAAAAGAAGAATCTTATCGTTGTCTTAAATGACAATGAGATGAGCATTGCCCCTAATGTAGGAGCCCTTCACAGTATATTAGGCCGATTACGAACGGCTGGGAAATATCATTGGGCGAAAGATGAACTAGAGTATTTGCTAAAGAAAATTCCTGCTGTTGGAGGGAAATTAGCAACAACCGCTGAGCGGATAAAAGATAGCCTGAAGTATTTGTTGGTTTCAGGTATGTTTTTTGAAGAGATGGGCTTTACGTATTTAGGACCAGTAGATGGTCATAATTATGATGAACTATTTGAAAACTTAGCATACGCAAAAAAGACTGAAGGACCGGTTCTTTTACACGTGATCACTAAAAAAGGAAAGGGGTATCATCCTGCAGAAAGTGATGTAGTGGGTACTTGGCACGGAACGGGACCGTATAAAATTGAAACAGGAGCTTTTCCAAAACCGGCTGAAACTCCTCCGCCAGCATGGAGTAAACTGGTTAGTGAAACGGTTCGAAAACTGGCACGAGAAGATGAGAGAATCGTTGCAATCACCCCTGCGATGCCTGTTGGTTCCAAGCTTGAGGGATTTGCAAGTGAATTCCCTGATCGTATGTTTGATGTGGGAATTGCTGAACAGCATGCTGCAACCGTAGCTGCAGGACTCGCAACCCAAAAGATGAAGCCGTTTTTAGCGATTTATTCAACCTTCCTGCAACGGGCTTATGACCAAGTAGTTCATGATATTTGCCGTCAAAATTTAAATGTTTTTATTGGTATTGATCGTTCAGGACTTGTAGGTGCTGATGGAGAAACTCATCAAGGAGTATTTGATATTGCCTTTATGAGACATGTGCCAAACATGGTGCTGATGATGCCGAAAGATGAAAACGAAGGGCAACATATGGTTAATACAGCTTTAAAGTATGATGATGGACCGATTGCCATGAGATTCCCTCGAGGAAATGGAGTGGGAGTTCCATTGGATGAGAATCTTAAGACGATTCCAATTGGTACTTGGGAAGTGTTAAAAGAAGGTGAAGATGTGGCTATTTTAACTTTTGGGACAACGATTCCAATGGCGTTAGAGGCAGCAAATCATCTAGAACAACAGGGGATTCGTGTGAAGGTTGTCAATGCGCGATTTATTAAACCGTTAGACCATCAGATGCTCACAGAGCTGTTTGAACGGAAACAGCCTGTGTTAACAATTGAAGAAGCCGTTCTTCAAGGTGGATTTGGAAGTTCTGTTTTAGAGTTTGCATCTGAAAATCGTTATTTTGATGCAGTGGTTGATAGAATGGGAATTCCAGATCAGTTTATTGAGCATGGAAGTGTTGATGAGTTATTGAAAGAAATAGACTTGACTGTGGATTCAACGATTCGAAAGGTAATCGAACTTACAAAGATTAAAGGAAAAAAGGGTTCATTACTATGAAAAGTAAAAAAGAACGAATTGATGTCCTGCTAGTTGAACGCGGGTTAATAGAAACAAGAGAAAAAGCAAAACGAGCGGTTATGGCAGGGCTCGTATATAGCAATGAAAACCGATTGGATAAACCTGGTGAAAAAATAAGTAGCGATCTGCCACTAATGATTAAAGGAAATGTCATGCCTTATGTGAGTAGGGGTGGCTTAAAGTTAGAAAAAGCCTTGAAGGAATTTGATGTACATGTTGAAGGCAAGGTTTTGTTAGATATTGGTGCTTCCACCGGTGGATTTACAGACTGTGCCTTACAGAATGGGGCTAAACAATCTTATGCCTTAGATGTAGGATATAATCAGTTAGCATGGAAGTTGAGGCAAGATGATCGAGTTATCGTCATGGAACGGACAAACTTTCGTTATGTGACACCTGCTGATCTGACTGGAGAGATGCCGAATTTTGCTTCAATAGATGTTTCGTTTATATCATTAAAGCTTATTCTCCCTGTGTTAAAAACCCTCCTAGTCCAAAACAGCGATATTATCGCATTGGTCAAACCACAATTTGAGGCTGGTAGAGAAGAGGTAGGGAAAAAGGGAATCGTAAGGGATCCAAAGGTTCATGAAGCGGTCATAAATAAAATCATCAACCTTTCTTTATCTCTTGGTTATGATGTCAAAAATCTATCGTTCTCACCAATCACTGGTGGGGATGGCAATATTGAGTTTTTACTCCATTTAGGCTGGGAAGGTGAAAAGGAGGAAGGGAACAACCATCTTTCTAAGAAGCCAAGCCAAATTGTTTCAGAAGCTCATGAAGTATTAAAATCAAAGGGGAATGTAGAAGAATAAGCGTCATGCTTGTTCTTCTTTTTTTTGTAGGTATACTTTGACGGGATAAGCAAAAGGATGTATATTTATACATATATACTACAAAAGTTGAAAAAATATAACAAAATATTACAGAGTTTTTGAAAGCAATTAGGGGTGAGTACATGAATAAAGGCCAACGTCATATTAAAATTAGAGAAATCATTACTAGCAATGATATTGAGACACAAGATGAATTAGTTGATGAACTAAAGTTTGCTGGATTTAACGTAACACAAGCAACCATTTCGAGAGATATTAAAGAATTACACTTGGTAAAAGTTCCGCTTATGGATGGGAGATACAAATATAGTCTTCCTGCCGATCAACGTTTTAATCCTCTTCAAAAATTAAAGAGAAATTTAATGGATGCCTTCGTTCGAATTGATAGTGCAGGTCACTTACTTGTTATGAAAACATTACCAGGTAATGCCATGGCCATTGGTGCACTGATTGATAACTTAGATTGGGAAGAGATTTTAGGAACGATTTGTGGAGATGATACGATTCTCATTATTTGTAGAAAAGAAGAAGAAACGATTACGATTTCCAATCGATTCCTTGAAATGCTCTAAATAGAGGTGAAACCAGTTGTTAACCGAGTTGTCGATTAAAAATTTTGCAATAATTGAAAACCTAACTGTGTCATTTACAAAGGGTTTGACAGTTTTGACAGGTGAAACAGGAGCAGGTAAATCGATTATAATTGATGCTGTTCATCTTCTTGTCGGGGGAAGAGGTTCGTCAGAATTTGTTCGACATGGAGAAGAAAAAGCTGAAATTGAAGGGCTTTTCCAATTAGAGAGTTTGACGCATCCGAGCTACCAAAAAGCTGAAGAGTTTGGAATAGAGATTGAAGAGGGAATGCTTATTTTAAGAAGAGATATATCGCAATCGGGTAAAAGTGTTTGTCGTATAAACGGCAAACTGGTCACGATATCTACCTTACGTGAAATAGGGTCGACATTAATTGATATTCATGGACAACATGAGCATCAAGAATTAATGGAGGAAGCTAAGCATCAAAGGCTTTTAGACCAATTCGGGGCAAAAGTAATATCAAGGCAACTAGAAGAGTATTCGAAATTATATCGAAGCTATGAGCAGACCTCCAAAAGGTTAAAAAGTTTGAGTGAAAATGAACAGAAAATGGCTCATCGGCTGGATCTGATTCAATTTCAATTTGATGAAATTCAAAAAGCGCAGTTAGTGATTAATGAAGATGACCAATTACTTGAAGAAAAGAAACGATTGTCTAATTTTGAAAAGGTTTATGAGGGCCTTTCTAATAGCTACTCTGTGCTTCAAGGAGACCAAAGGGGATTGGATTGGATTGGCCTTTTGATGAGTCATTTAGAAGATGTTTCAAGTGTGGATCAACAATATCAAGGGTTAGCTGATACGGTTTCGACTAGTTACTACGCCTTAGAGGACGTCGCTAGAGAGCTAAGAAGTAAAATGGACAGTCTTGAGTTTAACCCAGAACGTTTGCACGATATTGAAAGCAGACTAAACGAAATAAATCAGTTAAAGAGAAAATATGGAAAAACGATTGAAGAGATCATAGAATACTCAGCTAAAATAGAAGAAGAGATAGAAACGCTACAAAATAAAGAGACGCATATCAATGCATTAAGCAAAGAACTTGCGGCGATAAAGAAAGATTTAGTGCTCGAAGCGAAAGAGTTGACCTCCACAAGGTTGCAGTTTGCAGAGAAACTAACAAAATCAATACACCGTGAATTAAAAGAACTATATATGGATAAAACAGTATTTGAAGTGCGTTTTCACTCGGATTATGATTTGTTCACACATACAGGATGTGATCACATCGAATTCTTTATCTCAACAAATCCAGGTGAACCATTAAAGCCTTTATCCAAGGTAGCATCTGGTGGAGAGTTATCGAGAATGATGTTAGCTTTAAAAAGCATCTTCTCTAAACATCAAGGTGTTACTTCTATTATTTTTGACGAAGTGGATACAGGAGTGTCAGGACGTGTAGCGCAAGCCATTGCAGAAAAGATTTATAAAGTAGCTGTTTCATCTCAGGTACTTTGTATTTCCCATTTGCCTCAAGTGGCAGCTATGGCTGATACCCATCTTTATATTTCAAAGATTACTCAAAAAGGAAGAACGAAAACTTCAGTCCAATCATTATCAGAGCCAGATAAGGTAAAAGAAATCGGTCGAATGATATCTGGAGTAGAAATTACCGATTTGACCCGTGAGCATGCGAAAGAATTACTCCATTTAGCAAAGGAAATGAAGGTAACTTGAAAAGCTATCCATAACGGGTAGCTTTTTTTATAACGGAAAAGGTTATAAATGCGACTCAAGCAGGCAAAATTAAAGATGTAGCCATAAAGAAGAAAAAAGTGTGTGTGGACTAGAAGCGAGGAGAGTGAAAGATGTTGAGGCATGAACTTCTTAGAAAAATAATTGGTGGAATTCTCCTTGTTTCATTAGTTGCCATAGGATTTTCAAAACCGTTTCAAGATTACCTTAGTATCCCCAAAAGCGTTACCCTGTTTGAAGGCGAAAACCTTATTTTACAAAAATCTACTCCTGTATCTGCTGCCGTCACAGCAAATTCAACTCTTTCTATTCAACAAGATGATCAAACCGTGTCATTACAAGCAAAGAAATATGGGAAAGATGAAATGCTGCTTGAACTAGCAGGTTTCCCCATTAAAAAGGTCGATGTAGACGTATTAAAGGATTTTAAAGTCATTCCAGGTGGACAGTCTATCGGTGTGAAACTTAATACGGTAGGAGTCCTTGTCGTTGGTCACCATCAAGTAAATACAGCAGAAGGTAAGAAATCTCCAGGTGAAATTGCAGGAATTAAAGTAGGCGACATTATTACAAAGATTAATGGTCAAAAAATCGAAAAGATGTCAGATGTAGCACCATTTGTTCAAACAGCAGGACAAAAGGGTGAACCATTAAATATTGAAGTAAGCAGAGAAGATGGCAAAATTGATACGAAGCTTTTGCCATTAAAGGAAACGGGAGAAGAGAATTTTAAACTCGGCTTATATATTCGTGACTCGGCGGCTGGTATTGGAACAATGACTTTTTATCATCCGGAATCGAAAAAGTATGGTGCCTTAGGACATGTTATTTCGGACATGGACACGAAAAAGCCTATCGTAGTTGAGGATGGTCAAATTGTTCGTTCAACAGTCACGTCTATTGAAAAAGGAAGCAATGGAGATCCAGGTGAAAAACTAGCCCGTTTCTCTTCTGATAAAGAAGTTATTGGTGACATTCAAAGAAATAGCCCTTTCGGAATTTTTGGTAAGCTTTCAAAAGAAATTAGCAATGGAATAATGGATAAAGCACTTCCAATAGCCCTCTCGCATCAGGTTAAAGAGGGTCCGGCTAAGATACTAACGGTTGTAGACAATGATCAAGTAAAATTATTTGATATCGAAATTGTAAGCACGATTCCACAAAAGTTTCCGGCTACAAAAGGAATGGTGATTAAGGTAACTGACCCAGAGTTACTTGAAAAAACAGGTGGGATTGTTCAAGGAATGAGTGGAAGTCCGATCATACAGGATGATAAGGTGGTTGGAGCCGTAACACATGTGTTCGTCAATGACCCTACATCAGGCTATGGCGTTCATATCGAATGGATGCTAAATGAAGCTGGTATTGATATTTACGAAAAACCAAGAGAAAAGGCGAGTTAAGGTGGAGGCTTTAGCCTCTCCCTTTTTTTAATCAAAATAAAGATTTTTCGACAAAAGTACAGAATAAGTCGAATACAGGCGAAAACCGAAGAAAAATAGAGATTTATACCATTTTTTTAGATTTTTTCAAAAAAGAAAAGGATTTACTGTTGCATTGTCGAATTGGTTAGGAGATTATATATATAGATAATTGTTCAGGTGAGAATACTTTCGAGGAGGAAACATGTAGTGAAAAAGATAAAAGTATGTGTAGTTGATGATAATAGAGAGCTAGTTGGCTTACTTAAGGACTATTTAGTGTCCCAAGAAGATATGGAAGTCGTTGGTTCAGCTCATAATGGTCAAGAATGTCTGGATTTATTAGAAAAAGTGTCTCCTGATGTTCTTGTTTTAGATATCATTATGCCACACCTAGACGGGCTAGCGGTTCTTGAAAAGTTGCGTGAAACTCGAAAGTCTCCGATGCCGAACGTTATTATGCTTACAGCATTCGGTCAAGAGGACGTTACTAAGAAAGCGGTAGAACTGGGAGCTTCTTACTTTATCTTAAAACCATTTGATTTAGAGAATTTAGGAAATCATATTCCTCAAGTGAGTGGAAAAACAAGCGCTGTCATGAGAACGACTTCACCGTTAACAACTAGTCCGATGTATCGTCAACAAATGGAATCAAAGCCGAAAAANTCGTCAAGTGAGTGGAAAAACAAGCGCTGTCATGAGAACGACTTCACCGTTAACAACTAGTCCGATGTATCGTCAACAAATGGAATCAAAGCCGAAAAATTTGGATGCAAGTATTACTAGCATCATCCATGAAATTGGTGTACCAGCTCATATTAAGGGGTATTTATATTTACGTGAAGCTATTTCTATGGTTTACAACGATATTGAACTACTTGGTTCAATTACGAAGGTGTTGTATCCTGATATTGCGAAGAAATATAATACTACGGCTAGCCGTGTTGAACGTGCCATTCGTCATGCGATTGAGGTAGCTTGGAGCCGAGGGAATATCGATAGCATTTCGAGTCTTTTCGGTTATACAGTGAGCATGTCAAAAGCAAAACCAACAAATTCAGAATTTATCGCAATGGTTGCTGATAAGCTGCGTTTAGAACATAAGGCTTCTTGAAAGAGTTAGAAGGAAAATAAAGCCATCATTCAGTATTAATTATTTATAAGGAAAATTAAAACCCAATGACACAAGTGTTCATTGGGTTTTGTGTGATTTATGGGATTGTTAATAATGATGGTGGTTATCCATATCTTCGTCTTGTTTACATACATGTTTCTGCATTTTAACCTGTTGATTTTGTAGTACCTTTAATGTCAATTCAACAACCATTTTTTCTTCAATTTTTGTGAAGGTTCCTTCTTCAAATGGTGCACAGATTTCTCCCTCTGGGCCAAAAACCGTTCCCATTTTTCTATTTAGGGCTTCATCCATTTCAATAAAATGACTTGCGATTAATTCGCAATAAGGCAGCTCGTTAAAAACCTCACCGCTAATTTGGTTGTATTCCGAGAGGTCAGCTGAAAGCAATTTTTCTTTGGAAGCATATCCATGAGGTAGTGGGGAAGACATAAAATACTCGAACTCAGTCGTTTTAGGACCAGCTTTAAAAGCAGGTTTGCTTAAAAAGTCTATTTGTGTGACTGCTTGAAATGGGACATCGACCGTTAAGGAGTGAATGCTTGAAGAGACAAAATCTTTCCCTCCTGCTTTAGGTGTTGCATATTGAATGTTTTTTCTAACAAATCCCTTTAAGAATAGCTTGTTTGTTGGTAGCAATAGCCGACATTGTACTAGCTTTAGGTTTTTTTTAATTTTTTTGATTTCTAATACCGGCTCAGGAAACTCAATAATAGAATCAAGGTCGATTTGTACAGTTGTTTCTCCTAATACAACAGGAACTTTCATAAAAGGATAAGAATTTACTACCTCTGGTGTTACAGGTGTGTTACTTACCTCTTGTTGAACAGATGATGATTTTACAACTTTCTTTTTTCCGTGAGAATCATGATGTTCAAAAAATGACATGTAAACTTTCCCCTTTCTGATGCTTGTTATACATGATTAGTGTATGATTCGCTTGTCCCGATGTATGGACGAATAGACAGGGGTTTTAGCCTGATTATGTTTCGTGCATCACACAGAAGGAACCATAACAACAGTTCCTTCTGGTTAGAGTTTTATTATTTGATTTTGCCATATTCTGAACTGTTTTTCACAATATAGATCCAAGAATAGAATGGAGTTAGTATCCTCTTCTTTTATATTTTTTGTTGTAATAATTTTGGTAGAGATGATTTCCAATATGGGAGCTTCATTTTGATAAATCGATTGCTCAAAGTGAGTCGAAGGTTCTGTTTGTTGGTCTTGGTTAATGAAATCATACTGTGTTTTTTCATTGCTCAAAGGAATCATTGGAGGGTACGTATATTCTAATTGACATGTTTTTTTCCACGGAATAAGAAGATTTTCCATGTGGATGTTAGAATTGTTTAGTTTGGTATAGGTAATTTCAGCATGAAGTTTACCAGAAATCCAAAGTCGATTGGCTACTAGGTTTATTTGATATTCAGGGTGAAGGGTAGTCCAGTTAATATCTAATATTTTGCTTGTCCTTTCGCTAATTTTAATGGTTTTATTAATCGTAAAGTCAAATTTAGAATGAACGATTTCAACTGGGGCTTTTATATAACGGGGGACGACTGAGTTAGAATTTGAAAGTTGCTCATAAGCGTGATGATTATTTTCATTCATAAAAATCCCTACTAACATTTAATATATTTACTTAAAAAATATGATATTGCTCTTATAGTTATCACTTGTTGGGACAAAGTTTTGTTTTTATATGAAGAAGATTGATCATATATATTCAAGTATCCATCTTTCATATATACTTAAAGTACTATTATGATTAGGGTGACGGCATTCATGGACCTAATAAACAATGAATATTTACGACTGGAAGTGGAGAACGCATCTGTCTTTATTACGGTTTTACAAAAAGGATTTTCACTAAATCGGTTGGATCAGCTTGTTCGAGAGCATCCGAGAATTACGATCACAAAATTTGTAGAGTTGAAAGCTAGTTTAGAACAGGCAATAAGCGAGAAGATGCATGTCGGTGAATGGAAGCCTCTTATTTCTATTTCTATTAGTGAAGATAAGATGATTGCAAAGATGCGGCTTCATGTAACAGAAGCGCAATTACACAGTGAGAGTGAGAAATTCACTGCTGACATAATGGAAGCACTAGGTGTTCATGGAATTAAAAATGGAATATTGGACACGGTAGTAAAGCAACCGCTTGCCAATAAGGAATTTATCGTAGCAAAAGGTGAGCCTGCCCTTACAGGAGCAGATGCAGTTGTGCGGTACTTTCAATTATCTGACCGAAAACCGACGATTCGCGAAGACGGAAAAGCAGATTACTTTGATTTGCATTTTATCGATGAAGTGAAAGCTGGGGAATGGCTTGGTGAAAAGACTCCATGTACAGAAGGTGTTCCTGGAAAAAATGTACTGGGAGAGGTATTGCTACCGAAAAGAGGGAAGGACAAACCCTTGTTTTATGACCATAAGACAGTTGAAAAAATAGAAAAGGACGACGTAACCACTTTAAAAGCGCTTGTAGATGGAGTTGTCCAATACAAAGATGGGAAAATTTCTGTTGGGAATCATCTCATCATTAATGGAGATGTTGGAACGGGTACTGGGAACATACAATTTGATGGAAGTGTAACAATTAACGGGATGGTTTCAGCAGGATTTAGTATCAAGGCTACTCAGGATATTTCAATCCTAGGGGAGCTTGGCATAAGTGGGGTCAAAGAAGTGATATCCGAAAGCGGTGACATTTTTATTAAAGGTGGAGTATTCGGGAATAACATAACCATTATTAAAGCAGCAAAAAATATATTCTTAAAACATGCTAATGAATGTACGCTAGAAGCGGGTGAGGATATTCATATTGGGTATTATGCGTTAGGTGCAAAGATAAAGGGAAGAAATATTATTGCTAACGAACAAAAGGGTAAAATTATCGGAGGGACTATTGAGGCGAAGGGTAAGGTGAGTGCTGCTGTATTTGGTAATAGGCTAGAAAGGAAGACGTTTATTCAAGTGGAAGGATTTAATCGTTTCGAATTAGAACATGAGCTTTCTGAGTTGTTGTTGAGGTATAAAGAAAAGGTGTTCTATGTGGAGGGGCTTAAAAAGCAACTCGAATCATTTGAAGACTTACAATCGCATCTGAATGAAACACAATTCAAGCAATTTCAACGGTTAAAGACCATATATGAGGACGAAATGATGGAAGTGTCCTTTTTAGAGGCAAGAAGAAAAAACGTCATGAAGCTTCTTGAGACAAAGGGAGAAGGTCAAGTAAGTATACAAGTTGCAGCGTATCCAGAAACGACACTACAAATCAAAAACCAGAAAAAACATGTTCGTACTTTAATAAAAGGTACGATTTACAGCGATAGAAATACACTTTACTCTGAATAATGGAGGTGCGAGCATTATGACTGAAGTAATTGCACATCGCGGCTATTCAGCTAAGTTTCCTGAGAACACGATGATAGCATTTCAGGAAGCGGAATATGCAAATGCAGATGGAGTAGAGCTAGATGTCCAGCTTTCAAAGGATGGTGAAGTAGTAGTCATTCATGATGAAAAGCTGAATCGCACGACAAATGGAAAAGGATATGTGAAGGACTATACACTTCAAGAATTAAAAAAATTGAATGCAGCAGTATTGTTTCCTGATTTAAAAGAAAAACAACAATCAATTCCTACATTAGAAGAAGTATTCGCCTGGCTACAGACTAATACATTAACCTGCAATGTTGAATTGAAAAATGGTGTGTTTCGTTACGAAGGTATGGAGGAAAAAGTCATACAGTTAATTCGTCAATATGAACTCTCAGACCGAATCGTAATTTCTTCATTTAACCATTACAGTATTGTTCATTGCTATAGACTTGCTCCAGAAATCGAGATTGCCCCTTTGTTATCAGAAGGTCTATATATGCCATGGGTATATGCAGCTTCTATTCAAGCGAAAGGGTTTCATCCCCATTATTTAGCGGTACCCAATGAGGTGATTGGTCCTTCCTTAGAGTCGGGAATTGCTGTGAGGCCGTATACAGTCAATAAAGAAGCTGAGATGGAGAGATTGTTTCAAATCAACTGTACAGCGTTTATAACAGATGATCCAACCATTGCGGTTAAACTTCGGGATAAATATAAAAAAGACAAAGCGTAATCATATTTTTACGCTTTGTCTTTTTTTTGTGTCTGAAATCGAGCTTGTACTTTATTTTTTTTGCGATCTCTGTGAAAGATAAAACCTGCCACGAAAGATAAACCTGCCACAAACAGAAATAGACCCATCAGAAATTGAAGCCAAAGATATGGAAAGGGTGAAAGAAGTATCCCGAACAGCATATCCCGCATTAGTTTAATACCGTATGCGGCTAAAAAGCCAGGTATTAATAAGATAAGTAACGCAAATATTCTAATCATAGGCAATCCCTTCAAAACGAAAGTGTGGTCTCCTTTGCCATCATAAATTATTCTCCCGATTTGTCAAGATGGAATATTCACATTAAAATAGAGATATGCAATATTCTTCATTATTCATATAGAGTAGGTGATTTTTTGCAGACAGTTATGATTGTAGGGGCCGGTAAAGGTGGAACTTCTATATTAAAAATATTAAAAGAAACAGCTATGCTTGATGTTAAAGTAGTGATTGATCGTGATCTAGAGGCGGAAGGGATAAAACACGCCAAAACGGAAGGAATCATTACAGATATTGATTGGCGTAAATATATAGAAACAGTTGATATTATTATTGAGGTAACTGGTGATGAAAATGTTTTTCGTGAATTAAGAGATGCTCGCTCTAAGAATACAGTTCTTATTCCTGGGAGTGTAGCCTTCCTTGTTACCATGTTAATTGAAGAAAAAGAAAAGTTGCTTGATAAAGTGCAAAATGATGCTTATAAGCATGACTTGATTTTTAATTCGACTGACGATGGGATGATTGTAGTAAATAAAGACGGAGTAGTTACCCTTTTTAATAGCAGTGCGGAGAGAATGACAGGAATTAGCCAGAAAGAGGCGATTGGAAAACCAATCCTCGAAGTTATTCCTTCAAGCCAGTTGCCACGTATTTTAATAACCAGGAAAATTGAAGCGAATCATGAATTGGTATTAACGAATGGCATGCATGTGATAACCACCCGAATCCCGATGATTGATGAAAATAATCAATTGATTGGGGCGTTTTCTGTCTTTAAAGATAAAACAGAGCTAATGGACTTGGCCTTGGAAATAACGAATTTAAACGAGATAAAGACCATGCTTCAAGCGATTATTCAGTCTAGTGACGAAGCGATTTCTGTTGTAGACGAAAACGGAAATGGGATTATGATTAACCCTGCTTATACTAGGCTTACGGGATTGACGGAGGAACAAGTCATCGGGCAACCGGCTAATGCAGATATTTCAGAAGGCGAAAGTATGCATATGAAAGTACTCCAAACGAGAAGGCCAGTAAGAGGAGTAACGATGAGAGTTGGACCAAATAAGAAAGATGTTATTGTTAATGTCGCTCCTATAATTGTTGATGGGAAATTAAAAGGTAGCGTCGGTGTCATTCATGATATGTCTGAAATTCAAAGTTTAAATAAAGAGCTGAGTAGAGCAAGGCAAATCATTCGTACTCTTGAAGCAAAATACTCGTTTGATGATATTATTGGACGTTCGGAGGAAATTCAGCTTTCGATTGAACAAGCAAGACTTGGTGCGAAAACTCCAGCAACGGTATTGCTTCGTGGTGAATCAGGAACGGGAAAAGAACTTTTTGCGCACGCGATCCATAATGGTAGTGATCGGAAATATAACAAGTTCATCCGTGTTAACTGCGCGGCATTATCAGAAAGTCTCCTCGAGAGTGAACTGTTTGGCTATGAGGAAGGAGCGTTCTCGGGTGCGAAACGTGGGGGGAAAAGAGGGTTCTTTGAAGAAGCGAATAATGGGAGTATTTTTCTAGATGAGATTGGTGAGTTGACGGCCAATACACAAGCGAAGCTGTTAAGAGTGCTACAGGAAAATGAAATTACTAGAGTAGGTGGGACCAAATCGATTCCGATTAATGTTCGAGTGATCGCTGCCACGAACGTAAATATTGAGAAGGGCATTGCAAACGGTACTTTTCGGGAAGACTTATATTATCGTCTCAATCGAATGCCTATTCATATTCCTGCTTTGAGATTCAGAAAAGAGGATATTCCGTTACTATGCGAAAGGCTCATCCAAAAAATAAATCAAGATTATGGACGAAATGTGGAGGGAATCACACCGCTCGCAATGAAGCAACTTATGCGTTACGATTGGCCAGGCAATGTTCGGGAATTAGAAAACATTCTAGGACGGGCAATCATTTTTATGACCAATCATGAAACGGAAATTGATATTTTGCATGTTCCTGTTTTAATTAAGGAGCAAGATCAGTTGCCAAAGGTGACAGCTGAGGATGACAAAAAGGAGTCACTGGCAGAACTCGTCGAAGAGTTTGAAGCGAAAATAATCGCTCAAACCTTAGCGGAACTAAAAGGAAATAAAACAGCAACTGCAAAAAAATTGGGATTATCCGTACGAAATTTATATTATAAGCTTGATAAATACAATCTTGCCAGAAGTGGCATGCAATAAATTTCATGGAGTGAAATAATTTGCAGGTTAATCCATGCATAATAAAACGTTTTCATATTTTATTTTTTGGCATGCTTCTTGCATAATGTTATACAGGAGTATCGTAAGCTTGGGTAAAAAGGGGTTGAACTTACATGACATTGGATTTGCTAATAGAAAGAGCAACCCAATATGAAGAGAAGACCGTAGCAGTAGCGGCGGCAGACGATGTAGAGGTTATTGAAGCAGTTATAGAAGCTTTAAGGCTCAGGATAGCTAATTTCTTTCTATATGGAGATAAAGAGCAAATTTTGTCTATACTGAGGGAAAAAGCCCCAGAACTAGTAAGAAGTGAAAAAATAAAGATTTTTCATACCAACTCAAGTGCTTCTGCTGCTGAACATGCAGTTAAAGCAATTAAATTAAATGAAGCAAATGTACTTATGAAGGGAAATGTTCCTACAGCTACTCTCTTAAAGGCAGTACTTAATAAAGACTTCGGTTTACGAACAGGGAATGTGCTATCGCATATCTCCGTTTTTGAAGTTGCTGGTTATGATCGTTTTACAATTGTTACCGATGCAGCTATGAACATAAATCCTGATTTAGATACAAAAATTCAAATTATTAATAATTCGGTAAAACTTGCGAAATCAATCGGAATTGAAACTCCACGTGTTGCTGTCATTGCAGCAGTAGAAGTCGTAAATCCATCAATGTCAGCAACAATGGATGCAGCGATCTTAACTCAAATGAATCGAAGAAACCAAATAAAGGATTGCATCATAGACGGACCATTGGGTCTTGATAATGCCATTTCTCTCGAAGCTGCTAAGCAGAAAAAGATTAACAGTGAGGTGGCAGGACGAGCTGATATTTTATTAGTGCCAACTATTGAAGTAGGAAATACACTATATAAATCACTCGTATATTTTGCTGGTGCTAGGGTTGGAGCGATTATCGCCGGAGCAAAAGTACCCATTGTTTTAACATCTAGAGCAGATTCAGCGGAAAGTAAAGTGTATTCACTTGCTCTGGCAATTTGTTCTGTTTGTAAATAAAGAAAACACTGTTGGTTGAGGAGGAAGAAGTTAATGGAAATTTTTAAGTATATGGAAACTTATGATTACGAGCAATTGGTGTTTTGCCAAGATAAACAATCGGGATTAAAGGCGATTATCGCTATACATGATACAACATTAGGTCCGGCCTTAGGTGGAACGCGGATGTGGACATACGAGTCAGAAGAAGCTGCGATTGAAGATGCCTTGCGTCTAGCAAAGGGAATGACTTACAAAAATGCAGCTGCAGGATTAAATCTTGGCGGTGGAAAAACCGTTATTATAGGTGATCCGCGTAAAGATAAAAATGAAGAAATGTTTCGAGCGTTTGGCCGTTATATTCAAGGATTAAATGGACGCTACATTACAGCGGAAGATGTAGGAACAACGGTAGCAGATATGGATTTAATTCATGAAGAAACGGATTACGTAACGGGTATCTCACCGGCATTTGGTTCATCTGGGAATCCGTCACCTGTTACTGCATATGGTGTTTATCGTGGGATGAAAGCTGCTGCAAAGGAAGCGTTCGGAGCCGATTCCCTTGAAGGAAAAGTTGTTGCCGTACAAGGGGTAGGAAATGTAGCATATAACTTGTGCCGTCATCTTCATGAAGAAGGCGCACAATTAATTGTTACGGATATAAATAAAGAAGCTGTACAAAGAGCTGTTGAAGATTTTGGAGCCAAAGCGGTAGAGCCAAATGAAATTTATAGTGTTGAATGTGATATTTATGCACCATGTGCTCTTGGGGCAGTCGTTAATGATCATACGATTCCCCAGATTAAAGCTAAAGTTATTGCAGGTGCGGCAAACAACCAGTTACGTGACCCACGTCATGGTGATATCATTCATGAAATGGGTATTGTTTATGCACCTGATTACGTAATTAATGCAGGCGGAGTAATTAACGTAGCAGATGAGTTATACGGTTATAATCATGAGAGAGCAATGAAAAAAGTCGAGACGATCTACTCTAATATTGAGAAGGTAATTGAAATTGCAAAACGTGATAGAATTCCGACATATAAAGCAGCTGATCGAATGGCAGAAGAGAGAATCGAAAGAATGCGTAATTCTAGAAGTCAATTCTTACAAAACGGACATCATATTTTAAGTCGACGTTAATGCACGGACAAGGTAAGGCTGAGAATTCAGCCTCTTGTCTTTTACATAGTAGTATAAAGCTTGGATACAATGGAGGTTTACACGTTGCATGAATTAATGAATCGAATTCTTGTAATCAACCCGGGTTCTACATCGACGAAAATCGGAGTATTCGATAATGATATTTCAATTTTTGAAAAGACCATACGACACGAATCAGACCAGATCAATTCGTTTGACAATATTATTGATCAATATGAATTCAGAAAACAGACGATACTTGAGACGCTTGATATTGAAGGAATTAACATATCAAAGCTGAGTGCTGTTTGTGGACGTGGTGGCTTACTTCGCCCCATTGAAGGTGGGACGTATGAAGTGAACGATATGATGCTTTTAGACTTAAGGACTGGATATTCAGGACAACACGCATCAAATCTGGGAGGAATCATTGCCTTTGAAATTGCATCGGGTTTAAATATCCCAGCTTTTATTGTCGATCCAGTTGTTGTAGATGAACTTGATCCTATCGCACGTATTTCTGGTTTTCCATTAATTGAACGGAAAAGTATTTTCCATGCACTTAATCAAAAAGCGGTTGCTAGGAGGGTGTCGAAGTCCCTCGGGAAAAGGTATGAGGACCTGAACCTAATTGTGACTCATATGGGTGGAGGGATCACTGTAGGGGTCCATAAAAACGGTAGAGTGATTGAGGTGAATAATGGATTGCATGGTGATGGACCATTTAGTCCGGAGCGTGCGGGGACAGTACCAGCTGGTGATTTAATTTCCTTATGTTATTCAGGAGATTTTTATAGAGAGGAAGTTATGAAGAAACTAGTCGGTCAAGGTGGACTTGTTGGGTATCTTGGTACGAATGATGCGCTAAAAGTAGAAGAGATGATCCGTAAGGGAGATAAGCAGGCTAAGCTTATATACTCAGCGATGGCATACCAGGTTGCGAAAGAGATTGGTGCAGCGAGTAGTGTATTAGCAGGAAAAGTAGATGCGATTATTCTTACGGGTGGATTGGCGTACGGGAAAGGATTTGTTAAAGAAATCAGTGATCGTGTCAATTGGATAGCGGACGTCATGATTGAACCTGGTGAAAATGAGTTACAGGCTCTTGCGGAAGGTGCGTTAAGAGTGTTAAAAGGAGAAGAAGAGGCGAAACAATATCCAAATGGAATAAAAGATACCGTTCATAGCAAGTAACGAGGAGGGTTTGGTTTGGCAGAAGAATATGATTTAGTCATTTTAGGTGGAGGTACTGGTGGATATGTGGCAGCAATACGTGCGTCACAGCTTGGATTAAAAACGGCCATCGTGGAGAAGACAAAGTTAGGTGGAACTTGTTTACATAAAGGGTGTATTCCTAGTAAAGCATTACTTCGAAGTGCAGAGGTATATCGTACGACCAAGAAAGCGCAAGATTTTGGTGTAATTGCCTCAAACATTTCATTAGATTTCAGTAAGGTTCAAGATAGAAAGAATAAAATAGTTGAGGGGCTCTATAAAGGCGTTCAGCACCTTATGAAACAAGGGAAAATTAGCATATATGAAGGAACGGGCAGGATCCTAGGACCCTCTATCTTTTCACCAATGCCGGGTACCATTTCGGTAGAGATGAATAGCGGAGAAGACAATATGATGCTATTACCGAAAAATGTCATTGTCGCAACTGGTTCGCGTCCTCGTACATTAGAAGGTCTTGAAATCGATGGTTCTCAGGTACTTACCTCTGATGAAGCATTGCAACTTGCTTCTGTACCTAAGTCAATCATTATTGTTGGCGGCGGTGTGATTGGAATTGAGTGGGCATCGATGCTTTCAGATTTTGGAACAGATGTAACCGTAATAGAGTATAGTGACCGCATTATTCCAACAGAAGATCGCGAAATTTCAAAGGAAATGCAGCGCTTAATGAAGAAAAAAGGAATTAAATTGGTTACCAGTGCTAAAGTTTTACCAGAAACTATAAAAAAGGAAAACGATGTAGTTATTTCAGCTGATGTAAAAGGAACGATTAAGGAATTTTCAGCCGAGAAGATATTAGTTTCTGTAGGTCGTCAGGCAAATGTGGAAGGAATTGGACTTGAAAACACAGATATTGAGATAGAAAAAGGAGTTATTAAAACAAACTCTTTCTATCAAACAAAGGAATCCCATATTTATGCAATTGGTGATGTCATTGGTGGACTTCAGTTGGCTCATGTAGCTTCACATGAAGGAATTGTTGCGGTTGAGCATATTGTCCGTGAGAACCCTTCACCAATTGATTATAGTCTTATTTCCAAATGTATATACTCTAATCCTGAGGTAGCTAGTGTAGGATACACAGAGGAAGAAGCGACGGAAAGAGGATTCGAAGTAAAAGTAGGGAAATTCTCATTCCGAGCGATTGGTAAAGCACTTGTGTATGGTGAATCTGATGGATTTGTAAAAATCATTGCTGATAAGAAAACGGATGATATTTTAGGTGTCCATATGATCGGCCCGCACGTAACAGATATGATTTCAGAGGCAGGGTTGGCTAGAGTGTTGGATGCCACTCCGTGGGAAATTGCTCAAACGATCCACCCTCACCCGTCGTTATCTGAAGCAATTGGAGAAGCAGCCCTTGCTGTAGATGGGAAAGCTTTACACGGGTGAGTGTATATGAACTGTGCACTGGAGAAATACAAATGTTCACAAAAGGTGTCTGTCACCGTTCAATAGGAGGTTATGATAATGGGTGAAAATCGTCATCTTACCTTAGGTTTGAGTGATGAAATGGTTTTAGAAATGTATGAAATGATGCTACTTGCTCGTCGAATTGATGAGCGGATGTGGCTGTTAAATCGAGCGGGTAAAATTCCGTTCGTTATTTCGTGTCAAGGTCAAGAGGCTGCTCAAGTTGGTGCAGCATTTGCGTTAGATCGTGAGAAGGATTATGTTCTTCCATATTATCGAGATATGGGTGTTGTCCTAACGTTTGGTATGACTGCCAAAGATCTCATGTTGTCGGGTTTTGCTAAGGAAGAAGATCCAAACTCAGGTGGGCGTCAAATGCCTGGTCACTTTGGACAAAAGAAAAACCGGATTGTCACAGGCTCTTCTCCAGTAACTACGCAGGTTCCTCATGCAGTTGGAATTGCCCTTGCTGGTAAAATGGAGAACAAAGATTTAGTGACATTCGTTACGTTTGGAGAAGGCTCATCGAATCAAGGAGACTTTCATGAAGGCGCAAACTTTGCTGGAGTTCATAAACTTCCAGTCATCTTTATGTGTGAAAACAACAAGTATGCGATTTCCGTTCCGATCGAAAAACAACTTGCGTGTGAGAATGTTTCTGATCGAGCCATTGGTTATGGCATGCCAGGTGTAACGGTGGATGGAAACGATCCACTTGAAGTATACAAGGCAGTGAAAGAAGCCGCAGACCGCGGGCGCCGCGGGGAAGGGCCAACATTGGTAGAGACCGTTTCTTATCGATTAACTCCTCACTCCTCTGATGATGATGACCGAAGCTATCGTGGTCAAGAAGAGGTAGCGGAAGCAAAAGCGAAGGATCCAATTCTTACATTTGCTTCTTATCTAACAGAAGTTGGACTCCTAAATGATGATATAGCAAAGGAAATTAATGATCGAATAATGAAACAAGTAAATGAAGCAACCGACTATGCAGAAAATGCACCATATGCAGCTCCTGAAAGTGCATTAAAGCATGTGTACGCTGAGAAGTAAGGGGGAAGAAATCAATGCCTGTAATCTCATATATTGATGCGGTAACTATGGCGATTCGTGAGGAGATGGAGCGCGATTCGAAAGTATTTGTCTTAGGTGAAGACGTGGGTAAAAAGGGCGGTGTGTTTAAAGCAACACAAGGCTTATATGAGCAATTTGGTGAGGCTCGAGTAATTGACACTCCACTAGCTGAATCAGCCATCGCAGGAGTTGGAATAGGCGCAGCGATGTATGGTATGAGACCAATTGCTGAAATGCAGTTTGCTGATTTTATTATGCCCGCAGTGAACCAAATTATTTCCGAAGCAGCAAGAATCCGTTATCGCTCTAACAATGATTGGAATTGCCCTATTGTAGTGCGTGCCCCGTATGGTGGAGGCGTTCACGGTGCGCTGTACCATTCTCAATCTGTTGAGGCGGTATTTGCCAATCAGCCTGGTCTAAAAATTGTTATGCCTTCAACTCCTTATGATGTAAAAGGTCTGTTAAAGGCAGCTATTCGAGATGACGATCCTGTTCTGTTTTTTGAGCATAAGCGTGCCTATCGCTTAATCAAAGGGGAAGTTCCGACTGATGATTATGTTCTTCCAATCGGTAAGGCAGATGTAAAACGAGAGGGAGAAGACATTACCGTCATTACTTATGGTTTATGTGTTCACTTTGCTCTACAAGCCGCAGAAAAATTAGCAAGTGACGGGATTTCAGCCCATATCCTTGACTTACGGACCGTGTATCCTTTGGATAAAGAGGCGATTATTGAAGCAGCTTCTAAAACAGGAAAGGTCCTGTTAGTGACGGAAGATAACAAGGAAGGCAGCATTATGAGCGAAGTAGCGGCGATCATTGCTGAGAACTGCTTGTTTGATTTAGATGCACCTATTAAGCGCTTAGCGGGCCCTGACATTCCAGCTATGCCGTACGCACCAACGATGGAAAAGTACTTTATGGTAAATCCTGATAAGGTCGAAAAAGCGATGCGTGAGCTTGCTGAATTTTAATAGGGATTAAAGGTTAACAAGGAGGTAATGAATTGGCTATCGAAAAAATCAAAATGCCTCAGCTTGGGGAGAGTGTAACAGAAGGAACGATTAGCAAATGGCTCGTTTCAGTTGGGGACACGGTAAACAAATATGATCCTCTAGCAGAGGTAATGACTGATAAAGTAAATGCAGAAGTACCTTCATCCTTCTCAGGAAAGATTGTCGAACTTATTGCTAGCGAAGGAGAAACATTAGAGGTTGGTGCGATTATTTGTACCATCGAAATCGAAGGGCAAGATAGTACACCTCAGGAATCAATAACAAAGAACCAAACTGAGGAAAAAGTTCAAAAGCCTGAAGTAATAAGTAATGCGCCTAATAAAGCACGCTATTCACCAGCAGTTTTAAAGCTTTCTGGGGAGCACGGAATTGACTTAACTCAGGTATCAGGTTCTGGAATGGGTGGTCGAATAACTCGTAAAGATCTTCTGGCGATCATAGAGTCTGGAGCGGTTCCGACATCTCAACCAAAAGCGGAAGCTGTTCCAACTGCTCCAGCACCAAAAGCTGTAGAAAAAGCAGCCCCTGCTCCAATCGATGTTCCTGTAACAGCCGGAGATATAGAAATTCCGGTTTCAGGTGTTAGAAAAGCAATTGCGGCTAATATGTTACGCTCCAAGCATGAGGCACCACATGCCTGGACGATGGTTGAAGTCGATGTCACGAATTTAGTTGCATACAGAAACTCCATCAAATCGGAGTTTAAGGCAAAAGAAGGATTTAACTTAACATTCTTTGCTTTCTTTGTAAAAGCAGTCGCTCAAAGCTTAAAGGAATTCCCGCAAATGAACTCTATGTGGGCAGGAGATAAAATCATCCAGAAGAAGGATATTAATATTTCCATAGCTGTTGCAACAGAGGATGCTTTATATGTTCCAGTTATTAAGCACGCGGATGAAAAGACCATTAAAGGGATTGCAAGAGAAATTACTGAATTAGCGTCTAAGGTAAGAGCTGGAAAATTAACAAGTGCTGATATGCAAGGTGGTACGTTCACTGTTAACAACACCGGTTCGTTTGGATCCGTTCAATCTATGGGAATTATTAATTACCCTCAAGCAGCCATTCTACAAGTAGAATCCATCGTTAAACGTCCGGTTGTCATGGATGGAGGTATGATTGCTGTAAGAGATATGGTTAATCTTTGCCTATCGCTTGATCACCGTGTTCTTGATGGACTTGTGTGTGGAAGATTCTTAAAACGGGTGAAAGATATCCTTGAGGCTACCACAAAGGAAAATACATCTATCTACTAATACAAAAAAGCCGTTGTCAATTAGACAGCGGTTTTTCTTCTTTGCAATTATTCCCATGTGTACTACAATAAGGGTAAGATCAATAATTTTAAATTTTACCTCAATTTATCTTTCGGAGGGAGGGGAGCCGTGGCAAATTTGACACGGCATACAATGCAAATAAAAGATATGAAACATGCGTCATTCCCACTTTGGCAAGAAGAAGACTGGACCGAAAAAAGTGAACAGTCACTGAAAGGAAAAAAGGTAGAACATCTAATAAAACATACATACGAACAGATAAAAATGAAACCGCTTTATTTTAAAAAAGAACAACACTGTTCTCAATTTCCTGGTATCCCAGATTATCGAAGAGGAATTGATTCGTATTTGGGGGAGAAGCAACCATGGAGAATAGCTCAGACCATTCACGCGTCTACCGGAAATGAGCTAAAAAACAAGATGGAAGCTGCAATCAAAGGTGGACAGTCCGCTGTTTCTTTCTCTGTTCAAGAGGATATTTCCTATCAATCTATATTTGAAGCTTTTACGGACCGTTTTCCAGTTTGCGTTCATGCAAAGAAAGGTCACCAATCCAAACTCCTTTCAGAGCTCAGTAGCGTCAAAGAGAGAAGTGATATACAAGGCTTTATCGCAACGGATCCGTTAGCTCAATTAGCTTCAGATGGCTATTTAGAAGAGCCAGTGAACGATTTCTATGATGAATTAGCAAAAAACATTCAATTTACCTCACAAAAATTCCCAGAACTAAAAACAATTCTTGTCGACACAACTCCCTATCATAATGGGGGGGCTAACGCCGTCCAAGAGATTGCGATCTCTCTTGCAACTGCCGTATTCCACCTAGAAGAACTCTCTAACCGAAACATACCGATCGAAACAACACTATCTAAATATATTTTTCACTTCTCAGTAGGAGCCAATTTCTTTTTGGAAATTGCTAAGTTAAGAGCAGCACGGGTGCTTTGGAGTGAAATCGTAAAAGCATACGGTGGAAGTAACGAAAATCAAAAAATGGTCATATCAGCACAAACATCTAGCTTTACAAAAACAGTTTATGATCCATATGTGAATATTCTTCGTTCTAGTAATGAAGCATTTGCTGCAGTCATCGGTGGGGTTCAATATTTGCATGTAAGTCCATTTAATGAGCTCGAAGGGAATGGAGCAGAGTTCTCAGAGCGAATTGCTCGAAATACTCAACTTATTTTAAAAGAAGAAGCGCTCATTTGTAAAACACACGATCCAGCTGGAGGTTCCTGGTATATAGAAGAACTAACTGATGAGATTGCCAAGAAGGCTTGGGAGCTGTTTTTGCAAATTGATGATTATGGCGGTATGCTATCCTCCCTTGTTGATGGTGACATCCAATCACAAATTTCTAAAGTATTGGATAATAGAAAGAATGATAGTTTCACAAGAAAACAATCGATTATCGGTACCAATATGTACGCAAATTTGGAAGATTCACCATTAAAATTATGCATGCAGCAAAAAACAACACCTGAAGCAGTAGCCATCAAGATACCCGAGCTAAAGCAATTTAGACTTTCAGAACCCTATGAAACCCTTAGAAGGCTTTCTGAAAAACTAGAACGGCAACCAGTGGTGGGGCTAATTTGTATAGGTGGATTAAAACAGTTTAAGCCACAAGTAGATTTTATTGCGGGCTTTCTTGCACCAGGTGGAATTGCTACAGAAAAAAGTGAGGGAGCTGACAGTTGGGAACAAATTCAGAAGTATATTGAAAGTAGTAACCATTCAACTTACTGCTTGTGTGGAGCGTATGGAGAATTTGAAGAATTGGGGCTTACCATCGTGAAAGAATTTCATACAAATTATTCAGAAAAACGACTATATTTAGCAGGACTACCTGAAGCAAAGGATGTATGGCTTCAATCAGGTGTAACGGACTTTTTTCATCGACAAAGTAACTGCTATGATTCTCTATCGAGTCTTTTGACTGAAATGGAGGAAACCACTCATGCTTAACAAACCCAATTTTCGTCAAATAAAGATATCCTCTTCTAAGGAAGAAAAGAGCAACCGAGAAAAAGAAGAAATAACTGCCTCCATAGAGGATTTATTTTACGAAACAAATGAACAAATCAAAGTAAAGTCTTTATATACGAGAGATGATCGTGATCATGTAGCTCATCTTGGAGATTTACCTGGTTTGCCCCCCTTTACAAGGGGACCATATCCTACGATGTATGTTAATAGGCCATGGACCGTAAGGCAATATGCAGGCTTTTCTACCGCAGAAGAAAGTAATGCTTTTTATCGTAGAAATTTAGCAATGGGACAAAAGGGACTGTCAGTAGCATTTGATTTAGCCACCCATAGGGGCTACGATTCTGATCATCCACGCGTCGTAGGTGACGTAGGAAAAGCAGGTGTTGCTATAGACTCTGTACTCGATATGAAAACCTTGTTTGATGGCATTCCTCTTGACCAGATGTCTGTCTCGATGACAATGAATGGAGCCGTTTTGCCGATCATGGCCTTTTACATTGTAACGGCTGAGGAGCAGGGGGTAGGTAAGGAACAGTTATCTGGGACGATTCAAAATGATATTTTAAAAGAATATATGGTTCGTAATACATATATTTATCCACCAGAAATGTCGATGAAAATTATCTCTGATATTTTTTCGTATACTTCTAAGTATATGCCCAAATTCAATAGCATTAGTATTTCAGGATATCATATGCAGGAGGCGGGAGCACCAGCAGATATTGAACTTGCATACACACTAGCAGACGGGCTCGAATATGTTCGAACAGGTCTAAAAGCGGGTATTGATATCGATTCCTTTGCCCCAAGATTATCATTTTTTTGGGCGATTGGTATGAATTATTTCATGGAAGTAGCTAAAATGAGGGCAGGGCGTTACATTTGGGCAAAGATGATGAAGTCGTTTTCTCCTCAAAATGAGAAATCTATGGTGTTACGTACCCATTCCCAAACATCTGGATGGAGCTTAACGGAACAGGACCCGTTTAATAATGTGACTCGCACACTTATCGAAGCACATGCTGCAGCGATGGGCCATACTCAATCTCTTCACACAAATGCTCTAGATGAAGCTATTGCACTTCCAACCGATTTTTCTGCTAGAATTGCGCGCAATACGCAGTTATTTCTTCAGGAAGAAACCGGAATCACGAATGTGATTGACCCTTGGGGTGGATCGTATTATGTTGAAGCACTAACTGATGAGTTGATTAAACGTGCATGGGAGCATATTGAAGAGGTTGAAGAGCTAGGTGGAATGGCAAAAGCAATTGAAACGGGCTTACCAAAGATGAAGATAGAAGAAGCGGCAGCTAAGCGTCAAGCCAAAATTGACTCAGGTGAGGAAACGATCATTGGTGTTAATCGTTACCGAGTTGATAAAGAGGAAGGTATTGAAATTTTAGACATAGATAATACGGCTGTAAGATTAAAGCAAATTGAAAAACTGGCCATTGTAAAAGCAAATAGAGACGAGCAAGAGGTAAAGCGAACTCTAGATGCATTAACAAATGGGGCACAGACAGGCAAAGGGAATCTGCTTGAACTTGCGGTAAACGCTGCTAGGGCTCGTGCAACAATCGGAGAAATTTCAGATGCGGTGGAAGCTGTTGCAGGAAGGCATAAAGCAATTATCCGCTCAATTAGTGGAGTATATAGCTCAGCGTACTCGAATGAAGAGGAAATGAAAGAAGTTCAGCGTATGACAGAGGAATTTTTAGAAAATGAAGGACGTCGGCCAAGAATCCTTATTGCAAAGATGGGACAGGACGGTCACGATAGGGGAGCAAAAGTGATATCAACCGCTTTTGCTGATTTAGGATTTGATGTGGATATAGGACCGTTATTCCAAACACCAAAGGAGACCGCTTTACAAGCGATCGAAAATGATGTTCACGTGATTGGTATAAGCTCACTTGCTGCCGGCCATAAAACACTGCTTCCACAATTAATGAAAGAATTAAAGGACTTAGGTCGGGATGATATTTTAGTGGTAATCGGTGGTGTAATCCCTGCTCAAGATTATGACTATTTATATGGTCAAGGGGCCGCCGCTATTTTTGGACCTGGGACCGTCATTCCAGTAGCCGCTCAAAAGGTAGTAAGAGCAATCTATGAGCGATTAGGCTATGAGGAAGTGGATAAGTAATGAAAGATAACCATTTAGAGAATAGCTTTTCTTCTGCAAAACGATTTTACAAAAAAGTAAATAAAACACCAACGGTCGAGGAACTTTGCTCAGGGCTAAGGAATGGAAATCGTTCTATGCTCGCTCAAGCGATCACATTAATCGAAAGCAATGCCGAACACCACTTTAAAAAGGGGCAGGAGCTTATTCAACAAATTCTTCCCTTCTCAGGTAAATCGGTTCGAATTGGCATTTCAGGTGTACCAGGAGCGGGGAAAAGTACCTTTATTGACTCATTTGGGATGTATTTATGTGAACAAGGCATTAGGGTAGCTGTTCTAGCTGTTGATCCTAGCTCTAAGCGGAGTGGTGGGAGTATTTTAGGGGACAAGACGAGAATGGAACAACTCTCTAGGACAGAGTTAGCTTTTATTCGACCGTCCCCTACGGGAGGAAAGCTAGGTGGCGTTCATCGAAAAACGAAGGAATCTATTGCTCTTTGCGAAGCTGCGGGTTATGAAGTCATTATTGTAGAGACAGTTGGTGTGGGACAAAGCGAGGTTCTAGTGAGAGACATGGTAGACTTCTTTATGCTCCTAGTATTAACGGGAGCTGGTGACGAGCTACAAGGGATGAAAAAGGGAATCATGGAGCTTGCCGATGCCATTGTTGTAAATAAAGCGGATGGTGAAAATGAAGCTGCCGCACGAAGAACTAGGGATGAATATAATCAAGTTCTGCATTTCCTTCAACCCTCAACTACTAATTGGGAAACGAGAGCGCATGTATGCTCAAGCTTATATAATAAAGGAATTGAGGAAATGTGGCGGACAATTGACCAATTTGTCCATGAAACGACACAATCAGGAGTGTTCGAGGAGCGAAGAAGACAACAAACAAAGGATTGGATGCATGCCTTAATCACGGATCAGCTACAGTTACAATTTTACGCTCACGAAAAAATAAAAGAATTGCTTCCTCAGCTTGAAAGAGCTGTAGTTGATGGTGATCAGACGGTTACCTTTGCAGTAGACCTTCTATTCAAATATTTTTATGAAAAAAAATAAAAAAAGGAAGGTCACACATACGGTGACCTTCATCTAAGGAGTAGGGGTATGATCTAGCTGTGCTTATATGATACCCTTTTTTTAATACCTTAAACCTTTCTGATTGTATATTTGTATCTCATATTGGTATATTGAATATATAATAATGAAATGATGGAGGGACTTTTCGTGAATATGGATTTTAATTTATTTATGAATGATGTGGTTCGACAAGCGCGACAAGAAATTGTTGCCGCTGGATATACAGAATTAAAGACGTCAGAAGATGTGGAAGATGCGCTAACAAAGTCAGGTACAACACTTGTCATGGTCAACTCAGTATGTGGTTGTGCAGGTGGTATTGCCCGTCCGGCAGCGATGTATTCTGTACACTACGATAAAAAGCCTGATCAATTAGTGACTGTTTTTGCTGGTCAAGACAAAGAAGCAACAGCAACAGCACGTTCTTATTTTACTGATTATCCACCATCTTCTCCTTCTTTTGCTTTATTAAAAGACGGAAAAATTTTAACAATGGTTGAGCGTCATGAAATTGAAGGGCATGAACCAATGGCAGTTGTACAAAAGTTACAAGAAGCATTCGATAAATATTGTGAAGAAGTGTAACCTCAGGTCTCCCTGAGGTTTTTCTTTTTTACTCTTCATCGGTTAACAGTTGAATTGAAAGCGTCATCAAGGGTAAGGTAACTAATGGGAAATTATTATATAGGAGTAAAATATAAAATGGAATTTAAAATTGGTTACCGAACGGTAAAGACCGCGTTGGGAGCAGCAGCTTCCATTATGATTGCTCAGGCTTTTGGCCTTTCGAGTTTTACATCTGCGGGAATCCTTACCATCCTTTGCATTCAAGTAACAAAGAAGAAAAGTGTACGTGCTTCCTGGGAACGGTTTTTAGCTTGCGTGGTGGCAATGGTTTTTTCAATCATTATTTTTGAAGGTATTGCTTTCCATCCCGTCATGATTGGACTTTTATTATTATTATTCATTCCTACAGCAGTAATGGTGGGAGCAAGCGATGGGATTGTATCGAGTACGGTTATTATTCTGCATTTGTACTCAGCTGGACATATTACAAAGAGTCTATTATTGAATGAATTGGGACTAATTATTATTGGAATTGGTGTGGCCCTAATTATGAACTTGTATATGCCAAGTTTAGAAAATAAGTTGATTGATTATCAAAGGAAAATAGAGCAGAACTTCAAAGCCATCTTTGACGAAATTATTTTATACTTAAAAAATAATAAAACGGATTGGGATGGTCATGAAATCCCTGAAACAGCAACACTTATTGATGAGGCAAAGACTCTAGCTTTCCGTGATGTAGAAAACCATTTCCTCCGAAACGAGAACTTATATTATCACTATTTTAAAATGAGAGAAAAGCAATTTGAAATTATTGAAAGAGTGTTGCCACTTGTTAGTTCTATTTCTTTAACCGTTGATCAGGGAGAGATGATTGCGGAATTTATTGAAGACCTCTCAAATAATATTCACCCAGGGAACACAGCGGATATTTATATTGAGAAATTAGAGAGAATGAGAGTGGAATTTCAGAAAATGGAGCTTCCTAGAACACGTGAGGAATTTGAGACACGGGCGGCTCTTTTGCACTTCACAAAGGAAATGGAGCAATATTTAACGATTAAAAAGGACTTTGTTGGAATGAAAAGATCAAAAGCGAATAAAAGGAAGAAGATTCTACAAACTACTAAGGAGAAATAATACGGAAGGTGATCATATGGTATCCTTTCTTCTAGCTTTAGTTATAGCATTTACTTCAAATCCTATTTGGCCATTAGGGGAAAATCCTCTTCCGGGGGACCCTTTTTTAATTGTCAATAAAGCTACAAATGAAGTAGCTTTAATTAATGAAAATCGAGTTCAGACAGTGGTAAAAGCTGCAACAGGTAAAACGGAGGAGTTAACGCCTGAAGGATTATTCACGATAACGGTTAAGGCAAAAAATCCTTATTATCGAAAAAACAATATTAATGGTGGAGATCCAGAAAATCCTTTAGGTACAAGATGGATCGGTTTTGACGCAAATGAAACGGATGGAAGAACCTATGGTCTTCATGGAACCAACACTCCTAGCTCCATAGGTAAGTATGTTTCGCAGGGGTGTGTGAGACTTCAAAATGAAGCTATCGAATCTCTCTATGATTTCATTCCTATTGGAACAAAGGTATTAATCACAACAACAAATGAAAGCTATGCAGAAATAGCAAAAGAATACGGAGCGATTTCAAAATAAAAAGTCACTTAAGGCCAACCCTTAAGTGACTTTTTATTTTTTATAAAAATGCAACAACTCCAGCTAGTATGGTAGATGCTAGCATCGCAAATAGCATTACATAAACAACAATCTTCTGTGTTTTCTTATTTCCCATTTTCTATCTCCTCTCAGTCAGAACTTTTCTACATTTATTTTACTAGGAAAAGATAAATTGAACAACCGCTCAGGTTCTAAGAAGGGATTTTTGTCCAAAAAGCGAATATTTATAATTATATTACTTTTGAGGGAGATGGAAAAAGTGATAAATAATGTCGATCACATTGGGATTGCTGTAAAATCAATTGATGCATGCTTGCCTTTTTATACAGAGACTCTTGGATTAAAGCTTGTCGGAATTGAAGAAGTTCCATCAGAACAAGTAAAAGTAGCCTTTATAGACACGGGGAACGTCATGTTAGAGTTATTGGAATCGACAAATTTTGAAAGCGCTATCTATAAGTTTGTCGAAAAGCGTGGAGAAGGAATCCATCACATCGCTCTAGGGGTAGATTCTATTGAATCTAGGATTCAGGAATTAAAAGAGAAGGGTGTACAAATGATTCATGACAAACCAAAAGAAGGAGCACATCATGCACGAGTGGCCTTTATGCATCCAAAATCTACTCATCATGTGCTTTTCGAATTGTGTCAAAGAGATGGGGGGAGTCAAAAATGATCGACATCTATGAGAAAATCAATGATTTATATGACCGGAAAAGAGAAGTAGAGTTAGGTGGGGGAGATCAAAAAATTGAAAAGCAGCATGAAAAAGGAAAGCTGACAGCAAGGGAGAGAATCGAGCTTCTTGTTGACAAGGGGACCTTTATTGAACTGAACCCTTTTATTGAACATAGATGCAAGGATTTTGGTTTGGAGAATCAAAAGGGTCCAGGCGATGGCGTAGTTACTGGCTATGGAAAGGTAAATGGTCGTCCCATCTACTTGTTCTCTCAAGATTTTACGGTTTTTGGTGGAGCTTTAGGGGAGATGCATGCGAATAAAATAGCGAATGTAATGGACTTGGCTGCGAAAAATGGTGCACCATTTATTGGGCTGAATGATTCGGGTGGAGCTAGAATTCAAGAAGGAGTCTTGTCTCTCGATGGCTACGGAAAGATCTTTTATCGAAATGCCATTTACTCTGGAGTCATACCGCAAATATCTGTGATTATGGGTCCGTGTGCAGGAGGGGCGGTGTATTCCCCAGCCATCACTGATTTTGTGTTTATGGTGGATCAAACGAGTCAAATGTTCATAACAGGTCCTAAGGTAATTGAAACGGTTACGGGTGAGAAAATAAGTCCCGAGGATTTAGGAGGGGCAAAGGTACATAACTCCATAAGTGGAAATGCGCATTTCCATGCATCAACGGAGGAAGAAGTACTTGCGGGGGTCCGACAATTATTAAGCTATCTTCCGCAGAATAATGAAGAAAAAGCACCGATTGGTCAGTATGAAAATGATTGGGATTACCGTCCAGATTTAACTGATGTGGTACCATTTGACTCAGTCCGACCGTATGATGTGAGAAAGGTAATCGAGCAAGTAGTAGATGAAGATTCTTTCATGGAGGTTCAAAAGGATTTTGCCAAAAATATTGTTGTCGGGTACGCTCGAGTGAAGGGAGAAGTAATCGGATTAATATGTAACCAACCGAAGTTTATGGCCGGTGGGTTGGACATCGATTCATCTGATAAAGCAGCTAGATTTATTCGTTTCTGTGACTCGTTTAACATACCAATTATTACATTTGAGGATGTCACAGGCTTTTTTCCTGGTGTAAAGCAGGAACATGGTGGCATCATCCGACACGGAGCAAAAATATTGTATGCCTATTCAGAAGCTACGGTACCAAAATTAACGATTATTTTGCGAAAAGCTTATGGCGGAGCCTATGTTGCATTAAACTCGAAGTCTATCGGTGCTGATCTTGTATTTGCTTGGCCAAATGCTGAAATAGCAGTGATGGGGCCGCAGGGGGCTGCGAATATTATTTTTGCAAGAGAAATAAACCAAAGTGAAGATCCAGAGGCAACAAGAGCACAAAAAATTGAGGAATATCGTGAAAAATTTGCTAATCCATATGTGGCCGCAAGTATGGGAATGGTAGATGACGTCATTGATCCGCGTGAAACTAGAATTAAAATTATCCAAGCTTTAGAGATGCTTCGTAATAAAAAAGATACCCGTCCTAATAAAAAGCATGGAAATATTCCCCTTTAAACCCATTCATTTGATGATTATGATACGAAAAAGTTATACTACAAGAGTGAGTGAATGATTGATGGAGGGTATAAGATGATCAATGAAGAAAGATTGTTAAAGGAATTTCTAGAGCTCGTTCAAGTGGACTCAGAAACGAAGAATGAAGCAGAAATTGCAAAGGTATTAAAACAGAAGTTTTTGGAGCTAGGCGTTGAAGTGGTTGAAGACGATACAACTGCAACGACTGGACACGGGGCAGGAAACTTAATTTGTACACTTAAAGGCTCAAAGGAGCAGGTAGACACCATCTACTTCACTTCCCATATGGATACGGTTGTGCCTGGTAAAGGCATTAAACCAAGCATCAAGGATGGTTATGTAGTAACAGATGGTACAACGATTCTCGGAGCGGATGATAAAGCGGGACTTGCCGTTATGCTTGAAGTGGTACGTGTGTTAAAGGAACAATCCATTTCGCACGGAACGATTCAATTTATCATTACTGTTGGAGAAGAGTCTGGCTTAGTTGGTGCCAAAGCATTAGACCCATCCTTACTTGTAGCAAAATATGGATATGCTCTAGATAGTGATGGTCAAGTAGGTAATATTATTGTTGCTGCACCTACGCAGGCAAAAGTAAAGGCAACGATTTTCGGAAAGACAGCACATGCTGGTGTCGCACCTGAAAAAGGCGTATCGGCTATTACGATTGCAGCAAAAGCCATTTCAAGAATGCCTCTTGGTCGCATTGATAAGGAAACAACAGCAAATATTGGTCGTTTTGAAGGCGGTACGCAAACCAATATCGTTTGTGACCACGTTGAAATCTTAGCTGAGGCACGCTCGTTAGTAAATGAGAAAATGGAAGAGCAAGTGAAAAAAATGAAAGCTGCATTCGAAGAAGTGGCCTCAGAAATGGGTGGCAGAGCAGAGGTTGAAATTCAAGTTATGTACCCTGGCTTTAAATTTGGAGAAGGAGACCATGTGGTTGAAGTAGCGAGGAAAGCGGCTGCCAAAATTGGTCGAACCTCTGAACTGTTAAGAAGCGGCGGGGGCAGTGATGCGAATGTAATAGCTGGATTTGGAATTCCTACCGTTAACTTGGCAGTGGGTTATGAAGAGATTCATACAACGAATGAAAGAATGCCTATTGAAGAACTCAATAAGTTGGCAGAGTATGTAATTGCTATCATTGAAGAAGTTTCTGCCTAATGGAAAAAGAGTGAGGAGTAAATCCTTCACTCTTTTTTTGTTACTTTCGATAGACAAGATAGCAGGAATGTTAGTATGATACAGGTATAAAGTATGATGAATTTGTACTAGATTGGAGCGAGTACCCATGCTTACAACAACAAAAGTAGTCGTTTTTCAAGTAGGGACGGAAGAATATGCGATTCCTATTGAACAAGTGATCTCGATAGAGAAGGTGGAAGGAACTACACCAATCCCTCATTTACCTGTGTACGTGAAAGGAATCGTGAAAGTAAGAGGAGAATTACTGCCTGTTCTTGATCTTGAAGAAATTTTATATCACCGAACCATTCAGTACAATGATCAAACGAGGATGATTGTCGTAAAGACAGATGAATTAACCATTGGAGTCCTTGTTAACGACGCAAAAGAGATTATTGATATTGAAAAGGAAAATTTAAAGCAGTTAGGTCTAGTAGCATTTAATAAAACAAGTTACTTTACTTCCATTGCCAACTTGGAATCTCGTTTAATTACGTTGATCGATCCATCTAAGCTTGTTCAATCGCTAGAAGGAATAAATGAAATCCAACAATATATGAAATCACACCAAGAAGAGTAGCCTGTGGCTCTCTTTTTTTGTCATCCAATTCTTCTGGTAAAATATAAGGACAATGGTGAGGAGGTGGGCTATGCGAGAAATGTACCCGAAAAACGGTCGTGTCATCCTTCATGTGGATATGAATAGCTTTTATGCTTCCGTGGAAATGGCTTACGATCAAAGTTTAAAAGGGAAGCCACTTGCGATTGCAGGCAATGTTGAGGAAAGACGTGGTATCATTGTTACCTGCAGCTATGAAGCAAGGCGTGTTGGGGTGAGAACGACAATGCCGTTATGGGAAGCGAGAAAATTATGCCCTGAGTTAATCGTGATGAAACCCAATTTTGAGCGCTATCGGGCTGCATCTATCGCTATCTTTGATCTGTTAAGGCAGTTTTCGGACCTTGTAGAGCCGGTTTCCATTGATGAAGGATATGTAGATATTACAGAAAGCTACGAATTTGGATCACCTCTTGAAATTGCAAAAACCATCCAAGCTAGGATGTTAGAACAGTTTGATCTTCCTTGCAGCATCGGGATTGCTCCCAATAAATTTTTAGCAAAAACAGCATCTGATATGAAAAAGCCATTAGGAATAACGGTTCTTAGAAAAAGGGATATCAAACAAATTCTGTGGCCAATGAATGTGGGTGAAATGCACGGTGTTGGTCAAAAGACAGCTGAGAAATTGAAAACAATAGGAATCCTTACGATTGGTGACTTAGCAAAAGGAAATGAGATTCAGTTAAAAGCACTTCTTGGAATCAATGGAGTACGTCTTAAGGAACGAGCGAATGCTATCGATCACCGTGAAGTGGACCCTAATGCTGTTTCTGACTTTAAAAGCGTTGGAAACTCAACCACTCTTCCGAAGGATGTTACAAATATCAGAGAGTTAAACGAAGTTTTGGAGAAACTCGCAGAGAAAGTATCTGCAAGACTAAAAGCAAAACAAGTGTTGGCAACGGGATTAAGTGTAACGATACGGTATAAGGATCGAAAAACGTTGACTAGAAGCAAAAAACTAAATAATCCAGTAGATAAACAAGATGAAATCTCTCAACTTGCCAAAAAATTGTTTCATTCCAATTGGAATGGGAATGCCATCCGTCTTCTTGGAATCACAGGGACAGACTTAATACATGTGAATGAAGCAGTGAAACAGCTAGATCTTTTCTCTTATGAACGCGATGCAAAAAAAGAGCCGCTATTAAATGCTGTTTCAAAATTAAAAGAAAAATATGGTACGGCCATTATAAATCGGGCTGGAATGGCTCGGAAGAAAAAGCAAACGCCGTCAATTGGGACAGATACGAGCTTTAATAAAGATTTTTTACATACGGCTCGAGATAGGAAAGAAGAGTAACATAGATAAAGAAATTCAGGAAAAAATATATTTGAATATTTAATTAATCACCTTACTTGCGCTTTTTGCTTAATCTTGCTAAAGTAAAGTGGATTCTTATGTATATAAGTATTTAGCTAGAAGGGAAGTAAAAAAATGACAAAACAACAATTTGGTGTTATTGGGTTAGCAGTAATGGGGAAAAACCTTGCTTGGAACATCGAGAGCCGAGGCTACACAGTCTCAGTTTACAATCGTTCAAGCGAAAAAACAGATGAGATGCTTGCGGAATCAAATGGAAAAAATATATTTGGTACATATAGCATGGAAGAATTTGTTGAATCATTAGAAAAGCCACGTAAAATCATGCTTATGGTTAAAGCTGGTGTGCCAACTGATGCAACAATTGATCAATTAAAGCCATTACTTGATAAAGGTGATATCGTTATTGACGGTGGAAATACGTATTTTGTTGATACACAGCGCCGCAATAAAGAACTTAGTGAATTAGGTATCCACTTTGTTGGAACAGGCGTTTCAGGCGGAGAAGAGGGTGCGCTTAAAGGGCCTTCTATTATGCCAGGTGGACAAAAAGAAGCTTATGAATTAATTGCACCTATCTTTAAGGATATTTCTGCGAAGGTTGACGGTGAGGCTTGTACAACGTATATCGGTCCAGATGGAGCAGGTCATTATGTGAAAATGGTTCATAATGGAATTGAATACGGAGATATGCAGTTAATCTCTGAGTCTTACTTTTTATTAAAGCATGTACTTGGTCTAAGCGCAGAAGAGCTTCATGAAGTATTTGCTGAGTGGAACAAAGGTGAGCTTGATAGCTATCTAATCGAAATTACAGCTGATATTTTTACGAAAAAAGACGAAGAAACAGGTAAGCCTCTTGTTGACGTTATCCTTGATACGGCTGGACAAAAGGGTACAGGTAAGTGGACAAGCCAAAGCTCTCTTGACCTTGGGGTACCTCTACCAATCATTACAGAGTCAGTATTCGCTCGTTTCCTTTCAGCAATGAAGGAAGAACGTGTTCATGCTAGCAAAGTATTAGGTGGACCAACTGCGAAGGAATTTACTGGTGATAAGAAGGCATTTATCGAGTCAGTTCGTAAAGCTCTTTATATGAGTAAGATTTGTTCATACGCACAAGGCTTCGCACAAATGCGTGCAGCATCAGAAGAATATAACTGGGATTTACAATACGGAGAAATTGCAATGATCTTCCGTGGAGGATGTATTATTCGTGCTCAATTCCTTCAAAAGATTAAAGAAGCATATGATCGTGACGGCCAGCTTAAAAACTTATTACTTGATCCATATTTCAAGGAAATTGTTGAAAGCTATCAGCACGCTCTACGTGACATCATGGTTGTTGCCGTTCAAAATGGTATTCCTGTACCATGTTTCTCTGCTGCCCTTTCATACTACGACAGCTACCGTACAGAAACACTTCCAGCGAATCTGTTACAAGCTCAACGTGACTATTTTGGTGCACATACGTACCAACGTACAGATAAAGAAGGAACATTCCATACAAACTGGTTCTAAGCCTTCTAGAAGCAAAAATAGCCTACCCAATAGGGTAGGCTATTTTGCGTGCCATTGAAAAGTGATTAGGGGGCGTAAAAAAGCTCCTATCTTAAATGGTATAGAGTTCCGTTTTGAAGTGCTTTTTCTTAAAATATGTGCCGAAATGACAGTCGTAGTGGCATCGTTATTTGTATTAAACGGTCCTTAATCGAGTAACTAGTAAAAGTAAAATTAGCGGAGAATTTCCGGTTAGATGCTGAATGGAGCCTCGTTTCGGGGGAAATAAGGGGAGGTTTTCCGCTTATGCAAAGAAAAATCGCTCCTTTTTGACTACTTCGATCCAATAGACGGAATCTTTCCGTCTATAGAAGCACCTTTTTAATAATAATTTCTAATTAAGAGGAATTTCTCCGTTTATTTATGCTCGGGGCTTAACCTCGGCCCCACTTGAACCTAGATGTGGGAATCAGAAACTTAATAAATAAAGAAAAGACGTACCAATTCATACGTCTTTTCTGGTGTATTTTAATTAAGAAATATACCCGAAAATAGAACCCATTACCTAAATGGACAGGAGCTATTTTTTAGCATTTATCAACGTCAAAATTAGAGATTGGCCACCAATGGAATCCATCTTTCTCAAGAAGCTCATCCGCTTCACGAGGGCCCACAGTACCTGCGTTGTAGTTAGGGTAGTTATCGGCCTTTTGATTTTCCCAAACATCAGAAATCTTATCAACAAAGCTCCAAGATAGAGCAACTTCATCCCAATGTGTGAAGTTGGTCGCATCACCGCGCATGCAATCGAATAGAAGCTTCTCATATGCCTCTGGTGTATTTAATCCATCGATTCCGCGATTTGCATAGTTTAACTTAACAGGAGTTGCTGCAATGTTCTGACCTGCTTTTTTCGCATTTAGATGCAGTGTAATGCCTTCTTCTGGTTGAATATGAATCACAAGTAGGTTCGGATTCAATGTTTCTTCGGGGCTATAATATAGGTTCATAGGAATATCTTTAAACTGGATAACAATTTTTGTAGATTTGGAATCCATTCTCTTTCCTGTACGTATATAAATAGGAACCCCTGCCCAGCGGAAATTATCAATCATTAGTTTTCCAGCTACATATGTTTCCGTGTTAGATTCAGGGTTAACCATTTGCTCTTCACGGTATCCTAAAACTTCTGTGCCTTCTACCGTTCCTTTGTCGTATTGACCGCGAACAAAGTATTCTTTTATTTCTTCCCCTTCAATTGGACGAAGAGCACGAAGGACTCTCACCTTTTCAGAACGAATTTCTTCTGTTGTTAGCTTAATTGGGGGCTCCATTGCAAGTAATGCAACCATTTGGAGCATATGGTTTTGAACCATATCTCTTAACGCACCGCTTTTCTCATAGTAGCGTCCGCGCTCTTCAACTCCTAGAACCTCACTAGAAGTTACTTGAATATTCGAAATATAACGGTTGTTCCAAAGCGGTTCGAAAATCGCATTCGCGAATCGAATAACTTCTATATTTTGAACCATTTCTTTTCCTAGGTAATGGTCAATTCTGTACACTTCATCTTCAGAGAAGGCAGTTCTGATTTGATTATTTAGCTCTTGTGCTGATTGAAGATCATGACCAAATGGTTTTTCAATGACTAAGCGTTTAAACCCACTTACATTGGTCAAACCATCTTCTTTTAAATGGAGTGCAATGGTTCCAAAGAACTCTGGTGCCATCGCTAGATAAAAGATGCGATTGCCTTGTAAACCATAATTTGAGTCAAGTTGATTTGCTAGGTTATTAAGCACTGCGTATGAATTTGAATCAGTTACATCGTGTGAATGATAGTAAAAATGCGAAGCAAATTCATCAATTCGATTTTCTTTTTGAATAGAAGACTTTACCGATTTTTTAATGTTCTCTTGGAATTCTTCATTTGTTAATGGTCTTCTGGCAACTCCAATTACAGCAAATTTGTCTGAAAGCTTTCCTTTTTCAAACAATTTATAGAGCGAAGGATACAGTTTTCTATTTGCTAAATCACCAGTTGCTCCAAATATCATGATTAATGCAGTCGGTTTCTCGTTTTGTGTCACGTTAAGAACCTCTCTTCCAGGGTATTTCCATGTTATATATGTATTTTTATAAAAAAAAATTGACCTATACAAGTACAGAATTTTATCGGTTTCTAACGAAATAAGCAAATAATTCTTCACAAAATTACGTATTTATTTTTAACCAAATCGCTTGAACTATCCTTAATGAAAATGAAAGCGTTATTTATTTAATTTATGAAATGATTTTATAAAAATATTTCATAAAATGATTGTTGCCTTTTTTTTCATGTAGTATGATGGTGTTAGATAGAACAACTGTCTAAAAAGGAGGCTTTCTTTATGAATGTGATTGAAAGCAATCAATTAACGAAAATGTATGGAAAAGCAAGAGGAATCTCCAATGTCAGTTTCTCTGTGAAAGAAGGGGAGATTTTTGGATTCATTGGACCAAATGGAGCTGGAAAATCGACGACCATTCGAATACTGCTTGCACTTATTTATCCAACAAGTGGAAGTGCTACGATTTTTGGGAAGGATTGTATAAAATATGCTCCTGAAATAAAAAAGGAGATTGGTTATCTTCCATCAGAGGTTTTTTATTATGACAATATGAAGGTTATTGACTTGCTTAAGTATTCTGCAAGCTTTTATAAAAAGGATTGTACAAAGAGAATACGTGAACTTGCTGAAGCATTAAATCTAGATCTCTCTAAGAAGATTAACGATCTTTCGCTTGGCAATAAAAAGAAGGTTGGAATCGTTCAAGGATTATTACACGAACCGAAGCTCATTATTCTTGATGAGCCGACAAGTGGCTTAGATCCATTAATGCAACAAAAATTTTTCGAATTATTAAGAGTAGAAAATAAAAAGGGAGCAACTATTCTTTTCTCCTCTCATATTTTGAGTGAGGTTCAAAAGCTTTGTGATCGTGTGGCCATTATTAAAGAAGGGGAAATCGTGAAAGTCGAGACGATGAGCGCGTTAACAGAGAATAGCTATAAGAAATTTAGACTAGAAGTTGTTAATCAAGTAACTACTGAAGTTTTCCAGCTAGACGGTGTCACAGATATTAAGGTGAAAGAAAAGACGGTGTCCTTTATTTACAAAGGGAACATGAATGCAATTATAAGCAAAATAGCAGAAATACCACTTAAGAATTTGTGGGTAGAAGAACCAACCCTTGAAGAGATTTTCATGCACTACTACGAAAAGGAGGAGTAGAAGGTGAATATCTTTCTTCATGAAGTAAGAGCTTATCGAAAGTCGACGATAGTCTGGACAGTTTCCCTAATTGCCCTTGTGCTCTTTTTTATGTCACTTTTTCCTTCCTTTGCGAAAGATGCGGAACAAGTGAACGAGCTGTTAAAAACTCTCCCGGAATCCTTGCGTAAAGCGGTTGGGATTGAAATTGGTAGCTTTACTAGCATCCTAGGTTTTTACTCTTATGTTTTTATGTATATTGCGTTATGCGGTGCGATACAGGCGATGATGATAGGTGCTTCAATCCTATCCAAGGAGGTTCGTGAAAAGACAGTCGATTTTCTTCTTACCAAGCCTGTTTCAAGGACAACGATCATTGTGTCAAAGCTCTCTGCGGCATTTGTGTCTATTGCGATTACTAGCCTATCCTTCATTCTCTTTGCTTATTTTATTGCTATATACGTAAGGACGGAGAATTTTAATGAACAAGCATTTTTTCTTCTTTCATTTACGCTCTTTTTTGTTCAGGTTATGTTTTTAGCCATTGGGGTGATTGCATCCATGCTATTGCCAAAGTTGAAATCGGTTCTTTCTTTATCACTAGGTGTCGTCTTTGCTTTCTTTTTTATTGGAATGTTTGGTTCTACAGTAGGTGAAGCTTCCGTTCGATATATCACTCCATTCAAGTATTTTGACTCGATGTATATTATTAAAAACAGTCAGTATGAATGGTCGTATTTGATAGTCGGTTTGGTATGGATCATCTCAGCTCTTATTGCCAGCTTTTTCATCTATACTAAAAAGGATATGAATGCGGTGTAAGGAAGGAGGGGTTAAGGTGAATGTATTTATTAGAGAGTTAAAAGCACTAAAAAAGTCACTCGTTATTTGGTGTCTAGGAATTTTTGCAATGATAGCTGGGGGAATGAGTAAGTACGGAGCAACAGAATCTTCCGGTCAGTCTATTAATGACCTCATGGCTAGTATGCCAAAGGCCATGCAGGCCATTATGGGAACAGGTTCGTTGGATTTAACGACTGTAAGCGGTTATTATGGTATTTTGTTTTTATATTTGATTGTTATGACCACGATTCATGCTGTGATGTTAGGTGCGAACATTATCTCAAAAGAGGAAAGAGATAAAACAGCAGAATTTTTATTAGCAAAACCAATCTCTAGAAAACAGGTGATCTTTTCAAAATGGATGGCATCCTTGGTCGCTATTATTGTACTAAATTCCGTCACTTTTTTGATTTCTCACTTGATGGTGGATTATTATAATAAGACAGGTGAGTCGTATCTGATAGAGATTGCTGAATTGATGGGTGGTATGTTTATCCTGCAACTCCTATTTTTATCCTTAGGAACATCAGTTGCAGCTAGCATTAAGCATCCTAAGAGGGCTGCAAGCATTTCTACAGCAGTGTTACTAATTGCCTTTTTCTTATCAATGGCTATTGACCTTAACGAAAATCTGGAGATTCTTTCTGTCTTCACTCCTTTCAAATATTATGAGGCAAAGCTCATCATTGGCGGCACCGGGTATGATGTAATATATATAATAGTTAGCGTCCTATTAGTTGTCGCTATGACACTCTATACCTTTATCGCTTATGAAAAGAGAGATCTGCATATATAGTAAGAATCTCGTTACAGATATGGTATAGTGATAGTAAGAATGCTAGTAATCCGATGTCTTTGATGACGTCGGTTTTTTTACATAAAGGAGCGTATCATATGGATGTTTTATTTCTTGGTACGGGGGCAGGGGTTCCGGCAAAACTTAGGAACGTAAGCTCTCTTGTACTGAAGCTGTTGGATGAGAGAGGGACAATTTGGATGTTTGATTGCGGTGAGGCCACTCAGCATCAAATTTTACATACCTCTATTAAGCCACGCCGCATTGAAAAGATATTTATTACTCATCTTCATGGCGATCACATATATGGTTTACCTGGTTTATTGTCCAGTAGATCCTTCCAAGGAGGAGAGTCACTCGTTACGGTATATGGCCCTAAGGGGATAAAAGATTATATCGATGTTTCCTTGCAAGTAAGCGGAACGTATTTAAAGTATCCTCTAAAGATTATAGAGATTGAAGAGGGGATTGTATTTGAAGATGAGCAGTTCAAGGTTGAAGCACGTAAATTGGAGCATGGAATTCCATCATACGGTTATCGAGTCGTGGAGAAGGATCGCCCAGGCTCTTTATTAGTAGAAAAGCTACAGGAAGCAAATATCCCTCCGGGTCCTTTATATAAAAAAATTAAGGATGGGGAAAACGTTGTTTTAGATGATGGAACCATCATTGATTCTTCCAGGTTTCGTGGTGAAGATATAAAGGGAAGGATTGTAACGATTCTAGGTGATACAAGACTATGTGATAACGCCTATTTACTTGCTTCAAATGCTGATCTTCTTATCCATGAGGCTACTTTTTCTAGGGGAGAGGAACAGCTTGCGTATGATTATTTTCATTCAACGACTACACAAGCAGCACAGGTCGCACGAGAGGCTGGCGTGAAACAACTGTGTCTTACTCATATCAGCTCTAGATATGACAAAAGAGCTTCCCAATTACATGTGGAGGAAGCGAGAGAAGTGTTTTCGAATACCGAAATCGCCGATGATTTTAAAGAAATATCTATTTCTGTACACAAATAAATCGGGTACCGTTTTCGGTCCCGATTTTTTTTCAGATACTAATTCCAGCCTCTACCGTACTGAACAGGAGATTCTAAATCCACACCAAGCTCTTTTGCAGCTGTTCTTGGCCAGTATGGGTCTCGCAGGAGCTCTCTAGCCAAAAGAACTAGATCTGCACGTTCGTTTTGTAAGATTTCTTCTGCATGTAGCGCATTTGTGATTAAGCCAACTGCACCTGTTGGAATTTGAGCATCTTGTTTGATTTGATCAGCAAATGGAACTTGATAACCTGGGAAAGTTGGAATTTTTGCAGGTACAACTGCTCCCGAACTCACATCAATGAGGTCTACACCTTGCTCCTTCATCCATTTTGCCATCGTTACATAATCGTTTACTTGTAAGCCGCCTATAGTCCAATCAGTGGCTGATACACGTACGAATAACACGCCACTCCACACTTCTTTTACTGCATCTATGACTTCTTGCAAGAAGCGATAGCGATTTTCAAGCGAGCCGCCGTACTCGTCTGTACGGTGATTGGATAAAGGAGACAGGAATTCATTGATTAAATATCCATGTGCTGCGTGGATTTCAATTACATCAAAACCAGCTTCCTTTGCACGACGAGCAGCTGATTGGAAAGACAATACCGTTTCACGGATCTCTTCAAGTGTCATTTCCTTTGGCATTTTCATTTTCTCATTATATGGAATCGCTGATGGAGCAAGAATATCACCCTCTAATTCGGCTTTTCTGCCTGCATGAGCGATTTGGATGCCTGTCTTTGCTCCATAAGCCTTCATTCCGTCTGATAGTTCCTTAAGACCTTCAATGTGCTCGTCACTCCAAATGCCTAAATCAAATGAAGAAATCCTTCCTTGAGGTGTAACGGCAGTTGCTTCTAATATAATAAGGCCAACCTGCCCAACTGCTCTACTAATATAATGTGTGCGATGCCAGTCTTGGATATGTCCGTCTTGTTCATGGCTTGAGTACATGCACATTGGTGCCATGACAATTCGATTTTTAAATGTTACATCCTTGATGGTATAAGTACTAAACAGTTTGTTTTCCATTTATATCCTCCTAGTCTTTCGGTATCCTAAATATATACAGTATAGCAAGAAACATTATATTTGGAAAAAATCACGCCTCATTATCCCGTAAATCTTTTAAACGATATTTTGTCCCTCTCCAAACGATTCCCCCTCTTATAAAGGTAAGGAAGCTAGCACGAATAATGGAATAGATAAATAATAAAGCTGTGAAAGGAAAGAGGAGAAACATCCATGGTGAATATGTTGTCATTCTTTTAATAATCATGGAGTAAATCAATGCGAGTAAAAAAATATTACCGATACTTAAATAGATTAAGATAGGTTCAAAGGAAAATAGAGTAAAAAAGGGGAGGACCTGTGACACAAACACTCCGAAGATCGCAAACATTACCATACTAATTCGGTAATGTAACCCTGCAAACGTATTTTTCTCTAAACCAATTAGTGCTTCTTTTACTGTTGAATACCACTCTACCTCAAGGAGAGTCAGTGCGGTGACCATTCGATGTCTAAAACCCATTTCCTTCATCTTTTTCCCGAGCATTAAATCATCATCCGGACGCATTTTTATTACTTCGTGAGTTCCTAGCTTCTTATACGCTTCTTTTCTCACTAAGTTAAACGCTCCAATTCCAATTCCTACTTTAGAACGAGGATTGTTAGCTAACCAAGGACGCTTAAAATAAGAAAATCCAAACATAAAAAAGGCGATAAAGCTATTTAACCAAATTCGCTGGCCTCGTAAATTGGGAGCAGCAGTTAAGTGATCCAGCTCATATTTCATAAAATAATGTACCGCTTTTCCGATTGCTTCCTTATGAAATAAGACATCTGCATCCGTGAATAGGAGAAGTTCTCCTCTTGCTTGCTTAGCGCCAACAAACAACGCATGATTCTTTCCTAACCATCCTGGTGGAAGATCAGTGATGTGGATAACGTTTACATTTTTATTTGCAGACTGCATCTCGTTCATAATGTTAGGAGTGTTGTCCGTGGATCGGTCGTTCACCAAAACCCATTCCAAATGACCATAATTCTGTGAAAATTGACTTTGTAAGCTCTCTTTTACACCTTTTTCCTCATTACGTCCCGCAACAATAATGGACACTAAAGGACCGCCCTGAGAAGTAGGTTCGTTTTCGAGACGATCGATTCTCTGAAGCCCGATCTTTGCATCAATAAAGATCAGAAGCCAGACCACAATGCTGATAGCTAATAAAGTAGAAACCATAAGAAATAAGGACATTTAAACACCCTTCTATTTATAAGTATTATAATTTCGATTATACCTTTTCAATTGGAAAGAACAAATAATACACTCTCTCTAGGTTAAAGGTAAAAGAACGAAACCTTTTTCATTTGGGACGTAACATAGATAACTAGAAAAGGGGAGTATAAAAGATGATGGAATTACTAAGCGCATTATGAGATTTTATTGGTTCATGGGCAACTGCAATATGGAAAAAATAGGGCTAACGAGTACTGTTGTGATTTAATCTTTTATCAGAACGTAATGGAAATACCATGTATAGAAGTTAGGTGATTAAATATGGTTAGGGACGTAGAAAGAACAGTAAAAAACTTTATGAACGGAAACAGGGGAGGGGTATTAGGGTCAAATCTTCTGTGGGCTTTTTTTTTGAGTCTGGTCCCATCGTGGTCGCTTACTATATTTATAGTGTTTAAAGCAGATCTAGAAACTTTCTTCTTGAAAACTCATTAATACATTGTTCTAGTTCCGTGTTAAATAACTCATTGCTCTTACGGTAACATTTCTTAAACAGGAGTTCTGAATGATCGGAACTCCTGTTTAAGAGGAAATGATACCCCTACAATGCTTCTAGCATGATTCCGCAAGTAACGAGATAGGCCATACCACTAACAAGAAGTACCATCCCAGTAATAGCAAAAGCCACATCACTACTCATCCGCTCCACTAAAACAGTATTAAGCACATTTAGAATAATCAATCCAACACAAAATGCTAATGTAATCCACAGTACATTTACCCCCAAAAAAGCTCCCACCTTTATTAATTACTAAAAATTAGTTTTCTCTCTTACTAGCTGTCTATACACGGTGTTGGTAAAACATTTGAAATAAGAAGGCATCTGATGACAGGTCATAAAATGTAAAACGATTCTCTTAAAGAGAATCGTTAAAAGTTAACTGGATATGTTACATGCTTTTGCTGGTTGAGGATTGCTTTCTCGGCCATACAAAATAGCTTAAGCTAATGATAAGGTCAATCCCTAAAACTAGTGACCATATCTTTATAACCGTTAAAAGGGACTCGGTACGGCTTGGATCGTCTACTAAGTAAATAACCGTGCCAAGAAGAGTAATCCCAATTAAGTACGCGACTACATGCTTTCCCCAGCCTCTTATATTATGAAGGGCAAAATCTTTCCCATATTTCTTATGCGGCTTTTCACCCTGTTTCAAGAAATAATACTGAAATCGTTCGTCAGCCCACTTAATCATCCCTTTACCGTATGCCAATGAAACTCCTATATAAACTGCAGCCAAGCCATGAACTATTGTCGCTATTGCTCCGTTGTATAAATCCATCCCTGTTGCAATTAGTAAAACTAAATCTACTAAAGGTGTTAATGCAAGAAAAAATAGTCCGAGTATTTCCTTTTTAAGTAGTACCTTGAGACTAACCCAGCAAGAATTACCACCCAAAAACCAATTTCACAAATAATAATCGTCCAAACGATCCAGTTCATTGCTCTCTCCTTTTTAATACAGTTGTATTATACAAAATTTAACATACAATTCTATTTAATACAACTGTATTATAAAAATTGAGATTTGTTTTTTTTATTGATAAAATAAGAACATGCCTAAACAAATTGATCATGAAAAAAGAAGAAAACAAATCGCTGAAGCAACATGGAGAGTGATCTTAGAAAAGGGAATGACAGGTGCTTCGGTCCGAAATATTGCTGCGGAAGCTGGTGTTTCTTTGGGAGCACTAAGACATTATTTCACCACGCAGGACGAACTTCTCATTTTTGCAGCAGGGCTTGTAAAAGAGCAGGCAACCAACCGGATTACAAGGATTGCAATGAGCAATTTACCTCCAAAGGAAAAGGTTTTACAAATCTTGTTGGAAATGGTTCCGACCAACACAGATACGATGGCAGAAATGGAGGTGTGGTTTGCATTTACATTCCATGCAAGACACAAAAAGGAACTATTTGAAGAATTGAGCTTTGATATTTTTTATGCCATAAAGCATTTGATAAGCTCACTCAATCAAGTGGGGATATTAAAGAAGAACCTTGATTTGGAGTTTGAAACGGAAAGGCTTTACGCTTTGGTAGATGGACTAGCCCTCCATGCGCTGTTGGAAAGAGAGCGGCTTCATGAAGACCAAATGATACGTGTCCTTACGATGCATATTGATTCCATTTGTGAGACATGAATGGTTGAAAAGTTTAACTCTACTGGAAGAAAAAACCTATATCCGTTGTGAAATAATAGAGAAGACAATTGCTTAAAGCAGGGTGGGGCGATTGATCCTTCCGTGGAGGGGGGAGATAATCGTGGATTTAGATACAGCGATGTTTATGATTGCGCTGGTTACTCTAATCATACTTTTGATTGAAAAAATAAAAAAGTAAAACCCACCCTGGTCTTGGCGGACAGGTGGGCTCTACTTCTAGAGAATACTAAGTTCATGCCAAACGCACACTTTTGCGATTATGTGTTGTCAGAGTAAGCGTAGTGTTATCAGCACTGCGCTTATTTTTAATATACGATTATCTACCCTTATTATAGACTAAGTTTACGAAAAAATAAATGAATGAAAAATGTAATCTAATAAGCAAGTAATTATTCTTATGCCCAGTGCCTGTCACCTCATCGAAAAAAAGTGGACCAAGCTTCTAATTATTCTGGGATGTTTGTTATTGAAAAAGTTCTAAATATATATAACCGTTTCTAAAAAAGTTAGAATTTTATTAAAACACCTTAATTATTACAATAAAAGTGTAAAGAGGATTTACAAAAATCTTAGAGGGGGCAAAAGGAAATAAAAGTTAATCATTTTTACTTCAAAAATGTAACCGCTATCAAATCTTTGAAAAAGAATAGAAACAATGGAGGAGAATAATCAATGAATGTATAGTAGCCTGATAGCCCATTAGGGTGATGACATGTTCTTCATTGATGTGGAAGAATGGCCGCCATCGCTTCATGGAACAGGGACCGAAGATTAGTTTGTGGGTTAGATAATTTATTTAATAATTAGGAGGTTTGTTGCGGTGAAGAAAAAAGGGATCCTATCAATTGTTTCATTATTATTAGTATCATCTCTCTTTTTATCGGGTTGTTCGGGAGAAAAAACAGGAAGTTCCGAAGCAAAAGGTGATAACAAAACGATTACGGTGCTTGTTGAAGGAGGAAGCCCGGCCTTTAAAGTAGCAAAAGAAACCGCTGCGGAATTTAAAGAGGAAACAGGCTATACAGTTAAAATTGAATCCGTTCCCTATACCGGAGTCTATGACAAACTTAAGGCTGAGGTAGCTTCACAGGCAGGAGCATTCGATGTTGCAACCATCGATATACTTTGGTTTCCTGCTCTAGCTGGCGGACTTTTACCGTTAGAAGATCTCATGACAGATGACCTTAAAAATGATTTATTCCCAGGATTAGTAGAAGGCGGAAGTTATCAGAATAAGGTTTATGGAATGCCGGTATGGACGAACGCCAAAAATTTAATCTATCGTAAAGATCTTTTCGAAGATGAAAAGAACAAAACTGATTTCCAAGCAAAGTATGGATATGAGCTTCATCCACCAACAACATGGGATGAATATAGTGATGTTGCCAAGTTTTTTACTAAAGATACCGATAATGATGGAAAAGTGGATATGTACGGAACAACGGTCTTTGGTGCGAACAATGGAGATGCGGTAGCCAGCTGGCTTGATCATGCAGCCCAAGCAGGTGCGAAACCATTGGTAGTTGGTGATAAAGGCAAAGTTCTCGTCAATACGAAACCGTATGTTGATTCTTTACAATTCTTAGTTGATCTTTTGAAAAAGGATCAATCGGTTCCATCAGGTGCACTTGAAATGGCATCTGCTGAAACTTCTGAGCTATTTTGGAATGGAAAATCTGCGATGATGCTTGCATGGGGTCACTTTTATGTCCCTTCAAATGACTCAAAACAATCAAAGGTAGCAGGAAAAGTTGGAAGTGCTCCAATGATTAGCGGCAGGGCAGGAATAGGTGCTGTCCCAGGTCCATGGTATCAGGTTATTCCTAGTTCTTCCAAAAAACAGGAAGTCGCCAAGGAGTACCTCAACTTTATTTATGAAAAGAATGAACTATTTATGAAATCATTGGGCGTAGCAGCGAGAAAATCTGTATTTGAAAGTTATAGCACGAAGCAGGGCTATGAACATTTGAAACCGCTTATGACGACATTAAGCGGACCACAAACACAAAATCGACCTGCTATTAAGGAATGGCAAGAAATTGAAAGTGAAGCACTCATTCCAGCCGTGCAATATGCACTTTCCGGTGAAAAAACCCCTCAAGAAGCACTTGATTGGGCAGCAGATGTAATCAAAGATTTATTACCGCCACAGTAAAATAATATGTTTAAATAGAACCTTTTCATTGGACTATTTTTTCAATGAAAAGGTTCTGAAAAATAACATTTTGATAGAAAGGAGCGGTTTTCTTGAGACTGAAAAATGGGGCATTATCGACGATCTTTTTCTTTCCTGCGGGGATCTTTATGTTGGTATTTCTGGTCTATCCAATTTTTCTTTTAATTAGAGACAGTTTTTATAAGATTGATATCATTAATCCTACATTACGAGAATTTGTCGGTTTTGCAAACTATACAAACTCGTTGACTTCTGAACGTTTTTTAAAGGCCCTTTGGAACACAGTGGTATATATAGGAGTAGCGGTGGGTATCGAGTTTATCTTAGGGCTTATCCTTGCTTTGCTTCTCAGTCATGCTTTTAAAGGAAGCCAATTTATTCGGACTCTATTGTTAAGCCCGCTTATGCTGGCACCTTTAGTTACAGGAATAATTTGGAAATTTATGCTTAATGATCAATTCGGCATTATCAACTGGGGGCTTTATAAACTTGGAATACTTTCTGACCCGCATCAAATACTCTGGTTATCAGACTCACGTTTTGCACTCTATTCTACGATTATTGCAGACATCTGGTTAACAACTCCTTTCATTATGCTCGTTCTATTAGCAGGTATTAAAGGAATTCCTATTAGTTTATATGAATCTGCTGATATGGATGGGGCCAATATATGGCAAAAGTTCCGTTACATTACTTTTCCTTCTCTTATCCCAGTCGCAACCGTAGCCTTACTAATTCGTATTATTGATGCTGCAAGAACATTTGATATTGTGTGGGTGCTAACGCAAGGAGGACCAGGTTTTTCTTCCGAGCTGCTAAGTACCTATATGTATAAGACATTGACCCGATATGGAGAAGTGGGGCAGTCAAGTGCCATGGCCGTCATTTTTATCATCATTTTATTAGTCCTAAGTTCTTTCTTCATTACAAAAATGTGGTCACCAAGGAGATGACATTCTTAAGGAGAGGTGAAATAGATCATGGCTCACACGCCAATAAAAGAAACGATTGTTGAAAAACCAGTTTGGCTTACTAGTTTTCATTTTAAACATAAAATATGGACGCTGATTGTAGTGGTAGTCACCTGTTTACTGGCTTTATTATTCTTAGGTCCGTATCTCTATCTGCTATTAACATCATTGAAACCATCCGCCGAGGCAGTGACTGTACCACCGACTTTATGGCCCTCGAAATTTTCAATAGAAAATTATAGGAAAATGTTCGATTACTTGCCTATAGGAAAGTATTTTCTAAATAGCTTAGTTACGGCCGGTGCCAGCACCATTTTAAGCGTATTCTTTGGTGCGATGGCTGCTTATGGAATTTCTAGGTTTTCTTCCATAACAGGAAGTTACTTTTTGTTATTTACGTTAGTGATTAGAATGGTACCAATGATTAGTATCGCGATTCCGATGTATATGATTGTAAAAAGTATGGGCTTGATTGATACCCATTTTGCCTTGATTTTGGTGTATACCAGCTTAAATGTCCCATTTGCCATTTGGTTAATGATAGGTTTTTTTGACTCGGTTCCAAAGGAATTTGATGAAGCAGCAAGGGTGGATGGATGCAGCTGGATTGGGGCCTTTATCAGAATTATTCTTCCGGTGTCACTCCCTGGACTGGCAACGACTGCTATCTTTACTTTTATGTTAGCTTGGAATGATTTTTTGTTCTCGTTACTCATGACCAGTACGAATGCCAAAACGGCGACAGTAGGAATTTCAGAATTTTTAACTGCTTATAATCTTGATTTAGGGCCAATGACAGCTGCGGCCATCTCATTTAGTTTGCCTGTTATGATATTTTCCTTTTTCGTACAGCGTTATATTGTAAGTGGCATGACTTTAGGAGCAGTAAAAGAATAACGACTTAATCTTGAATTAAGGAAAAAGTAGTCTATGAATAGCATACTAAATTGATAGGAGAATTTATTTATGGCTAGTAAAAATTATTACGACGTAACAGAGTGGCCTGTTGGTAATCCGTATGAGGATATTGGTGAGGTAATCAATAGCATTATAGCAGATATTAAAAATAGGCAAACGGACACTGATGTGAATAAAGGAGGAAAGCCGGGTGCGGTTATCTATATTCCACCGGGAGATTATCATCTTGGAAGTCAAGTAGTTATAGACATCAGTTACCTTAAAATTATGGGTTCTGGACACGGGTTTACATCTTCGAGTATTCGTTTTAATACTTCTGAGAATGAATGGGCGGATTTGCATGAATTGTGGCCGGGAGGAAGTCGCATACTCGTAGATATTCCCCTAGAAGTAAATGACGAGGAATATAAAGGAGCTGCATTTTATGTTGAACGAAGTGGAAATCCCCGAATAAGTTCGGTAGAGTTTTCTGACTTTTGTATTGATGGTTTGCATTTTATTGAAGATGGTTCAGGAGAAAAAAATTCGGAAAACACATACACTAACGGGAAAACGGGTATTTATGTTGCAAGTGCTTGTGACTCATTTCGGATTACAGGCATGGGGTTTGTGTATTTAGAGCATGGAATTACTATTTATCATGCAGATGCTCTGACTATACATGATAATTTCATAGCTGAATGTGGTAACTGTATAGAACTACGAGGTTGGGGTCAGGCTTCAAAAATAACCGATAACTTGATAGGAGCCGGATTTAAAGGATATTCTATTTACGCTCAAAATTTTGGTGGACTTTTGATTACAGCGAATAATGTTTTTCCACGAGGTGCGAGCAGTATCTATTTTGATGGTGTGACACGTTCTAGTATCACAAATAATAGACTTCATTCATTTTATCCAGGAATGGTGGTATTCAGGGGAAATTGTTCTGAAAACTTGGTTTCTGCAAATCACTTTTTACGTGACCATGAACCTTGGACTCCTTTTCTGGGAATAGACAATGGTTTAGATGATTTGTATGGTCTCCTCTATATCAGTGGCAATAATAATTCTGTAATTGCTAATCACTTTTCGGAAGTCATTAATACTCAGAACATCAAGCCGGTAGGTGCAACACCTGTAATCATACGTCTTGTTTCGGGGAATGGAAATTATATTTCTAATAATCATGTTGTTGCCACGGAGGTTCATGCCAAGATAAGTGATTCTTGTTTCTCTGCGCAAGTAGAAGCTTTGTTGACTACCAAAGCATCAGAGCCGCTTACCGTAACAACAGTATTGGTAGAAAAAGATTCGCTTCAAAATACGGTTCTTGATTCGGGGAGTGATGCACAGGTTGTAATGGACAAGAATGTAAATGCATTTAGAGCCACTCCAACGCCAGGAACATAATCAAGGAACGACTTGTGAAAGAATTGTGGAATTTTTTAGTTTGAAGTAGCAAAGGAAATGGGACAAAAGTGTTGACATCAGCCAAAAAAGAAACATTGATAGGGTATAATGTTGAAAAAGAGGAAATTTACATTGATAGAGAGAAACTTAGTTAAAACCACTTTATAAACTGGAGAAGCATAATGGATAAACTAATGAGACTCATGGAATCTCCAATTAAGCGGAAGATTATCTTGTTAGCACTGTTTTCAGCACTAATCCCTTTACTTGTTATTGGTCCTATAACGTTCATTTATTTTAGTAAAGTAATAGAAAATAAAGTGTCTACCACGATTGATAACTTTTTAACGATTGTCGATTGGAATATTAATGCTTTTGCAAGCAATGTAGAGAATTTATCGAATGACATCTTTCTATCAAATGAAATACAGTCTTATTTAACCTATAAAAAAACAGATGCAAAGTTATATAGATTAGAAACGGCATCTCTAGAAAATTTGAATAATATTACCGTGGTAAATAACCCCTATATCAATGCGATTTACGTTGGGAATGAAAATCACAGCTTTTTGAAAGTCAACCGCGGTGAACGGAATATGAAACATGATATTTATCAAGCGATAAAAAAGTCCAATATCTATCCGCGTTTACTCCATAGTCAGTGGCAGGGTGAATGGCTCAATGGCAGTAATTTAGAACTTGTGAAAGATAGTAATCAATCTTTACTTTATGGAAGAAATATTCGAGATCTTGGAACGAAGGAACAAAATGGGATTGTCCTGATCGATCTCGATCGATCTTATTTTGAAAATATGTTTAAAAATAGTAATCCACCAGGCGATATTTTAATATTGGATGATGATAAAATTCTGTTTTCAAGCAGCAATCGTTTCTCTTCCTCTCAGGTAGCCGAAATCGTTCAAAGTCGTGAGAAAAGTGGAACAAGTAAAAAAGTGATCAATGGAACACGATATTTCTTTAATGTTCATACAAACAAGAAAACAAATTGGGATGTCGTCAGTATGATCCCCTATGAAAATATTGTTCACGAGGTTAACCAACTTCGACTGGTAACGATTTCACTATTAGTCATTGCATTAATTATCTCCTTAATTTTTGCTTTATTTATAACGAGGAGAATAACAAACCAGTTAAGTTTGCTGCGCCTGGTTACAGAAAAAATGGAAAAACGAGAGAAAATAGTGGGTATTGATTTTAATAATGAGGATGAACTTGGAGAGATTGGGAAACAGATTGTGCACCTTTATAATTGGAATAACGATTTAACAAAAAGGTTATATAAATCACAGATCAAGGAAAAGGAAGCAGAACTATTAGCTTTGCAAAGCCACATTAATCCGCATTTTTTATATAATACGTTGAACACCGTTTATTGGATGGCAGAGAAGGCAAAAGCGAAACAAATAGCAAAAATTGCGATTAACTTGTCAAAAATCTTTAAACTTACCTTAAATGATGGAAATCATATTACCTCTGTAAAGAATGAAATAGAACAAGTTAAAAGTTATCTGGATATCCAAAATATTCGTTTTGACCATAAAATCCACTACTCATTTACAATTGAACCTGAAATCATGGAAGAAAGTATCATTAAATTGCTGTTACAGCCAATTGTAGAAAACGCTGTTTACCATGGGTTGGAACATCAGGAAAGCGGTACTATTATGATTGAAGGCACAAAGGTCGAGAAAGGCTTACTTTTCATTATTCGTGATACAGGAAAGGGATTTGACATGAATGTAGTAGATATTAACAAAAATGGTTATGCTTTAAAAAATATTAATGAACGATTGAAGATTTATTATGGAAAAGAATATGGATTAAAGATTGATAGTGAAATAGGAGAGGGAACTACTGTTTATCTTAAGGTTGGCCTAAAGAATGACGAAATCATCCATGACAATTTTTAAGGAGCTTTCTATTATGTATAAACTATTAATTGTTGATGATGAAAAAATTGTAATTGAAGGCTTAAAATTAGTAGTTAACTGGCAGGAGCACCAGATTGAAATTGTAGGGTCTGCTTCAGATGGAGAAGAAGCACTTAAAGAAATCATGAATAAAAAGCCTGACATTGTGTTAGTAGATATAAGAATGCCAAAATTAAATGGATTGGATTTAATTCAAGAAACAAAGGCTCTTAATCTTGATACTGTTTTTATTATTTTAAGCGGTTATTCAAAGTTTGATTATGCCAAAAGGGCAATTCAACTCGAGGCAATCGACTTTCTAGTTAAACCAATTGAAGTAGAAGAAATTGTTCATTCTATTAAAAAAGCTATTTTAAAACTAGAAAAAATAAAAAATGAAAAACAAGCAACGGAACGGATGAATGAATATCAAATGGCTTTAGAAGAAAAGCGTGTTCTTGATTTCTTGGTTGGCCAAAGATTTATTGCGCCGGAAAAGGATCAAAAGCTACAACGTTTTTCTTTTTTAAACATCGGATTGAAGGGGTTTATCTGGGAAGATTCAAATGCCACTGGAAAAATTCAAGCTTCCTTAGAGCGTATAAAAAGCCTATTAGAAAACAGGAAGATAGAGAGCTTTATCTATACGATTGATAGTGAGATTGTCATCATGTTTTCTAACTCTGGTTCAGAGTTTGGGAATGACTTGGTTCAGGATCTTGTGTCATTGATCTATCATGATATGAAAATAAAACCGATGGTTGGAATCAGTAATACCTATGAAACGATTTCGGGCATAAAGAAAGCCTATAGTGAAGCAAAAGAAGCGTTGAAAAATGGTGTTTTTTCAAACCAGTTCATCACCTATTATAAAGAATTAGAAACGTTCAATCATTCTTTTGGCAATCGTATTATAGAAAAAATTGATACATTTTTTAATGAAAAAGGCCCGGACCTTCTTAGCGGCATGAATCTTTTTATGGACAAAATTTTTCTCGATTGCCAAAAGAGCAGTCTGCCCCCAGAAAAATCAAAATACGTCTGTTTTAAAATCGTTAATCATTTCTTGGAATTTATCGAAAGTGAATATGAAGTGAGTAAAAGTGGCGGCGAACGATATTTAGTCTACCAAGAATTAAATAAACTTCAGTCTATGGAAGAAATCAGAGTTTGGCTTGAACAATTTATTGAGCAATCAACTGTTTTTTTAAATGAAAACCACGTTTCCTATAATGAAAAATTAATCATCGATTTAAAAAGTTTCATTCATGCTAATTATAAAGATCCAATCGTTCTAGATGATTTAGGCAAGCTGTTCCATAAGAACCCTGCCTACCTATGCAGCTTGTTTTCTAAGGCAGTGGGCAACACCATCTTTGAATATATTACAAAGGTCAGATTAAAAAATGCAAAAAAACTGTTAAGAACAACCAATTTAAAGGTATCCGAGATTTGTAAACAGGTAGGCTACGAAAATCAAAAATACTTTAATCAAGTATTCAAGAAAAATATCGGAACAACCCCAGGTCTCTATCGTTCACAGCACATACTAAAGTAAGTGTTGGACGAGAGTAATTTGTTGGGGGAGGACACGTGAATTTATGTGCTCGGACGAATGTTATTTAGAGTACCCGCTTGTATAAATGTGGGAAATGGAGAATAATTCAATTAAGCCCCTGGAGGCGATTGGTAAATGAATAGACAAAAGATGAATCTTCGAAATATCTTCACAAAAATAGTAGAGAGCCTTATTTGCTGAGTTCTCTATATATGCAATGTTTTTATATCCTTCTCCTTTCCTTCTAATGTGGTCTGCCTCCTAGAGTGCCAGACCACTTCGTAGTCTAGTTTCAAACGAAACTAGGCTATTTTATTTAACAAAAGCACCACAAATACGGTGCAAATTTATATACATTATATTGTACATTTTTGGCTGTAAATTTACGTTTTGTTATTGGAAACGGAACCCGTTAGATTTTGAATCACTCTTTTTGTTTTCCTCAATCTCGTTTTATAACATCTCTAGGTGCCATAATTGATAGGTGTGAATATTTCTTAAACTCTTATAGTCTAATAGTTTTTAGTGAGAAATTGATATTTCTTTATCCCATTGTCAAATAAGAAAATAAGCGCATCCTCTCTCAAATGAACTTCAACAGAAACAAGAGTTTCAAATGATGGAGGAAAAACCATTTCTTTATTGGTTCCAGGAAAGCCTCCGATCTGGATTGAGTATAAGGGAATTTAGTCGTAACCTACAACCAGTTCAGAAAGATGAATCAGAACCTTACAAAACAGAATAACACCTTGAAAGAAAAAGCTTGATATTCCCAAAGAGGAAATGAAGTATGAAAGGAGGATGAAAACCCTAACTATTAATGAAATGAATTTGTTGTTAACTATGATTAAAAGAACAGGCAAAGACGGGTTAAGTCTTTCAAGGCAGTACCAAGTCAATTCAAAATTTATGTTCCAAGGGACTTTTAGAGATTAATCAGTTTTATCAAAGCAATAAGGGGAAATAAGCCTGAGAGTCCTAACAAATGCTCCTTTTTTACTAACTACGGGGCAAATATAACACTTACCGCTTGTTGAGCGTATATTACAAATTGTTCTTTTTAATAAAGCCAAGCATAAACATTTAAGTGACAGAAAAACAGAAGGTGTTGAGGATGCATGAGATGTCGCTTATGTCTGAAATTATAAAAATAGTTTCTGAAGATGCTAGAATACATGGTTTTAGCAAAGTAGACAAAATAGATGTGATTGTTGGTGATTTATCAAATGTACTGCCTGATGCTCTAGAGTTAGCATTTTTCCATTTCCGGAAACAAGGAATAGGCATTCTTGGTGAAAATACAAATTTAGAAATTATACGTGAAGTGGCGAAAGCAAAATGTCAAACATGTCTGTTTGAGTTTACCCCCGACTATAGAATGGTGCTATGTCCAAAGTGCGGACTACCGAATTGTTTACTCGTTTCCGGTGAAACCTTTAGGGTTGAATCATACGAAGGAAGTGATGAACTGTGAAAATCAAACTACAAGAAGATGTGTTAAAAGATCAAAACTTGGCTGCTGCATTTAATAGAGAAACATTCAAAAAAAACCATACTCTTGTCATTAACGTAATGAGCTCTCCAGGGGCGGGTAAAACAACTTTACTAGAAGAAACGATTAAAGCCTTAATGAATGAGTTTCATATGGCTGTGATAGAAGGCGATTTAGCAACGGATCTGGATGCAGAAAGATTACGTTCACTAGGAGTCAAAACGGTTCAAATTAATACGGTAGGGGGATGTCACCTTGATGCAAGGATGATTACGAAAACATTACCAGATTTTGAACTAGACTCCATTGACATTCTCTTTATTGAAAACATTGGGAACTTAGTTTGTCCATCTGGTTATGATCTAGGACAAGATTATAAAGTGGTGGTTTTAAGTGTCCCTGAAGGAAATGATAAAATTCCGAAATATCCTGTCATGTTTAGACGTACAGATGTAACTATTATTAATAAAATCGACCTCCTACCTTATGTATCTTTCAATTTAGAAGAAGCGAAAAGAAACTTAAAAGAAATTAACTCTCAGGCGCAATTGAAAGCATTATCTGCAAAAACGGGTGAAGGGATGGAAGAATGGATCAATTGGATAAAGGATGCTTATCTTCAATGTACAAAGCCATAAAAATAATCGTAACAGGAAAGGTGCAGGGAGTTGGTTTTCGCCCATTTATCTACCATCTTTCAAAAAAATATCAACTCAATGGAATGGTCCAAAATAACCTAAATAGTGTCACCATTATGGTTGAAGGACAAGAAAGAAATTTGGAGAAAATGGTGGATGAAATCAAAAGATATCCGCCTAAATTGGCAAAGATTAATGAGATAAACATTCATCAAATTCCACTCGCCCATTATAAAGAATTTACGATTATTCCCAGCCAAAAAAACGGACGGTCTATTTCCTGGATACCTGCGGATGCGGCGATTTGTAAGAAATGTTTGGATGAATTGAACGACCCATATAATCGACGTTTTCACTACCCATTTATTAATTGCACTCAATGCGGACCGCGCTATACGATTATCAATTGTCTTCCATATGATCGTCCAAATACGACAATGAAGGAATTTCCTATGTGCCATGATTGTGAGGAGGAGTATGAAGATCCATCGAATCGAAGGCACCATGCTCAGCCTATTTGTTGTTCAGATTGTGGACCAACTGTTACTCTTTATGACCAAGGTGGGAAATCATTAGCTGAAAATCAATCAGCCATCACGCAAACGATTGATCTGATTAAAGAAGGAAAGATTGTAGCCATTAAAGGAATAGGTGGCTTCCATTTAGCTTGTGATGCTTATCAAGAGAGTGTTATTGACCGGTTAAGACTTCTAAAGAAACGACCACAGAAACCATTGGCGGTCATGGTCAAGTCATTAGAGGTGGCAAGTAATTTTTGTCATATCTCCAGTAATGAGGAAAATCTCCTAACGAGCTACGAAATGCCGATTGTTATTTTAAAAAGTAAAAAAGAGGAAGTATTACCACAAAATATTTCTCCAGGTTTGTCGACTATTGGAGTGATGCTGCCCTATACTCCTTTACATCATCTTTTATTTAAAAATCATAAGTTGGAATGTATCGTGATGACGAGTGCGAATCCTTCTGGCCTTCCTATTTTATATAAAGCTACTCATTTAGAACCTTTACAAAACATATGTGATTATATCTTAACTCATAACCGTAAAATTGAGTTTCCTATTGATGATTCGGTTGTTCAATGTGATGAAGAAAATACTATATTTGTACGGCGTGCTAGAGGATTTGTTCCAGAGCCGCTGAAAACAACATCTAATGTGGATCATATTATTGCATTAGGAGGGAACCAAAAGAATACATTCTCCGTCGGAATACAGAATAACATTGTCATGAGTCCTCATGTAGGTGATTTAGAAAACGAAGAAATGTTTGCCTCCTTTGAAGAGCAACTGCAGCATTATAAAGAATTTCTAGGGGTTAAAGAAGTGAATGTGGCTGTCGACAAGCACCCACTATACCTATACTCATCCACTTCTATCGCCCAAAAACTCAATCGTAAAATCATATCCATTCAACACCATCATGCACACCATGTATCTTGTATGGAAGATAACGGTCTTACCGAACCTTGTTTAGGTATTATATTAGATGGTACAGGATATGGAGAAGACGGGAATATTTGGGGCTTTGAATTTTTATATGGAGACGCAAAATCGTTTGAACGACTGGCTCACCTGAAATACACTCCTCTTCCAGGTGGAGAAAAAGCCGTTAAAGAACCGTGGAGAAATGCAGTTGGGATGCTACTTTATTACTGGCCGCAGAAGGGAAAAGAATTATGTATGGAGCTTTTTCCTGAGAGATTAATAGAAATAAACATTATGGAACAAATGATAGTCCATCAGATGAATTCTCCTATGGCTGGAACATGTGGCCGCTTATTTGATGCTATTAGTGCCATTCTCGGTATATGTACGATCTCAACGTATGAAGGAGAGGCAGCGATTAAATTATCTGATTATATGAATAGAACCCAACTTGAAAGCACAGGGGAGATGTATTCATATCATTTAATAACAAGTACTCCAAACCAACTTCAACTTGACTTATCTCCTATGATTTTTCAAATCATTCAAGACAAACTTCAACATTCCACTACTGCAATCATACAGAAATTTCATACCACATTGGTGTCTTGCTGTATACAGATGATTTTAAAACTATTGAGGAATAGACCAGAATTAAATAGAACGGTCGTGCTGTCAGGCGGGTCCTTCCAAAACGTTTTTCTTGCCAGAGAGATTCAGAAAGGTCTTCAAAAAGAAGGATTTAACGTCTATACACATAAACATGTTCCCTGTCACGATGGAGGCTTATCATTAGGACAAATCATCATTGCTGCTCATCAGTTGTAAGGATGATAAAAGAAAATGAAGGTGGTGAATTAATTTGTGCTTAGGAGTACCGGCTAAAGTCATTGAAATTGAAGGGGAAAGAGCTCTAGTAGATGTAATGGGTTCGAGGATGTATGTAGGGACCTTTTTTGTTCCAGAGGTTAGGATCGATGATTATGTTTTACTCCATGCGGGGCAGGCCATGACTGTAGTGGATGAGGAATATGCCAAAGAGAGTATAGAAGAATGGAGGAATGTGTTAGATGGTAAACATGGACCTATTTTCAGATCCGGCCTTAACTCGTGATTCAGTTGAAGCGGTTATCGATTTAGCGAAGAGATTTAAAGAAGAAAAAGGCAGAATTCCAGTATTTATGGAGGTATGTGGTTCACATACGATGGCATTAGCCAAAACAGGAATAAAATCGAGATTGAAAGATTATGTACAGTTGATTGCGGGACCGGGATGTCCTGTATGCGTCACAGATCAAAAGTCGATCGATGCAATGATCCAATTATCAGAAGAGCCTAACATCATTCTTTGTACTTTTGGTGATATGATGCGTGTTCCTGGTTCTAAATCTACTTTAATGAAAGCGAAAACAGATGGAAAGGATATCAGAGTCGTTTACTCTCCATTAGATAGTGTGAAAATAGCAGAGGAAAATCCTGATAAGGAAGTCATTTTTTTAGGAATTGGATTTGAAACAACGATTCCAATTCTCGCTCTTGCTGTTCGCGAAGCAGCAAGAAAGGATGTGAAAAATTTTTCGATATGGATGACAACAAAATTGGTGGAACCTGTTTTAAGAGCACTTCTTAGGTCAGGAGAAGTAAAACTAGATGGATTTCTTTTGCCTGGTCATGTTTCCGTGGTTTTAGGAAAACAAAATTATCGTTATTTAGCGGAAGAATTTGATATTTCCGGTGTCATTACTGGTTTTGAACCCGTTCAATTGCTCAGTGGAATTTATAAGTTGCTGCTTCTTCAGCTGGAAAATAAGGTTAATATCATCAATGATTATACATATGTTGTAAGTGATGAGGGAAATGTAGTTGCTCAAAGTTTAATAGAGGAATATTTTGAAGCCCATGACGAGGCATGGAGAGGGATGGGTACCATTCCCAAAAGTGGATTAGTTCTCAAAGAGAAATATGCGCAATACGATGCAAAAAAGAAGTTTAATATTTTGATAGGGGAGCCGAGAGGAACTAAATGCCGCTGTGGTGAAATCGTTCGGGGATTAATTACACCAGAAGAGTGTGTACTGTTCAATAAAGGTTGTAATCCAACTCACCCTATTGGTCCTTGTATGGTATCAACAGAAGGAACCTGTGCGGCACATTATCAATTCATGAGGGAGGTGTAACCGTAGTGCAGCGAATTAGTCTAGCTCATGGTGAAGGTGGAGAATTAACACACCAACTGATACATGATATCTTTATCCAATCATTTGGACATTCAGAGCAAACACTGTTTGATTCTGCAATTCTTGCCATTCCTACACAAACCATCGCTGTAACAACAGACAGTTATGTGATAAAACCTATTTTCTTTCCTGGTGGAAATATAGGGAAGCTGGCTATAACAGGAACAGTGAACGATTTAGCTGTAAGTGGTGCTATTCCTCACGTGATAACTGCTGGATTTATTATCGAAGAAGGGTTTTCAATAAAAAGTCTAAAAGAGATTGTTAACACTATGGCAGGGGAAGCAGAAAGAGCTGGGGTGAACATTATTGCCGGTGATACGAAAGTAGTCGAAAAGGGGAGTGTGGATGGCCTATTTATTAATACGACAGGGATTGGTGTGATGCAAGAACGGCATCGATTGAAACCTGAAATGGTTCAAGAAGGAGATTCTGTAATCATTAGCGGTACAATAGGGGATCATGGGATCGCTATCCTGAGTGCACGTCAGGAGCTAGGGTTGCTCACAGATGTTAGAAGTGATTGTGCATTATTAAACCACCTGATTCATGAACTCTTGGAGGAAATCAAAGGAATTCGGATCATGCGGGATCCGACAAGGGGGGGATTAGCCACAACGCTAGTAGAGCTATGTGAAGACTTTCATTTTACAATTGAAATAGATGAAGCTTCTATTCCAGTACGTAAGGATGTTCAAGGTGCATGTGATATTTTAGGTTATGATCCTCTTTATCTAGCAAATGAAGGAAAAGTAGTTATCATCGTTGATTCAAATGACAAACAAAAGGCACTTGATATCTTGAAGAATCATGAGATGGGAAAGGATGCAAGTGTAATTGGTCAAATTACATCCTGTCATATTCAATCCGGGAAACTACTTTTAAAAACAGCTGTTGGTACAACAAGAAGACTTAATCGCCTATCTGGTCAGCTATTGCCTAGAATTTGTTAATCATTTTGATATGTAAGCATAGGATAGGTGCAAAATGCCTAAAGGGGAGAGCATCATGCAAAACATCGAAATGATTAGAATGCAAATAAATTATCTTGTTACACAAGCACGTCATGATATCTATACGTTATCTACCTTGAGCGACACTTCTATGAAGCCACAAATTCTTCAACGGTTATGGGATGCACTATCAACTATTCATTTTCTTAGTGAATGGCTGGCAAATCAAGCGAAGAATAGTGATCATATTTTACCTTCACAACCATCTATTCCAATTCCGTCAGGGAATTTAAATCAGTCTCAAATTCCTCCCATTACACCTTTACCCACACCACCTATAACACAGTCTAATCAACGAACGTTTACAATTGGAGAATTAGCCACTTTTACTGGAAAAAATGGGAGGGCAGCTTATGTTGCGGTCAATGGCATTGTCTATGATGTGACAAACAATCGGGCTTGGGCAGCTGCTACCCACTTTGGCTTAGTTGCAGGCAAAGATTATACGAAGGAATTTGCTTCTTGTCATGCTGGGCAACAATCGATCTTAGCTACACTGCCTGTTGTAGGGAGGTTGGTTTAATGGAAGAGAAAATTTTGCCACCAGAGTCTTTAACAAATGAAGCCATAGCAGAAAGGTTAACAAGTACGGCACTTGAGAGCCTCGAAAAGGGGATGATCAAGAAAAGAAATCTTATTTACTTAGAATTAAATGGTTGTTCCGGTAATATCATTTCTTTGTTAAACGGGCGGAATCCCGACTTTGAGTATACGTTAAATTCAATGGTTGATCTTAAGTTTTGCAATAGTATAATGGCTGCTGAAGGAGAGCAGGCGATCGAGAAACTAATAAAGGCAATGGATGAAGAGTATATTTTAGCAGTTGAAGGAGCTGTGGCGTTAAAAAACAATGGTTTATTCAATATTATCGGCAGCTGGCAAGGAAAACCTCTTACAGGCCTTCAAGCAGCTAAGATGCTCGGGGAAAAGGCTTCACATATTTTAGCCGTGGGGGCTTGTGCCACACATGGCGGGGTGTCAGCAGCAAAACCCAATCCATCTCAATCTGTAGGGCTGCAACAGGTCCTGCCTGACAAAAATATGATTAAACTTCCCGGATGTCCTGTTCATCCAGACTGGTTTTTAGGGACATTAGCTCATCTTTTATTATATGGGGAGCCGGAAACAGACAACTTAGACCGACCATTAATGTTTTATAGCACGCTTATCCATGACCGTTGTCCAAGAAGGCCATTTTTTGACCGAGGGATTTTTGCTGAAAAATTAGGGGATAAAACATGTTTATTTAAGCTCGGATGCCGGGGCCCTGTGACGAGAGTAGATTGTCCAACAAGGCAATGGAATGGTCATGTGAATTGGCCGATAGGAGATAATACGCCATGCATTGGCTGTGCTCAGTTTGGTTTTCCAGATGCCATGGCGCCGTTCATTAGTTATGACACGACAAGGGTGGTGAAGAATGAGTAAGAGAATTGTGATTAATCCGTTGACACGAATAAGTGGTTTTATGGAAATTGATGTGATTATCGAGCAGAATCAAGTCGTTGATGTCAAAACAAAAGGAAATTTATTTCGCGGCTTTGAGCAAATGTTAGTAGGAAGAAGTCCGTTCGATGCCGTTTATTTTACTCAGCGAATATGCGGCATTTGCTCTGCAGCCCACTCAATGGCTTCATCTCTTGCCTTAGAAGATGCGTTAAAGATTGAACCAATGGAACAAGGAAAATATTTACGAGATATCATTCATTGTTGTGAGTTTTTACAAAATCATATCCGCCATTTTTATCAATATACTGTTCCTGACTATGTAAAGATTGAACAAAATTCTCTTTTCCAGTCCGACCATGACGATTTTCGATTACCCAAAAACATTAATGACCGGATTTCACAGCATTACTTTGATTCCCTCAAGTTCAGTCGTCTAGCTCACGAGATGTTAGCCGTTTTAGGTGGTAAAGCTCCCCATAATCATGGGGTTTTTATTGGAGGGATAACAACACAGGCAACAGCCGAGAAAGTCGTTCATATCGATTCTATTTTAGGGAAGATTACCAGATTTATTGATGAAAAAATGATCCCAGATGTATATGACATTGCGCACTTTTATGCAGACTATTTTCGCATAGGCGGAGGGTATGGCAACCTTTTAACCTATGGTGCCTTTAATCATTATAAGGAGTTAGGCACACTATATGTGGATCCGCTTGTATCCACAATGGAATCTGTCGAAGCATTTGATGAACGTAAAATTCAAGAAAAAATAGATTACTCCTATTTCAAATCAATAACTAACAGCAATCAAGCAAATGAAGAAGTGACAGAGCCGGATATGGACAAAGAAAAAGCCTATTCATGGGTGAAGGCACCAAGATATAATGGACTCCCTATTGAGGTCGGACCGTTGGCAAGATTAATATTAAGTGGAGCGTATAACAATGGAATCTCCGCTATGGATCGAACAATTGCCAGGGCACTAGAAGCAAAGAAAATCACAGAAATTATGAAAATTTTACTTCAGCAAATCATTCCAGGAGTAGATGTACAAAAAAAATATGAACTCCCAGAATTGGCATCTGGAAGGGGGTTAGTGGATACAACGAGAGGGGCATTAGGCCATTGGCTAAAGATTCGAGATAAGAAAATCTCCTTCTATCAAATCATTACTCCTTCCACATGGGATTTCTCAACTAGGGATGATAATGGTTTTAGAGGTACTGCTGAAGAAGCCTTAGTCGGTACGCCCATTCAGAATCCAGATAAACCTGCAGAGATTGGCAGAATTCTTCGTTCCTTTGATCCGTGTATGTCATGTGCGACTCATGTATATAGTCCAGGAAAACAAGTAAAAACCATAAAGGTGTTTTAATGGAAAAAATAATTGTTTTAGGTATTGGCAATCAATTAATGATGGATGATGGAATTGGAATTTATCTAATTGAGCAACTTTCAATTCTGAATCGTACCCCGCATGTATCTTTTTTGATTGGAGAATCAGATATTGATTACTGCATCGATCAAATAATGAAAGCTACATTTGTAATCATTGTGGATGCTGTATTTTCAGGAAACAAACCAGGAGAGCTTACCATTTATCCACTTGCTAATTTACATGAATATCAAACTTTAAACATATCAGTGCATAACTTTCACTTGTTTCAATCATTGTATCAACAGAAAGAATCAAAAAAGGGGTATCTCATAGGAGTAGAGCCTTATGAGATAAGGTTCCATATAGGATTAAGCAAAACTTTAAGGGAAAAATGGAAAACGATTTTACAAGATGTATTACAGACCATTGATAGGTTGATTGCAAAGAATTAAGTGTGTTATATAGATCTTCAGATTACCAAATCAGATGGAGTAGCTACTGAAGAATCCTATCAATAGATAAAAAAGGTCAACCAGAAATCTGGCTGACCTTTTAATACAAACGGGTGCGTTAGTTAGAAAAGGAGCGGTAAATACATAATTTACTACAAAGTCCTCTGCACACTCTCCATCTGCTCCGCAATATTTTTCCCTAACCGTTTACATTGAGCAGTTGCTTCTTTTATACATTCCACAAACGCTTCCTGAACTCCGTGAGCAGCAAGGATTTTTAATCCAGCTTCCGTTGTTCCACCAGGACTTGTTACCGCATGGCGAAGTTCCTGTGGTGTTTTAGTCGTTTTGGCTACCATATGCGCTGCTCCTATTAAGGTTTGAACAATTAATTGTTGGGCCATTTCTCGCTCTAAGCCTATTTCAACGGCGCTTTTTTCCATCGCTTCAATCAAATAATAGATATAGGCAGGACCACTACCGGATAAGCCTGTGACCGCATCTAACTGGTGTTCCTCTACAAAAGCGGTCATCCCCACTGTGTCAAAAAGCATTTGCACATTACTTTTTTGATCGTCATCTACTTTGTCATTGACCGCAATCGCTGTGGCAGATAGACCTACTGTTGCTGATGTATTAGGCATCGCGCGAACGATTGCTAGCTGCTTTTGTGAAAGTAATTCAATCGAATCCATTGAGACACCTGCTAAAACAGAGACAATCAACATGTTTGACTTTAATAAATGCCGTACTTGTTCAATGGAGGCTGCAGCATCCTTTGGCTTCATCGCAAGTAGAACCATGTCTGCTCCTTCCAATAGTTCACGATGATCATACGTGGAGCTGACGCCGTATTGCTCGTGAAGTGTTGCCAGTCGATCTGCATTGCTGCGATTGGTCACCCATATTTTTTCTGGGGTGATTAATTGATTTTCCACAATCCCCGCAATTAATGCCTCTGACATTGATCCTGCTCCGATAACTGCTATTTTCTCCACGTTTTTTCCTCCTAAAAATCCATTTATAAAAACAAAAAAGACCCTTCATCCTAACAAGGACGAAAGGTTTTAGCTTCCGTGGTACCACCTTCATTTTCATTTTTGCGCGTTCACGCATAAATGAAACTCAAATCCGTTAACGCCGGAGAACACGGTTAGGTTTGCCTAACAGCTCATAAGGTAGGTTCGGTGGGTAAGGGACGGTAAAGCCTCTCAGCCGGTGAGCTTTACTCTCTTTCGTCTTTTGCCACGTACTGGTCTTATTCATTGCCACTTTAACGCTCTAAATGATTTATTAGTGATTATGCAAGATAACAAGCCCTTCTGTCAAGAGGGAATGTAGCTTGACTATTTGCATTTTTCAAAAAACGATATATGAAAATAATGACATTCCTAATAACATTGGGTAAAATATACATATGTACTATTGTTATATAACAATTATAATCAAGGGGTTTGAATATGACAGAATGGCATGATGGAATTGCAAAGCTGGTTTTGCCTACTCCTTTTCCAGTCGGCGATGTGAACGTGTATGTAATAAGGGGGGAACGTTTGACATTAATAGACGTCGGCCCAAATACGGAGGTAGCATTTGTATCGCTTCAAAATCAACTAGCTACACTTGGTCTAAAGGTAACAGATATTGAACAAGTCATACTAACCCATGATCATCCGGATCATGCAGGCTTGCTCGATCAGTTTTCTCCTGATTTAGAGGTTTATGGACATGCTAACAATGAACGCTGGCTGAATCGGACCGAAGAGTTTTATCATGACTACGATTCTTTCTATCGGCAGCTGTTTATGGATTGTGGCATTCCGGACAAGTATTATGACCCTTTTATCGGTGGAATGAAACAAATGCTCTTGTTTTCCTGCAACCGATCCTTATCAGGTACGCTTTCTGAGGGGGAAGTTCCAATCGGATTATCTGAATGGACGGTGATTGAAACGCCTGGTCATGCCCAGAGTCAGATTGGTCTATTTCGTAAAAAGGATGGGGTGCTGATTGGGGGAGATCTTCTATTAGCGCATATTTCAGCGAATCCGCTTCTAGAGCCTCCGCTCCCAGGAGAGAGAGAACGTCCAAAACCACAGCTACAAGTGAATGAATCCTTGCAGAAGCTTCTTACCCTTTCTATACGTCTTACTTATACGGGTCATGGAGAAGAGGTAACGGATGTTCATGGTCTTGTTGAAAAGAGACTATCTCATCAAGTTTTGCGCGCTGAGCAAGTGAAGGAGTGGCTGGAGAAAGAATCTATGAACGCTTTTCAAATATGTCAACGCTTATTTCCTTCTGTCTACAAAAGGCAGCTGGGATTGACCATTTCAGAAACCATCGCACAATTAGACTTTTTATTAGATAGGGAAAAAATAAAAGCCACAAAGGTAAATGGCACCTTTGTTTACCGTACGGCTCCATAAAAAATGAAGCTCCTTTCTAAAAACGGAAAGGTGCTTCATTTTAACGGGTTCGGCTACCTGTCGAACCAATATTCTGCCTCCTCCCCAATTATAAAAGAGAATTAGCAGGGTTCGAAAATTAAGCGGAGAAAATTCTCTTAATTTAGAAATGGCGCTGAAAATAGTTTAAACAGACGGAGAGATTCCGACTATTTACTCAAAAAACGTGAAAATGAGTAATTTTGTTTTGCTTAATCGGAAAATCTCCTCTTATATACCCTGAACCGAACCCTATTCTGCACTTTAACCGAAAAAGCTCCGTTTATTTCAAAATTTTTTGTAGGCTAAATGGTATATCAAATTGAAGGTAAATACGTAGGCTTGATTTTTTTAGCTTTTTTCAAAGGGTTTATGGTAAGTTATATGTAGCTCGACAAATGCTACATAGATAAGATGGTGATTGTATTGGAACAATTAAAAGGGAAAAATATTATTATCACTGGAGCATCTTCTGGGATTGGAGAAAAGGTGGCTCTTATGGCGGCTGAGCGCGGAGCACGGCCCATTCTTGTAGCTCGCTCTATTGACAAGCTACGAACACTCGGTGAGGAAATTAACCAAAAAACGGGTGCGAATGCCTTGTTTTTTCAGTTGGATGTTGGTGATATCAATCAGGTTCAACAGGTGTTTTCACAAATTAAACAAGAGGTTGGTCATATCGATATCCTCATAAACAATGCTGGGTTTGGTGTGTTTGATTCCTTTCATGAGGCCGATTTTGCTGATATTGAAAAAATGTTTCAAGTGAACGTACTCGGTTTAATGGCTTGTACGAAAGAGGTTCTTCCTGTGATGATGGCTCGAAATTCAGGTCATATTATTAATATTGCCTCACAGGCCGGCAAGCTTGCGACTCCTAAATCCAGTGGATATTCGGCTACGAAGCATGCAGTGTTAGGATTTACGAATAGCTTACGACTAGAGCTTGCAAAATCAAATATACGTGTATCGGCGGTAAACCCTGGTCCGATTGAAACCAATTTCTTTTCAATTGCTGATAAATCAGGAAACTACGTAAAAAACGTGAATCGATTCATGCTGAAATCGGATTATGTTGCCGAAAAAATTATTCAATTAATGCTCAACCCTAAGCGTGAGCTTAACCTTCCAGGCTGGATGAATATGGGGAGTACCATCTACAATCTCATCCCAGGGTTAGCTGAACGCTTTGTTGGTGGCTTTTTCGATAAAAAATAAAAATCACCTTGTGGGTGATTTTTTTAATTGGTCAAATATTCATAAACAGCATCGTTGATTAATTCAAATAAAGGAACCTGATCCTCTTGTGCCTGTTCTTCTACTATCCGTTTGTACAATTTCTCATAGTCCTCTTCACTTGCCTCATGCTCGTACTGCTGAAAGCATTGCCTAATCATTTTATAAATAAGTTTCTTCTCCATTCCCTTACACCTCTTCTTTAGGCATTATAACTTATTGATATTCACAAAAGGAAATAGAATAAAATTTCCATTGAAACCGAACGTATATTCGCTTAATATAAGAATATACTAAAGAAAAGAACAAATGTTCCTATTTGATGTTTGGGAGAGAGAGAACACGATGATTAATTACAGTGAGTTGCCCCATCAAACCATTTTATGTGTGGACATGAAGAGTTTTTATGCTAGCTGTTCAGCTGTTATTGAAGGGTTAGATCCACTTGAGTGTTATTTGGCAGTGATTGGAGATAAAGAGCGAGAGGGAAGTATCGTATTAGCTGCATCACCGAAGTTAAAGAAGGAATTTGGGATTAAAACCGGATCAAGGAAGTTTGAAATTCCAGACGATCCGAAAATTCAAGTAGTTGAGCCGAAAATGGCTACTTATTTACGTATTTCCACTGAAATTACGAAGGTGTTTCATCGTTACGTTCCAAAAGAAGCTATTCATACGTATAGCGTCGATGAGAGCTTTCTAAAAATTGATGGAGCCCTTCATTTATGGGGAGATGCCTGGACGGTTGCACAGAAGATTCGTGATGATATTGAGCGAGAATTTCAGCTGCCTTGTGCGATTGGAATTGGTCCGAACATGCTATTATCAAAGCTTTGTCTTGATTTGGAAGCGAAAAAGAAGGGAATTGCTGAATGGACGTACGAGGATGTAAAAACAAAGCTTTGGAATGTTTCTCCTTTACGTGAGATGTGGGGAATAGGAAGAAAGGTAGAGAAAACATTAAATGGAATGGGAATTTTTACGGTCGGTCAGCTTGCTCGCTTTGATTTGAAAAAGCTTGAGAAAAAGTTTGGGATTATGGGAAATCAACTGTACCACCATGCATGGGGAGTGGATTTATCCGAAATTGGAGCACCGATTATGGAGGGACAAATTAGTTTTGGAAAGAGTCAAATTTTGCTTCGTGATTATAAAGAGGAAGTAGAAATCAAACGCGTCATTCTAGAAATGTGTGAAGAGGTCGCGAGAAGAGCACGAACCCATAAGAAGGCAGGTCGAACGATTAGCTTCGGCATTGGTTATAGTCAGGACGAGTTCGGTGGAGGCTTTTACCGTTCGCGGTCAATTGAGGTGCCGACAAACGTGACGATGGAGCTGTATGACGTTTGTCTACGTCTATTTGCGGAGCACTACGAAGGAAAAACGGTACGAAAAATCTCCATCGCCCTTAGCAATATTTGTGATGATACAGACTATCAGTTAAATATTTTTGAACCGAATGGCTGGAAGGAACGAGAGCTCGGCTATGTTGTGGACCGTATCCGCAATCGGTATGGACATGGTGCTCTATTACGTGCGGTATCGTATACAGCAGCGGGAACGGCGAAGCATCGTGCGAAGCTAGTTGGCGGTCATAAGAGGTAAGGAGGAACAAGGATGATTCGAGATAGAGGAAGAATCAAGTGGACATCAATGATGCTTCCTGAGCATGTTAAGCTGTTGCGCGATTGGGCGGAAGCGGATTCTTACGAGAAAGAAAAGGAGATGGATGAACAAAAGCTGGAGGAGATGAACCATTTGTTATTAGCGGCGATGGAGGAGCATCAAGCGGTGATGGTCACTCATTATCGTTACCGGAAGCACGAATTGATTATCGGACAAATCCATTATTGGGATGAGCTTCAGCAAAGGCTTCATATTGTTGATCATTTTGGGGAGGTTCACCGAGTCCCCCTTTCGAGCATTGTAGATGTACAAATGAAAGAGTAAGAGCAGTCTCCGAAAGGAAACCGCTGCTTGAAGATTATTCAGGAGTTTTTACTGCGCGATCACGGGCCTGAAACTTTCCTTTATGCGCTCCATCGCAAAAGGGACGTTTGGATGAGAGACCACAACGGCATAAAGAAAACGTGGGTTTCGTTTCAAATACATTTCCGTCCATATCAATCAATTCAACCTCACCAGTGACACGTAAAGAACCGTTGTCCATTACTTTAATCTGAACCTTCGACAAACTGACCACTCCTATCAAAAAAATGTAATAATCTCGTAAAGAATTCATTGCCGAAAAGCAAATCATAGGGCAATAAAAAAACGCTATGTTACAATGATTATATGAAGTGACATAGGAAACATGATGAAAAGCTGGAGGAACAGACAATGAATATTACGATAACAGAAATAGCAGCAAAAAAAATAAGCGAGAAAATAAATGGAAAGAAAGGCTTTTTGAAGCTAAAGTACGATATAGAAGGCTGTGGGTGTGTAGTAAGTGGCGTACCAACTCTATGGTTAGTGAATGAGCTGGATGAGGATGATGATACAGCCATTGAAACGAACGAGCAAACGGTGTATATCGAAAAATCAAAGGCAGTATTTCTTGATGAAGAACTAAAAATTGATTTCTCTAAAGACTCAAATACATTCCAATTAAAAAGTGTAGGACAATACCTAAATCCAAGAATGGCCTTTGTCGATAAAACAAAATAAAACTATTCAACGAGCAGATCAACTAAAAAAGTAGATCTGTTTTTCTTTTTATAGAAAATTAGCATTTTTTGGATGTTTCTTACATTCACTGATAGTGGGGGGATGATATGCGAAATTGGCGAGGAATACTGCTAATTGGTATTGCTATTCTACTCACATCATGTCGGGCAGCAACTATAGAAGTGGCAGTGCCTTTTGAAGTAAAAGAAACGATTGTAGAAGAAAAGCTTACGGATGGTGCCATCATCATGTATACAACAGCTCAAGAGCATGAAGGAGAAGATTTTGATGCGATAAGCATCGCATACCTGGAGGGAGATGAAGAGAAAGGCTGGACGAATGAAGGTGGTAATCATTGGGAATATAAAGGAACTAACCCACTAACCGTCTATTACCGAGATATATATGATTATAGTAGTCAGGGGAAAATTCTGAGTAAATTTCAGCTTACATATGGACAGGTAGAAAGTACAGATATTGTCTCTATAGAAGGGTCGGAAACGGGAAATCATTACACCAATCTAAATATTATTGAAAAAGAAGGGAAAAGATATTTTTTTGAAATGAAAAAATACCCTTACATCCGAGCACTAGATAAAGAAAAGAAAGTGATTGCGGAAGAAAAGCCGAGACGCTAGAGTCTCGGCTGTTTTTTTTTTCACTCAGTTAATAGAGGAGAGAACACAAAGTCATGGAGAAATTCATCAATCACCTGTTCGTAGTCCTCTTTGTTTTCATTTAGTGATTGGGCATGGACCCCATTTTCAGCGAGAAATAATTTTTTGGGTCCCTTCTTTTTTTCATACAAGGCTTGTGTCATTGTTGGAAGAATAAAATCATCCTTTTTGCTGTGAATAAAAAGAATCGGTTTTTTAATCGAGTCAATAACGGTAATCGGAGCGATGCTTTGTAAGGAGTAGCGATCGCGCATTCGCAGGAACAAGTCTGCGACAGGGAGAAACACCTTTCCAGGAAGCTTTAATTCTCGCTTTAAACGATAAGCAAGCTGCTCCTTAAAGTCAGAAAAAGGACAATCAGCAATGTAAAAATCAGCCCCATCCTCCAGCATTCCTGCATACAATAGCATGGTTGCGGCACCCATTGATTCCCCATGAATACCAAGAAGGAGCTGTGGACCTTGGTCAGCTTTTAACCAGTCAACAATCGCTTTTAAATCAAATTTTTCATAGTGACCGTAGCTAGTCGTTTTTCCTCCAGATTCTCCGTGGCGACGATGGTCATAAATAACCGCGTTAAAGCCTCTTTCGATAAACAAATTCATGTATTTAATGGAATTGATTTTATTTTCGGTAACACCATGACAGATAATCACATACTTCTTTGTATGATGCGGCTCGAGCACAATGGCTTTTAATTGGTATCCAAATGGTGAGGTAATTAGTACTTCACGTTTAGGAATCCGATCAAAATCATCAGGGTTGTAACGACCTGCTGTCTGTTCACGATCAACAACGAAAAGTGGATCCTTTGTTCTCATATACATAAGCCGATTGGTAAAGTACAAACCGAACGTGATAAAAAAAAGAAAAAACCCTAAAAGGAAACGGAGTGCTTTTCTCAGGCAAACATCCCTCCGATACATAATGTTTTACTTAAGTTTACCATTCTGAAGAAAATTAAAACAAAAAAAAGCTTAGAAGTGTATCTAAGCTTTTTGCTGAAGCGTGTAGTAAGAGCTTGTAATAGGGACAGGAAGATAAGGAGCAATGATCTCAATGGCTTGTGCCAAATGAGGCAATTGTATACCCGTTTGGATTCCCATTCGCTCTAGCATGAATACGACATCTTCAGTCGCGACATTTCCAGAGGCCCCAGGAGCAAATGGACAACCACCGATTCCCCCGGCAGAAGTATCATAGCGGGTAACCCCTGCTTGTAGAGCGGCAAATATATTGGCAAGTGCCATTCCTCGAGTGTCGTGAAAATGGGCTGTAATAAGTGTAGAAGCAAAGAGATTAGTAAGCTTTGAAAATAAAGAATACGATTCGTGCGGTGCAGCCATCCCGATGGTGTCTGCAACACTTAATTCATCCACCCCTGCTTGAACAAATTGCTCACATAATTGAATCGTTTCTCTTTCTTCGACTCGGCCTTCGAACGGGCAGTAAAAAGCGGTTGAAATGCATGCTCGTACAAAAACACCTTGCGCTTTTAGTTCTTTTATAAGTGGGAGAAGCTCTTCCATCGCCTGAGCCGTTGTTCGATTAATATTCTTTTGGTTAAACGGGTTGCTTACTCCAACGAACAGAGCAATTTCTTGGCAATTGGACAAGCGAGCGCGCTGAATACCTGAACGATTAGGAGTTAGAACAATGGTCCGGGTGTTAGGGTCTAGGGAGTGCCAGACAATATCCTCGGCATCTTGCATTTGTGGAACCCATTTTGGTGAGACAAAGGAGGTAATCTCCATTTCTTTAATACCCGATTTCTTTAATTGGTCAATAAACTGAAGCTTTGCCTCAGTTGGTATAAAAACGCTTACATTTTGAAGACCATCACGAGGACCGACTTCAATAATTGTGGCTTTCTTAGGTAAAACAATCGTCATGTTTTATTCACCCCTTCATACGTTAATTGTAGAGTGGTTGATTTTAAATATGCAAGAATAATAGAAATTTTCTCAAAGATAGAAGGGTTTTTCTGTTTCCGCTAGAAATATAACAAGTGGTAGCGTTTACATAAAAAGAAGGGGTGAATGAGGTGAAACCAATTTATACGTCTTATTTGGAGGCGGTAAAGGATATTCATGATGGTGCAACTCTGATGGTAGGGGGATTTGGACTTTGTGGAATTCCAGAGAATTTAATATTAGCTCTCGTTGAAAAGAAGGTCACTGACTTGACGGTCATTTCTAATAACTGTGGAGTAGATGAATGGGGTCTAGGACTGTTACTAAAAAATAAGCAGATTAAAAAAATGATTGGGTCCTATGTGGGTGAAAATAAAGAGTTTGAAAGACAAGTATTGTCAGGGGAACTTGAAGTGGAATTGACTCCACAAGGGACGCTAGCTGAAAAGATTCGAGCCGGTGGAGCAGGTATTCCTGCCTTTTATACGCCTGCTGGAGTGGGAACGCCGATTGCTGAAGGCAAAGAGACGAGAGTGTTTAATGGGAAAGAGTATTTACTAGAAGAGGCCCTCCATGCTGACTTTAGTTTAGTTCGAGCGTGGAAGGCAGATAAGATGGGAAATCTCATTTATCATAAGACGGCTCGTAATTTTAACCCAATGATTGCCGCGGCGGGGAATGTAACCATTGCAGAGGTTGAGCATTTATACGAAACAGGTGAATTAAATCCAAATGAAATTCATACACCAAGCATTTATGTGCAACGACTGATTGAGGGGAAACAGGAGAAAAGGATTGAAAGGCTAACCGTTCAAGGGTAGAAAGGGAGTGGGGACATGACAAATATTCGGGAGAGAATTGCCAAAAGAGCAGAAAAGGAAATTGAAAGCGGCTACTACGTTAACTTAGGCATAGGCATGCCGACTCTTGTGGCAAATTTTATTTCAAAAGATAAAGAAGTGGTTTTGCAATCTGAAAATGGACTCCTCGGAATCGGACCTTTTCCTAAGGAAGAGGAAGTGGATGCCGATTTGATTAATGCGGGGAAAGAAACGGTAACAGCCATACCAGGTGCAGCTTATTTTGACAGTGCAGAGTCATTTGCAATGATTCGTGGAGGTCATGTAGACATTGCTATCCTTGGAGGGATGGAAGTCTCTGAAACGGGAGATTTGGCGAACTGGATGATCCCAGGGAAAATGATTAAAGGCATGGGTGGAGCTATGGACCTTGTTCATGGAGCGAGAAAAATCATCGTCATCATGGAGCATACAAATAAAAAAGGTGACGCAAAAATCCTTAAAAATTGTAGTTTGCCTTTAACGGGGCAAGGAGTAGTGGACCGAATTATTACTGACAGAGCTGTTATTGATGTAACTTCTAATGGGTTAAAGCTTGTGGAAGTGGCAAAGGGCTATACGGTAGAGGATGTGGTTGCATCCACAGAACCTGAGCTATTAATTGATGATAAGGTCCGGTTAGATGGTTTTGAGTGATGGATAGAACGATGACCGAACATTTGGTATAATATTCGTCATCAACATGTAGAGAGGGATTTTGAATGAAAAAGAAAAAACAAACTCGCCCGGCTCAAAAGAAAGTCGAAGACAAGCCAGTCACTCTTGGGGACCTATTGAATGTGGAGCTAGTTAAACAATTAAAGAATACTAAAAATGAACTTGAGGAAGAAGCTCAAGCTAAAAAGGAAGCGGAAGAGGAAAGAAAAAGAGAAGAACGCCGCCTAAAAGAAAAAAACAAAACATTCGAAGAGCTCCTAAATGAAAGTGAGTTTGATTGGAAAAAGTTTAAGTGATTGCACATGTTGGTCCTTCATCTTTGTGATGAAGGACCTTCCATTGTTAGACGTGCATTTTCAGATTACCGATGCTGGCCATACAAACTCACTTTTGACACTTCCTTAATAAAAGAAACCTCTTCTTCTGATAAGGATTGAGAACGAACTGCATTTGCATTGTTCTTCACTTGTTCCACTGAGCTTGCACCAGCAACAACACTCGCAATCGTCGGGTTATGAAGAACGTATCGTAAAGCAACTTCAGTTAAAGATCGATCCCCAAAATGGTTTTTCAATTCTAATAAGAGCGAGCGTACCTCTTCCTCTGAATAATCCATAAACCCCTTTTCCGTAATTTTATTTACACCAACATCGCTTAATAAACCCTTTGCAACAGGTCCTCGTGCCACAACTGAAATATCATTCTCACGAAGAACACTTAAAGCTTCCTCTTCCGGACGGCGATCAAGGATACTGTACTGCATCATCACGGATGAGATATTCGATTTACTAGCATATTCCCGAATCACATTTGGTCGGATCGAGGAGATGCCGTAATATTTAATAAACCCTTCACTAACCAGCTCTTCAAATGCCTCAATGGTTTCATCAATTGGATCATCCAAAGTTCCGCCATGAAGTTGATATAAATCAATATAATCAGTTCCAAGTCTAGTAAGACTGTCTTTAACTGCTTCCTTAATATACGTTTTGCTCGGATCCCAGCTCCAACCATCCTTATTGTTGTTCCAGCGATTACCGACCTTTGTTGCAATAATTACCTGCTCTCGAACAGGCTTCAAGGCTTGTCCGACAATTGATTCATTCACTCCAAAATCGTATAAGTCTGCCGTATCAAAATAATTGACTCCTTCTTCAAGAGCGGCGTTGATGATTCGTTCTGCTGCAAGTTCATTTGTTCCAAGCGTCATGCATCCAAGTCCTAGCTCTGTTACATACAAATCCGACTTACCGAGACGTCTCTTTTCCATGGGATAAGCACCTTCTTATATAAAATAGTTTACCTTCTGCACATTATTTTACAGAAAATTTTCCATTGATGCGAAGAACAAGCATTACTTTTTCTTTCTCTCACCCTCCACCCAGTCTTTTACAAGAGTATAGTCTTTAGAATATTGGAGAAGTTTGTGTCGAATTTCCCATGCTTTCCCGACAAGAACAATTCCTTTTCCATGTAAGTATATTTTCATCACTTTCCTCCAAATTAAGGTATGATAAAATGTATGAGGAAACTAGCTGACTATAGAACAGGAGTGGAGACAAATGAGTTCATCCTTTGAAGAAAAAACAATAAAATCAGAAAAGATCTTCTCTGGGAAAATCATCTCGTTACAGGTAGACGATGTGGAGTTACCAAATGGAAAGCATTCGAAACGCGAACTGATTAAACACCCAGGGGCAGTTGCTGTTATTGCAATTACGGATGAAGGAAAAATCGTAATGGTTGAGCAATACAGAAAGGCTTTGGAAAGAGATGTAGTGGAAATCCCTGCAGGAAAGCTTGAAAAGGGAGAAGAACCATCCCTTTGTGCGAAGCGTGAGCTAGAAGAAGAGACAGGTTATGTATGCAAAACCCTAGACTGGTTGATTTCTTTTTACACATCACCTGGATTCGCGGATGAAATTGTTCATTTATATGTGGCACGTGGGTTAGAGAAAAAAGAAGACGCTGCACCACCTGACGAGGATGAATTCGTTACATTAGTAGAGCTAACGCTTAATGAAGCACTGGAATACATAGAAGAGAGAAAAATATATGATGCAAAAACAGCCTACGCTGTTCAATACTTACAACTTCAAGAGGCATTGAAGAAATGAACTCATACTTCGCCGACCTTCACATCCATATTGGGAGAACATGGAATGGGAAGGCAGTGAAAATAACGGGGTCAAAATCATTAACGTTTACGAATATTATTCAGCATGCAAAAATGATTAAAGGATTGGATATTATTGGAATCATCGATTGCCATTCACCTGAGGTCATTCAAGAAATGGAAGCCTTGATGAGCGAAGGGGAAATAATAGAGGCTAAAAGAGGTGGTTTGCTGTATGGAGACATGCTTATCCTAATGGGTTCTGAACTTGAAATCTATGACGATAACTGCAAGGGGCCCATTCATATACTAGCCTTTTTGCCTGACATGGCTCGATTAAAGGAATTTTCACAATGGCTTTCCAGTCATTTGAAAAATATCAACCTCAGCTCGCAGCGTGTGTATGTCACAGGACTTGAGTTACAGAAAAAGGTGAAGGAGCTAGGAGGATTATTTATTCCGGCCCATGTATTTACTCCTTTTAAAAGCTTGTTTGGCAAGGGAGTAGAACAGTCACTAACCGAAGTTTTTGACCCGGACTTAATAGACGGTATTGAGCTTGGATTAAGCGCTAATACGCAAATGGCAGACCAAATAGGAGAGCTTCATCGGTATTCGTATGTGACGAATTCGGATGCACACTCATTAGGGAAAATTGCAAGAGAATATCAGCAGATAAAAATGAAAGAGCTGTCTTTTACTAGTTTTCAGGAGGCTTTATACAACCAAGATGGGCAGTATGTGGAAGCAAATTATGGACTTGATCCATTGCTTGGAAAGTATCACGAAACCGTATGTGCTCACTGCCATGAAAAAGTTCAGTTGTCCGATCATTCATGTGAAGCTTGTGGACATACAAAATTCATTAAAGGAGTCGCAACAAGAATACGAGAGCTTCAGACCTCTAAAGAGGGAAAGAGAGGGCGACCTCCATATATTCATCAAGTTCCTTTAGACTTCATTCCAGGACTCGGACCAAAACTTTTCCAAAAATTGTTAGATCATTTTGGCACGGAAATGGCCATTCTCCACCACGTACCGGAAGAAGCTTTACATGAGATTGTACCAAAACGCGTGGCAGAATTAATTGTTTCAGCTAGAAATGGAGAACTTCATTTCCATGCAGGCGGTGGCGGAAGATACGGGAAGATTATTGATTAGAAGAGACAGTAGCAGTTACTGTCTCTTTTATAATTTAAGCTTTGAAAAAACACAGGTATCCCTAAGTGTTTTTCCATCTGCACTTTTACTATTATTTTTTAAGGTGGCTTCTAGGGTGAATCCGAGTTTTTCAGGAATGCTTCTACTAGCGATATTATCCGGATCACAACGGATTTCCACACGATTCGCTTGCAAATCTTCAAAAACAGTTTTTATTAAAATAGCTGTGGATTCAGTTATATACCCCTTTTTTGTCAAGCGGCTGTCACACCAATAACCGATCTCAAAGCAACCTGCCTCCCAATTAATTCGGTGCAGTCCTGTAGAACCAATAAATTGATGATCCTCTTTTCTGAAAATATGAAGGCGAATATCCTCTTTTAATATAAATTGTGCATACGATTTTCTAACCCCTTCTTCTACCTCCTCGAGTGTTTGATTAGTATGAGCGAAAGGGAGCCACTGTTGTAATTCGTTTAGGGAAGCTTGAATGGCTTCATACACAAGATGACCGTCTCCAGGCATACAAGGTCGAATATAAAGACGCTCTGATTCTATTTTTTCTGGAAAATCTATTAATATAGGTTTCATTCAATATTCCTCCTGAAAATAGAGATTTTGAGTATTATAACTGGTTAGTTATGGTTAGGACAAGAGGATTTTTAACAGTTTTAGGAATCTATCTAGTCATACCTTTACTAGAGTTCGCATACATTTTACTAACTGAGTTGTAAGGGGAGGAAAGGCAATTGAAGAAAAGAAAATACCAAAACGTCGTAGCAATGCATTTCCGCGAGCACTCCTCGATTTATTTATTTGTCGTGGTGTTATTTCTAATGGGAGTCATCTTTGGGGCGATTATCGTCAATAGCTTAAGCTTTACCCAGAAGGAAGACCTATTTTATTATTTGTCACAATTTTTCGGACAAGTATCAGACGGAAAAGTAGCGGCCTCAAAAGATTTGTTTTACCAAAGCTTTTTTCATAACAGTAAGTTTGTGGGGCTTATGTGGGTATTAGGTGTATCCATTATCGGTTTACCGATTACACTTATACTTTTGTTTATGAAAGGAATGGTTATTGGGTTTACGGTTGGTTTTTTAGTGAATCAAATGGGATGGGAAGGATTTGTTTTATCATTTGTATCTGTCCTTCCTCAAAATCTATTAATTATCCCAGTATTTATAATCGGTGCTACTCTGTCAGTAGCATTCTCACTAAAGATGATTCGAAGACAGTTTATGAAAAAACAGGGCCAGCCAATCATGCCGATGCTAGGTGGATACGTTGCAGCCTTTTTAGCAGCTCTCGTATTTATTGCCATAGCTGCTGCCATTGAAGCATATATATCACCATTATTAATGAAATCAATTGTTGAATCGATTCATCCTTAATGATAATCATTTTTATATGATAATAGTTATTTTCGCTTATTTGTAATTATTTTATTTTGAAAGTCTATTTCCATCTGTTATAATGGTTATTGACAGTGGCGAGGGAGGACTTTCGTGATGGAAAATCGAATTGATAGAATTAAAAAACAGTTACATTCGTCCAGTTACAAGTTAACACCTCAGCGCGAAGCAACCGTTCGAGTGTTATTAGAGCATGAAGAGGATCATTTAAGTGCGGAAGATGTATACCTCCTTGTAAAAGAAAAATCGCCTGAGATTGGATTGGCAACTGTTTATCGAACTCTAGAATTACTTACAGAATTGAAAATTGTTGATAAAATAAACTTTGGAGATGGAGTCTCAAGGTACGACCTAAGACAAGAAGGTGCAGCACACTTTCATCACCATTTAGTATGTATTGAATGTGGAGCAGTTGACGAGATACAAGAAGATCTACTTGAAGATGTGGAAGAGACGGTAGAGCGCCGCTGGAACTTTAAAATTAAGGACCACCGTTTAACTTTTCATGGTATATGCCACCGCTGTCATGACAAAGTAGAGGCAGAAGAAGAATAAACCAGCAAAACCTTTTCAAATGGAAAGGTTTTTTATTTTTGTTCTTTTTATAAACAGTTAAAGCCCTTTAGGTATAATTCTTGTCCAAACTGGCATACCCTTTATTAGTAGGTTCTTTAAGAGTAAGAGCCAGTACTTATTTTGGACTTGGAGGACATCAGAAATGAAAACGTGGTTCCAGCTCGTTTTTCAAACCTTGAAGGTATTTATCCTTTTTACCGGATGCACAATTCTCTTTTATTATGGTATTATGTGGGTAAATGAAGAGTATCAAGATTATCATCGATACGATGAACCAAACGGGACAGCGGTAAAAGTGTCAGCAAATGTAGATGCTGAAAAATCTACTTGGTTTGATCGCATCGTTCTTTTTTACTTAAATGGGGAGTAATGTTGGATGGAAGATGAGTTAAAGGACTTTATGCATTTTCTGATAGTTGAAAAGGCATTAGCTAAAAATACGATTGTATCATACGAACGAGATTTAAAAGCATACTTAAAATATATAAAGACAGTAGAAAATGTTCAATCCATTAACGATGTCGGCCGAATTCAGATTGTACACTTTTTAGGTCATTTAAAAGAACAGGGAAAATCGTCCAGAACGATTGCGAGAAATATAGCTTCTATACGGGCTTTTCATCAGTTCTTGTTACGTGAAAAAGTAGCAGAGCAGGATCCTTCTGTTCATATTGAAACACCTCAGCTTGAACGAACACTTCCAAAGGTGTTGAATCTGCAAGAGGTAGAAAGTTTGTTAGATGTACCCAAGCTTCATACCCATTACGGATTGCGCGATAAAGCGATGCTGGAGCTTTTATATGCAACAGGAATTCGTGTAAGTGAACTAATTGGTTTGAATCTCGATGATGCCCATTTAACAATGGGATTTGTTCGTTGTATTGGAAAAGGAAATAAAGAGCGAATTATTCCATTAGGCCGAACAGCCGCAACAGCCATTCAAGAGTATTTAGACAAGGGGCGCCCGCAATTCATTAAAAACCAGCGTGAAGACTCGTTGTTCGTCAACCATCATGGAAGAAGATTAACAAGACAGGGATTCTGGAAGATTTTAAAGGGATTAACGAAGGAAGCCGGCATTGAGAAGGAACTAACTCCTCATACACTTAGACATTCCTTTGCTACACATCTTCTCGAGAATGGAGCAGATTTAAGAGCGGTTCAGGAAATGCTAGGACATTCGGATATATCAACTACGCAAATATACACACATGTAACGAAAACACGTTTAAAGGACGTGTATAGTCAATTCCACCCAAGAGCCTAATAGATTAAGAGAAAGTAATAAATGTTCAAAAAGCTGCCATGAAAAGATAGCAGCTTTTCGTTGTGTTTTATATGAAACTTCTTGTACAATGAAGATGTCAGACTTCTGACGTTGTTAGAAATTGATCCGTCAAATTAATATTTGGGAAAGCTATTTGAAGAGAGTTGTAAACGGTTAATATTAAGGAGGAAAATGAATGCCTTATCAATATAAACGGATTTTTTTAATTGTGATGGATTCCGTTGGGATCGGTGAAGCAAGAGATGCCGAGAGATTTGGAGATAAAGGTTCAAATACATTAGGTCATATTGCAGAAAGAATGAATGGTTTACATATGCCGAATATGGCAAAGCTTGGCCTTAGTAATATTGAGCTAGTAGGTGGAATTGAAAAAGCGGAGTCCCCGCTTGCTTACTATACAAAAATGCAAGAAGCTTCTAATGGAAAAGATACGATGACAGGTCATTGGGAGATCATGGGGCTTAATATTAAAACCCCGTTTAAAGTATTCCCGGATGGTTTTCCGGATGAATTGTTAACTGAACTAGAAGAAAAATCGGGTAGAAAAATTATTGGAAATAAGCCTGCCAGTGGAACGGAAATTCTTGATGAACTGGGTGAAGAGCATATGAAGACAGGTGCATTAATTGTCTATACATCTGCTGATTCCGTTTTGCAAATTGCGGCACATGAAGACATTGTTCCGATTGAAGAGCAATATAAAATCTGTAAAATAGCTAGAGAGCTAACCTTGGATGAAAAATACATGGTCGGTAGAATTATTGCCAGACCGTTTGTAGGAGAACCAGGGAATTTTAAGAGAACTGCGAACCGTCATGATTATGCACTAAAACCATTCGATAGAACAGTAATGAATGAATTAAAGGATGGCAAGTTTGATGTGATTGCGATAGGGAAGATATCAGATATTTACGACGGCGAAGGAGTAACTAGGTCTTTACGTACGGTGTCTAATATGGATGGAATGGATAAGCTTGTTCAAACGCTTGATATGGATTTTACAGGCTTGAGCTTTTTAAATTTAGTTGATTTTGATGCATTATTTGGTCATCGTAGAGACCCTATTGGCTACGGAAAAGCTTTAGAAGAGTATGACGCACGCTTACCTGAAGTATTTGAAAAACTAAAAGACGATGATTTGTTAATCATTACGGCAGATCACGGAAATGATCCGGTTCACCCTGGAACAGACCATACACGTGAATACGTTCCTTTACTAGTCTATTCACCTATGATGAAGGGTGGAAAAAAACTGCCGATTCGTGAGACATTTGCAGATATTGGCGCAACCGTAGCAGAGAATTTTCAAGTGGAAATGCCAAAGTATGGAAAAAGCTTTTTAAACGAATTAAATTAAATCTTAAAGGAGTTTTGTAAGATGGACGTGTTAAACATAAATAATTCAGCTTCGTTTTTAAAAGAAAAATACAAAGAAACACCAAAAATTGGACTGATCCTTGGTTCCGGGCTAGGTGTGCTTGCGGATGAGATTCTTGAGCCTACAAAAATTCCATACAATGAAATACCTGATTTCCCCGTTTCAACAGTTGAAGGACATGCAGGACAGCTTGTATTTGGGACGTTAGAAGGTGTTGAGGTCGTCGCCATGCAAGGGAGATTTCATTACTACGAGGGTTATAGCTTTGATAAAGTGACATTTCCTGTTCGCGTAATGAAAGAACTTGGCGTCGAGATACTAATTGTCACAAATGCAGCGGGTGGTGTAAATGAGTCCTTTCATCCAGGTGATTTAATGTTAATTACCGATCATATTAATAATATGGGATCGAATCCATTAATCGGACCCAATGATTCAAGATTAGGCGTACGGTTCCCTGATATGTCTGAAGCCTATTCAAGGGATTTACGTGAAAAAGCAAAGCAGGTAGCTAATGGCTTAGGTCTTACTCTTCAAGAGGGAGTGTATGTTGGAAACACGGGACCTACATATGAGACACCAGCAGAAGTTCGTATGTTACGTGTGATGGGTGGCGACGCAGTTGGAATGTCAACTGTTCCGGAGGTTATTGTTGCAAGACATGCGAACTTAAAAATTCTAGGCATCTCTTGTATTTCCAATATGGCAGCAGGAATACTAGACCAGCCGTTAAATCACGAGGAAGTAATAGAAACAACAGAAAAAGTAAAACATGACTTTTTAAGATTAGTTAAAGCAGTGGTTAAGGAAATAGGAGCATAAAAGAAAAAAATATTCCTTATAAAGCGGTGAGAAAAATGAGAATGGTTGATATTATTGAGAAAAAACGTGATGGCAAAGAATTAACGACAGAAGAAATTCAATTTTGTATAAAAGGATACACAGATGGAAGCATTCCTGATTATCAAATGAGTGCTCTTACGATGGCAATCGTGTTTCAAGGTATGTCAGAGGCTGAAAGAGCGACTCTAACGATGGCTATGGTTGAGTCAGGAGACCAAATCGATCTATCTGCGATACATGGAATCAAGGTGGATAAACACTCTACAGGAGGAGTGGGAGATACAACCACTCTCGTATTAGGCCCATTGGTAGCTTCTGTAGGCGTACCAGTTGCCAAAATGTCTGGAAGAGGGCTCGGACATACAGGTGGAACCATTGATAAACTTGAATCGGTTGAAGGTTTTCATGTGGAATTAGAAAATGAAGAGTTTGTCCGTCTAGTGAACCAAAATAAAATAGCGGTTATTGGCCAAAGTGGGAACTTAACACCAGCTGATAAAAAGCTTTACGCCCTTAGAGATGTAACAGGTACGGTAGAGAGTATTCCATTAATTGCTAGCTCTATTATGAGTAAAAAAATTGCAGCTGGTGCCGATGCGATTGTGTTAGACGTAAAAACAGGTGCTGGAGCTTTCATGAAAACTCTTGAGGATTCTCGTGAACTTGCGAAAGCAATGGTACGAATCGGAAACAATGTTGGCCGGAGAACGATGGCTGTCATCTCTGATATGAGCCAGCCTCTAGGATTTGCAATTGGAAATGCTTTAGAAGTAAAGGAAGCCATTGATACGTTAAAAGGGGAAGGCCCAGAGGACTTAACAGAACTATGTTTAACTCTTGGTAGCCATATGGTCCTGTTAGCTGATAAAGCTACAAATGTAGAAGAGGCACGTCAAATGCTAAAGAATGCGATAAAGGATGGTTCAGCACTTGAAACATTGAAAGTTTTCCTACGTTCTCAAGGAGGCGATGATTCTGTTGTTGACGATCCATCAAGACTGCCACAAGCCAGCTTTAAGATAGAAGTAGAAGCGAAGGAAGAAGGCTATATCGCAGAAATTATTGCAGATGAAATTGGAACAGCTGCCATGCTTTTAGGAGCTGGTAGAGCGACAAAGGAATCAGAAATCGATCTAGCTGTTGGCCTTTTATTAAAAAAGAAAATTGGAGATCAAGTTCAAGTAGGAGAATCCATCGTTACCATTTATAGTAATTTTGAGGATGTCCAAGAAGTTAAAGAAAAGATTTATAATAGCATCACCATCACGAAAGAAAAAATCTCAGCACCCATACTAGTTCATGAAGAAATAACCGAATAGCAAGTATAAAACCTTCCTAAAATTAGGGAGGTTTTTTATTTTTTTCTTTGATTGGTTCTTTTTGTATATTTTCTCTTTTCTTGGTGAAAAATGGATGTATAAAGAATGGAGGGCTATGTGCTATGAAGAAGATTCTATCATTATTAATGGCTTTTACTTTTTTAACATCTATTGCAACCCCAACTTTTGCTGAAGAGAAAACAACGGGTGTTGAGCTTGTTGATAATGCAAAGTCAGCCGTATTAATTGAAAGAGATACTGGAACAATTCTTTATAACAAAAACAGTGATGAAATGCTTCCACCTGCTAGTATGACAAAAATCATGACGATGCTGTTAATTATGGAAGCTATCGACTTAGGAAAAATAAAATGGGATGAAAGTATTCGGACAAGTGAATACGCAGCTTCCATGGGAGGTTCTCAGATTTTCCTAGAGCCTGGGGAAGAAATGACCACTGAAGAAATGCTTAAAGGAATAGCGATTGGTTCTGCCAATGACGCTTCCGTTGCGATGGCGGAAAGAATTGCAGGTTCTGAGGAAGCTTTTGTCGAGATGATGAATGCGAAGGTTAAAGAACTAGGCTTGAAAAATACGGTTTTTAAAAATGTTACCGGTTTACCGGAGGATGGACATTATAGTACAGCTCATGACATGGCAGTTATGGCAAAAGAGCTATTAAAATATGAAGGAATTACAAAATTTACAGGTACATACGAAGCCTACTTACGCGAACAAAGTGATAAAAAGTTTTGGCTTGTTAATACAAATCGTCTCGTTCGTTTTTATCCTGGAGTCGATGGGTTAAAAACTGGTTTTACTAACGAGGCAAAATACTGCTTAACTGCAACCGCAGAGAAAGATGGAATGCGTGTGATTGCAGTTGTCTTTGGTGCCCCAACCTCTAAAGAACGAAATGCTCAAATTTCGAAGATGCTGGACTATGCTTTTGCACAGTATCAAACGCATCCAATGTATGAAAGAAGTTTTTCAGTGGGTGAAGTTAAGGTGAGCAAAGGTAGTGAGAGCAAGGTGGAGGCCCTTACAAGTGAACCGATTTCCTTGTTAACGAAAAAAGGTGAAAAAGTGGATGATGTAAAGAAGGAAATCACTTACGAAAAAGATTTAAAAGCACCAATTGAAAAAGGACAGACCATAGGTTCATTAAAGCTTGTAAAAAATGGAGAGACACTTGTGTCGAGTCCGCTTGTAGCGGAAGCATCTGTGAAAGAAGCAAATTGGTGGACGCTTTATAAACGCGCGTTTGGTATGTTCACAAAAACGACCAAATAAATATGTCGAATGATTTTTAATTCATACTTTTTTTAGCGAATGAACACTAGTTTTGTCTGTAAGAAGGAAATCATCATTCCAATATCGAAAAAGACTCACTATACCACATAAGGAGGCTATGGATAGTGAGTCTACACATTGATATGGAAACAAAGAACGATGTCCTATTGTTACGACTTAGCGGCGAATTGGACCACCATTCTGCAGATGTACTTCGAGCAGAAGCAACCAAAGCCATTGAAACACATGATATACGTCATATTATTCTTAATCTAGAGCAGTTGGATTTTATGGATAGTTCAGGTTTAGGTGTGATTCTTGGGAGATATAAGCAAATTAAGCAACAACATGGTGAAATGGTTGTTTGTGCAATTTCACCTCCTATTCAAAGACTTTTTGATATGTCTGGCTTATTTAAAATTATCCGTTTGGAGCCGACAGAAGAATTTGCTCTTCGAGTATTGGGGGTAGCGTAAACAATGAAAAATGAAATGCAGCTTCAATTTACTGCTTTAAGTCAAAATGAATCTTTCGCACGTGTTACGGTAGCAGCCTTTGTGGCTCAGCTAGATCCAACCATGGATGAATTGACGGAGATTAAAACCGTCGTTTCTGAGGCAGTGACAAATGCCATTATTCACGGTTATAACAACGATCCTTCAGGTACGGTCTTTATCTCAGTAAAGATTGAGGATAGTTTTATTGAGTTGGAGATTAAAGACGAGGGCTCTGGAATTTTGGATATTGAGGAAGCAAGACAACCTTTATTTACAACTAAGCCAGAGTTAGAAAGGTCAGGAATGGGCTTTACGATTATGGAAAATTTTATGGATGAAATCGACGTTCGTTCAGAGCTAGGGATAGGTACCACAATTCGATTAAGAAAGCATTTAGCAAAGAGCGAAATGCTATGCAATTAAGGGAGTATTGCTTATGGATGTGGAGGTAAAGACTGATAGCAAACAAACGTATTTAAAGGATCATGAAGTGAAGGATCTAATCAAGAGAAGTCAAGATGGAGATCAAGAAGCTCGAGATACAATTGTGCAAAAAAATATGCGTCTTGTTTGGTCAGTTGTTCAACGCTTTCTCAATCGGGGCTATGAACCAGATGACTTATTCCAAATTGGATGCATAGGCTTACTGAAATCTGTCGATAAATTCGACTTATCTTATGATGTGAAATTTTCAACCTACGCAGTACCGATGATCATTGGAGAAATCCAGCGGTTCATCCGAGATGACGGATCTGTCAAAGTAAGCCGTTCCTTAAAAGAAATGGGCAATAAAATAAGAAGAGCGAAGGACGAACTGTCCAAAAACCTAGGCAGAATACCAACTGTTTCTGAAATAGCTGAACATTTAAATCTGACTCCGGAAGATATCATTTTAGCTCAAGAAGCAAGCCGGCAACCATCTTCTATTCACGAAACCGTGTATGAAAATGATGGAGATCCAATCACCTTACTCGACCAAATCGATGATGGGAATGAAGGGAAATGGTTTGATAAAATTGCATTAAAAGAAGCAATTCGAGAGCTAGATGAACGTGAGAGGCTAATAGTTTATTTACGTTATTACAAGGACCAAACACAATCAGAGGTGGCAGAACGACTAGGCATATCGCAAGTTCAAGTATCCAGGCTGGAAAAAAAGATATTACAACAAATGAAAGATCGAATGGATTTATAATCCGTTCGATCTTTTTGTTTTAATTGGATATTTGCCCCATTTAGACCACTTATTGGTGAACATGAAGGGAAACAATCCATAGCATACTATTTATACGAGGAAATCACTGTGTGGGAGTGAACGTTGTGGAAAATACGATTTACATCCGAATGCGACATCGTCTCCAAGTTCGACCTCACGATTCCATAAAACTTCAGGATGTTGCGCAAATAATCGCTGAAGATTCACTGTTAGAAAAGGTAAAAGATTGTATTGTGTATACGGTGTCAGAGAAAGACCAAAATATTATTATTTTGGATGTTATGAAAGTAATACCAATTTTAACAAATGTGGTTGAACATATAAATATTGAAATTATTGGTCAAACACAAACGATAGTTGAGGTAGTGTACAAAAAAATCGGGGTATCAATCCCTCTTTTTATTCTCATTTGGCTCCTGTTGTTTTTTGGTGCAGCACTTGCCATTATGAATTTCCATGAGGATGTTAGTATGCAAGCGGTCCATCAGCGGATATATAAGATTATTACTGGCAAGGAAAATGTAAAACCACTTGTACTGCAGATCCCTTATTCAATTGGTCTAGGCTTAGGTATGATCTTATTTTTTAACCATGTATTTAAAAAACGTCTAAATGAAGAGCCTAGTCCGCTAGAAGTTGAAATGTTCAACTACCAGCAAGACCTGGACCGCTATGTAATCATTAATGAAAATGAAGAAAGTATGAAACGAATTCATCATGATCATTAATATCGTATTTATCATTTTTATTGGTCTTGCAGGAGGGATTGCAGTTGGTTCAGGGTTTGTCGCTTTTCTCACCGTATTAGGGATTATTCCAAGGCTTACTCAATTATCAAAAACGATGAAGATGATTCATTGGTATGAATGGTCTGTCGTTTTAGGTGCCATTGTTGGTACAATTGCCTCTTTAAGAGAACCAACTCTCTTTTTACCTTCGATTATACTAATACCGTTAGGCCTTGCTGGAGGAGTATTTGTTGGTTTACTTGCAGCTGCCTTAACCGAGGTATTAAATGTTTTTCCGATCCTGGCAAAAAGAGTAAGAATAGAGGACAAAATTATGATCTTGATGATGGCCTTTGTGTTCGGTAAAATATTCGGTTCCCTGTTTCATTGGATGTACTTCGTAAATGAGTAAATAAGTTAAGAAAGGAACATTTCCTATGGATAGACGGCGTCGCGTGATTCTTGTAACAGACGGAGATGAATACGCAAGAAAAGCAGTCGAACATGTTGCGAAGGAAATTGGTGGAAGATGTATTTCTATGTCGCATGGAAACCCGACGACGATATCAGGGGAGGAAATGGTTAAGCTCATAAAGAAGGCATCCAATGATCCGGTTCTTGTCATGTTTGATGATAGTGGATATGTAGGAGAAGGGGCTGGAGAACAGGCAATGAGGTATGTGGCAACACATAAAGATATTGAAGTTCTTGGTGTATTAGCAGTTGCAGCTAAAACAAGAAAAGCCGAGTGGACTAAAATTGATGTTTGTGTGGACCGATACGGTGAACTCACTCCTTATGGGGTAGATAAATTTGGTGAAGCAGATTTAGAACTTGGAAGAATGAATGGAGACACCGTATATTGTGTAGATGAGCTTCATGCACCTGTAGTAGTTGGGATAGGCGATATAGGAAAAATGGCTAGGAATGACGATGTTAAAATAGGTGCTCCCATTACACATAAAGCAGTACAAATCATCCTAGAAAGGAGTGGATTCTATGACTAAGACACCAATTAATCCCCTACCGATTCCTTCTCTTGACGAACTTGAAAATTATATGAAAGAGCATGTTGGATTAGAGGAAACGTTTGATATTGGAGTCAGAAAGTTTAAGGTATTGAAAAAGGATGTGCATTTGTATTATTTAAATGGTCTAGTTGATACAAACGTGGTCATTCAAAACACGGAGGAAATTGTAAGAATCAATGACCATGAGAAAACCACTTCCGATTATTTAGCCTTAATTGAAAATCGCTTAGTCCATCAATCTGTATCTAAAATTAAAACAATAGGTGAAATAGTAGACCAAGTTTTAACAGGAACTCTTGTTATTGTTGTTGAGGGGTATTCAGAAGCATTAGTAGTGGATGTAAGAGCGTACCCAGGTAGAACTCCTCAAGAACCTGATACAGAGAAGGTAATAAGAGGATCTCGAGATGGCTTTGTAGAGAACTTTATCGTGAACACTGCACTAACAAGAAGAAGAATAAAAGACGGAAGATTGCGCTTTGAAAAGCTAACAGTTGGCGAGAGATCAAAAACAGACATTGCAATTGGTTACCTAAAGGATGTTGCCAATCCTGATCTTGTGAATATTATTAGAAAAGAACTAGAATCCATTGAGATTGATGGATTAACAATGGCAGATAAAGCAGTCGAAGAATTCCTCGTAAAGCAAGGGTATAACCCGTATCCTTTAGTAAGATATACTGAAAGAGCCGATATTGCAGCTACACATATTTTAGAAGGACATGTCTTAATTTACGTGGATACATCACCAAGTGTTATTATCACGCCTACTACATATTTTCATCATTTACATCATGCAGAAGAGTATCGTGAATCAGCACTCGTTGGTACAGTCGTACGTTGGACGCGCTTGTTTGGTGTTTTAGCATCCCTGTTTTTACTACCGTTATGGTTTTTATTTGTCTTAGAGCCTGAGCTACTACCTAAAGCTCTTAAATTTATCGGTCCTAACAAATCAACAAATATACCAACAGTAGTTCAATTGTTTTTGGCCGATTTCGGAATCTTGTTTTTACGACTGGCGGCTATTCATACCCCAACTCCATTGGCAACCTCAATGGGCTTAGTTGCCGCCGTACTTATTGGTCAAATTGCCATTGATGTGGGCTTATTTGTACCAGAAGTGATTCTGTACGTAGCGGTTTCGGCAGTTGGAACTTTTACCACTCCAAGTTATGAACTTGGAATTGCAAATAATCTTATGAAACTTTTCTTATTAATTGTTGTAGCGATTTTTAAACTACCAGGTTTTGTGATAGGGGTAACGGCTTATATTTTATACTTAACAAGTATTCGATCGTTGAACAGTCCATATATGTGGCCATTCATGCCGTTTCATCCTAAAGCTTTTCTTGAAGTACTTTTCCGCAGGTCGGTTCCAGGGACAAAGCTGAGACCAAGCATTGTTCAACCTAGAGATCGTTACAGACAAAAAACAAACGGGAATTAAATGGGAATATTGCGAATTTACTATATCTATGGTAAAGTAATGTTTAATTTCAAACTAGTTTAATCAACAAATAGACAGCCTAGCTGTCTATTTGTGTATCCATAGAAGTGAGGGGAAGAAATGTTTTTTCATGGTTCATCAAAGATAAATGAAAGAGGCCACTTAGAAATTGGTGGTGTCGATACGACAGACATCGTAAAAGAGTTCGGAACACCTGTATATGTTTATGATGTGTCATTGATTCGTGAGCGGGCAAGAGGTTTCAAACAAACCTTTGACCAACTAGGTATAAAAGCTCAAGTTGCTTACGCCAGTAAAGCATTTTCCACGATTGCAATGATCCAACTCGCAGAGGAAGAGGGGCTTTCGTTGGACGTTGTTTCCGGGGGAGAGCTTTATACGGCTATAGCAGCTGAATTCCCTGTGGAGCGAATTCATTTTCATGGAAACAACAAAAGTCGTGAAGAACTTGAAATGGCATTAAACTATCAAATCGGCTGTATTGTTGTTGATAACTTTTATGAATTAGAACTATTAGATACCATCTGTGCGGAGAGAAAGCAATCTGTCTCTATTTTGCTTCGAGTCACACCAGGGATTGAAGCCCATACACATGACTATATTCTAACGGGCCAGGAAGACTCGAAATTTGGTTTTGACTTACAAAATGGACAAGCGGCAGAAGCGTTGCAAAAGGCTATGGAATCTGAGTACTTAGACCTACTTGGAGTGCATTGTCATATCGGTTCACAAATATTTGAAACAACTGGATTTTTATTAGCAGCAAGAAAAATATTTTCTAAGCTCCATGAGTGGAAAGAAATGTTTTCTTTTGAATCAAAGGTACTTAATTTAGGTGGTGGCTTCGGTATTCGTTATACAAGTGAAGATGAGCCAATTCCAGCTTCGCAATATGTAAAAGAAATTATAGAAGAAGTAAAGGAGCAGGCATTGGAGTTCTCAATGACTATGCCTGAAATCTGGATTGAACCAGGTCGTTCTCTGGTGGGAGATGCGGGCACTACACTTTATAAAATTGGGTCAAAGAAGGATGTTCCCAATGTGCGAAAATATTTAGCCGTAGATGGTGGAATGAGTGATAATATTCGTCCAGCATTGTATGAGGCGAAATATGAAGCGATCCTAGCGAACAAACCACTTCAGCCAGTCGAAGAGACAGTTTCTATTGCAGGGAAATGCTGTGAATCGGGAGATATGCTTATTTGGGATTTACCATTACCGAAGACGGACAGTGACGATATTCTAGCGGTATTCTGTACCGGAGCTTACGGTTATTCGATGGCAAATAACTATAATCGTATTCCAAGGCCACCAGTGGTCTTTGTTGAAAATGGAAAAGCGGTTTTAGTTGTTCGTAGGGAGACGTTTGAAGATATTGTTAAACAAGATTTGCCATTTGTGCAGCGAGTAAAAAGCTAATTTAGAGAGCTGTCGCGATTGTGACAGCTTTTTACAGTACATAGATCTAATGGAGGTATTTGTGAAAAAAAATAATGCGCTTTTATTTATTTTCATCTTACTTATTTCGCTCATTTGGGGCGCATATTATTGGTTATTCTTATCACCAGGGCTGTAAAGAAAAAAGACTCGCTTTATGATACAAAAGTTGTTGAATCTGAAAATACATTGAAGAAATGTATAGAATCTTGTATGATAATATCGTATTGAGGAATATACATTGAAACAAAAAGAAATAATTGACATATAATACAAATGTATTTAAAAGAAATTTAACTCCTTAAAAGCTCAGGATATGATGAGGGATCACTTATGTTAATTCGCTACAAAAAAGCTTTTGAAAAGATTGCGATGGGCTTACTGTCATTTATGCCTAATGAAAAAGACCTGAAAAAGCTACAGCAAACAATGAAGCAGTATGACCAATCAGAAGATTGGCAATTGTTTCTTTGGAAAGAAGAAGATATTATTGGTTTAATTGGGGTAACGGCAGTGTCAGAGGACATGCTAGAAATTCAACATATTTCTGTGAATCCTTCGCATCGGCACCAAGGAATTGGAAAAACGATGATAAAGGCATTAAAAGAGTTTTTCCCTGGAAAAGAGATACGTGCAAATGAAGAAACTTCTGCTTTCTTTGAAAAATGCGACTCTCTTTTATCATAAATAGAAGAAGGAAACAGTGATTAGTCACTGCTTCCTTTTTTTTTATTCAATGCGTGCAATCTGCTCTGGATGACCTCTGAACGATCTCTCATCGAGTGCCGATGAATAATATCCCTGTTTGTTAAATCGCTATCAACACCCCAAATTAGACCAGCTTTTTCGGCTTGACGCTCGCAAGCGCTTAATAATGAAGCATCAGAAATAGGAAGGTTCATACTTCTATAAGGAAGTGTACGCTCAATCTCTTCCTTTTTTCTTAAAATGGTCTCAAGTAACTTATCCTCATCAATACCGTATTCTTTGATTGACTGTTTATGGACGGTTAGTATAGATAATGCTTTTTGGATCGTTCGCAAAGCTCCAGCAAAATTTCCTCGACGATGATGATATTGACTGACTGCCAGTTGAATCCATCCAACTAATATAGATTCCTTATTACGCGCATCTACATCCTTCCAGTGTTCTTCTAGAATCTCGTGACATTCAAAATAATCTCTGTCACTATGAAAATGAACTAAGTAATTAATGAAATCTGTCGTAAACATAGATACGTCTCCTTTCATTACTTAATTTTACCATGTTTTCTATCTATACGCTTTTCGCGTTGATTATATATGAGGAGATAGGAACAAACTTTCAGAAAGAAATCTTGGATTAACCCAATCTTTCCTCTATACTAAGTATAGTTATTTTAAGAAATTAAGAAAGAAATTTTGGTGGGATTATGCACTATAATGTGAAGATCGATGCATTTGAGGGACCGTTAGATTTATTACTGCACCTCATTAATCGACTAGAAATTGATATTTATGATATACCGGTAGCACAAATTACAGAACAATACTTACTATATATCCACACAATGAAGGAGCTACAGCTAGATGTTGCAAGTGAGTATTTGGTCATGGCTGCCACTTTGCTAGCCATTAAAAGTAAGATGCTTCTTCCAAAACATGAAGAAGAACTTGAAGATAATATGGAGTTTGGATACGAAGAAGACCCGAGAGAAGAATTAATTGAAAAACTAATGGAATACAAAAAATATAAAGAAGCAGCTGACGATTTAAAGACTTTAGAGCAGGAGAGAGGACTAATTTTCACAAAGCCACCGAGCGATCTTTCGGATTATTCGAAAGAGGAGGAAACAGACAGAAGAAACCTCGACGTATCGTTGTACGATATGCTTGGTGCTTTTCAAAAGCTCTTGCGAAGAAAGAGACTTCAAAAACCGTTATCTACTAAGATTGCAAGACAAGAAATCCCTATTGAAAAACGAATGGATGAAATCATGGGTAAGCTGCGGAAAGTGAAAGGAAGAGTTAGCTTTTATGATTTATTTCCGATCCAAGAGAAGGATTATATTGTCGTAACTTTTCTTTCTATACTAGAGTTAATGAAAAGGAAAGAAATATTTGTAGAGCAAGAAAGTAATTTTTCTGAGATTTATGTTATTGCGAAGGGAGTATAAGAACGTCATTGGATATTATAAATTGGAATGGAATAGTAGAGAGTCTCTTGTTTGCTGCAGGGGATGAAGGCTTAACAATTAAGCAAATTTCAGTGGTCCTTGAAATCGAAGAGGTCGAAGCAGAACGAATTGTCAGGGATTTAATGGATGAGCTTTCTAAAAATGAAAATCGAGGGATAGGGGTTGTTCAACTGGCTGGTACCTATCAGCTCGCAACAAAAAAGGAGAATTCCATTTACTTAAAGAAACTGGTTGAATCACCAAGTACTTCAACCCTCTCACAGGCTGCATTAGAGACGTTGGCTATTATCGCTTATAAGCAGCCAATCACTAGAGCAGAAATAGAAGAAATCCGAGGAGTAAAGACCGAGAGACCACTACAAACACTGGTTGGAAAAGTACTTGTAAAGGAAGTTGGGAGAGCCGAAGGAACTGGTAGGGCAATCCTTTATGGTACAACAAAAGAATTTTTAGATTATTTTGGTTTAAGGAGTTTAGATGAGCTGCCTCCATTGCCAGAGAAAGTGGATGATGAGTTTGTGCAAGAAGAAGCAGACTTGTTTTTCGAGAAATTTCAAGAAAATCTGGAATCATAAGTTTTCTTACGCATATATTCATTATTTGTGATAAAATATAATTAATTTTCAGAGAAATGCTTCTATTTGGAAGCATTTTTAACACAATTTGCACCTGCCTCATTCAGGAGGTAAGAAAGGGATGTATGAACGTGTTAATAAAAAGCTGTGCAGGGTATGAGCTTGAAAAAGAAAAATCTAACACTTCGGAGGATTTTTTCAACCGAAGCGAAGTAATTTTTGAAGAAGAGAATACAGAGAAAACACTAGCTGTACTTTATGTCCGTTTTTTTGAGGAGAAGTTGAATGAGTTCACTCCATTTTCAGAGAATCCGATCTTTCAAGAGGATGGGCTAGAAATTCATTTAATGGATATAGTTTCCCTCGTATTATTAATTAAAAATCCAGGTTTTAGACATCGTAAAAGAGTGTATATAAATAATCAGAATGAATTTGCTGCTTATTTTCAAGACATTGATTTTGAAAAGATTATTGAAGTTGTTAAAAAGGTTAAAAGTAATCAGGCTTGCCAGCTTCCTTCACTATTGGAATTTACAGTGCAAGCATAAAATTAGTTATCCAAAAAACCAAACATTCAGAGTTATTACAAAGGGTAGGGGTGTAGACCGTGGGTAATTCAATGGTGAAAGTTCAAGTAATGGACGTAAAGTCTTTTTTAACAAATACAGTAACTGGTTTAGAGTCTTTCTTAAACAATACAACGATAGATGGGCTATTGTCAGAAAAACAAGGCGATAAAGAATATTATAAACGAATCTTAGGTAATTTAAGAAAGCTACTTGTATATTGTGAAGAGGGATTAGATGCTTGTGCAGTGATTTTACAGTCAGAGTCTTTTCCAAAAGGAGCAGCTGAAAAGACGCTTTATAGAATTTATCATAAATGTATTGAAGAATTTTTCTCACCAAAAAATGATGTGTGGTACGAAGATAGCCGATCCGCTTATACGGGTAAGAACTCAATCAAATTTCAAGAAGACGTTCCTGATAGTATTCTTCAGCTACTAAAAGGGTTTGAAGGGGAATTCCAGAAGATTCGTGAAGAGCTAGAGTATTACGAAACAGATTATCGAACAAAAATGACACAATCGAAATAACGACCAATTGGTCGTTATTTTTTTATGCTTTCCATTCAAAAGGGTGTCAACCAAGCAATTCTCTCATATGCTTTAAGGTAAACCCAATTGTTCTGAGGTGATGATAATGAATCGGTTTGAACAGTATGTTAAGGACGTTATCAGCTACAACGAAGAGCTTAAGCAATTTCTAGAGCAAGAACATGTTCCAGAGGAAGATGGATTATGGAGTAAGCTTGATCATTTTAGTGAAATTATGAATCATATTACGCGGAGCGGAGATTTAACTCAGGAAGAATTTACGACTGTTCAAGAAAAAGTTGAAGAATTACACGATGAAATGGAAGCATATTTTTTAAAGAGGCAACAGATAGGATCCATTTATTTGCAGGAACCTTCCATAAAAACAGGAGAGCATGTTTTGCCAAAACTCCCTTATAGGTATGATGCGTTGGAACCTTATATTTCTGAAAAGATTATGGAGTTACATCATAGTAAGCATCATCAATCCTATGTTGATGGATTGAATAAAGCGGAGGTCAAACTTAAGGAAGCTCGAGAAAAGAGTGATTATTCGTTAGTAAAACATTGGTCAAGAGAGCTAGCCTTTCATGGATCGGGACATTACTTACACAGTCTCTTCTGGGAAACGATGAAACCGAATGGAGGGGGGCAGCCGACAGGAAAGCTACTTGAGGAGATCAACAAATATTTTGGCAATTTTAATGCTTTTAAAAAGCATTTTACAGAAGCAGCAAAAGCTGTAGAAGGAAGTGGATGGGCCATTTTAGTGTGGTCACCAAGAACACGCCATCTAGAAATCCTTCAATCAGAAAAACATATGAATTTGACGCAATGGGATACCATTCCACTCCTTCCGTTAGATGTGTGGGAACACGCATATTATTTGCAATATAACAATAATCGAGCAGATTACGTCTCTAATTGGTGGAACGTGGTGAATTGGAAAAAGGTGGAGGAGAGACTTTCACAAGCATCACAAATTAAATGGAAACTATTGTAAATGGAAGAGTTCACCGCTTTTATGCTGGTGGACTCTTTTTGGCATATTCATTTTTATCAAGCATAAACTTGTACAAACATAACTAGGAGACGAGGGTTGAAGAATGGCTAGAAATAAAAAGGTATTTGTGTTTATAATGATCACCTTTTTGATTCTTTTTCATATTCCAGTAAGTGCCAACACGAATATCAATGTTAGCTCACAATATGCTGTTCTTATTGAACAAAGCTCAGGGAGAGTATTATTTGAAAAGGGTGCACATGAAAAAAGGAGAATTGCCAGTATCACAAAGATTATGACAGCTGTTCTTGCCATCGAGTCAGGAAAACTAAATGAGATGGTAAAAGTCAGTAAAAATGCGACTAGAGCAGAAGGATCTTCTTTATATCTAAAGGAGAATGAAGAAATCAAGCTAGAAGATTTAGTGTACGGTTTAATGCTTCGCTCAGGCAATGACGCTGCGGTTGCGATAGCTGAGTATATCGGAGGCAGTGTGGAGGGATTTGCGTTCTTAATGAATCAAAAAGCAGATGAGATTGGAATGGTACATTCTCACTTTACCAATCCACATGGCTTAGATGATTCGAATGATCATTATTCAACAGCATATGATATGGCTATTTTAACAAGATATGCAATGATGAATGATACTTATAAATTGATTGCAGGAACAGAAGTACACAGAGCCCCTAATCCTAGTGAAAGCTGGGACCGGGTATGGCGTAACAAGAATCGTTTGCTAACAGAGTTATATGACTTTAGTACAGGTGGAAAAACAGGCTTTACAAAGCTAGCAAAACGCACATTAGTGTCCACTGCTACGAAGGATGGAATGGATTTAATCGCTGTTACATTGAACGGGCCGGACGATTGGAATGATCATATTAATATGTTCGAAACAGCTTTTAAAACGTATGAAATGGTACAAGTTGTTGAAAAGGGGTTCATTTCTGGAATTCAATCAGACAAGTATAAGAATAAAGCTTTGGTCAAACACGACTTTCAGTACCCTGTTTTAGAAACAGAAAAAGATGAATTTGAGCTTGAGTATAAATTAAAACAACTTAAGAGTGAAAGAAATATTCCTGAAGTAATAGGGGAACTAATCATTACCTTCGATGATCAGCCAATTAAAACGATGCCAATTTATTATAACAATGAAAAAAAAGAAACGAGCTATTTTGAAACTTTTAAGAAAGTATTTACTACGATGATAGGCGTGAAAGCTAATGGTTAATATTATATGGGTTTGCTTAACCGTAATTGGAATTGTATTTGCGATGGTTAATGGAACAATGTCTGAGGTTAACGAAGCTATATTTAATGGAGCCAAGGAAGCAGTTACACTATGTATTGGTCTCATTAGTATTCTTGTGTTTTGGCTTGGAATGATGAGGATAGCGGAAGATGCAGGACTACTAAAAAAATTATCAAATTTATTTAGGCCTATAATTACAAGATTGTTTCCAGAAATACCTCATAATCATCCAGCAATGGGATATATCCTTTCAAATATGATGGCAAATATGTTTGGACTAGGAAATGCAGCTACTCCTCTTGGTATTAAGGCAATGGAAGAAATGAAGAAAATAAATGGAGGTAAGAATGAAGCAAGCCGGTCCATGATTACATTTCTTGCCATTAATACTTCAAGTATCACGCTCATTCCAACGACGGTAATCGCTATTCGGATGAACTATAATTCAGCCTCACCTACGGATATAGTCGGTCCAACCTTGATTGCAACTATCTGTTCCTCCATAGGTGCAATCCTTATTGATCGTTTTTATTACTACCGAAGAAGCCGTAAAGGATGATGTAAAAATGGGTATCGTTACAGCTATTTCATTATGGTTTATTCCCGTATTGATTGCTGTTATTCTCTTATATGGAACGTATAAACAAGTTCCTACATATGAAAGCTTTGTTGAAGGCGGGAAAGAAGGAATAAAGATTGCCGTCTCAATCATTCCCTTTTTAGTTGGAATGCTTGTAGCTATTTCCGTTTTTCGTGCATCAGGTGCGTTGGAGTATTTTATGGGTTTTTTAAAACCGGTCCTTCAAGCAATTGGTGTTCCTCCTGAGATTGCACCGCTAGCTATTATTCGGCCAATCTCTGGAACTGCCGCACTAGGGATGACGAGTGATTTAATGGCACAGCATGGACCAGATTCGTATATTGGTAGACTAGCCGCCACTTTACAAGGAAGTACGGATACTACCTTCTATGTGTTAACAGTTTATTTTGGTGCTGTTGGAATCAAAAAAATGGGGGATGCCCTAAAAGTTGGACTTCTCGCTGATTTAGTAGGTATAATCGCTGCAATTGTGGTAGTTACAATCGTATTCGGGTATTAATTAATAGAGGATACTCTTCACATTATGTGAGGAGTATCTTTTTTTACAATGGTAATTTCGTACAGGTTACTTTGAAATCATGAAAATATATGTCATAATGCTAGAGGAGTAAACACTACAGGAAACACACATTATGAGGTGACATATATGGAAAGATTACAGAAAGTAATCGCACACGCAGGGATTGCGTCAAGAAGAAAAGCAGAACAATTAATTGAAGAAGGACATGTTCGAGTGAATGGGAAGGTTGTAAAAGAGCTAGGAGTAAAGGTTTCTTCTTCAGATAAAGTAGAAGTGGATGGAATTCCTTTAGAAAGAGAAGAACCGATCTACTTTATGCTTTATAAACCTAGGGGAGTAATCTCGAGTGTTAACGATGATAAAGGGAGAAAAGTAGTAACAGATTTCTTCCCAATGATTGAACAAAGAATTTATCCAGTTGGAAGATTAGATTATGATACATCTGGTCTATTAATTTTAACGAATGATGGTGAATTTGCTAATACACTAATGCATCCTAGTAACCAAATCGATAAAGTGTATGTGGCAAAGGTAAAAGGTATTCCTACAAGGGAAGCGTTAAAGGCTCTTGAAAGAGGGGTTCGTCTAGAGGATGGGAAAACCGCTCCTGCAAAAGTGAAAATGCATACTGTCGACAAGAAAAAACAAACTGCGATTGTTGAGATTACCATCCATGAAGGAAGAAACAGACAGGTTAGAAGAATGTTTGAAGCTGTAGGGAATCCTGTTCTAAAGCTAAAAAGAGAGCGTTATGGTTTTCTGACCCTTCAAGGATTAAAAGTGGGCGATGCTCGAGAGCTTTCTCCTCATGAAGTAAAACAATTACGCACACTTGCACTAAAAAAATAAAAAAGTTCATAGAAGTGTCACAGTCTTTTGATAGCGATAACAATATGAGTATGTTGAAAAATGATATAATAAAACAAATTGTGCAATTTTGACTGTGAATGGGGGAGGAACCATATGAAAAAGCAGAGGCTGCTAATAAGAACGGTCATTTTACTGCTTCTTGGCGCTGCGGTTGCCTATACACTATACGCCAATTTTACTAAGGATGAGGTACAAAAGGTCGAGGTAGGGAAAAAAGCACCTGACTTTGTTCTTACTGATCTCGATGGGGAAAAACATCAGCTTTCCGAGTATGAAGGAGAAGGTGTGCTGTTAAATTTTTGGGCAACTTGGTGTAAGCCTTGTGAGAAAGAAATGCCGTTTTTAAATAGCCAATATCAAGCATATAAAGATCAAGGGGTACATGTTATTGCAGTAAATGTTGGGGAATCTAATGTTGCTGTTTCTGATTTTTCTAAACGATATGATTTGCAATTTCCAATTGTTACTGACAAAGACGGTCAAGTAATGACAGCTTATGGAGTAGATCCTCTTCCAATTACATTTCTCATTGATAAACAAGGAAATGTGGTAGAAATACATAAGGGGCAGATCATTGCTGAGGCTGATGTTACAGAGATGATGGAGAAGATAAAACCATAGGGTATGAGGAGATTTTCAATGAATCAAGTAAAATGCGATTGTGGTCATGTTAATCCACATGGCACAATCCTCTGTGAGGCATGTGGGAAAATCATAGAGGATGGAACTCAAATTACAGCAGAACCCGTAATAGACATGCGGTACGAAGGAAGTGCAAGAAGGTCACAAACATATAATAAATCGATGATTGATAAAGTTTGGAACTTTTTCTCATCGGTAAAAGTAGGGGTATGGCTTATTATTGTGACACTTATTGCTTCTTCGTTAGGAACCATTTTACCTCAAGAGATGTATATTCCAAATATTATGCCTGTTGCTGATTATTATGAGGACCAATACGGTTGGTTTGGTAGATTGTATTATGATCTTGGTTTTCATAATTTATATAGCTCATGGTGGTATCTATTATTAATTGCAGCGATCGGAGTTTCACTGGTTATTTGTAGTCTTGATCGCGTGGTGCCCTTATATAGAGCATTAAAGAAACAAAGAGTCATTCGACATGAGAGTTTTTTGCAAAGACAAAGAATATTTGGAACGACAAGCATTGTAGTAAGTAAAGATTCCTATGAAGCAGTAAAAGAACAATTAAAAAAGAAACGCTATAACATCCGTGAAGATGAAGGGAATATTTTAGCTGAAAAAGGACGTTTCTCTAGATGGGGTCCTTATGTAAATCATGTAGGATTAATCATCTTTCTCATTGGTAGTATGCTCCGATTTGTTCCAGGAATGTACATTGATGAAATTCTTTGGCTCCGAGAAGGGGAAACAAAAGTGATTCCCGAGACAGATGGGCAATATTACCTAAAGAATGTGGATTTTAAGTTAGAGGTGTATGATAAGGAAACGGATAATGAAGCATTCAGTGATGCTTTAGATAGTGCAGGAATGGTTGCAAAAAACTATCAATCTGATGTCATACTATATAAGACAAAGGGAAATACGGTAGCAGGTGAGGAACCTGAACTAGAGGAAGTTGAATCTAGTAGTATTCGAGTGAATGAACCGCTAAAGTTTGAAAAGTTTGCTCTTTATCAGGTCAACTATAAACTCGATGAATTATCTGAAATGTCATTTTTACTAACAAATAAGACTACAGGGGAAACTTTTGGTGATATTACTATTAATTTGAACGACCCGGAGAAAATGTATGAACTTGATAACGGTTACTCAGTTGAACTAATGAGTTACTTCCCAGACTTTGAATTTGGTGAAGATGGAAATCCTACAACAAAGTCAAGAGTTCCAAATAATCCAGCTTTCGTATTTAAGATGTATTCACCAGAAAAACCTGAAGGAGAAGTTAGTTTCGTTGCCATTCAGCAAACGATTGAACCTCTTGGGGATAATGAATACAAGATGGCCTTCAATGGAATTGAAACAAAGGATGTGACTGGTCTGACCGTTCGTAAAGACTTAACTCTATGGATCATTGGACTAGGCGGGTTGATCTTCATGATTGGTGTAGTTCAAGGAGCTTATTGGAACCATCGTCGCATATGGATTCAGCGTAAAGGTGACGAGGTTTGGGTAGCAGCACATACGAATAAAAACTGGTTTGGACTGAAAAGAGAAATACAGCTGGTTCTTGCGGGGACAGAAATTCAAGAACCGATGGACCAATTGAAGGAAAACCAGGTGGACGAGGGGGAAAAAGATTGATCACTCTTAGTGAGAATCTATTATATATTGCGTTTATATTTTACTTACTTTCTATTCCGTTCTTTGGAGGGGCAATAAAGCAAAAGAAAAACTTAGATCATCAACAAAATAGTGACAAGTGGGCCATTTTTGGGATCGTCATTTCCATTATTGGATTTGTTGCACAGCTTGGTTTCTTTTTTACAAGATGGTCAATTGCTGGACACGCTCCAGTGAGTAATCTATTTGAATTTACGACCTTTTTTGGAATGTGTTTAGTTGGTGCTTTTATCATTATCTATTTTATCTATAAGACACCTTTATTAGGGTTATTTACAATGCCAATTGCCCTATTGGTGATTGCATTTGCAAGTATGTTCCCAACAGATATTTCACCACTTATTCCAGCTTTACAAAGTGATTGGCTTCATATACATGTAACTACTGTGGCTTTAGGTGAAGCGATATTAGCCGTTAGCTTTGGAGCCGCATTAATTTATTTAGTAAAAGTGATTGATCAAACTAAAAATAGTAAAAGTACTACCTGGTTAGAGGTTGTCATGTATGGATTAATCGCTACATTGGGATTTGTCATCGTTGTATCAGCATTTTCCTTTGCTGATTATAAGGCGGAATTTAATTGGGTTGATAAAAATGACAATGAAGCAAAAGTTGAGTACCATTTGCCAGCCCTAGTTGGTCCAAATGAAGGAGAACTTCTAACAGAAGGGAAAATGGAACCACTTGTCTCAGTACCAGGTATTATCAATGCGAAAAAGCTAAATACGGTTATTTGGTCATTTGGTGCGGGTATCCTCCTATATGGTCTTTTCCGCTTAGTCTTAAGAAAAAGAATTGGGGCAGCATTGCAACCATTTACAAAAAATATTAATCTAGACTTAGTAGATGAAATCAGCTACCGTTCAGTGTTAATCGGTTTTCCAGTGTTTACATTAGGTGGTCTTATTTTTGCAATGATCTGGGCACAAATCGCTTGGACCCGTTTTTGGGGATGGGATCCTAAAGAGGTTTGGGCACTCATTACTTGGCTTTTTTATGCAGCATTTTTACATCTGCGTCTTTCTAAAGGATGGCATGGAGAAAAATCTGCGTGGTTAGCTGTTATTGGATTTATTATTATTATGTTTAATTTAGTTGCTGTCAATCTTGTGATTGCAGGGCTTCATTCTTACGCAGGATCCTAAAAAGAAAGATTTCGGATAGCCCATCACTTTTTGTGAGGGCTGTTTTCAAAACATACTTACGTAAATAAAATCTAGGGGGATTGTTTAATGGAAAAGGATGTTAAGATTCTAGTTGTAGATGACGAGGAAAGAATTCGCCGTTTATTAAAAATGTACTTAGAGCGTGAAAATTATATGATTGATGAGGCAGAAGATGGGAATGAAGCCTTGACGAAGGCGATAAGCAATGACTATGATGTTATCCTTCTTGACTTAATGATGCCTGGTAAGGATGGTATTGAGGTTTGTCGTGAACTACGTGAAAAGAAGGCAACTCCTGTTATTATGCTTACGGCAAAAGGTGAAGAAGTCAACCGTGTCCAAGGATTTGAAGTGGGCACAGACGACTATATTGTCAAACCGTTTAGCCCAAGAGAAGTTGTATTACGAGTAAAAGCACTTCTACGTCGTTCATCTAGCACAAGCTTTCTACACACAGAAACAACGGCTAAAGATGTGATCGTTTTCCCTCATTTAACCATTGATAATGATGCACACCGTGTTTTAGCAGATGGAAAAGAAGTGAGCCTAACACCAAAAGAATATGAGTTATTATATTTCTTAGCTAAATCTCCAGATAAGGTGTTTGATCGTGAACAATTACTTAAAGAGGTTTGGCATTACGAGTTTTTTGGAGACTTACGAACGGTTGATACCCATGTAAAACGTTTGCGAGAAAAGTTAAACAAAGTATCTGAGCAAGCGGCTAGAATGATTGTAACTGTATGGGGTGTTGGCTATAAGTTCGAAGTAGTCAATGAATAATGTTTTGGCGTAGTGTTGTTGGGAAACTATGGTTCACTATTCTCCTGCTCGTCTCATTTGTGCTATTTATCTTAACGGTATTGTTACTAGAGTTTTTTGAGAATTATCATATAAACGAAACAGAGGGGAATTTGACCAATCTCGCTTCAAATATGGCTCATTTTGTAGAGGATCAGGAACTAGAGATTGGTTTACAGATTTCATGGGAACTACTGGACGATGTTACAGGGGCCATGGTGATTAAAAGTGAAGATGAATCGTTCTATTCACCAGATATCCCAGAATCCTTAGAGCTGCCAGTAAGTTTCTTTTTAAAAGATGCAGAGTTATCCAAAGTTCTGGAACAGCAAGAAGTCGCAAAAAAAATAGTCGAGATTCCTTTTTCTGAAACTCAAGGTGATTCAAGTATTTTAATTATTGGAGTACCGATTGCAAACCTAGACGGAGAAAACGGGGCCGTTTATATTTTTCAATCATTACAGGCTCTTCAAGAAACAACTGAATCAACAACGAAGTTTATTCTCTTAGCTGCTGGAATTGCGATTGTTTTAACTACTATCTTTGCTTTCTTCCTATTAACTCGTATCACTGCCCCTCTACGAAAAATGAGGGAGGCTGTTGTAGAGGCGGCAAGAGGAAAGTTCGATACGAAGGTTCCTATTCTTACAAGGGATGAAATAGGAGAGCTAGCGACTGCCTTCAATCAGATGGGAAGGCAATTAAAGTTTAATATGAATGCCTTAAGTCAGGAAAAAGAACAATTATCCAGTATTTTAAGTAGTATGGCTGATGGAGTCATTACATTTAATAGGGATGGAACAATATTAATCACAAACCCCCCTGCTGAACGCTTTTTACAGCATTGGTATTTTACACTTGAAGGAAAATCTGTTCAGGCAGAAGCGGTTCCTCAGGATGTGATGGAGCTTTTTCAATGGGCAGTAGATATGGAACAAGAACAAGTAGGCGAATTTTCCCTTCAAGGTCGTCATTGGGTGGTCATAGTTAGTCCTCTTTATAACAATACATTCATACGTGGTGCAGTGGCTGTCGTTCGAGATATGACCGAAGAGAGACAGCTTGACAAGCTTAGGAAAGATTTTATTGCGAATGTATCACACGAGCTGCGAACGCCTATTTCTATGCTTCAGGGATATAGTGAGGCGATAGTGGATGATATTGCTGAGACAACAGAGGAAAAGAAAGAAATGGCACGGGTGATTTACGATGAATCACTAAGAATGGGTCGTCTAGTGAACGAACTGTTAGATCTTGCCCGTATGGAGGCCGGACATATTCAACTAACCACTGATCATGTTGAAATCGACTCCTATATTCAAAGAATTATACGTAAGTTTCAAGGGCTTGCAAAAGAAAAGGGAATTCAGCTGCTTTACGAGCAGGATCTAAAATACTCGACCATTGTGTTGGATCCAGACCGTATTGAGCAGGTTCTAACCAATCTCATTGATAATGCGATTCGACATACACCTGAAGGCGGAACGGTTAAGTTAATTGCAAAAATCGATGATCAAAATTTCCATGTGGAAGTAAGTGATTCTGGTTCTGGGATTTCTGAAGAAGATCTCCCGTTTGTGTTTGAGCGTTTTTATAAAGCAGATAAAGCAAGAACAAGAGGAAGATCTGGTACCGGATTAGGATTGGCGATTGCACGGAATATTATTCAAGCCCACAAAGGCGATATTACGGTGCAAAGTAAATTAGACCATGGAACGACATTTAGCTTCCAAATTCCTCGAATAAGTGGATAATTTGCTAAAGAATGCCGAAAATTCTTGATTCACGGGAAACATGCTTTATTGAATAAGGTGTATGATGGGAGGGATTTAAGTAAAATAAATCCTTCCTTTTTATTTAGATAGATAATATATTTAAAGTGTAACTTTCTATACATAAAGAACGACTAATTAGATGAACGGGGAGGGGAACCCGGTGAACTCGATTTTTGACGAGTTGTATGAGAAATATCATCAAGACGTATTTCAGTTTTTGTTTTATATGGTTAAGAATCGAGAGCAAGCTGAGGATCTTGCTCAAGAAGTATATATAAGGGTTCTAAAAGCGTATCAGAACTTTGAAGGGAAGAGTAGTGAAAAGACATGGCTTTTCTCTATTGCTAGAAATGTTGCGATCGATTCGTTCAGGAAGCAAAAAGGATGGAAGCAAAGAATCATTGAGAAATTTGATTGGTCAACGCAGCAAGTAAAGGATATGCAACCCATTCCGGAAGAGATTGCGATGCAAAGGGAAGAATATCAATATATTTACCAATGCTTAGATCATTGTACAATTGATCAGCGTATTGTGATTATTATGAGGTATATCCAGGAGCTTTCAATCGCCGAAACCGCTGAAGCTTTAAACTGGACCGAAAGTAAAGTAAAAACCACTCAACACCGTGCGTTAAAGGTTCTGAAAAAGGAAATGCAACAACTATTAGAAAAGGAGGGGGATCGATGAAAAAGATAAGTGATGAACAACTAGAAGAATGGTTGCGCGAAATGCCAAAGCTTAAAGATCATCGTGATCCTCATGACATATACGAAAATATATCAAAAAAGTTGGAGGAACGACCGCGTAAATCGTGGATTATTCCATCGTTTGCAACTGCAGCAGCTGTATTATTAGTAGCTATTCTCTCCTTTAATTTGTTTGATGGAACAAGCTTCAACCAATCAGCAGATAAAAGCCTGCAAGAAGAAGCTGTAACTGAACAAAATTCTTCATTAAAAAAGGAAGAATCTACTACCGAAAATGAAGCAAGGATGGACGTTGGTAGCGAAGAAAACTCAAATGATATGAATGATATTACGTTCCAAGCTATAGAAGACTCAACAACTGCCGTTTATGCTGAGGATTTAGGAGCCATGCAGGTATTTACGTTAGCTATTCCAGATAGCCAAGTTCAAAATATTATTCCTGTTAGCTTCTTGATTGAACCATCAGACCAAGTTGATCAATTGGTTCAATTAGAAGAGGGAATGGCAAGCATTAACGAACAAGAATGGGGACTAGATAATTTTTATCCGTTAGAGGCAGACTTAGCGATAGATTCGAATAATAGCACATTGAATGTCAATGTTGCGGCAGATCATCCATATCAATTTGGAACTGCTGGAACTCCATTTGTAGCAGCCATTCAGCAAATACTACTCGACCTTAATTTAGAAAAAGCTGTTTTTACAACAGATGAAACAGAAAAAGGAATGTCAACGGGGCATGATTTTTTCACTGAAAAATCAATAGAAAAGAAATCGAATCTCGCATTTTATTTTTATTATCCAAATAATGAATCAACAAAACCATACCTTGTTCCATATACAGAATCATATTCTACAATTGAAAATGCCTTTGAAGCAATGAAAACAAATATTGATACACACAACCTAAGAGCACCATTACTGGTCGATCAAATCAATTCAGTTGATATAGATGATACTCAAAAAATTGTAAACATTACGTTAAACAAAGGAATAAACATGGAGGATACACCTGAAACCTCTCAATCAATTGAAGCCATTCTTTTAACAGTAAAGAGCTTTGGATATGAAAAAGTAAAATTCAGTAATGCACCGATTGATCATGTCGGAAGATTTTCATTACAAGAAGAAATCCAAGTACCAATCGCAGCAAACAGAAAATCTATCGACTAAAAGAAAGGAGATCAGCACAAGATGCTGATCTTTTTCATTTTTCATGAATAAAAGAAAACACTTCGTCCAAATAATAACAAATGTGTTTTTATTAATCGCTCACTTTTTAATAGTGAGGATATATAAAAGGAGGCTGCTTCCTTAGTTGTACTTTTTAGATAGAGGTCTTTTTTTAGACATGCTGTCATAAAGTGAGAAAGGAGAGTACAATAACAAGGAGGAAAAAAATGCGAGATTACATAAAACGTTTTTTGATTGCGGGTTTAATGGCATTATGTGTCACATTGCTATTTCTCGGAGGAAAACACTCTCAAGCAAGTATGAATATTAGCCAGGAGACCGCTGACTGGATTTGGCCGGCTGATGGAATGATCACCGATACATATGGAACAAGAAAAGGAAGCCATAAAGGAATCGACATAGCATCTTCTCTAGGTACACCCATTTACTCTGTTGATGGCGGAGTCGTAACTAAATCTTACTATTCGGGTTCATATGGACATGTTATATTCGTTAAACATCAAAATAATATTGAAACGGTTTATGCACATTTAAAATCAAGGTTTGTGAACGCTGGAGATCCGGTAACAGCAGGTCAGCAGCTTGGTGAAATGGGCAGCACCGGTGACTCATCAGGTGTCCACTTGCACTTTGAAGTTCATCTGAACGAATGGACGGTTGATAAAAGAAATGCTGTTAATCCAGTGTTAGCATTAGGTGAGGTAAAAGTGGGACAAGAAGTAGCGGTACAAAAAAGGGAAGAAGACACTAGTGTACTAGAGACAGTTGCCAAAACTAGACTATATGAAGGACATGGAAAAACTTATAATGAAAATGATGAGCAGGAAAGCGTTGTATTATCCGCAGAAAAAGTTGAATCAACCATTACACATACCGTACAGATCGGAGAAACTCTTTCTTCAATAGCTCAAAAATACAATATAAATGTAAATGCCATTAAGTCTGCCAATCATCTTACTAGCGATACGATTGTTGTCAATCAAACGCTAACAATCGACGAATCCTATACAAATAAATATGTTGTCCAAGAGGGCGATACACTTGAAGACATTGCTCATAAAACAGGTAAGTCAGTCCAGCAGCTAAAACAGGTGAATCAATTACAAAATGATATGATCGTACCAAGACAAGTATTGCAATTAGAATAATATGAATTGTCATTGCGACAGTCACTGAATCGGTATATAATAGAAAGAAAATTCAAAAAGAGGCTGGTTGGATGTTAACAGATTATCATAATCATTTGGAAACAGGGACATTAACGTTAGATTATTTAAAGAAATTTACAGATGAGGCAAAGGCAAAGGGAATCGCCCAATTTGGTATTTCTGAGCATGCGTATCATTTCTATCAAACAGCAGATATTCTTCAAAATCCATGGGTAAATGAACGTAGATACTATGATATGAAAGACTATGTGAATTTGTTTCATGAGGCATGGAGTCATGAGATTGATGTAAAAATGTCAATCGAAATGGACTACACTCCTGGAAAACATGCGGAAATGGAAGCTTTTATTAAAAGCTATGATTTCGATTATGTAATTGGTTCGATTCATTGGGTAGATGACTTTGGAATTGATTTAAAGGAATATATTCATGAATGGGAAAAGCGTGATCTGCATGAAGTTTATCGAAATTATTTTCAACAGGTCGTTACATTAGCGGAGTCAAATCTATTTGATATTGTGGGTCATTTGGATTTAGTAAAAATCTTTAAATACATACCGAAGGAAGAAGAGTTTTTACTAGAGCAATATGATAAGGCTACAACAGCACTAGCGAATTCGAAAACCTGTGTAGAAATTAGCACAGCGGGTTTACGTAAGCCCATTGGTGAATTGTATCCTGACAAACGATTATTGCAGATGTGTTTCGATAAAAAGATACCAATCGTATTGTCATCTGATGCACATTTTCCAGAGCATGTTGGTGCTGATTATGATCAGGCGTTGGTGCTTGCAAAAGAGGTTGGATATAAAGAAATTATGACGTTCTCAAAAGGAGAACGCAAAATACATCCACTAGGATAAGAAAAAGATCGGAGGAATATACCTCCGATCTTTTTTTATAGATTGATTCGATTAATTGATACGATATCATCAACCGCTGCAAGAGTAGCGATCTGGTGATCGTCTAAAGGCTTATCAAATGATAGAACCATGATAGCTTCTCCACCAGCTTGCTTTCTACCGACTTGCATGGTTGCAATATTTACCTCTTGATCACCTAGGATTTTACCCACTCTACCAACGACACCTGGGCGGTCCATATGCTGAATATAAAGCATATTACCTTCAGGTAGGAAGTCGATAACAAAGTCATTTAAGTACACAATTCTTGGTCCATAATGGTCAATGAAAGTACCTCTTACCGTAAACTGATGTTTTTCTGCTTTAGCTGTGACAGTGATGCTATTTGCATATCCAAAAGTATTTGTTGATATTTTCTCACCAATGGTAATTCCTCTTTCTTTTGCAGCTAGTAACGCATTTACTTCATTGACGTTTACGTCTATTCTATTTTTAAAGAATCCAGACAGGACCGCTTTTGTTAAGTAAGATGTTTCAAGGTCGGTTACTGTGCCAGAGTAAGTAATAGAGATTTCGTTTACTCCTTGTTTCATGCACTGTGACAAAATAGTTCCTATTTGCTTAGATAACTGGTGGAAAGGTTTGATCTTTTCAAAAATATCTTTAGACATTGCTGGTAGGTTAATAGAGTTTAGCACCGGTTTGCCTTCAAAATACATACGAACTTCTTTAGCCACCTGTGTAGCAACATTAAGCTGAGCTTCCTTTGTAGACGCACCTAGATGCGGTGTGACGATCACATTATCAAACTTAAACAATGGATGTTCTCCAGGCGGTTCTACTTCAAATACATCGATTGCAGCTCCTGCTACATGACCATTGCCAACGAACTTCGCCAAAGCTTGTTCATCAATAATTCCCCCACGTGCACAATTAAGGAAGTATACACCTTTTTTCGTTTTACTTAATGTTTCTTCGTTAATGAGTCCTTTAGTTTCTGGTGTTAATGGAGTGTGAACAGTAATAATATCTGCTTCTGCCAATACTTCATCCAAACTACCGTGAGAAACACCTTGCTTTATAGCACGTTCTTTGGTTAAGAAAGGATCGTAAACTTTTACATTCATTCCGAAGACTTTTGCTCTTTTAGCTAATTCAGAACCAATTCGACCCATACCAACGATACCAAGAGTTTTTCCATATAGTTCAGTTCCGATAAATGCATTTCGTTTCCACTCAAGATTTTTAACCGATTGATGGGCTTGTGGAATATTTCTCATTAAGGAGGCCATCATGGCAAACGTATGCTCAGCTGTAGAAATGGTATTTCCATCTGGAGCATTGACGACGATGATTCCTCGTTTCGTAGCAGCATTCACGTCGATGTTGTCGACACCAACACCAGCACGTGCAATAATTTTTAATTGAGGCATTTTTTTGAGCAGTTCTTCTGTAACAGTTGTTGCACTTCGAACTAGAAGCGCATCAATTTTTTCTAAATCTACTTCTGGATCATTAATTTTTTTCTGAATTAAAGTTCCTTCATTAAAATCTAATAAGGGAGATAGTCCTTCCTCATTTATTGCATCGGCTACTAGAATTTGAAACATTCAAAACACCTACCCAATTATCAATTTTCTGATTATTTTACAAAACGAACATTTATCTGTCAATGGACTCAAGCATTCAGATCGGACGATGTAAACGTTTTAATGATTTAAAGTCACGATTTTGTTATATTTTTTAACAAAAAGCGCAAACTTCTAAAGTTTGCGCTAATCATCCTACATTTTTGAATTGAATAGATCTGTAAGAACGGGTACGATTTGTTTTTTACGTGATACAACACCTTTTAACAAGGCTTTGTTATTTTCTAATGTTACACCGTATGCTTCTTCAACGGCTGATCGTGCATTACCTAATGCAAGAGCTGTTGAATCATTTGTTAAGATATCTGTTACAACAAATAAGAAAAGGTCTAGACCTTTTTCTGAAATGATGTTTGATAACGTTTCTTCTAGTTCAGTTTGTCTTGAGTATACATCGTTAATATCTACTGCATTCACTTGGGCAATTTCTACTTTACTTGCTCCCATTTGGAATTCTTTTGCGTCGAGGGATACAAGCTGCTGAATGGATTTGTCGCTTAAATCTGCGCCAGCCTTAAGCATGTCCAATCCATAGCTCTCTGCATCAACACCAGCAAGTTCAGCTAATTCTTTTGCTGCAGCTACATCCTCAGCTGTACATGTAGGAGACTTGAATAATAATGAATCAGAGATAATTGCAGAAAGCATAAGACCAGCAATCTCTGGACGAATTTGAACATTATTTTCTTTATAAAGCTTATTAAGAATAGTTGCCGTACAACCAACTGGCTCACAGCGGTAGTAAAGCGGATCGCTCGTTTCGAAATTTGCAATACGGTGATGGTCAATTACTTCTAAAACACGAACTTGTTCAATATCACTTACACTTTGTTGTCTTTCGTTGTGGTCAACTAGGATAACGCTGTTTACTTCACCAGCAACTGTTTCAACGAGTCTAGGAGCTTCTGCTTTGAACGTATCAAGGGCAAATTGTGTTTCTCCACTTACTTCCCCTAAACGAACCGCTTCCACATCCACACCAAGAGCTTTTTTTAATTCAGCATAAGCGATTGCTGAACAAATTGTGTCAGTATCAGGATTTTTATGACCAAAAATAAGAACTTTTTCCATGATTATCTCCTTTTAAATTAATCAATATCGTATGTACATATACTTTAATAATTTAACACAAATACAATAGAAGGACAAAAATTAATTCATTCAGAATGCAAACTTCTTCACAAAAAGTATGAACTCAGCTATAATTATGTGGAAAATATAATATTGGTCTATCTTCGGGGCAGGGTGTAATTCCCGACCGGCGGTAATGAGTGTAAACTTTAAGCCCGCGAGCCTTTTTTTTGGGCAGGATTTGGTGAGATTCCAAAGCCGACAGTATAGTCTGGATGGGAGAAGATGGAGGTTCTGCAGACGTTTAAAAATGAGAGTTTTAAACGTTTATTAAGCGTGACTTCTAAAACATCTCCCTCAAGCGACTTGCTTGAGGTTTATTTGTTAATGAGGTACGTGATGCTGAACCTTTCTTCTTTAGGTGAGATGGTCCTAAAAAAGGAGAGAGGGAAATGAAAAGTTTTAACGTAAGAACACTTGTATTGATTGGAATGTTAAGTAGCATCTCATATGTATTAATGCTTCTTAATTTTCCACTTCCACCTTTTCCACAGTTTTTAATGGTGGATTTTAGTGATGTGCCAGCTTTGATTGGTGCACTAATACTCGGACCAGTTGCTGGAATATTGATTGAGCTTCTAAAGAATGTACTTGATTACTTTTTAACAGGAAGTGCAACTGGAGTTCCTGTTGGCCATGTTGCAAATTTTGTTGCTGGTATTCTGTTTATTTTGCCAACATACTATATTTATCAAAAAGTGAAATCTTCAAAAGGTATGACATTTGGCTTGGTAGTAGGTACCATATCTATGGCAGTTCTTATGAGTGTGCTTAACTATTACATTATTTTGCCTGCTTATACATTCTTTTTAAATACGCCTGCTATGTCTGGCGAAGAAACAAGACAAATGATTGTTACGGCCATTCTTCCTTTTAACCTCGTTAAGGGGATTTTAATATCAGTTATTTTTATGCTTCTGTTTGCAAGATTGGGAACATGGATGAACAAACAAAAAGTGCAAAGCAGTGCAGCATAGTCATAAAAAAAGCAACGGCAAAGCCGTTGCTTTTACTTATTTACTATTCGAATTTAAGAGCGTCTCCATCAAATGCTTCATCAGCTACTTTAATAGAATCTGTTGGGCAGCCTTCGAACGCATCCATCATATCGTCTAATAGTACGTCTGGAATTTCAACGATACCTTGGTTATCGTCAAGAGTAACAAATGCAATGCCTTCATCATCGTAATCGTAAATGTCAGGTGCAGCTGCTCCGCAAGCACCACATGCAATGCAAGTTTCTTTGTCTACAATTGTGTATTTTGCCATGTAAAATACCTCCCAAAAATTAAACAAGTATATTTTATCATTCCCAAAATGCATTAGGAATGCATCCCTCATATCTTATTGTAAAACTGAATGGTCAACATTTCAATAGAAAAAGTATTGAGAATGCTTATCATATAAGGGTTTGACCATTTATGGCATTTTTTATTCATTAAATGCGGCTCATTTCATGCTACAATAATAGACATAAAAATACAAAAAAACCTACGTAGCGAAGGTGAAGTGAATTGATAAATATTCTTGAACAAGTCGTTCTCTATTGTTTATCAAAACTGGGTAGAGAAAGAAGCAGCTCAAGCGTGTTTCATTTATTAAATGGTAAAAAATCATCTCAAACCATACAGGACTCACATCTTTTTCAATTAGATTCCTTTTTTCATACAGCGCATCATTTAACAAGAGAACAATACGACAGCATTATAAGCAAACTAATAAAACATGAATTTATGTATATTTCTAGCGATCAGCAGATTGTCGTTAGCGAAAGTGGACAGCGATTGATCAATGAATTGTATTCAATGTATCCATTCTTGAAAAATTTGCAAGGAGGAAAATATCACAATTGCATGCAGTTTTGGGAAAGATTATCTTTGCTCGTCCAAGTATGTTCTAATCAAGTCAATAAACAAACCAGCTATATACCAGTTCAGAAGAATAAAGATATTCAAAATTGGATTAAGCATTTATTCGCAACATCGGTAGGAAACAGCAAAGACTTTCCTCATCAGTTGCTTAAGGAATTACAGTCATTATTGGAGTCTTTAGAGCTAGAGGTTGACCCAAGCGTATTAGTTGCAAGATTTTCGGGATTTCAATCAATAGGGTTAACGGAAATGCAAACGATAGAAATGCTTGGGATTGAAGAGAACAGCTATCGATTTCAATTTCAAGCCTTGCTTCATTATTTAATGAGGTCAATCGAGGAAAACCCTACAGCCTATCCGTTATTAGCTAGAATGATAGTTACAGATAAGCTTCATCATCTAACAGTTTCTGCAAAAAAAACATTCGAATTAATACAGAGAGGAAAAGGAATTGTAGAGATTGGCCGAATAAGAAAACTAAAAGAAAGTACGATTCAAGATCATATAGTTGAGATTGCCCTTTTCGTTAATGGGTTTAATATTGACCGATTTGTTGAAGAGCCACTTCAGGAAAGGATAAAAGAGGCGATTCAAAAAGCATCGTCAAAGCAGTTGAGGAAAATACGAGAAATAATAGATGTAGATTATTTTCAAATTCGATTAGTGATTGCGAAATTTGGTGACCTACTATGATGCTAGAGAATGAATTAAAAACACATTTTGGATACGATCAATTTAAAATAGGTCAAAAAGAAATTATTGAAGCATTATTACAAGGAAAGAATGTCCTTGCAATGCTCCCAACTGGAACTGGTAAGTCACTTTGTTATCAACTACCCGCTTATCTTATGGAAGGTGTTGTGGTAGTGGTTACCCCGTTGCTTTCATTGATGCAGGACCAAGTTGAACAGATGATGGCACGAGGTGAAAAACGAGTGGTAGCGATCAATTCTTTTCTAGAACGTGAGGAGAGAGGCAGTGTATTTGGTCGTTTGCATACGTATAAGTTTATTTATATCTCACCTGAAATGCTAATGAATGAATTTGTTGTTTCACAACTAAATAAGTTAGTAATCAGCCTATTTGTGGTAGATGAGGCACATTGTATATCGCAGTGGGGTTATGATTTTAGACCTGATTATTTAAAGTTAGGTGACATTCGTGAAGCTCTTGGAAGTCCTCAAACGATTGCTCTGACTGCCACAGCAGATCAGGAGGTTCGGTCCGATATTGTAAGAACTTTAAAGCTAGAGGAGTGGGAGGAGTTTGTTTCCTCTGTTGACCGTCCTAACATTAAAATGGTCGTAGACTATGTTCATGATGCAAGGGAAAAGCTTGAAAGGCTGTTGGAGTGGGTATCTTTTTTACAAGGTCCAGGGATTATCTATTTTTCTAGTAAAAAATTAGCCGAAGAAGTAGCTGTGATGCTAAGAGATAGTGGCGTTCCAAGATCAATGGCGTATCACGGTGGGCTTGACCAGGAAAGTAGAATACTTATTCAGCAGCAATTTATTAAAGGGCAGCTTGATGTAATTTGTGCCACTAGTGCCTTCGGAATGGGAATCAATAAAGAAAATGTTCGGTTTGTCATCCATTTCCATATGCCTTTACAGCTAGAGTCTTACTTACAGGAGATTGGGAGAGCGGGAAGGGATGGAGAGAATAGCATTTCAATTCTTTTGTATTCTCCTTATGATGAGCAACTTCCATACCAATTAGCAGAAGGAGAGCTTCCTACAGAATATCAAATTCGCTGGCTGTTTCAACATTTTGGAGACCAACTGCTTTATGAGTGGGAAGAAATGGAGGAAACCATTCGACATATTGGGGGATTTTCGGATACTTCCTGGAGATTAACAAAGGAATTTCTCCGTAGTCTATCTAACAGTATGGATTTAAAGATAGAGGAAGAACGGTTTATTGAATATGTTGACAATAGAAAAAAGCATAAAAGGAAAAAGATAGTGGAGATGTTGAACTGGATTCAGTCGAAAGAGTGTAAGCGCAAGAAAGTTCTTTCTTATTTTGGAGAAGTTACCCACGTGACCGTTGACGATTGTTGTTCTGTGTGTGGAATGGTTTACGATCACTACAAAATCAAATGTTCAGAAGTAGTAGAGAATAGGCCTTTTCAGTGGAAGGATTATTTGAAGGGCTTGCTTACGAAGAGTGGGACTAGTTATGAATAATAAATATGAAGAGTTGATTGATGAATTATCAGACAAGGAATTGTTAAAACATCTATACATGACACAAGTCATACTTGTAGTCCTTTCCATAGTTATAGGGTATTTTTTATTTGATAGTCTAAAGTCCTTTCTAGATCTCTTTGACTGGAACGACCCTTTTATCTGGTGGGTAGGAGTTCCTGCAGGATTACTTATCGTTTGTATTGATGCAATGTTTATGAAATTCCTTCCCTCCTCTTATTATGATGATGGAGGGTTAAATGAGAAGTTGTTTTCAAACAGAAAAGGATGGGAAATTCTCTTTATTTCAGTGATTGTTGCCACAAGTGAAGAGATTCTTTTTCGAGGGATTATACAAACTCATTTTGGACTAATTGTATCTAGCGTTATTTTTGCTGTTATCCATTATCGCTATCTATTTAATTGGTTTCTCTTTTTAAATATCACTCTGCTCAGCTTCTTTATTGGAGTTATATACGAGTGGACTGGAAATCTACTAGTCACTATTGCGATGCATTTTGTCATTGATGCGTTTTTGGGATTTATTATCAAAAGAAAAGAGAGGATAAGAGAGGAAAGTGAAAGAAATGAATAAAGAAGAGCCTATTAGAGATCAAGCAGAAAAACTTCGTAAAAGGATGAAGGATGTTGATCTTAAAGTAGAGTCGTCACAAGATGGAAAGGCTACCCTTTCAAATGATAAGCTTCCACCAAGGAGTAGAGTTCATAAACAAAAACAATTGAAAAAAAAGACAAAGATAAAAGTAAAGTATCCTCTCATACGCTTGCTAGGTATGTTTTTTATCTTATTGCCAATCGTGATTTTTAGTATTTACACGTATAACGATTCTCAAAAATCTTCAGTAAGTACGACGGTTGAAGAAAGTAAGGGAGCAGAAGCTGTTTATTATACAGATGCAGAAGAGGAGGTAGCGGTAGAGGAGGTAGAAAAAACGGAAACTAAAGAAGTCGTGACCGACGAGAATGTGGAAGCAGAAGGAGATACAGTTGAAGAATCAGTAAATGCTGACCAAGCTAATAGTAGCGAAACTGCTCAAGGAACAACAACAACTCCTGAAAGCACAACTAACTCAACTACAAAAGTAGAGCCGGTGGATCAAACCGTTGTTTACCATAAGGTTCAGCCAGGAGAAACTGTATTTAGAATCGCTATGAAATATTATAAATCACAGTCTGGTATTGATATTATTAAGAAAGCAAATTCATTGTCAACAAATGAAATAACGGTAGGACAAACCTTAACCATACCGCTAAGTAAGTAATGGGGCTTTGCCATATAAATGGCTGAGCTCTTTTTTTGTAATCATCATAAAATATCGGACAAGTTCATATTTATTTGATAAGGGAGGGTAGAAATAATGGAATCTGAAATTTTATTATTGGACAATCGAACGGATCAGGCTACCAGGCAAATGTTACAGAAAGTGATAGATAAAAAAAGAAAATTTGATAAATTAAAGCTTCGTCATTTACTTGTGATGTGGACGACCATTTTTCTCTGTTTTATTTATTTTTACTACCTTTATAAAGTGATATTAACACCTTACTCATATTCTTTTGCAGCCATGTTTTCAGTTTTTGTTGATCAATCAAGTAACCTCTATATGCTAGTCATTATTGTAGGCTTATATGGATTTATGAATTTACTTCGAGAAAAGCGTGAGAAAGCTGAAAAGGAATACCATGCACTTCGATGTGAAATCATTGATAAAAGTAAAGACCTTTGGAAAAAAGAAGATGAGTGGAAAAATCGTCACAAAGTATTTGAAATGATGAAGAAAAATTTTGACATAAATCTTTATCATGAAAGTAAGTAGGGGTTGAAGAAAAAGGATTCTTTGACCTTATTGTCGAATAAATTATGGAAGCTATTTACTCTTTCCTGAGGTGATTGACATGTTCGTAAAAAGTATTATGATACCAAAGCATCATTGTCATGTTGTTTCTCATCAAGACTCTCTGCAGAGTGCGCTTACTAAGCTTGAGGAAGAACAAATTGATGGGTTGCCCGTGTTAGATGGACACACTTATGTAGGAACGGTTACAAGATACAGCATTTATGAAAATTACTTTAAAAGCCAGCAAACAAAAGATGATTATTTAACAAATACAACCGTCTCTCAAATTGCAACACATCAGGATCGCTTTTTGGAAGGAAATGAAATCTTTGAGAATATATTGTTGGATTTAAAGGATTACCCCTTAGTGGCGGTAGTTGATGAAAATCGAAAGTTTTTAGGGGTTGTCACTCGTTCTGATTGTTTAGAGCAATTCGGTTCAGCGTTTGGCGTTCATCGCTCAGGAATTCGTATTGCATTTACCTCTGTGGAAACAGAGGGCAGGATTGCAAAATTAGCAGAAATTGCTCATCAATTTCATGAGCAAATTATTTCATTAGTAACTTTTGATGAAACGGATAAATTGGTTCGACGAATTGTCTTGAAAGTTGAAAAAAATAATAACATTGACAAGTTTGTGAAAAAGCTAGAGGATTTTGGATTTCGTATTCTAAACATATATGAAGATTAATTGTAAGATAAATGTGTAACAAGTTTGATTCCTCTCATACATTGTTTATGGGAGGGATTTTTATGTTTGTGAAAAAACTCATGAAACTTTTGTTCGGATATATATGTGGATTATTATTTATCATATGGATACCTATCCATTTTCCAAATACTTTATCTGATATTATTGTAGAGGTTGTATTGAGTCCTGTTCCTTTTATTGCTTCTATTTTAGCGTTTTTTATTGGATTTTTAATAAATGCTGACTTAATTAGGAACGGTATCGAAATGTTGGTTGTTAGCAGGTGGCGGGGGAAGTTGTTAAAGCTTGAATGTCTCTTGCTTTTTTTTGTGTGTTTAAGTTTTTATTTTTTATCAATGGTCTCTCTATGGCCAGCTGTTGCTTTTTTTTGTTTCTCATTGCTTTATGGTATGATTTCATTAGATTACGAGCTTCTTCGTGAAAGTAAAGAATAATATAAAGTGGAGGATATATGGATTTCCTATTTTATGCGTTAGTGTTTGTAGCTGTCTCTCTCCTTATTTTTATGTACAAAGAGGCATTTCGAAATAAAGTTCAAACCCATCATTTTACTTTTTCAGAGTTTCCTAAGAGCTTTGGTGAACTAAAGCTTTTTTTTATATCAGACATTCATAAGCGCATGATCTCTGACAAAATAATACAGGATGTGAAATCAAAAGGACAGGTAGACCTAGTAATCATTGGTGGTGACCTGCTTGAAAAAGGAGTCGATTTCCGGAAGGTAAGACAAAATCTTGCCATTCTCAAACAGTTGGGACCATTGTATTTTGTTTGGGGAAATAATGATTATGAGGTTGACTATCATGAGCTAGATGCTTTGCTTCTTGATAACGGAGTGAAGATATTAGATAATACAGCGGTTTCCTTTGAATCAGTAGCAGGGGAAGTGATGGTCCTTCTTGGAGTTGATGACCTTCAATTAAAGAGAGACCGGTTAGACTTAGCACTTCAGGATGCTAAAGAGGAGGGGTTTCGGATACTCGTCAGCCATAATCCCAGAATCACGGAAAAAATACAGGTGAAAGATCGGATCTCGTTAGTGTTGAGTGGTCATACACATGGAGGTCAAATTAGAATATTTGGGTTCGGACCATATGAGTTAGGGGGATTCCAAAAGTTAACAAACACCTCTCTTTTTGTAAGTAATGGCTATGGGACGACAGCTATGCCCCTAAGACTAGGAGCAAGAGCTGAAACGCATTTTATTTTTATTTCCAATAAAGACCCAGACTGATGTTAGCCTATACAAAGTTTACACATATTTTATATGAACTGTATAATGTGAGTAAGTTCGAGTTATACGGAGGAAAGACAATGGTGACAGAAGAAGGAAAATATAATATAAAAGCGGTCTCAAAAATGTTAGGAATTCAAGCAGGAACGCTACGTGCTTGGGAAAGGCGCTATCAGATGGTAGCGCCAAAAAGAAACGAATCGGGACACCGTCTATACACAGAAGAACATGTAAGGATATTAAGATGGCTCCAAGACAAAGTGTCTAAAGGGTTTACCATTAGTCAAGCTGTTACTTTACTTGAAAATAATGAGGTTGAAGAAAAAGAAGGTCTTCTACATGTTCAAATAGGTGGAGACCTATCAAGTGCCATGGCGGACAAGTTACTTCAATCACTACTTGCCTTTGACGAAAAGACTGCACACGATATCATTAATCAAGCATTTAGTTTGTTTACAGTAGATAAGGTAATGGTAGATATTTTGGGCACATTGCTAGTGAAAATTGGTGACTTATGGGAAAATTCTAAGATTACCACCGCACATGAACACTTTGCTTCATCTATTCTCCGATCAAGAATTGGTATGATCTTGCACTCCTTTCCGCATAATCCGATGATGCCAAAGGCCATTGCAGTGTGTGGGCCAGGTGAGTGGCATGAACTTGGCCTACTCATCTTTACGTTATTTTTAAGACGTAAAGGATTTGAGGTGATTTATTTGGGAGCAAGTATAGCAGAGAAAGATATCGATGAGGTTATTAAGATTGTAAAACCAAAATTTATCTTCTTTTCTTGCACAATGAAGGAAAATGTTAGAGGAACGCTACAACTCACAGAGAAATTGATAAAGAACTACGAAGACATACATATTGGATTAGGTGGGTTTGCATTTGATACCATTTCTGAAAAAGAAAACGTCAAATATCAGGAACACATTATAGGTACCTCGCGTAATAAGTGGGATAGTTGGTTAAAAACTAGAATGTAAGAAGGAATATCGATTAGACAATTCACCTTCCTGCAAGAATGTCATAAACTAAACAAACAGTTGTTCACAGCAGGGGGCTTTATAATGCGCTTAGAACGATTAACATATAATAAAATTAAAATATTTTTAACTATTGATGATTTATCTGAAAGAGGATTAACAAAAGAGGATATTTGGAAAGATTCTTTAAAGTGGCATCAATTGTTCCATGAAATGCTTGAAGAAGCTAGTGAACAATTTGATGTGGATATACAAGGAACGGTTGCGGTAGAAATCTTTACGATGCATACTCAGGGTATGGTCATGATTGTCACGATGGATGAGGAAGAAGAAGATACCTCTTTAGTGGATTCCTTTTATGATTTACAGGTAAGTGTAAAGGAAAAGCAGGACCTGATTTATGAATTTACCAATATTGAGTATGTAATTCAAGTGTCTCATCAGCTTAATGTACTCGGCTTTACTGGGGGAAGCTTATATGTAATGGATGACAGGTATTATTTTTGTATAGAAAATGTAGAGGACTGTAATTTCACGTTAGTGGCAGTTGTTCTATCTGAATACTCAAACCCTACTCTTGAAAGTATCCATCGCATAAAGGAGTATGGGAAAACAGTGATTGATCAGAAAGCGGTTGAGACTATTGTCCATTACTTTAAGTAATGGTCTGTCTCTGCCGTTTTTTTTCTAAAAGAATATCTTGAGATGAAAAACAGACACTAGTAAATAGTATTTAAACAGAAGGTGGAAAACCCCATTTAAGGCTGATAAGGGAAATGGAAAAATACAGAAAATTCCCTAAATAACAACAATGGTAGCGTTTTCAAAAATTATATTAAAAATGTCAAAAAATTTTCATTTATTATTGCATAAATTACCTAAAAGTGTATACTATGTCATGAATGGGACAACATTGTTAGTGATTTTAGGAGGGTAAAATAGTGGCCGAAAAAGGGACTACAAACATAAACCATGAAGAAAAGCTTGATGTGCTAAGATCGACTCAAACCGTTATTCACAGTGCATTAGAAAAGCTTGGCTACCCTGAAGAAGTATATGAACTATTAAAAGAACCAATGAGAATGTTAACAGTAAAAATCCCAGTAAGGATGGACGATGGGTCAGTAAAGATATTTACAGGGTATCGTGCACAACACAATGATGCTGTTGGGCCAACAAAAGGAGGAATTCGTTTCCATCCAGGTGTAACAGAAAAGGAAGTAAAGGCACTTTCTATTTGGATGAGTTTAAAATGTGGAATCGTTGACTTACCATATGGCGGAGGTAAGGGGGGCATTGTGTGTGACCCTCGTGACATGTCATTTCGTGAACTAGAACGCTTAAGTCGAGGCTACGTTAGAGCGATTAGTCAGATTGTTGGACCAACTAAAGATATACCGGCGCCAGATGTGTTTACAAATTCACAAATCATGGCTTGGATGATGGATGAGTATAGTCGAATAGATGAATTTAATTCTCCAGGTTTTATTACTGGAAAACCACTCGTACTAGGTGGTTCACATGGTAGGGAATCGGCAACTGCAAAAGGTGTAACTATTTGTATAAGAGAAGCTGCTGCGAAAAAGGGTATTAATATTGAAGGTGCACGTGTGGTTGTTCAAGGATTTGGAAACGCAGGTAGCTATCTGTCAAAGTTTATGCATGATGCAGGTGCAAAAGTAGTGGGTATCTCCGATGCGTATGGAGCATTACATGATCCAAATGGATTGGATATAGATTATTTATTGGACAGACGTGATAGCTTTGGAACAGTTACAAAGCTATTTAATAATACGATTACAAATAAAGAGTTGCTTGAATTAGACTGTGACATCTTGGTTCCTGCAGCCATTGAGAATCAAATCACAGAAGAAAACGCTCATAATATTCGCGCGAAGATAGTTGTTGAAGCGGCAAATGGTCCAACGACACTCGAAGCGACTAAGATCTTAACGGACAGAGGGATTTTACTTGTACCTGATGTGCTTGCTTCTGCCGGTGGAGTTACCGTGTCTTATTTTGAGTGGGTCCAAAATAATCAAGGGTATTACTGGACGGAAGAAGAAGTAGAAGAAAAGTTAGAAAAGGTTATGTGTAAATCTTTTAATAATATATATGATACTGCACAAACCAGACGCGTAGATATGCGCTTAGCAGCATATATGGTTGGTGTAAGGAAAATGGCTGAAGCATCAAGATTTAGAGGTTGGATTTAATGATTTATATTTGAAAAGAAATAAAAAATCTCCTATCATAAAATGATGGAGATTTTTTTGTTTAGGAGAGAGAGCGATGCAAATAGAAGATGCAATTATTATTGGTGGAGGACCGTGTGGCTTATCAGCGGCAATCGCATTGAAAAAAATTGGGAAGAATCCGCTAATTATTGAAAAAGGAAACATAGTAAATGCGATTTATCATTATCCTACACACCAAACATTTTTTAGTACGAGTGAGAAGTTAGAAATTGGAGATGTTCCTTTTTTTACAGAAGAATACAAACCAAGAAGAAATCAAGCATTAGTATATTATCGGGAAGTAGTAAAAAGGAAAGGTTTACGGGTGTATCCGTTTGAAAAAGTAACAAGAGTAATAAAAGAAGATAATGTGTTTATCGTTCGCACCGATAAAAAGGAGTACGCTGCAAGATATGTGATTGTAGCAACTGGTTATTATGATCATCCAAATTTGATGGGAGTTCCAGGTGAGGATTTACCTAAAGTTTCTCATTATTTCAAAGAAGCCCACCCTTATTTTGATCAAGATATTGTTGTCGTTGGAGGAAAGAACTCAAGCGTTGACGCTACGATCGAGCTTGTAAAAGCAGGTGCAAGAGTAACCGTTATTTATCGTGGGAAAGATTATTCTCCTTCTATTAAACCATGGATTCTTCCTGAATTTGATTCACTCGTTCGAAATGGTGTCGTAAAGATGGAATTTGAAGCAGAGTTAAAGGAAATTGAATCTGAAAAAGTAACTTATCACAAACATGGCAAAGTGTATAGCATAAAAAATGACTTTGTGTTTGCTATGACTGGTTATCATCCAGATCATAGATTTCTTGCTCAAATGGGAATAGAAATTGATCGTGACACTGGAAGGCCAAGGTATAATGGAGAAACGATGGAAAGCAATATTGAAGGCATTTATATTGCAGGTGTATTAGCGGCTGGAAACAATGCGAATGAAATTTTTATTGAAAACGGCCGCTTCCATGGAGAGCAAATAGCTCAATCAATAGCTAATAAAGAATAGTAAGAAATACCGGGCAAATATTTGCCCGGTATTTTTTATTGAAACATGTGATCTAGTTTTTTTATATCGGTAGTCGTTTCTAGAGTAATCATCAATTTAATTCTAGCCTTTTGCCCATTAAGACCTTTAGAGAAAATGACGCCCAAATCCTTAAATTGCTTTCCACCGCCTTCATAGCTATAAACATCTTCCGCTAGTCCGTTAAAGCATCTTGAAACAAATACTACCGGTATTTTGTTTTCGAGCAGCAGCTTAATACCATGAATAGTTGCTGGAGGAAGATTTCCTTGTCCTAACGCCTCAATAACAACACCGTCAAAATGTAAATCGTTTATCGCATAAAGGAGGGAAGAATCCATTCCGGCATGAGCTTTAATTAGTACTACGCGTTTAGAAATGTTCTCCACATGATACATTTCTCTTTTCTTTGGTGAGTGGTGAAAGAAAACTCCTCTTTTTGTCACAGTCCCAATGGGTCCATACTGCGGGCTTTGAAAGGTAGATACATTGCTTGTATGAGTCTTCGTTACATTTACTGCCGTGTGTATTTCGTCGTTTAACACCACTAGAACTCCATTTCCAACCGCTTCTTCACTATTTGCTACTTTTAATGCTGAAAGTAAATTATAAAGACCGTCTGAACCAATCTCATTACTTGATCGCATTGCCCCAGTCAAAACAATCGGTATGCTTGTCCGAATCGTTAAATCTAAGAAATAAGCAGTTTCCTCTAATGTATCAGTGCCATGTGTAATCACAACTCCGTTAACTTTATCTTCCTTTATATAAGATTCAATAATTGTTCTTAACTGCAGCATTTCTTTTGCCGTTATATGGGGTGAGGGCAGCTGGAAAGGCTCCTCAATGAATAAATTCGCAACCGACAAAAGCTCCCTTGTTTTATCGACAATTGGATTTTTTTCGCCCGGTTTTACAGCTCCTGTTTCTGTATCCTCACTCATTGCTATCGTTCCGCCTGTGTGGATAACAAGTAGATTTTTCATAAGAACCTCCCGTTAAATGATCCTGTTAGAATCATACCTATATGAAAGCCGCTTCGTCTACACGAAACGTCAAAAATATTGATTTTCTTTCTTAAGAACTCATGATACGATGGAAGAAACGAATGGAAAAGAGGATAGCAAATGCTAGGGATTTTTTCTGCTGGGATAGCTCCTGGCTTAGCTCTTCTTAGTTATTTCTACTTAAGAGATGAGTACGGGTCAGAACCAATCTCAGTGGTTTTACGTACATTCATATACGGAGCACTGCTTGTATTTCCAATTATGTTTATTCAATATGTGATTGATGTAGAGCATTTAGTTGTTTCTGATTTTTTAAATGCCTTCTTTACGACAGGGTTTTTGGAAGAATTTTTCAAGTGGTTCATCCTTTTTTATGCAATTTATCAACATGTTGAATTTGACGAACCGTATGATGGAATTGTATATGGTACTTCTGTAGCACTAGGGTTCGCAACAAGTGAAAATATATTGTATTTGTTGGCAAATGGGGTCGAGCACGCTGTGGGTCGTGCGCTATTACCTGTTTCAAGTCATGCGCTTTTTGGTGTGTTAATGGGCTACTATTTAGGAAAAGGGAAATTTACGAAAGAAAAAAAAGGGAAATGGCTCCTTTTTTCACTGTTTCTTCCTGTATTTTTTCATGGTATTTATGATTATATATTAATGTCTTTTGAATACTGGCTGATCTTTATACTGCCATTTATGATTTTTTTATGGTGGCTTGCTCTCCGTAAGGTGAAAAGTGCGAGACACTTGAGCGGAATAAAAACCACTAATGATGATATACACATTCAAAACCCCCTTCAATTATAAAATTGAGAGGGGTTTTATTTTGTCTTTCGATTCTTATTTAAGAAGTTTCTAGTAGCTTTTTGTATAAAAAACCAACCTCTACAAAAAATAGGATTAATGTTAATAAGATTTACATCTGGGGGTTGCAAACGATGAACAAAAAAATTTTATTAATGAAAGTTGCTACAATCTTCTTTCTAACACAAGTTATTGTCCCCTTTACAACAAAGGTGGATCAGGTTGATGCCTTCACCAATCAAGTGATTCAACAAGGGGCAGTAGGTGAAGATGTTATTGAACTTCAATCACGTCTTCAGTACATCGGTTATTATAATGGGAAAATTGACGGTGTATTCGGATGGAAGACGTATTGGGCGCTAAGAAACTTTCAGTACGAATTTGGACTACCAATTGATGGACTTGCTGGTCCAACAACAAAGCAGAAATTAGTAAAGGCAACAAAGTACAATGAACAATTTGTCAAGGAACAAATAAATAATGGAAACAAATTTACTCATTATGGTGGAGTAGATTTAGCAAAGCAAAAGAAGCCTAACCCGAAAGCAAATAAGGCGCAGCCGAATAAGAATCAAGGAACGGCAACTGCAAAAAAACCAACAGCAAAAAACCAAGCAAAAGCTCCAACTGCACAACAACCGAAACAAAATACAACAGCTGAACAAAGTAAACAGAATACAACAGCAGCTAAGAAGCCGCAAAATAATAATACTGCAGCAAAGAAACCTGCTGCACCACAAGCAAATGCTGGAAACCAAGCTGGCCCAAAAGCAACAGCTGCAACACCGCCAAAAAAACCTACAGCAGCTAATGTACCAAGTGGTTTTTCACAGAATGATATTCAGTTAATGGCAAACGCTGTGTATGGAGAAGCAAGGGGAGAACCTTATATTGGTCAAGTAGCGGTGGCGGCTGTCATATTAAACAGGGTGCAAAGTGCTACATTTCCTAATACAGTTTCAGGTGTTATCTTTGAGCCAAGAGCGTTTACTGCCGTTGCAGATGGCCAGATTTGGTTAACCCCAAATGAAAGCGCAAAAAAAGCAGTTCTGGACGCCATGAACGGTTGGGATCCGACTGGTAATGCCATCTATTATTTTAACCCTGACACGGCGACAAGTGGATGGATTTGGTCTAGACCACAAATTAAGCGCATCGGAAAGCATATATTCTGTAAATAGGGGTGAGGTCGAATTGATTAGAACAATCTTAATAGGTGTTTTGGTGCTCGGGGTAGCTGGTACAGCTTTTTGGGGCTACCAAGAGCATCGTGAAAAAAATGCCGTACTCATTAATGCTGAGAACAACTATCAAAGAGCGTTTCACGATCTAAGCTATCAGGTAGATTTACTGAATAATAAAATTGGAACTACATTAGCTATGAATTCAAGGGAATCATTATCGCCTTCTTTAGCAGAGGTTTGGAAAATAACATCTGATGCTCATAGTGATGTTGGTCAACTTCCGTTAACTCTTCTACCTTTCAACAAGACGGAGGAGTTTCTCGCGAAAATTGGTGATTTTAGTTACCGTACCGCAATTAGAGATTTAGAGAAAGAACCATTAACGGATAAAGAGTACCAATCATTGCAGGACCTGTATAAGCAGTCAGCAGAGATACAAGGTGAATTGCGAAAGGTACAGCATATGGTTTTAGAAAATAACTTACGCTGGATGGATGTTGAACTGGCTCTAGCATCAACTGAAGAGCCTTTAGATAATACAATCATTGATGGCTTTAAGACCGTTGAGAAAACGGTTGAAGGTTATGGAGACACAGATTTTGGACCTGACTTTGTGTCTTTAAGTCAAAAAGAAGACAATGAGTTTAAATACTTGCAAGGGAAACAAGTAAAAGAAGAAGAGGCCGTCCAAATTGCAAAAAAATATGCAGCCTTTGGAAATGATGTGACTGTTAAGGTTACGGAAAGTGGGAAAGGTGCAAGTACGGGTTTTTATAGTATTTCTGTACAAAAGAAGGGGACGAATGAAGAAGCAAATATGGATGTCACGAAAAAAGGTGGTTATCCAATTTGGTTTATCTACTCTCGTGATGTAAAAGAGCAAAAAATAAGTCTCAATGATGCAAGTACGAAAGCGATTCAATTCTTAAAGGATACGGGCTTTGAAAATTTAGATCTATTTGAAAGCACACAGTACGATAATATTGGAGTATTTACCTTTGTTACAAATGAAAATGATGTTAGAGTGTATCCGGATTCTATTAATGTAAAGGTAGCATTGGATAATGGAAATATTTTAGGTTTTTCTGCTGATGATTATTTACGTTCTCACCATGTGAGAGATATTCCTAAGCCAACTCTATCGGTGGAAGACGCACAAAAGAAAATTAACCCAAGTGTTAAGGTGATGGAAAATAGACAATCTATTATTATTAACGATATGAACGAAGAAGTACTGTGTTATGAATTTATGGGAACACTAGGTGATGACACGTACCGTATTTTCATTAACGCAGATAGTGGGATCGAAGAAAAGGTCGATAAGCTAGAAAATGCCGAGGAAGTATATGAGGATGTTGTCTAAGGAAAAGCGCCTGCTTTTCCTTTTTTTTAGATTCGTATTGCGTCAATGAATGAGTTCATGTCATAATTTGTGTGACAAGTTTTGACAGGATGTGTGATGTATGTTGAAAATAGGCACTGTAATTATGCTTGAGTTAAAATATGGAGATAAATTAGATAAATTTAAATGTAAGGTTGTAGAACAAAAAGAAAATCAAATCTATATCGATTATCCAATTAATATGGCAACAGAAAGAACGGTCTTTCTAATTGATGGGACACAGTTAAAAGGTTCGTTTGTTTCTCAGGACAATAACTCGGTCTTTTTATTTGAATCTGAGGTTTTAGGTAGAACGAAGCAGAATATTCCCATGCTTATTCTTTCTTATCCTGGTGATGAGCACTTGGTAAAGGTTCAAAGGCGTCAATATGTAAGGGTCGAAACTACTGCAGACGTAGCAGTACATCCTACAAATTCAGAGTTTAAGCCATTTACAACTGTTACAGATGATATAAGTGCGGGCGGTGCAGCAATCCTTATCAACGATAAACATGGAATCCTCGCTGGTCAAACCCTTCAATTATGGGTGGTACTTCCTATGCAAAGCGGAGAAATTCATTATTTACAAGTAAGAAGTAAAGTAGTAAGGCTTATTCCTTTAGATGACAGTCGTAAGAAGGCATCATTACAATTTGTTGATATGAGTTCACAGGACCGTCAACTTTTGCTCCGTTTTAGCTTTGACCGCCAGTTGCTTCTAAAGAAGAAGGGACTCGAAACTTGAATAAAATAGCCATAAATTCCCTATAATAGTACTGATATTATGGGAGGAAGTGAAAAGGTGAAGACGTTTGAACGTATTATTGTTAAGATCATTGTCATTCAGTTTCTTTTCCTTATCGGTGCACAGTTTTTCTTTCATCAGTTAAGCATTTTTCCTGAGTTGAAAATTATTACAAAATACGAAGGTGTTAACAAAAGTAATTTTACGGATTTTTTAGAAACCTTTAATGGGAAATGAAAAGCAGGGAGCGCTCCTGCTTTTTTTGTTTTTTGCAATATTATTAACAAGCTACGAACAAGTATATGCTAAAATATATAAGGAATCATTCGTTTATGATTCAAATTGAACAAACTAACCATATTGAAGTTCAAACAACTAGGAGGACATATGAGTAAAATATCTATCGCAATCGACGGTCCTGCTGCTGCAGGAAAAAGTACTGTTGCCAAAATAATAGCTGAGAAACTCTCATATATTTATATTGATACAGGTGCTATGTATCGTGCAATTACATATAAAGCTTTACAGTCTAATTGTGAGCTTACCGATGAGAGTGCCCTTCATGAGCTTTTAGCAAATACAAAAATTGACTTGTTGCCAGGTGAAAAAGGACAACTTGTATTTCTTGACGGCCAAGAAGTTACAAACGAAATTCGATCTGCCGAGGTGACAAATCAAGTCTCTATCGTGGCAAAACACCGATTAATTCGAGAAGAAATGGTGAAAAGACAACAGCAATTCGGTGCGAGTGGGGGAGTAGTTATGGATGGTCGAGATATTGGCACACATGTCCTTCCCCACGCTGAAATCAAAGTGTTTCTTCTAGCAAGCGTTCAGGAAAGAGCGGAAAGAAGATTTCAAGAAAATCTTGAAAAAGGATTTCCAGCTGACTTAGAAATGCTAAAACAGGAGATTGCGGCTAGAGATAAATTAGATTCTGAACGAGAAGTAGCACCTTTAAAAAAAGCGGATGATGCAGTAGAGATAGATACCACTTCCTTATCGATTCAAGAGGTAGTTGAGAAAATCTTAGCATTAGCAAAAGAAAGGATAGGATCCTATTGACGGTATATACTTTTGCACGATCCGTTGTAAACATGATCTATAAGCCTTTGTATCGTATAGAAACAATTGGCCAAGAAAATATTCCTAAAGTAGGATCAGTTTTACTTTGTTCCAATCATATTTCAAACTTTGATCCAATTGTCGTAGGAATAACAACTCCCCGACCGGTGCATTTTATGGCAAAAGAGGAGTTGTTCCGAGTTCCTTTATTAGGAAAGTTCGTCCCTTATTTGAATGCATTTCCTGTAAAAAGAGGGATGAGTGATCGTGAAGCACTTAGGAAAGGGCTCGCTATCCTTAAAGAAGATAGTGTTCTTGGTTTATTCCCAGAGGGAACTCGAAGTAAGACGGGTGAGTTAGGAGAAGGGTTAGCCGGTGCTGGATTCTTTGCAACAAGATCCGAAGCGCTAATTGTCCCTTGTGCAGTTATTGGCCCATATAAAGCATTTAATAAGTTAAAAGTGGTTTATGGTAAGCCAGTTGACTTTTCAGAATATCGAAAAAATAAAATATCAGCAGATGAGGCTACAAAAATCATTATGGAAGAAATCAGAAAACTGATTATTGCGAACAAATAGGGAGTATCTCGCTTGACAAAAATGGTCATTTATAAGAAGTTTAATTAAAGAGATTTTTTAGATTATTCTCTAAGTAAGATCAGAAGCCATTGTTTCAAACGGTGATGCAAACATCACTTTTTATAAAAATGGAGCAGTTAATGGATTAAGGAGGAGTACATATGTCTGAAGAAATGAATCAAGTGGAAGTTATGGATTTTCAAGTGGGTGACAAAGTAAGCGGACAAGTGACAAAGGTGGAAGAAAAACAGGTTATTATCTCAATACCAAACAGTAAACTTGATGGAATTATACCAATTAGTGAATTATCAAGTCTGCACATTGAAAAAGCAAGCGATGCGGTTAATGAAGGTGACCAGCTTGAATTAGAAGTTCTAAAGGTAGAAGAAGATGCCCTAATCCTTTCAAAGCGAAAAGTAGATGCTGAAAATGCATGGCAAGAGCTTGAGCAAAAGTTTGAATCTGGTGAAGTCTTTGATGCTGAAATTAAAGATGTTGTAAAAGGCGGACTTGTAGTAGATCTTGGAGTTAGAGGTTTTGTTCCTGCTTCTTTAGTGGAAGCACACTTTGTTGAAGATTTCTCTGATTATAAAGGTAAAACGATGCTATTTAAAATTGTTGAATTAGACAAGGAGAAGAATCGTCTTATCCTTTCTCATCGTGCTGTTATTGAGCTTGAAAAAGGAAAACAAAAGAAAAATATTTTAGATTCATTAGCTCCTGGTCAGGTTCTTTCAGGTACTGTTCAAAGAATTACTGATTTTGGTGCATTTGTAGATATTGGTGGAATTGATGGATTGGTTCACATTTCTCAGTTATCTCATGAGCATGTGGTTAAGCCAACGGATGTAGTTCAAGAGGGACAGCAGGTTCAAGTAAAGGTACTTAGTGTTGACCGTGATAATGAGCGTATTTCTTTATCTATTAAAGAAACATTACCTGGACCATGGGCTAATATTACTGAAAAAGCAGCAAAAGGTACTACTTTAGAAGGGGTAGTAAAACGTCTTGTTTCTTATGGTGCTTTTGTTGAAGTGTTCCCAGGAGTAGAAGGGTTAGTTCATATTTCTCAAATTTCACATAAGCATATAGCTACACCACATGAAGTATTAAAGGAAAATGAAACAGTGAAAGTGAAGGTTCTTGAAGTAAATGAGCAAGAACAAAGACTTTCTCTAAGTATAAAAGAACTAGCTGAAAAGGAAGAAGAAGTGAAGGATTATGAACTTCCTGAAGAATCAAAAGGTTTTCAGTTAGGTGAAATGATTGGAGATCAATTGAAGAATTTAAAGAGATAATGGTGATGATCATTGACTAGATCGAAACGGAAATGGGATCATATACAATTTGCTCTCTCTACAGGGCAATCGAGAGATACTGGTTTTGATGATATTACGTTTATTCATCAAAGCTTGCCTGACTCCTCAACAGAGCAGGTGAGTCTTGATACTATGATTGGCGAACTTTCTTTGAGTTCGCCTCTTTTTATCAATGCCATGACCGGCGGTGGTGGAGAACGAACAGAAGAAATAAATGGACAGCTAGCCCTTGTGGCAAAGGAAACAAGAGTGGCAATGGCAGTTGGATCACAAATGTCATCAATAAAGAACCCTAGTGAGATATGCACTTATAAAATTGTTAGAAAAGTAAATCCGAATGGATTGATATTTGCAAATTTAGGTAGTGAAGCATCAGTGGATCAGGCGCTTCAAGCGGTTGATATACTAGAAGCAAATGCGCTTCAAATCCACTTAAATACAATTCAAGAACTAACGATGCCCGAGGGAGATCGGGATTTTACTGGTGCACTATCGCGCATTGAAGAAATAGTAAAAAAATTACCTGTACCTGTCATTGTGAAAGAGGTTGGTTTTGGCCTGAGTCGTGAAACAGTAAAGAAACTCACTCAAGTGGGAGTTTCTATTGTCGATGTCGGTGGTTTTGGTGGGACAAACTTTGCCAAAATCGAAAATGAAAGACGAAATCGGTTGCTGTCGTTTTTTAACTCATGGGGAATTCCTACAGCTGCTTCCATTGCAGAGGTGAAATACAGTTTCCATGACTTAACTGTATTAGGTTCAGGAGGCATACAGTCAAGCTTAGACGTTGTTAAGGCACTTTCTTTAGGTGCATCCGCAACAGGGTTAGCAGGGTATTTGCTCAAAATCCTTTTGGAAGAAGGAATAGAGGCAAGTATTTCAGAAATTGAAGAAATCAAGATGGAAATTGGGTTTATGCTGACCGCTCTTGGTGCAAGAACTATTATGGATCTTCAAAAGGCACCTTTGGTAATCGAGGGGAAAACTCATCATTGGCTTAATGAACGAGGAATAAACACAAAAATATATAGCAATCGATAAAGCTCCCGGAAAAGGGAGCTTTTTTCATTAATATCTTTTATTATCATTTAGCTCTCTAGCCTCTTCTGGACTGGAAAGTTTGGTTGCTCCTTTTTTCTCCAACTCTTGGTCTCGATCGGACTCGACACGACCACTTGCTTTTAACTTGCTTTGTTGACGATCTTTACCCATGATCCCACCTCCTCTTCATTAACATGAATCATTTTTGAAAGTTTATACATCTTACGGTTAAAGTACATACTGAAAAGCCATAATGGAGATGATAGGAGGGGTGACATGGAAGGAATATTCTTTTATTGGACATTTTGGGCTCTTTGGATTTGTACGACCTTTTTAATGAGTAAAAATAATCCCAACCGAGTAAAGTACACAGTCATCATATTATTTTCGATTATCTTGTCTTCTCAATCTATACACTTGTTTGGGCTAGAAGTGTCTGTTGTTTCAATTTTCTTTTTATTCCTAGCCTATTATGAAATTGGGAAAATGAAAGGAAAATCACTCGTCTACTTTTTGATCACATCATTTATTCTTATGCTTGCATATGGCAGTTTTCAATTATTTGAACTATTTGATCCTGTTTGGTTAATCCTTGATAGAAATTGGATGTTTGCCGTCGTATTAACGTATATGACCATTATGATGCATAATGAGGTTTTTAAAAGGGTGGTTGCGCTTCTTTTTGGGAGCATCCACGGAGAGTTTGTTTATTCTCTAGTGTTGGATGTATATTCAATGGAAATCCCAATCGGGTCACTTCAATTTTTGGATGTTATTTCCATATCTGTTTGTCTCATTCTGGCCTGGAGCGGTTTTGAAAAGCTAACTAGCCTGTTTGAAGGACATGTTTATCAACTAGAAAAGGGGAGAGGAAGACAATCGTGAGTGAGTACACTTATCCTATATTATTTGGAGTGGTTGTTGGAACAGCAACAAGAATTTATATGCTACGTACGGATTATCGACAGTACCCTACTTACCTCCACGGAAAAATCATTCATGTAGCTTTAGGGTTCATCGCAGCAGGGCTAGGTACTGTTGCCATACCATCTATTCTTGAAGAAGAGTTTACTGCCATCACCTTTTTAACTTTGGCTGCCTCACAATTTAGAGATGTGAGAAATATGGAAAGAAATACATTAAATGAATTGGATAACTATGAACTAGTACCACGAGGAAAAACGTATATTGAAGGCATTGCCATAGCTTTTGAAAGTAGAAATTATTTAGTTATTTTTACTTCCTTTCTATGTACACTTGGATTTCTCCTTTTTGATATTTTGGGTGGGATCATTGCAGCGGTCATTGCCATTTTCATTTCTACCAAACTAATGTCTGGAGGCAGGCTTGGTGATATTGTAGAAGTAGAGTACTTTGAACCTCGTTTTGATGGTCCAGGTTTGTATGTGGACAATATTTATATAATGAACATTGGACTACCAGAAAGACAAAAGGAAGTACTAAGCTATGGGATGGGGTTTATTCTTAAACCGAAAAATTTTGACGCAAGAGCGACAATTGCGAATCTTGGACAACGCCAGGCAATTCTGCATGATGTATCTAACGCATTAGGAGTGTATCGAGATTCTGGTACACCAGCTCTCGTTCCATTGGCGAAAAGAGACCTAGATGATGGGAGAGTAGGGGTATTTATTCTTCCTCAAGAAAATGATATTGAAAAGGCAAAGAAAATTATTAAAAAGGTTCCGACTTTAGAGAATGCCATCCGAATGCCAAAAGAGAGAGAGAGAAAATTAGAGGAGAGATAATATGGATATTGAAAAGTTTATCCTTGCTGCCATTACGACTAATCCTAAAAAAGTCCCATGTGGGGTGGCGGTTTTTCATTGTGATGATAAAGAGGAGATGGAAAAGATCACGACAAATCTTGAAGCCATTTTGGATGGAATTGCCCATTCTCTTACAGATGAATTGTACGTAATTGTGAAACATTAAAGTGGTTTCTTCTGATTTTGTTTGCTAGTACATGTCCACTTTGATAATATAATAAAGTTAGACCCTTCTGTTTGTAGAAGGGTTTCTTTACTAAATGCTGATTTACACCATAATTAAATGAGATGTTTGTAATTTCAACTGTTCTTGCACGGATACATAACTTTGCTTATATATTGTCTGAATGATTGTTGATATCTCTTTTATTATTTTAGGAAGGATGAAAAAAATGGTAAAACCTGTAATAGCGATTGTGGGTCGTCCTAACGTTGGGAAGTCTACAATCTTTAATAGAATAGTTGGTGAGCGGATTTCGATTGTTGAAGATATACCTGGGGTTACTCGAGATCGAATATATAGTTCAGCTGAGTGGCTTAGTCATGATTTCAATATTATCGATACTGGTGGAATTGATATTGGAGACGAACCGTTTTTAGAACAGATTCGTCAACAAGCAGAAATTGCAATCAGGGAAGCAGACGTAATTATTTTCTTAACAAATGGCAGAGAGGGAGTTACTTCTGCAGATGAAGAGGTAGCGAAAATTCTTTATCGTGCCAAAAAACCGGTGGTCCTGGCAGTAAATAAAATTGATAACCCAGAAATGAGAGATCTAATTTACGATTTTTATGCCTTAGGATTTGGAGAGCCTTACCCAATCTCAGGGTCACATGGTCTTGGTCTTGGTGATCTTTTAGACGCAGCAGCTAAGCATTTTCCAAGTAAGGACGAGAAAGACTATGATGATGACGTTATTAAGTTTTCTCTGATTGGTCGACCAAATGTAGGGAAATCATCACTAGTGAATGCGATGCTTGGAGAAGAGCGCGTAATCGTAAGTGATATCGCTGGTACAACAAGAGATGCAATAGACTCTATGGTAACGGTAAATGGAGAACGCTACGTCATTATCGATACGGCAGGTATGAGAAAAAGGGGAAAAGTGTACGAAACAACTGAAAAGTATAGTGTGCTTCGTGCGTTACGTGCTATAGAACGTTCCGACGTCGTTTTAGTGGTTATTAATGCAGAAGAGGGAATTATAGAACAGGATAAAAAGATAGCTGGGTATGCCCATGAAGCAGGACGAGCTATAGTGATAGTCGTAAATAAATGGGATGCAGTGGAAAAAGATGAAAAGACGATGAAAGAATTTGAGGAAAAAATACGTGCGCATTTCTTATTCCTAGACTATGCTCCAATTGTGTTTTTATCTGCTAAAACAAAAAAGAGAATTCATACATTGATTCCAATGATAAACAAGGCAAGTGAAAATCATTCGATGCGTGTGGACACAAGTGTGTTAAATGATATTATTATGGACGCTGTTGCTATGAACCCAACACCAACAGACAATGGAAAGCGCCTGAAAATCTATTATACGACTCAAGTTTCAGTCAAGCCGCCTACTTTTGTTGTGTTTGTCAATGATCCAGAGCTTATGCATTTCTCATATCAGCGTTTTATAGAAAATCGTATAAGAGAAGCTTTCGGGTTTGAAGGAACTCCTATCAAAATCTTTGCTAGAGAAAGAAAATAAGTAAAAGGTTGTGATGCTATGCAAATCCAAAAAGAAAAAATTGCTGTAATTGGAGCGGGAAGCTGGGGAACCGCGCTATCGCTAGTGTTAGCCGACAACGATCATGAGGTAAGATTATGGGGGCATAATCGGGATCAAATTATTGAGTTAAATACCACTCACACAAATAAAAAGTATTTGCCTGAGATAATACTTCCGGAAACAATTGTTGGTTACGACTCTCTTGAAGAGGTTTTAAAAGGAGTGAAGACCATCATATTGGCTGTACCAACTAAGGCCATTCGTGAAGTAATAAAAAAGATGGTTCCTTGTATTGAAAATCCGCTTACCATTGTCCATGTTAGTAAAGGGATTGAACCAGATACACTTATGCGCATTTCAGAGATGATTGAAGACGAAATGCCAGAAGATCTTTTACAGGATGTGGTTGTATTATCAGGGCCTAGTCATGCTGAAGAGGTGAGTCTTCGTCAACCAACAACCGTAACTGTCTCATCCAAGAGCATGGAAGCAGCTGAACGTGTACAGGATTTATTTATAAATCAACATTTCCGTGTATACACAAATCCGGATATTATCGGAGTAGAAGTGGGTGGCGCATTAAAGAATATTATTGCGTTAGCCGCTGGTATCACAGACGGGTTAGGATATGGGGATAATGCAAAGGCAGCCCTAATAACTAGGGGGCTTGCTGAAATCGCTCGACTAGGCACAAAAATGGGTGCAAGTCCGCTAACATTTTCTGGTTTAACAGGGATAGGTGATTTAATCGTTACATCTACAAGTGTTCACTCAAGAAACTGGAGAGCTGGAAATTTGCTAGGCAAAGGTCAAAATTTAGATGAAGTGCTGGAAAATATGGGAATGGTAGTAGAGGGTGTTCGGACCACAAAAGCCGCGTATCAATTAGCGGAAAAATACGGTGTGAAGATGCCAATTACAACGGCGTTGTACAATGTCCTATTTAACCATGCAAAACCGAAGGATGAAGTTGATTTGCTCATGACACGTGTAAAGACTCATGAGATGGAAGATCTTGCAAATGTACTTGTTGAAAAGGGATTAGAATAAATATTTTTAAAAATAGGCTTTTCAATGATGCGTTTACATAGAGAAATGCATACAATGCAACGAAGCAAACCTGGTAAAATGAACACAGGGAGTATGTATATTTAGTCTTACGAGCTAAAGTAAAGTGACGCCCCTCCTTTGCTTTAGCTTTTTTTCGATCTGAAAAACGAAAAAGGCAAGCATTGAGACAATTATGATATAATATTTTAGGCAAAGGGAGGGAGTTACAAATGTCACCATCACTAATGAAAATGTGGGTCTCCTTGGCGGGGATGGGCTTTATGTTTATTTCCATTATTTTAATTTATTTAAGCAGATTTAAGTTTTCTAACAAAGTTCTAAAAGCAATAACAGCTATTGTTGCCTATTTTTTAATGATTCTTTCTGGAATAATCATTTTTTTTGTCGTACTATCGGGACCAACAAGTTAAGTGTAACGGAAAATACATAGGTTAAAAGGGTTGAGTGTATGAAAGGCCAAGTATTATTGTTATTGTTCATCGTTGCAATGGTGTTGACGGGCTGTATGTACCCGCAGGATGAGTTGGCACAAAATCAAATACCGTATGAAGATCAAGTTCAAGCGGTCCAATCTGCAGTTAAGCAATTTCAAGAGGATAATGGTGGTATATTGCCAATAAAGACAAAGGAAATGGACACTCCTATTTATGAAAAGTACCCGATTGATTTTAACAGAATCAGTCCGAAGTATTTAGCAGAACCACCTGGAAACGCTTACGAATCCGGAGGTGTGTTTCAATACGTACTAGTTGACGTTGAGGAAAATCCAACGGTTAAGATTTTTGATTTACGAATGGCGGAAAAAATTAAAGATATAAATCTTTTAATTAGTTTACAAAAATACCCTCCATACAAAGAAGAAATAACAAAAGGTGTATACACAATGGATTTCGAGAAAATAGGTTATGACGAAGAACCATTTGTTGTGAGCCCGTATACAAACCAAAACCTATCTTTTGTTATAACTGGAAATGGAGAAGTTTTTATAGATTACAGAAGTGATTTATATCAAGCAATGCAAAATGGAAGTTGTAAGAAGGCAATAGGTGACGATATTCGCGACTGCTTAATGCAGGATTCTCTGTTTGTGCCTGCCTTTTCATTGCCATATACAATGGATGAAAAAACAAAAGAACCTATCTTTTTAGTGGATTAGTCATAACCTCTTTCCTACAGAAATACAATGTAGGAGAGAGGTTTTTTTATATTTGTATGGACTATAACAGTTAGGCAAAAAAAATTATAAAAACTGTCATAACGTTGTAGGACAACGTCATACACATATATTGTCTATACATTAGGGTTATTTTATCCCACTATCTCATTGATTTCAGGAGGGGATCACTTGGAAAAGGTAGATATTTTTAAAGATATTGCCGAAAGAACGGGCGGCGATATATATTTAGGAGTTGTAGGAGCAGTAAGAACAGGGAAATCAACCTTTATCAAGAAGTTTATGGAGCTAGTAGTTATTCCAAACATGGCAAATGAATCAGATCGAGCTCGCACCCAAGATGAATTGCCTCAAAGTGCTGCAGGGAAAACGATTATGACAACTGAACCAAAATTTGTCCCAAATCAGGCTGCAAGCATACATGTTGATGACGGGTTGGATGTGAACATCCGCTTAGTTGACTGTGTTGGTTATACGGTTCCAGGTGCGAAGGGCTATGAAGACGAAAATGGACCTAGAATGATTAATACACCTTGGTATGAAGAGCCAATTCCATTCCATGAAGCAGCTGAAATTGGAACAAGGAAGGTTATTCAAGAGCACTCAACGATTGGTGTAGTTATTACTACAGATGGTACCATTGGAGAAATTCCACGTTCTGCATACTTAGAAGCTGAAGAGAGAGTAATCAATGAATTAAAAGAGGTTGGAAAACCATTCATTATGGTCATTAACAGCGTACAACCTTATCATCCAAATACGGAAAAATTACGTACAGAGCTTTCAGAGAAATACGATATTCCCGTATTGGCAATGAGCGTGGAAGGAATGCGCGAAGGTGACGTCATGAACGTGATGCGTGAAGCGCTTTATGAATTCCCTGTGCTTGAAGTAAACGTGAACCTCCCTAGCTGGGTCATGGTACTTAGAGAGGATCACTGGCTAAGAGAAAGCTATCAGGAAGCTGTGAAAGATACAGTTAAAGATATTAAGAGATTAAGAGATGTTGACCGAGTCGTTAGTCAATTTAGTGATTATGAATTTATTGATCGTGCAGGGCTTGCTGGAATTGAGATGGGTCAAGGAATTGCTGAGATCGACCTGTATGCGCCAGACGATTTATACGATGACATTTTAAAAGAAATTGTCGGAGTAGAAATACGAGGAAAAGATCATTTGTTAGAGCTAATGCAAGACTTTGCTCATGCGAAGCAAGAATATGATCAAATCTCTGATGCCCTTAAGATGGTAAAACAAACAGGCTATGGAATTGCTGCGCCGTCGCTCGCTGATATGAGCTTAGATGAGCCTGAAATCATCCGTCAAGGACCACGCTTTGGTGTACGCTTAAAAGCGGTAGCTCCTTCCATTCATATGATTAAAGTGGATGTAGAGTCCGAATTTGCTCCGATTATTGGAACAGAGAAGCAAAGTGAGGAATTGGTTCGATACTTGATGCAGGATTTTGAGGACGATCCACTTTCGATTTGGAACTCAGACATTTTTGGAAGAAGCCTGAGTTCAATCGTTCGTGAAGGAATCCAAGCGAAATTATCATTAATGCCTGAAAATGCAAGATACAAATTAAAAGAAACGCTAGAAAGAATCATCAACGAAGGTTCTGGTGGATTAATTGCGATAATCTTATAATGCATGGACTCCTATATGGGAGTCTTTTTTTGTTTGATTTTATTAAATTCACGACAAAATTCATCAAAAACCCCGAAAATACTGCCATAAATTAGCGAAAATTCTTGATAACCCCAATTTAATATGATAATCTTTTAACAGAATTAGTACGATATGCCGTCAAAGCCTTATAAATAAGGGTTTTTCTTAAAAAAAACGTTGAAAAATTAGTTTTCATCATTTAATATAAGGCATGTCAGAGAAAACAGCTTCAATTACGTATAGAATTCGACTAAATTGTTTACTAATGAAGATAAGAACGTTTTCACTAACTGAATATACCATTTTGGGAGGAGGTGAAAGGCATGAACAAGACAGAACTAATCAACGCAGTTGCTGAAGCGAGTGAACTTTCTAAAAAGGACGCTACAAAGGCAGTTGACGCAGTTTTCGATTCAATTCTTGAAGCCCTTAAAAACGGTGATAAAGTTCAATTAATCGGATTTGGGAACTTCGAAGTTCGTGAGCGTGCAGCTCGTAAAGGACGTAACCCACAAACTGGTGAAGAGATCGAAATCTCTGCTAGCAAGGTTCCTGCTTTCAAACCAGGAAAAGCACTTAAAGATGCTGTAAAATAATTACATAAATCGATACATGATTATGTTATAGAAAAGGATCTCGTTTATACGTGATCCTTTTTCTATTTTTTTAGCTATTTTGTGGCACATTAAAAGAAACTTCTACTTTGCTAGAAAGAAATTGGTTGTGCTAATATGTATAAGTAGTTGGCATGATATGAAAAAACAGAGGGAACTCATTGCAGTAGGAGGAATTTAGTATGTCAGAAGTTAATCGTACCCAAATAGAGGAAGCGGTGCGTCTTATATTAGAAGCCGTAGGTGAAGATCCAAATCGTGAGGGTGTGTTAGATACGCCTAAACGAGTAGCGAAAATGTATGAGGAAGTATTCGCAGGATTGAATCAAGATCCAAAAGAATATTTTGAAACAGTATTTAGTGAGGACCATGAAGAGATTGTCCTTGTAAAAGATATTCCATTTTATTCTATGTGTGAACATCATCTTGTTCCTTTTTATGGTGTGGCTCATGTAGCTTATATACCAAGAAATGGTCGAGTGACAGGATTGAGTAAGTTAGCTCGTGCTGTGGAAGCAGTAGCTAAACGTCCTCAGTTACAAGAAAGAATTACTTCCACAGTTGTTGACGCGATTATGGAGAAGCTGGAGCCTTATGGTGCAATGGTCGTTGTTGAAGCAGAGCATATGTGTATGACTATGCGTGGAGTGAAAAAGCCTGGGGCCAAAACCGTAACTCAAGCAGTCCGAGGTACTCTTGCGGAGGACGCAACAGCTAGAGCTGAGGTACTTTCCCTAATTAAATACTAAAACATTATAGAAGGGGCTACATAATGGTTAGCCCTTTCATACAAAAATGAAGGGAGCGAGAATTGGTGGACCAAAAAAATTCTTTAACAAGTGATTACATCGTTATTAAAGCTATAGAAGATGGTGTGAACGTAATCGGTTTAACAAGAGGAACTGATACCAAATTTCATCACTCTGAGAAATTGGATAAAGGCGAAGTGATGATTGCTCAGTTTACTGAGCACACGTCAGCTATTAAGATTCGCGGAAATGCAAAAATTATTACATCCTATGGAGAGGTTGAGAGCGAAACAAAAGCGAAATAAATGCGAATCATGTCCATTTGGTAGGCATTTGTGATATAATTGTCTCTGCCTTTAGTGAGTGGTAAACCGTACATATGCAGTAATCCTCATGCGAAGTAATGAGGCTAATCACAATACATATACAGAATTTGGGGATACAAGGGTGATAATTGTGGGAGACTTTCAAAGAAAAATAGCCGATGTGAAGGAAAAAGTAGAGGAAAGGCTCCTTCACCCCTATATGTTCCAATATATCAATACACCAGTGTTAGATGAAGATAAGCTTTTGTTACTTATTTCAATTTTGGATCAATGTAAGCTATCTAATAAAGAGTTGGAGAATTATTCTATAACGACCATGTTGCTTCAAGTAGCCCTTGATACTCATGAACAAGTAACCAACATCCGTGCAAATAATGAAGTATTAAAGCAGCGACAATTAACCGTATTAGCTGGGGTTTATTATAGTGGGTTATATTATAAACTACTTGCAGATTGTAATGATGTGCATACCATTCGAATGTTAGCTCAAGGAATAAAAACAATCAATGATAAAAAAATAATTGTATATCAAAAAGATGTGTCAGAAATTGACACATTGATGAATAATGTGAAGTTGATTGAATCATCTCTCATTGATCAATTTTCCAAAAAATTTCATTTAGATGGATGGAATGACATTGTTGAAAATTTATTGTTAATAAAGCGCCTTTGTAAGGAAAAGGAAAACTTTGTACAAAAGAAATCTTCGATTGTATTTGACGCTCTTCATACTCTTATTTTTCCAAAACATAACGGTTCACTTAAAGACTTATCTTTTGAGCAACAAAACTACTTAATATTAATTTGTGACCGATATATAGAGTTTTCTAAACAATTATTAGAAAAGGCTAAAAAAGGGCTTCCTCGAATAAATGAGCTGTTAGATTCGCGAATCACATCCATCCTAAACCAAAAAACGATGGCAAAAACATTTGTGGAAGAAGGGTAACAAGCATGCATCAGTCAAAAGAAGAACGAGTTCATAACGTTTTTGAAAAGATCTCAGATAACTACGATAAAATGAATTCTGTTATTAGTTTTAAACTCCATACTAAATGGAGAGAAGATACGATGAAAAAAATGAATGTGCAAAAAGGAAAAAAGGCACTAGATGTTTGTTGCGGAACAGCGGATTGGACCATTGCTCTTGCAGAGGCTGTAGGACCTACTGGAGAAGTGGTAGGACTAGACTTTAGTCAAAATATGCTTAATGTGGGAAAACAAAAAGTTACTGAGTCCAATCTTAACCAAGTAACGCTCATCCATGGAAATGCCATGGAGTTACCGTTTCCTGACCATTCATTTGATTATGTTACGATTGGGTTCGGCTTAAGAAATGTACCAGATTATCTTCAAGTATTAAAAGAAATGAATCGTGTTTTAAAGCCGGGTGGTATTGCAGTCTGTCTTGAAACTTCACAACCTACATTGATAGGCTATCGACAGTTATACTATTTTTATTTTCGATTTATTATGCCATTGTTTGGTAGGGTGTTTGCAAAAAGCTATAGGGAATATTCCTGGTTACAAGAATCAGCTAGAGATTTTCCAGGTGTAAAAGAACTCGCTAGTTTATTCAAACAGGCTGGTTTTAATGACGTCACATATAAGCCGTATAGCGGCGGGGCAGCTGCTGTTCATTTTGGTCATAAATAAAATAATTTTCATGTACAGGTTAGGCTAGGTGATTCGCGAATGAAGCTAAAAATGATGTATTCATTTTTAAACTCAGATATTAATATTATTGAGAAAACACTAGAGGATACGGTGGAGGCTGAGTCACCTCTTCTTCGTCAAGCATCTCTACACTTGTTGCAGGCAGGGGGGAAGAGAATTCGCCCTGTTTTTGTTTTGCTGTCAGGAAAGTTTGGTAACTATGATATACATGAGATAAAAAACGTGGCAGTTGCGCTTGAGCTTATTCATATGGCTTCACTTGTTCATGATGACGTCATTGACGATGCAGAACTTAGACGTGGCCAGCCAACGATTAAAGCGAAATGGGATAACCGAATTGCGATGTATACAGGTGACTATATTTTTGCCAGATCGCTAGAATTAATGACAAATATTAAAAACCCATTAGCACATCAAATTCTCTCAGAAACGATTGTTGAGCTATGTGTTGGGGAAATTGAACAAATTAAATTTAAATATGACTACAATCAAACGCTTCGTGACTATCTACTTCGAATTAAGCGGAAAACAGCTTTGTTGATTGCAGCCAGTTGCCAATTAGGAGCGGTGGCAGCAAACGTAGATGAGGAGATTCACAAGAAGTTGTATCAGTTTGGATATTATGTAGGCATGTCCTTTCAAATCACAGATGACGTGCTAGATTTTACAGGTACAGAAGAGCAATTAGGTAAACCAGCTGGTGGTGATTTATTGCAAGGGAATATCACATTACCTGTACTGTTTGCGATGGAGGATGAATCTTTACGTAAAAAAATTACCGCGGTTCATGAACATACTTCATCACCGGAAATTGATGAGATTATCATTTCAATAAAGAATTCAGGTGCCATTGAGCGTTCGCTTTCTATAAGTGATCGGTACCTACACAAGGCAATTGATGTATTAAATCAATTACCTAATAACCGAGCTAAAAAGACGCTTAGAGATATAGCTGTGTACATAGGTAAACGAAAATTTTAAATGTTGCGAAATCAGTTATAACTATGTTACGATTTTCGTGGATTGTCTATTGCAATCATATACATATACGAATCAAAGAGGAGTGTAACTGATGGAGAAAACATTTTTAATGGTTAAACCAGATGGGGTCCAACGTAATTTGATTGGTGAAATAGTTGGGCGTTTTGAGAGGAAGGGCTTTCAATTAGTTGGTGCAAAGTTAATGCTGATTTCTAATGAGTTGGCTGAACAGCATTACGGTGAACATAAGGAACGCCCTTTCTTCGGTGAGTTGGTAGACTTTATCACTTCAGGACCTGTTTTCGCTATGGTTTGGGAAGGGGAAAATGTAATTGCTTCAGCACGCCAAATGATGGGAGCGACAAATCCAAAGGATTCTCAACCAGGAACGATCCGTGGAGATTTTGCCGTGACTGTTGGGAAAAATATAATACATGGATCAGATTCTCTTGCAAGTGCTGAAAGAGAAATCGCTTTATTCTTTAAAGAAGAGGAACTTCTTTCATATAGCAAACTTTTAAACAATTGGGCTTATTAATACTAAAAGAGACTTGGTTTTTCAAGTCTCTTTTTTTGTAACCGCATTCAAGGGGTAGGAGTAAAAAATACCCAAGTCTTTTTTCACATAAATTTTCTCCATTTTTACTGAATTTCGCTATAATAAAACATACAGATAGAAAAGTTCAAATTCAGGGGAGAAAAGTATGCTGGGAAATGATTATGAACAATTTACAATAAACATAAAGAAAAAAACTGGGATTGATTTGTCGTTATATAAAGAAGCACAAATGAAAAGACGTTTAATTTCACTCTATGAAAAAAAGGGGTTAGCTTCATTTCAGGACTTTTACACAGCAATAAGTCAGGACAAGCTACTATTAAATGAGTTTCTTGACCGAATGACGATCAATGTGTCTGAATTTTACCGAAATGGGAAACGATGGGAAGTGTTAGAATCAAAAATACTTCCTAAACTATTAGAGAAGAATAAACGACTGAAGGTGTGGAGTGCTGCTTGCTCAACAGGTGAGGAACCATATACAATTGCCATGATTCTTTCAAACTTTATGCCACTTTCGCAGATTCAAGTTTTAGCGACTGATATTGATGATAATGTAATTGAAAGAGCAAAGATTGGCATGTATCCAGAACGTTCTTTGAATGAAGTTCCTTCCGAAATGAAAAAGAAGTTTTTTACACAGGATGGAAGCTTTTTTAAGATTTCTGACGATATCAAAAAGACGGTAACATTCAAAAAGCAGAATTTACTCGCTGATCCATTTGCTGGATCTTTTGACTTGATCGTGTGTAGAAACGTTTTGATTTATTTTACTGAAGAAGCTAAAGATGTATTATACTATAAGTTCAGTGAGGCATTAAGACAGGATGGAATTTTCTTTGTCGGCAGTACCGAGCAAATCTTTAATCCATCTTTATATGGACTGGAAACGGAAGACACGTTTTTTTATCGTAAAAGATAGGAGCCAAGAATTTGGCTTCTTTTTTTGTAAATTCACAAATTTCTGCTATGTTTATTGAAGGACATATGTTATATTGAGAAATAATCCTTTAATGAGTTGAAGGGGGAAAGAGAAATGAGATATTTAACAGCAGGAGAGTCACACGGTCCACAATTAACAACAATTATTGAAGGTTTACCAGCAGGAATGCCGCTTCTTGCAGAAGACATTGACAAAGAATTAGCAAGAAGACAAAAAGGGCATGGTCGCGGTAGAAGGATGCAAATTGAAAAGGATACTGTACATATTACAAGCGGTGTCAGACATGGATTAACACTTGCATCACCTGTAGCGCTCGTTGTACAAAACGACGATTGGAAGCATTGGACAAAGATTATGGGTGCAGAACCTACAGATGATGAAGAAGTTAAACGCGTTATAACTCGTCCACGTCCTGGACATGCCGATCTAAACGGTGCACTTAAATATGGACATAGAGATATGCGTAACGTTCTTGAAAGATCCTCTGCTAGAGAAACAACGGTAAGAGTGGCTGCTGGAGCAGTTGCAAAAAAACTCTTATCTTTACTAGGAATTCAGGTTGCATCACATGTGGTTGAGATTGGTGGGATCAAATCTGAGGTAAATGCATATGACTCCATTGAGAGTTTGGCTGAGATTACCGAGAATTCACCAGTAAGATGCCTAGATCCTGTGGCTGAAAAGAAAATGATGCAGGCAATCGATGATGCAAAAGCGAATGGAGATTCTATAGGAGGAATCGTAGAAGTTGTTGTTGAAGGAATGCCTCCTGGTGTAGGGAGCTATGTTCACTATGACAGAAAGCTCGATTCTAAGCTAGCTGCTGCTATCGTGAGCATTAACGCCTTTAAGGGTGTTGAGTTTGGGATTGGATTTGAAGCAGCTAGGAAACCTGGCAGTGAAGTTCATGATGAGATTGAGTGGAGTGAAGGAGAAGGTTTCCATCGCAGCACAAATCGTCTAGGTGGCCTTGAAGGTGGAATGTCGACAGGAATGCCAATTGTTATTCGTGGAGTAATGAAGCCCATACCAACACTTTACAAGCCACTACAAAGTGTTGATATTGAGTCAAAAGAATCTTTTACTGCAAGTATTGAGAGATCAGATAGCTGTGCAGTACCTGCTGCCGCAGTCGTTGCTGAAAATGTAATTGCTTGGGAGCTTGCGACAGCAATAACTAATCAATTCTACGCAGATCGTCTAGATACATTAATAAAATCAATTGAAGATCAAAGAGCATATGCGAGGGAGTTCTAATGGAGACGATTCAAATCCATACTACTTCTAAGGAGTATCCTGTAATTTTAGGGGCTGAGGCAGTAACAGCCATAGCCCCTTTTTTAAAGGAACAACTATCAAACGTTACCAAAATCATGATTATTACGGACAGTAATGTTGGGGATCGGTATTTAAATCAAGTAAAACAGCAATTAGGTGAATACGAGGTGGTCACGCATCTTGTTCCTAATGGAGAGAAAGCAAAGACTTTTGATGTTTTTTATGATTGTTTAACGGCTGCATTACAGGAAAAACTGGACCGTAAATCATTGTTTATCGCGCTTGGTGGAGGGGCGATTGGTGATTTATGTGGGTTTGTTGCTGCTTCTTTTATGAGAGGTGTCCCTTTTATTCAGCTGCCTACTACCATTCTGGCACACGATAGTGCAGTTGGCGGGAAGGTTGCAATCAATCATCCACTTGGTAAAAACATGATAGGTGCATTCTATCAACCTGAAGCTGTTATATACGATATTAATTTTTTACAAAGTCTTCCAGCGATGGAGCGTCGTTCAGGCTTTGCAGAAGTAATGAAGCATGCACTAATAAATGAACTTCATTTTTATCAATGGCTTTTAACAGATGTAGATAATCTTCAAACGATAACGACCGGGCAATTACAAGAGTGTTTATCAAAGGGAATAAAGGTAAAAGAATCTGTTGTTTCAAAAGATGAAAAAGAGCTGGGGATACGAGCATTTCTAAACTTTGGCCATACACTTGGTCATGCTATTGAAGCGGAAGCAGGATACGGCTCCATTTCACATGGGGAAGCAGTTGTAATCGGGATGGTATTCGCATTGCGGTTAAGTAAAAAACTTTTACATTTACAGTTTGATCTCCAAGAGTTTGTTGATTGGCTACATAAACTTGGTTACTCAACAAAAGTTCCTTCAGGGCTATATGAAGAAAACTTAATCGATCGTATGAAACAGGATAAGAAGACCATTGGTCAAGTGATTCAATTTGTATTATTAGAGGATATTGGGAAACCAGTCCTTTATAAAATCGACGAAATGGTCCTTTTGGAAGAACTAAAACTATTTATGAAGGAGGAGAGCCGATGATTAGAGGAGTTAGAGGTGCTATTACGGTCCAAGAAAATAAAGAAGAAGAAATTTTAGCATCCACCAAGAGACTGCTCGATGAAATGATTCAAGCTAATCGAATCTCTCCAGAGTCAGTCGCATCCGTATTTATTTCTGTAACTGATGATGTTACAGCTACATTTCCAGCTAAAGCTATGCGTCAATTAGAAGGTTGGACATATGTTCCTGTTATGTGTATGAAGGAAATCTCTGTTCCGACTGGAATTACTTTTTGTATCAGGGTCATGATGCACGTAAATACTGAAATAGCACAAACGGATATTGAACATGTTTATTTGGAGGAAGCAGTTCTTTTACGACCGGATTTAAAGCAATAGGGATTTTTATTTATACGTAAGAGGTGATGGATGATGAGATGGAAGGATCAAATAAAGTCGTTAGCCCCTTATCAGCCGGGGAAATCAAAGGAAGAAGTAAAAAGGCAGTATGGGTTGGTAGAAATCATTAAATTAGCATCCAATGAAAACCCTTTTGGTTGTTCAAAAAAAGTGAGTGAAGTCATGTCTAAAGAAACAGGCTATTTCGCTCTTTATCCAGATGGCTATGCCACGACCTTACGCGATGTGTTAGCATCTCATGTGGGAGTGACACAAGATCAATTAATCTTTGGGAACGGTTCAGATGAATTGATTCTAATTATTGCCCGTGCCCTTCTACGTCCTGGCTATAATACGGTAATGGCTACTCCGACCTTCCCGCAGTATAAGCACAATGCCATTATTGAGGGTGCAGAAATTCGTGAGATTCCTTTGGTAGATGGTCACCATGATCTAGATCAAATGCTTGCGGCAATTGACGAGAAGACAAATGTGGTTTGGGTGTGTAGTCCGAATAATCCTACTGGTACATATATTCCAAAAGAAAAGTTGGAAAGTTTTCTTTCTAGAGTTCCAAAAGAAACACTCGTTGTATTGGATGAAGCCTACTATGAGTATGTAATTGCGGATGATTACTATAATTCTGTGGAACTGGTTGAGCAGTATTCAAATTTGATTGTTCTTAGAACCTTCTCGAAAATTTATGGTTTAGCTAGCTTGCGTGTGGGATATGGATTTGCTTCCAAAGAAATCATTCGTGCGCTAGAGCCGGTGAGAGAGCCATTTAACGTGAATAGTTTTGCGCAATTAGCGGCTATTGAAGCTTTAGGTGATCAAGAGTACGTGGAAAACTGTCGTACCTTAAACCATCAAGGATTAGAACAGTTTTATAAGTTCTGTGAGGAGCATAATCTTTCTTATATGCCTTCGCAAGGGAATTTTATCTTAATAGATTTTAAGACTGATGGCAATGAGGTATTTCAGTTCTTATTAGAGAGAGGATATATCGTACGGTCAGGAAATGCCCTTGGTTTTCCGACATCGGTCCGAGTTACGGTTGGCTCGAAGGAACAAAATGCTGGCATTATTGAAAAAATGTCACAGTACATGCAAGTAAAAGCACATTAAGTAACTTTAGGCGGTGATTTCTTGAAAGGGCGTGTGCTAGTCATTGGACTAGGGCTAATTGGGGGGTCATTAGCTCTTTGCATTAAGAAAAGACACCCAGAAGCAACACTAATAGGTTTCGACATTAATTTTGAACAATGCCGTCTTGGTAAGATGCTTGGCGTAATAGATGAGATTTGTGACAATTTGGAAGAAGAAGCAATGAACGCAGATGTTATTCTTATTTCAACTCCTGTTATAGAAACAGAAAAAATGATTGAGAAGCTTTGTGAACTTCCTCTAAAAAAAGATGTCATTATCAGTGATGCTGGAAGTACAAAAGAAGCAATTGTTTTGAAAGCACAGTGTTTAAAGGAGAAAAACATCACGTTTATTGGTGGGCATCCGATGGCTGGCTCACACAAAAGTGGAGTTGCTGCAGCCAAGGAAATTCTATTTGAAAATGCTTTTTACTTATTCACACCAGAGCCACATATCTCACAGGACAAGGTTGATTTATTAAAAAGTTGGCTTGAAGGAACTAGAGCGAAATTTATTACTATATCACCTGAAGAACATGATTACTTAACAGGTGTTATTAGTCATTTTCCGCATGTGATTGCGGCCTCTCTCGTACATCAGGCGGAGCAAACAAGTAGAGACCATCAGCTGATTACAAGGTTAGCTGCTGGTGGTTTTAGAGATATTACTAGAATTGCCTCAAGCAGTCCAGCCATGTGGAAGGATATTTCCCTTCACAACAAGAAAGTACTTCTTTCTTTGTTAGATCGTTGGAAGGATGAAATGGATAAGTTCTCAAAAATTTTATCAGATAACAATGAGGCGGAGCTGTTTGATTATTTTGCCGAAGCCAAAAATTTTCGGGATGATCTTCCTAGTAAGGAAAAGGGAGCAATCCCTGCATTTTACGATCTATTTGTAGATGTTCCGGATTACCCAGGTGTTATCTCAGAAATTACAGGTTATTTAGCAAAAGAGCGTATTTCCATTACCAATATCCGTATTCTAGAAACTAGAGAAGATATAAACGGGGTACTTGTTATCAGTTTTCAAACAGAGGTCGATATGGCGAATGCGGAGGAATGCATCCAACGCTATACCAATTATGGTACCTCAACCGGCCTATAGGTTTGGTTAAAAGATAGGAAGTATTACTTAAATGAACTTTTAACAGTGTCTAGCTGCAGCGCCTAGCTCCTCGGGTCATAAGCCAAAGCCCTACAGAGGTCAGGACCTCTTTCGGTCTCCGTCTTATGCCTGTCGGAGCTTACCAAGGCGCTTCCGCTTTTCTATTCGAAAGGAAGGATACAATCAATGACAACGGTGTTAACGTCACAAGTAAAGAGACTGGTAGGGGAACTCTCTATCCCTGGAGATAAGTCTATTTCTCATCGTTCTGTTATGTTTGGAGCGATTGCTCATGGTACGACTACCGTATCTAATTTTCTAACAGGTGAAGACTGTCTTAGTACGATTGCTTGTTTTCGAAAATTAGGGGTATCGATTCACCAGCATGAAGATACGGTTGAAATCGTTGGGAAGGGCTTTGAAGGCCTAGAAGAACCTAATGAACGACTAGATGTAGGTAATTCGGGAACAACGATTCGATTGATGCTTGGTATTTTATCAGGTAGACCTTTTTTTACTGCATTAGAAGGAGATTCTTCCATCGCCAAACGTCCTATGACAAGGGTTACGAATCCACTTCGTCAAATGGGCGCAATTATTGACGGCAGAGAAAATGGAAAGTTCACTCCTATTTCTATTAGAGGTGGAAATTTAGAAGGATTTACGTATGAGCTTCCAATGGCAAGTGCGCAAGTAAAATCAGCAATTATACTAGCTGGTTTACAAGCACAAGGAACGACAACGGTCATTGAACCATCGAAAACAAGAGATCATACGGAAAGAATGATTCGCCAATTTGGTGGGGAAGTTTCTGTTGATGGTTTAAAGGTCTCTGTAAACGGTGGACAAACACTCCAGGCAACTCATGTTCATGTACCGGGTGATATCTCTTCTGCTGCGTTCTTTTTAGTAGCTGGTGCGATTGTTCCTAATAGTGAAGTGACATTGCGCAATGTTGGTATTAACCCTTCTAGAACAGGGATTATTGACGTGATGCTTCAGATGGGAGCTTCTCTACATGTTTCTGATGAAGGTAAGGATGCGGCAGAGCCTGTAGCAGACTTAACTATTACAACCTCAAGTCTAAAGGGAATAACGATTGAGGGAGATATGATTCCTCGCTTAATCGATGAAATTCCTATCATTGCTCTATTAGCTACACAAGCTAATGGGACAACGATTATTAAGGACGCTGAGGAATTAAAGGTAAAAGAAACAAACCGAATTGATACAGTTGTTAATGAGTTGAAGAAATTAGGGGCGTCGATTGAAGCAACGGACGATGGTATGATTATTCACGGTGGAAGCAAGCTTCATGGCGGCCAAGTGAATAGCCATGGAGACCATCGAATCGGAATGATGCTTGCGATTGCAAGCTTAATCAGCAGTGAGGAAGTAACCTTAGAAAACGAAGAAGCAATCTCTGTTTCTTATCCAAAGTTCTTCTCACACTTAAATAAATTAATTAATTAGCAAATGAAACTGGCACGTATTTGATACGTGCCAGTTTTATATTTTCTATAAATATGTATGATTGTCCATTTTGTCTCATAGTTTGTCATAAGACCCTAAAAAGAGGTGGTTTTATGGCGTATATTATAGAGAATATAAACCTTTTAAAGAAGGACAAGCTTGAGAAAATATCTATTCTTGTGAAAAATGAGCGTATTTCCTCGATCACTAGTGAAATGAAAAACTATTCTTATGTAAAAATGAATGCCAGCGGCTATATTACGACAAATCCCCATATCATCTTTGACCCGAAAGTACCATCCCTCACAACCTTTTCAGAAATGAAGCCATATATGACGGAAAGGTTTCTTAAAAAGGGCTGTACCACATTTTTAACTTATGTGTCAGTATCCCAAGAGAAGAATTTAAAAACAAGCTTGAAACAGGTGAAAATGGGGTTATTAAGTAGTCCAATTGACTATGTTATTGGAGTAAAGATTCCTATATCTGCATTGACTCCATCCTTTATTCGATCAGTCAAACGAGAAAAGGTACCAGCGGTTTTTATTGAGTTTTCTTCAGTAGATGAATTGAAAGAGAAGCCTTGGGGATGGATAAGGGAAGCAATGTTTCCATATAATAGTCCCTTAATTCCATGCTTTCTAATGGATGGAGAACGCGAGAAGAAGCGTGCCAGTCAAGTATGGGATGATATTATGGCTAAACATAATATTCCAAGAATAAGAGAAGAACTAGTAGAAGGGGAACCTATTTCACAGGAAGCGCTGCATAAGATGGGAATTCTACCTGTTAAATCTCATTTACATCCAGGAAGTGAAGTGAGTTATAATTTCTATGTGAAACCATCTGAAATCATAAATATTGATGAAAAGACCCTATTTTTATATCATAGTGATAGACTACTAGTAACCGTGCATAAAGGCGAAGTGATTCGTGCAGGCGATAAGGTATGGTTTCGGTCAGGATATGGAGAACATGTCATAATAAAGACTCCTAGTTTTTTTGCAGGGGAATAGATTAGAGTAAGAAGGGATACAAGATGGATAAAGTAGAAAAGATCCTTTCACTATTAGAAAGTGGTCAACATGAGGAAGCAATAAAAAGTTATCAAGATATTTTATTAAATGGATCAAATGAAGAGAGATTTGTTCTTGGTGAGGAACTACTTCAGCTAGGTTTTCTAGAGGAAGCAAAAGAACTTTTTGAAACGCTTTTAATTGCGTACCCCGAAGAAGGGGAACTGCTTGTGTTATTGGCAGAAGCTTGTATCGAGCTCGGGAATGAGGAGGAAGCAATGCTAGCTCTTGAAAAAATTCACTCGTCTGACCAGAGCTATCCGCAGGCCTTGCTTCTTGCAGCTGATTTATACCAAATGCAAGGATTATTTGAAGTAAGTGAACAGAAGCTCTTAACAGCTAAAAAAGTGCTTCCTGATGAAGTATTGATAGACTTTGCTTTGGCTGAGCTTTATATGGAACAAGGAAGATTTACAAATGCCATTCAATTGTACGAGGGTGTACTTAAAAAGGAAAAAGAACTTGCAGGGACAAGTATTCACCAACGTTTAGCAGAGGCGTACAGTGCAGGTGGAGCGTTTGAAGAGGCATTGCCCCATTATGAACAAGCACTAGAGGACAGATTTGAATTGAATACATTGTTCGGGTATGGTTTTACAGCCCTTCATGCCGGATACTACCAAACGGCAATCGAGAAACTTACAGAATTAAAGAATATGGACCGTGAGTACAACTCTCTTTACTTATACCTAGCTAAGGCTTATGAGCATGAAGAAGAGTTATCGACAAGTCTCGAGGTAATTAAAGAAGGCATTCAACATGATGAGTTTAATAAAGACCTCTTCTTCTACGGTGGAAAAATTGCATTAAAATTAAATCTTGAAGATGAAGCAGAGCGGCTGATTAGGGAAGCGTTAGCACTTGACCCGGAGTTCGTTGAAGCCGCACTTACCTTAAATAAGCTGTTTTTTCACCAAGAAAAATATGACGATGTGTTAGAAATTATTGATATTATGAATGAGCATGGAGTAGAAGAACCGCAGTTATTGTGGGATGAAGCAAATGCTTTGGCGAATGTTGAAAGATATTCAGAGGCATTAAACAAATATCAACTTGCATATAATTTCTTTAAGAATCAACAAGAATTTTTAACAGATTACGGATATTTTTTAATTGAAGAAGGAAAAACGCATGACGCTGCAGAAGTTTTTAGTATACTTCTTCAAATGGATCCAAGTAATGAAGAGTTTGCAGAATTGGTGCAGAGATTTTCTGAAGACATGTAAGTGAAAAAACAGGTGTTTAATCGAAATTAGTTGTATGCAGAGGAGGGAAGCAACGATGACGACCCCTGTATCTGTCAACGAGAAAAAAGATTTTATTCGCTGGTTTTTAAATCATTATCAACTAAAAAGACGTGAATGTGTATGGATTTTAAATTACTTAATGAGCCATGATCAATTAATGGAGAAAGTGCACTTTGTTGATCAAGCGCAATATTGCCCACGTGGTCTCGTTATGTCTACACATTGCGTTGATGAAGTACCATTTCGTTTTTATAAGGAAAATGTGATGACAACGGATGCTGAAAAATCATTCCATGACATTCGCCTTAATCGAGATGAAGAGATTTATATTCAGTTGAATTTTCACGCATCAAATCAAGCGCATCAATATGTGATTGTGCTAGAGGATAATCCATTTATGCCAAACAGTCTGCAAATTAATGAAAAGGATCGTATCCTTGCTGAAAGATTTTTAACAACTAGTTTATCAAAATTCCAGCGTGATAAGCTTCTTACGTTGATTGATGATGCACTTGACAGACAGGATCAGGAAGCCTTTCAGAAACTAACAAGACAGCTAAAACTGCTCGGAAACAGTGAATAAAGAAAAAGCCTGCTAGTACATAGCAGGTTTTTTTTATTTCTAAAAAATGGTATGATAAGAATGATTTAATAGATAATTGGAGTGGTTCTTGTGAAATGGGTTTCTCAGGATATGGACATGTTTTTAGGAGCAAAAGAGTATGTAGACACAGCTGTGTTGCCTTTGCTTCCAGTGTCATTTGGAAATGATATTAAGCAGTCGGTTGCGATGACGGAATTTATCCAGCTGCTTACAATCCCTTTAGAAAGGCAGTTTAAGGGAAGGATGATTATGCTTCCAGGACATAGTTATCTAAAGAATAAGAGTAAAGAGAAACTTTTAGAAGAAGTCATTGGTTGGGAGAAAGAGCTTTTCGAAAACGGATTTAAACATGTTTTCTTTGTTACATCAGATAGTATATGGAAATCCATTGAAGGGGAACTAAAGGGAGGCCTAATTTGGCTACCGTCCATCCCGTTAGCAGCTATGGATGAGGGTGCTAGAAACAGTATTTTAGAAGATCAAGTAAAACAGCTTTTACAATTGTTCATGCAAAAATGGCAAGACGATGTATAAAAAGAGATAATAGTCACACAGTTGACATCGTTTGGTCAAAGTATTATATTGACCTCGCTTACATCTTGATATATCATGGTTATGTCCTAGTTTTATAATGTGTTGAATTATGTCCGTTGGACTCAACTTCATAATAGAGGGGGGAAAAGTATGAGCAAACATCGTGTTTCTAGACGTCAATTCTTAAACTACACTCTCACTGGTGTAGGCGGTTTCATGGCTGCTGGAATGCTTATGCCAATGGTTCGCTTTGCTGTAGATCCAGTATTGAAAGCGAGTGCAAGTGGGGATTTTATTCCTACACCGCAAAAAATCAGTGAAATTACTGAGGAACCAACTCGAGTTGACTTTTCATTTGAACAACAAGATGCTTGGTACACTTCAGAAGTAACAAATACGGCATGGGTATACAAGGATGAAAATGGGGAGATCGTCGCTTTATCACCCGTGTGTAAGCATTTAGGCTGTGTGGTTGACTGGAACACTGACAAAGCAAATCAAAATCGTTTTTATTGCCCTTGTCATGGTGGATTGTATGAAAAGGACGGAACGAACGTACCTGGTACACCACCAATTGCAAAACTTGATGTATATCCAACACAAGAAAAAGACGGCTTTCTACTTTTAGGAAAAGCCAAGCCAAGAGAGGAGGCGTAATAGATGTTAAACAAAATTTATGATTGGGTAGATGAACGTTTAGATATTACGCCTTTGTGGCGCGACATTGCTGACCATGAAGTTCCTGAGCACGTTAACCCTGCTCATCACTTTTCAGCGTTCGTGTACTGTTTTGGTGGTTTAACGTTCTTTGTTACGGTTATTCAAATTTTATCTGGTATGTTTCTAACGATGTATTATGTTCCAGATATAAAAAATGCTTGGGAATCTGTTTATTATCTTCAAAATGAAGTTGCATTTGGACAAATTGTTCGCGGCATGCACCACTGGGGTGCTAGTCTTGTTATCGTTATGATGTTCTTACATACATTGCGAGTGTTTTTCCAAGGTGCGTATAAAAAGCCTCGTGAATTGAACTGGATTGTCGGAGTATTAATTTTCTTCGTTATGCTTGGTTTAGGATTCACTGGATATTTATTACCATGGGATATGAAAGCTCTATTTGCTACTCAGGTAGGGATTAAAATTGCTGAGTCAACTCCACTTATCGGGGAACAAGTGAAAATCTTACTTGCTGGACACTCTGATATCGTCGGTGCTCAAACATTAACTCGTTTCTTTGCAATTCATGTATTCTTCTTACCTGGTGCTCTATTAGGATTAATGGGAGCTCACTTCTTAATGATTCGTAAGCAAGGTATCTCTGGTCCATTGTAAAACCTAAATGTAATCTATTGAAAGAGATTGATAAAAAAGGAGGGGGATTGTTGTATGCATCGTGGAAAAGGTATGAAGTTCGTAGGTGATTCTCGTGTACCTGCAGAACGCAAACCGAATATTCCGAAAGACTACTCGGAATTTCCTGGCAAAACGGAAGCATTCTGGCCTAACTTCCTTCTCAAAGAATGGATGGTAGGGGCAGTTTTCCTTATTGGATATTTATGTTTAACTATTGCTCATCCATCTCCTCTAGAGAAAATGGCTGATCCAACAGATACGGCATATATTCCACTGCCAGACTGGTATTTCTTATTCTTATACCAATTGTTAAAGTATAGCTATGCTTCAGGACCATACAATGCGATTGGGGCATTTATTATTCCTGGTTTAGCATTTGGTGGATTATTGTTAGCACCATTTATCGACCGTGGACCTGAACGCCGTCCTTCTAAACGTCCATTAGCAACTGGTTTTATGTTACTAGCTCTTGCAGCTATTACATTTTTAACTTGGGAATCTGTTGCAACACATGACTGGGAAGCTGCTAAAGCTCAAGGTCAAATCGTTGCTGAGGTCGAGTTTGACCAAGAGTCTGACGGCTATAAGCTTCTCGATCAAAATGGCTGTTTAGCATGTCATGGAGGCGATCTCCAAGGGGGAGGGCCAAATCCAGCTTTAGTTGGTAATGAATTAACTGCTGAGGAAGTTAAGGATATTGCTACAAATGGTAGAGGCTCTATGCCTGCTGGAATGTTTAAAGGTACTGATGAAGAGTTAGAAGTACTTGCAGAGTTTGTCTCTTCTCTTAAAAGTGAATAAATCTTGAGAGCTGGCATAGTATATGCCAGCTTTTTTCAAATGATAGCGAGGTGCAAGATGAAGTGGATTTACTATTTTTTAACCAATCGAATGATTCTTTGGTTCTTACTTGTAATTAATATTCTTGGGACCATCTACGCCTATTATTGGTACCGATATCAGCTAGCAGAAACACCACCGATTTTCTTACTCTTTGTTCCAGACAGCCCAACAGCTTGTTTATTTTTTGTATTTGTTTTAGTTGCCTTTTTACTGGGTAGAAATTGGCCTTTATTTGAGGCGTTAGCTATGGTGACCTTGTTTAAGTATGGTATCTGGGCAGTTGTGATGAACTATCTTGTATTAGTTGTATCTGGAGAGTTAGATATGATTGGTTATATGCTAATGCTATCGCATGGTGCAATGGCCTTACAGGGTTTATTATATGCGCCATTTTACCGTTTTAAGGCATGGCATTTAGTTGTAACTGGTATTTGGACAATACATAATGATGTGATAGATTATGTGTTTAAAATGCTACCTAGATATCATATGCTTGATGATTATATTCCTCAAATTGGTTATTTTACATTTTGGTTAAGTATTGTATCATTATCGCTTGCTTATTGGTTTGTAGTAAGAGCAAACAGCAAGAAAATGGAACTTACATTTTGATTCTAGCTATTCAATAATTTCTGGTCTAACCTTGTCCTCCCATACATAACATTTAATAGTATAAAGAGGGGGGACAAGTATGAAAGCAAGAGTTGTTATATTTATATGTATTTTGATTCTACTATTTCCTATAACGATACATGCAGATGAAACGTCGCCTATCGATAAGCTAAATTCAATTTCAGATGAGGCCTTACAAATGGTGAGATCATCTCGATATGATGATGCACATAAGCTTCTCTTGTATTTCTCTGAAGAATTCATTAGCATGGACCAAAGACCGTTTTCTATGGACGAATTACGGATTGTTACGGTCGCTCATAATGAGGCGTTAGAGGCAACAGCTAATGATTCAATGGAACATTCGGAGATCGTAAATAAAGTAACAAAGTTCCGCCTTGTTATGGACGCCATAAATACAGGTCGTCAACCTCTTTGGACTGAGATGGAAGGACAGGTGCTAATGGTATTTGGCGGTGTAAAAGAAGCGGTCAAAAGTGGGCATACAGAGAGGTTTCATGAGCAATTAAACTCTTTCCTATCTCTATATCAAATGATTTACCCTAGTTTAAAACTTGATATTAGATCAGAGAAAGTCCAAAGACTTGATACAAAAATCAATTATATTGATCATTATCGACCGAAAATACTTTCCGAGGAAAGTAGTATGAAGGATTTAGAATCGATTGAAAGTGATTTAAAGGGTATTTTTGAAGGAATGACCGAAGATGAAGCGGATCCTTCCCTTTGGTGGGTAATTTTTACAACAGGTAGTATCATTGTTGCAACTTTATCTTATGTAGGGTTTAGAAAGTATGCCGGTGAAAAAAATCAAAGGCGGGAGCAAAACCGCTCAAGAGAGCTAAAAGATTGACATCAATAGTTGTCAATTATAAAATTAGGGTAACAACTTGTTTTGAATTGGAGGAACATAATGACAACCCTTATTTACTTTGCTTTAATTATATTGGTACCACTTTGGGCTCAATTTAAAGTGAAGAGAGCTTACGCAAAATACTCTAAAGTAGCTTCTTCCTCCCATATTCGTGGGGCAGAGGTAGCTCGTAAAATTTTAGATGCCAACGGTTTATATCATGTCGGTGTAGAAGAAACTCGAGGACATTTAACAGATCATTATGATCCAAGGGTAAAAACAGTAAGACTTTCTTCCGAAAATTATCACGGTCACTCTGTTGCAGCCGCTGCGATCGCCGCACACGAAGTTGGACACGCGATTCAAGATGACCAGAATTATGCGTTCTTACGCTTTAGACATGCATTAGTTCCTGTTGCGAATTTAGGTTCAAACCTATCTTGGATATTGATTATGGTCGGTATTTTTGCTCAAATTAGTGGATTACTTTTACTGGGAATCGTCTTTATGGCAGCAGCTGTTGTTTTTCAAGTTGTTACACTACCAGTAGAATTCAATGCTTCCAATCGTGCCATGGACCAAGTAGTTTCAATGGGGATCATTCGTAATGATGAGGAAAGAGAGACAAAACGCGTGCTAGATGCAGCCGCTTTAACATATGTTGCAGCAGCAGCAGTTGCTGTTCTTGAGTTAGTACGTTTAGTCTTGATATATACAGGAATGTCCAGAAGTGAAGATTAAATAAAAAAACAGCCCATAGGGCTGTTTTTTTATTAATGCTCGATAGGGCGTTTGTTTTCATCTAAAGTGAATCCCTCTCCCAATACATCATGAACCATTGTAACGGAAACAAATGCGTGAGGGTCCACTGAAGTAATGACCCGCTTTAAAAGAACGATCTCGTTTCGACCAACAACGCAATAAAGAACTTCCTTTTCTTGTTTAGAATAAGAACCATGGCCTTTAAGAACAGTAACACCTCGTTCCATTTCGGTCATAATTTTGTCTGCAATTTCTTGGTTCTTCTCAGAAATAATGATAGCGCCTCTTGCAGAATAAGCTCCTTCTTGCATGAAATCGATGACTCTAGCTCCAACAAATACGGCAACAAGGGTGTACATCGCTTCTTGGTAGGTTAGGTAGAAAATTAGGGATAGTGAAATAACAACTACATCAAATAAAAACATTGTCTTCCCCATGCTCCAGCCAATGTATTTATGGACTAGGCGTGCAATAATATCCACGCCACCAGTCGTTCCACCGAAGCGAAAGATAATCCCTAGACCTACACCAATGAACACACCAGCAAACAGTGCAGCAAGAGTTAAGTCGTCTTTAAGTGGCATATTGATTTGATAGCGTTGAAAAATCCATAAAAACACAGAGACTGCGAGTGTACCAATAAGTGTATAATAAAAGACGTTTCTTCCTAATAATCGCCAGCCAATAATAAATAAAGGAATGTTTAAGAGTAGATTTGTGTAGGAAGGATCTAAATTAAATAAAAAATATAGTAATAAGGTTATACCTGTAAAACCACCTTCAGCTAAATTGTTTTGCATATTAAAATGAACAATGCCAAAGGAAAAGATAGCGGAACCAAGTAGAATAAAGAAGATATTCTTTAGTTTAAGCGTAAAAAGCATGCTGTTGACCTCACTTTATAAACGGAAATTTTTAGCTATTTCTATTAGTGCGTTTCTAATTATAGGGAAATCAAAGTTTAAACGCAATATCATAGCTGTTCTTCATTAAAATCTGATGAAGCGAACGTTATCAAATTATTTGTAAATAGTGTTCCTTTTAGCTAACATTGTAATAATAGGTGTAGAGAAAAATAGCTGCACACGATATGATATGAGGTGAATACCTTTGGAAAACAGTAATAAGACAATGAAGCAATTGCAAGAAGAGGTAGATACATACATTGGCCAGTTTAAAGAAGGTTATTTTAGTCCACTTGCTATGCTTGCAAGAATGACAGAAGAGCTTGGTGAACTAGCTCGAGAAGTAAATCATTATTACGGGGAGAAACCAAAAAAGGCATCTGAGAAGGCAAATACCATTGAAGAAGAACTTGGCGATATTGTTTTCGTTCTTATTTGCTTTGCAAATTCACTCAATATTGATTTAGAAGAAGCTCATAACCGTGTAATGGAGAAGTTTAATACACGAGATAAAAATCGATGGACAAGAATTGAAACGGAAGGGGAATAATTGTGGAAAAGATTAAAGTAGTAGTTGCAGGACCTCGTGGGAGAATGGGTTCTGAGGCAGTAAAGCTGGTTATGAATACTGAGGAATATGAGCTCGTTGGAGCACTAGACTATAAGAATAATGGATTGAAGCTTAGTGATATTGGGTTTCCTTCTGCAGATGCACCTATATTTACAGAAGCCGAAGAATGTTTCAATACAGTAAAACCTGATGTGTTGATTGATTTAACAACACCTGAATTTGGAATGTACCATGCAAAAACCGCTCTTCTACATGGGGTTAGGCCAGTTGTTGGTACGACCGGTTTTTCTGATGATAACTTAAAAGAACTAGAACGTCTTTGTGATGATCAAAAAAGAGGCTGCATTATTGCCCCAAACTTTGCATTAGGGGCTGTATTAATGATGAAATTTGCGCGTCTAGCAGGTAGATACTTTCAAGATGTTGAGATTATCGAGTTACACCATGATCAAAAACTAGATGCACCATCGGGAACTGCTTTGAAAACTGCCCAGATGATTGCAGAAGTAAGGGATCATAAAGAGCAAGGGCATCCAAATGAAAAAGAAACGTTGTCTGGTGCAAGAGGAGCAAATTTTGAGGGGATGCATATTCATTCTGTTCGTCTACCAGGGCTAATTGCCCATCAACAAGTCATGTTTGGTTCATCAGGTCAAACCCTTTCTATTCGCCATGACTCATATAATCGTGAGTCGTTTATGTCAGGTGTAAAGCTAGCAGTTGACTCAGTGATGAAGCTTAATGTGTTTGTTTATGGTTTAGAAAATATAATTGAATAACTAGGGGGGATTATCTTGAACATTGCCTTAATTGCTCATGATAATAAAAAGGATGAGTTAGTACGTTTTTCAATCGCCTATAAGGATATTTTCGAAGAGCATACCTTGTTTGCAACAGGAACAACAGGCCTAAGAATTATGGAAGCAACGGGATTGTCGATTCAGCGATTTCAGTCAGGGCCACTAGGTGGGGACCAAGAAATCGGGGCAATGATTGCTAAAAATTCAATGGATATAGTGTTTTTCTTTAGAGATCCGCTAACGGCTCAACCACATGAACCGGATGTGACCGCGTTAGTACGTCTCTGTGATGTGTACGCCATTCCGTTAGCAACTAATATTGGGACGGCGGAAGTACTAATAAAAGGACTCGAGCGTGGTGATCTTGCCTGGAGAGACATCATCCATCAAGAACAAGGTGAGGGCAATGACAAATAATATACATATCCTATCCTTTGGAGCACATGCAGATGATGTTGAAATAGGCATGGGTGGAACAATTGCGAAATATACCTCTGAAGGGAAAACAGTAGTAATTTGTGATTTAACAAAAGCTGAGCTTTCAAGTAATGGAACAGTAGAACTTCGACAAGAAGAAGCGATGAAAGCGGCTGGAATTCTCGGTGTAAAAGAAAGAATTACATTAAATCTTCCTGATCGAGGATTATTTTTATCAGAGGGAGCGATTCGTCAAGTCGCTCATATTATTCGGTTGTATCGACCGGAGATTGTTTTTGTTCCTTATGAAAAAGATCGTCACCCTGATCATGGAAACTGCGCCAGAATTGTGGAAGAAGCCTTTTTTTCTGCCGGTATTCAAAAGTTTCAGACAGGGTTTGATGATAGGGCCTACCGACCTAAGCAGCTTTACTACTATATGATAAACGGATTTTCTACTCCTGATTTCGTAGTCGATGTGACGAATATGTATGAAAGGAAAAAAGAAAGTCTAGAGGCATATAAAAGCCAATTTACAAAGCAAGCGAATAGTATAGACACACCGCTCACGAATAATTATATTCCTTCTTTGGAGGCAAGGGAGCTTTTATTTGGTAAAGAAGTTGGAACTCTTTACGCAGAAGGTTTTAAAGTAAGAGCTCCGATTTTACTCAATCGTGATTTACTAGGAGAATAACAATGAATAAAAAAATGAAAATAGGTATTACCTGTTATCCAACAGTAGGGGGCTCGGGTGTCATTGCTACCGAGCTTGGGAAAATGTTGGCGGAAAATGGGCATGAGATTCATTTCATTTCTTCAAGCCTCCCATTTCGGTTAAATCGGATGTACCATAATGTGTATTACCATCAAGTAGAGGTAAATCAATACTCGGTCTTTCAATATCCGCCCTATGATATTGCTCTAGCTAGTAAAATGGCGGAGGTTATTAACCGTGAAGAGTTGGACCTTCTTCATGTCCATTATGCGATTCCGCACGCTGTTTGTGCCATTTTAGCAAAGCAAATGAGTGGAAGAGATGTAAAGATTGTAACCACATTACACGGTACCGATATTACTGTTTTGGGGTATGATCCTTCATTAACGGATGCTATTCGATTTGGAATTGAAAAATCAGATATTGTTACAGCCGTGTCTAAATCCTTAATTAGTCAGACGTACGACCTGATAAATCCTGATAAAACAATCGAGACGGTTTATAACTTTATTGATGAACGAGTCTATAATAGATCAGATTCCTCACATTTAAAAGACGAGTACAGAATCCTGCCGGAAGAAAAGATAATCATTCATGTATCTAATTTTAGACCAGTGAAAAGGGTTCAGGATGTTGTTCGTACATTTGAGAAGATTACAAAAGAAATTCCAGCTAAGCTATTACTTGTTGGTGATGGACCAGAAATGACAGTCGTTTGTAAACTAGTTAAAAAGCTAAATATCGCAGATAAAGTGTTGTTTCTTGGCAAACAAGATAGTGTAGAAGAGCTTTATTCAATTAGTGACCTCATGCTTTTATTATCTGAAAAAGAAAGCTTTGGATTAGTTGCATTAGAAGCGATGGCTTGCGGCGTCCCATGTATTGGAACGAATGTAGGAGGCATCCCTGAAGTTATCGACCATGGTCAAAGTGGGTTTATTTGTGAACTTGGAGACATTGAGGATATGTCTGATAAAGCAATTGATCTTTTACGAAATCCAGTGAAGCACCAGCGATTCAGAGAGGCCTCGGTTAAACTTGTAAGAGAGAAATTCCAAGCGACGACAATCGTTAAGCAGTACGAAGACTTATATAAAAGTTTATTGCAAAGCGGTGAACAACCATATGAAAGAACCTTTTAAGTCAGCGATTCCAGTCCTTGAGTTAATTGAAAAAGCTGGGTTTAAAGCCTACTTTGTGGGAGGCTCTGTTCGTGATTATTTACTTGGACTTCCAATTAATGATATTGATATTGCTTCTTCTGCGACACCAAGTGAAATTAAAGAGATATTTCCAAAAACAATTGACCTTGGGATTGAACATGGAACCGTCATGGTTCTATATAATAACCATTCGTATGAAATTACGACCTTTCGTACTGAGTCAGATTATGTAGATTATCGGAGGCCTACATCCGTAACATTTATTCGATCCATTGAAGAAGACCTTGCAAGGCGTGATTTTACGATGAATGCCGTGGCAATGGATCGATTTGGGGAGATACTTGACCCTTTTGAAGGAAAAATGGATATTGAGGCTAAAACGATACGTACCGTAGGAATGGCTAGTGAGCGCTTTTCAGAGGATGCGCTACGCATGCTAAGGGGCATTAGGTTTGTTAGCAAGCTTTCATTTGTATTAGATCCTGATACATACCAAGGAATAAAGGATAATAAACACTTACTTTCACATATTGCGGTTGAAAGGATTGCAGCCGAATTAGATAAATTGATCAGTGGAGCCCATACGTCTCAAGGAATTCAATTGTTAATAGAAACAGAAATACATAAATACATACCGGGTTTACTAGATAAAAAAGAAGCATTGTTGCAGCTAGCCCAACTGCCGGTTCAATCATTATCCGTTGATGAAAAGTGGGCATTATTTTCTCACCTCATACAAAAAGGTGGAAAAGAAATTAAACAATTTTTTAGCGGATTAAGATTCTCAAATAAAAGAGTTCAACAGATTGCTTATTTGTCGACATGGTTAAATGAACGCTCAAGAAAAAATTGGTCAATCGAGTCCGTATATGCTTCTAGAAAAGAGACAGCGCTTCAAGTGGAGAAGATTTACCAAACTTACAAAAGGAAGGTTGATCCCCTTGCATTTGCCAGCCTCCAGAAAATCATTGAATCTCTTCCTATTCATTCTTTAGCGGATGTAAAAGTTTCAGGATCAGACCTAATTGAATGGAAACAGAAAAATGCAGGGCCATGGGTGAAGGATGTACTTAAAGAGATTGAAACAGAAATTCTCCATGGAAGACTTGAGAATAAAAATGAGGTTATAAAAGAGTGGGTGACAAAATGCAGTCTGAATTAAGAAAAAAGCTTCTTGAGGCATTTACGAATTCCGAGCAAGAGTATGTTTCTGGACAGTACTTAGCAGATGTAATGGGTTGTTCAAGAACAGCTGTATGGAAGCATATTGAGGATTTAAGAAAAGAAGGCTTTGAATTAGAGGCGGTTAGGAAAAAGGGATATAAAATCTTAAACTTGCCAAAGAGTATTTCAGCTGATCGCGTACAATTGGGGTTAAAAACAGAGTTTATCGGTAAAGTAATTCATTATGAAGAGACGGTTGATTCTACTCAAAAGATTGCTCATTTGTTATCGCATGAAGGGGCGGTCGAAGGGACCGTTGTGATTGCTGAGGAACAAAAAGGCGGAAGAGGAAGAATGGATCGTGTGTGGCATTCACCAAAATCTACGGGGATTTGGATGAGCCTTATTTTAAGACCGAAAATACCCATTCAAAGAGCACCGCAGCTTACTTTACTAACTGCTGTAGCAATTGTACAAGCAATAGAAGAAACAACTAGTTTAACTCCGCAAATTAAATGGCCGAATGATATATTAATTGAGCAACGAAAAGTGACTGGGATTTTGACTGAGCTTCAGGCAGATGCGGACCGAATTATTTCAGTTATTATCGGAATGGGTTTGAACATTAATCAAACAGAAGATGATTTTCCACCTGAACTTCATGAAATTGCTACTTCCTTACGTATAAAGGAAGGGAAGGAACTGGACAGAGCTGAATTAATAAAAGTAATTTTCCAAAAGTTTGAAACGCTATACAAGATTTTTTTAGATAAAGGTTTTTATCCTATTAAGTTATTATGGGAAAGCTATGCAATAAGCATCGGTAAAGAAATTACAGCAAGAACCTTGAATGGTTCAATTAGTGGAAAAGCACTTGGAATTACCGATGAGGGTGTACTGAAGGTAGAAGATGATTTAGGTGAAATACATCATATTTATTCCGCAGACATAGAACTTCACTAATTTGTAAATAGATAATTTAAGAAGATTTTGCTATAATTTGAAGCGTCGGGCAGTATCCACGGTGAACTGCACCATTTGGTATATACAAAATTTTATAAGTAGTCTGCCTAGATCCAAAGATGGACCGGGACAGAGGGATAAACAAAACATCAAATTCAGGGATCCTTCTGTGTATTTTTAGGATTCCTTTTTATATTGTAATCAAATGTTTTGTTCCTCTCCGGGAAAGGAGAATGTATATGAAACAGTTGAATGATTTTAGAAGTATGAAAAAAAATGGTGAGAAAATCGTAATGTTAACCGCATACGATTATCCTTCAGCCAAGCAAGCAGAAGGTTGCGAAGTTGACATGATTCTTGTTGGTGATTCTCTAGGGATGGTTGTGTTAGGGTATGATTCAACGATTCCAGTAACAACGGCTGATATGATTCACCACAGTAAAGCGGTAAGACGTGGGGCTTCCAATACTTTTACAGTTGTCGATATGCCTTTTATGAGCTATCATTTATCCGTCCGCGATACATTACTAACTGGAGCAAAAATGATACAAGAAACCGGAGCACAGGCACTTAAGCTTGAAGGTGCAGATGGGGTACTTGAACATATTCAAGCCTTAACTAATGCAGGAATTCCCGTTTGTGCACATTTGGGTTTAACTCCTCAATCAGTAGCGGTGTTAGGTGGTTACAAGGTTCAAGGGAAAGATGCTCAAGCGGCACAAAAATTAATTCAAGACGCGAAGCTTTGTGAAGAAGCAGGTGCATTTATGCTTGTTTTAGAATGTGTACCAAAGCAACTAGCAAGGGAAATCACGAAGCAATTAACTATTCCGGTCATTGGGATTGGTGCAGGTGTGGAGGTAGATGGTCAAGTACTTGTCTATCATGATGTCGTCACATATGGTGTGAATAGAGTTCCAAAATTTGTTAAGACATTTGGTAATGTAGATGAGGTAGTTACTAAAGGAATTTCTGCTTATGTATCTGAGGTGAAGAGCACTCAATTTCCTTCAGATGATCAGAGCTTTTCGATGAAAGAAGAAGAGTTAAAAGGTCTGTATGGAGGAGAAAGATGAAAGTAATTACTTCAATTTCACAAATGCAAAAAGAAGTACAATCACTAAAAAATGACAAGCTTTCAATCGGTTATGTCCCAACCATGGGATACCTTCACGAGGGTCATGTCCGTTTAGTAAAGAATGCAAGAGAAGAAAATGATATTGTAATTATGAGTATATTTGTGAATCCATTACAGTTTGGACCGAATGAGGACCTTGATGCTTATCCGCGGGATTTTGAGCGCGATAGTGAAATAGCAAGAAATGAAAAGGTAGATTATATTTTTTATCCATCAGTTGAAGAGATGTATCCATCGAAGCCTTCTGTTACACTGGTTGTTCAAAAGAGGGTTGATGTACTTTGTGGAAGCTCAAGGCCTGGTCATTTTGATGGGGTTGCAACCGTATTAGCGAAGCTTTTCCATATTATCCAGCCAACTCGTGCGTATTTTGGTATGAAAGATGCACAGCAGGTAGCGGTTGTTGATGGGTTAATATCCGATCTACATTTCCCAATTGAATTAATTCCTGTAGAAACCGTAAGGGAAGAGGATGGTTTAGCAAAGAGCTCCCGTAATGTAAGATTAACGCCTAAAGAGCGAGAAGAAGCATCTGTTCTGTATAAAAGCTTAAAAGAAGCGGAAAACCAAATCCATGCAGGGGAAAGAGATGTCGAAGTAATCATTTTAAACATGAAAAATACGATAAGTATGAATTCATCTGGAGCGGTTGATTATATAGAGATCTACTCTTATCCAGAACTGGAAAAACTAGAGGTTCTAGAGGGAAAAGTCATCATCGCTCTTGCAGTGAAGTTTTCGAATGCTCGTTTAATAGATAATCTGGTGCTCACTATATAGACAACGAGAAATAGGAGAGGAGAAATAACTATGTTTCGTACAATGATGAACGGAAAGATCCATCGAGCAAGAGTTACGGAAGCGAATTTAAATTATGTAGGAAGCATCACGATTGATACAGATATTTTAGATGCGGTAGGTATGGTTGCTAATGAAAAAGTTCAAATTGTGAATAATAATAATGGAGCTAGATTTGAAACATATATTATTCCTGGAACAAGAGGTAGTGGTGTTGTTTGCTTAAATGGAGCAGCAGCACGATTAGTCCAAGAAGGGGATGTAGTCATCATTATCTCATACGCAATAGTTGCAGAAGATAAGGTTGCCACCCACGAACCGAAAGTAGCCATTATGAATGAGCAAAATCAAATTGTAGAATTACTTCATGCCGAACCAGAAAGAACGATACGATAATTCCCCCTTCCACAGGGGGTTTTTTCATAGCCAAATGCAATTCAATCAATGGCTTCTACTTTTTCTTTTGGCTAATTTGTGTTACCGTTTGATTGAATGAATGTTCGAGGTGTGACGAATGACAAATCGTTTTGTAGTAGTAGATTTAGAAACCACAGGAAATTCACCGAAAAAAGGGGATAAAATAATTCAATTTGCCGCTGTAGTGGTAGAAAATGGCGAAATCAAAGAAACGTTTTCTTCTTTGGTAAGTTCAGATAAACCGATCCCTCTTTTTATCGAGGAGTTGACTGGTCTTAATAATGACATGTTAAAGGACGCGCCAACCTTTTCTGAGATAGCACCGAAAATTTTACACTTATTAGATGGCGCTTTTTTTGTCGCTCATAATGTTTTATTTGACCTTTCTTTTCTACAGGAAGAGTTAATTTATTCGGGGTATGAAGGATTTTTTGGACCAGTTATTGACACAGTTGAGCTCTCGAGAATTGTCTTTCCTACTGCTGATAGCTTTAAATTAACCGACCTTTCGATTCAAGAGGGGTTAGCACACGATCGCCCACATCAGGCTGATAGTGATGCATATGTAACAGCAGAGCTATTCCTTATTTTAATTAATTTGTTAAGGGATCTTCCTGAAGTCACTTTAAGACAACTCTTAAAGCTCGCTGGAGGCTTGAAAAGTGATATATCCTTGTTGCTAGATGAGTATGTACTAGGAAAGTCTAGTTCAAGAGACGTGATCCCTGAAGGACTAGAAATATTTCAGGGTCTTGTATTGAGGAAAAAAGAAGAGTTAGACGAGATAGAACATCCTACAGAGGGAATCTATCCGAGCACGACCCAAGAAAAAGAAGCAATGTTTCAAAAGGCATTTAAGGATTATGAGAAACGAGAAGGTCAGGTTCAAATGCTCGACCATGTGTATTCCGCTTTCCAAGAGGAGCGTCATGCCCTGATTGAAGCCGGAACTGGGGTCGGTAAATCATTGGGTTATTTGTTACCAGCAGCGATATTTGCCAACAACACAAATCATAAAATCGTGGTAAGTACGTACACGACCCAACTTCAGGAGCAGTTGCTAACAAAGGACATACCATTGCTAAAAAAAATGGTAGACTTCCCTATAGAAGTAGTTCTCTTAAAGGGGAGACACCATTATATAAGCCTAGAAAAGTTTCACCAAACTTTATACGAGGAAGAAGATAATTACGATACAAGCTTAACAAAGATGCAAATCTTAGTCTGGCTCACACAAACAATAACAGGTGATTATGAGGAACTGAACTTATCAAGTGGTGGTCTCCTTTACTGGAATCGTATAAAAAATGATAGTTCGTCCTTCGTGAAGGATCGTTCATGGCTATCTCACGATTTCTATTTTCTTACTAGACAACGGGTAAATGATGCAAAAATTATTATTACCAATCACTCATTGTTAATGGCTGACTTGAATGCAGAGCATAGTATCCTTCCTCCTTTTGAATTTGTCATTATCGATGAAGCTCATCATTTTGAAAAAGCTGTTGGGAAGAGTTTTAATCAATCTATTGATTATTTATCATTAAGAATGCTTATAAGTCAGTTTGGTAGTTCCGATCAAAGACAAACTTTCTATGAATTAGAGCAAATCTTTTTGAAATTGCCTATTGAAGACGACCATCAACTTTTGCACTCTTTTCAAGTAAATGAAATAATCGTTGAACTTCAGTTTGAATTAGACGACTTATTTAGAGCGATTGCGTTATTTGTAAAAAAGAACGCAAAAAAAGGAAACCAAAGATTGATTAAAAGAGTGACCCATGATGAATCAGCTAAAGAGTGGCACTCGGCGGTTGCATCTGCAGAGCGATGTCAGTTTTTATTGAAGGATTTATATGAGACCGTATGTAAATGGGTGGATGCTGTAAAAAGCCATCAACTTACCCTTGATGATCATCAAAAAATCACAATGAATGAAGTGATTTCGTTTTTAGATGAGATTGAACAGATCCGCAATCAAATGAAAAATCTGATTATTCAACCTCTACCTTCACATGTAACCTGGATTGAAATGGATGGAAGGGCAACGCAAAATTTAACTTCTATCTATTCTCAACCTGTAATTATCTCTGAATTTTTAAAGGAACATTTTTTTGATAAGAAAAAAAGTGCGATACTTACTTCTGCTACTATGACAGTAAATCAATCATTTGATTATGTTTTGGATTCATTAGGGCTTGGAAAAGAGAATTGTAGTACCCTGCATATTCCTTCTCCGTTTGCCTATAAAGAGCAGGTTCAAGTATTAATCCCGGAAGATTTACCAGAAATAAATAAGGGACCTTTATCAGATTATGTGGCAGCCATTACTGAACATATCATCTCAATTGCAGAAGCAACAAAGGGAAGAATGCTGATACTCTTTACTTCGTATGATATGTTAAAGAAAACGTATGACTTAATAAAAGAAAGTGGTTTATTAGATGACTATGTTCTATTTGCTCAAGGAATTACAAGTGGAAGTAGATCGAGACTGACTAGAAATTTTCAACGGTTTGAAAAATCTATCTTATTAGGAACAAGCAGTTTCTGGGAAGGGATTGATATACCAGGGGAAGCTCTAAGTTGCCTGATTATTGTTCGATTACCTTTCACACCTCCAGACGACCCAATTGCGGAAGCAAAAGGAGAATTAATTCAAGCAAAAGGTCAAAATGCGTTTTCAAAGCATTCATTACCTGAAGCAGTATTACGATTTAAACAAGGTTTTGGAAGGTTAATCAGAAAAAAAACAGATAGAGGTTTTGTTATCATTTTCGATCGTAGAATTGTGACAACCACGTATGGGAAGGCCTTTTTAAAATCGATTCCTACCGTTCCAGTAAAAACATTAGACATTAATGAAATGTTAACCATAATAGAAGAATGGCTTTAAATAACATGTCCCCTCTAAATGGATAAATTTTCTTAAACATCACAAACTACAATTTAGAGTATTAGGGGGGACGAATAATGAGTTTTATTTTTACGATCTGCCTGATTGTAGCAAATTGGTATTACATACCTGCGGATTCGCCGTTTATTCCTGCTGAAGTAGAAAGCATTGACTTGAACTTAAAAGATGATGAATTAGCCGTTACATTTTTGCCTTTAACAAATGGGGAAGCCACACTTATCCAAAATGGACAAGGAGAACATATCTTAGTTAATACAGGTCATCAAGATTCAGAGGAAGAACTAAAGCGCGTATTAAAACTGTATAAGGTTAATCATATTTCAACTATCATCTTAACGAGTCCGGAAGAAGGGTATGTTGGAAATTTAAATATGCTTGCTGAATTTTATGATGTAAAGCAGGTTATCACAAGCAAGTCTATTGCAGAAAAAATAGAAACGATAAAAACGGGAAGTAATGAGATACAGGATATTGGAATACATCTATGGGCACAGGGTACAAAGCAAATGCTTGTCGAAAATCTTGAAGCAGAAGTTTTATATAATGGTGCTTCTAAGGAAGAAGGCTTGGACCTTTCTTTCACATACAAGAGTAGCCGATTTCTCATTCTTACATCAATGACCGAGGAATCAAATCGTACGTTGTTAAAGTTTGATCTTTCAAATGTTAATATCGTCAAAATTCCACAATTTGCAGTGGAGAATTCCATAAATGAAAAATTATTAAGACATATGGATCCTCAATTGGCTGTCATATTTCAATCTAAGCATCTAGCTCCCCATCAGGATATATTAAAGCTACTTCAAGATATTTGGCTTGATGTTCATTACACTAAAATGCACGGAATTTTAACAATTAAATTCACTCCTAAGAACTATGAAATCATATCTATTTCCAAGTCAGAGGAATAAAAAAGTCCGCGCTTATACAGCGCGGGAAAATTGTGTGTGAACTAGAAAAAAATTTAATATCAATCGCTCAAAAGCTGTTATAATGTTTGATAAGAAATAAGCAGTTGCTTAAATATATTGTAACCTTTTCTGAAAAAGCTATTGCTAACAAATATTAGAGAATGGAGTGAAATATGTAGTGGAAAGTAAAATAGAGGTATTGTCAACTGTAAAGGTTGAGTATACATCAGACCTTTATAAGGTGGTCGATGCCTTAAATCGGACGTTAAAAAGAGAGAATTTAATGTTCGGTCTAGCTCTAGATCAACAAGATAACTCAAAAGCAGTATTTACTATTTATCGTACATAAAGTGGTGCTAAATTCATGAAGAAGTGGTTTTGGATAGCAATAATTGGAGTAATTATCCTCATCGGAATTATGATTAAAATATATTTAAACGCAACTGCGCCAATTGCTGATGCGGAAAGTCGTGCTACAGCAATCACTATGGAAGAAACGGAAATAACTGATATTACGGAATTTTCGCTATACCATGGATCGGATGCGTATTATGTTGTTCAAGGCAGCAACAAAGAAGGGGAAAAGCTGATTGCTTGGATTCCTGAAAAAGGTGGAAAAATAGTGGTCTTACCGGCAGAAGATGGAATCACAAAGTCTGAAGCGATTAATACTTTATCTAATGAAGTATCTCCCGACCAAATTATAGATGTTCGTTTAGGGATGGAAAAGAACAACCCACTTTGGGAAATTTACTATCGCTCAAACAACGATAAGATTAACTACTTCTATATTGATTTTGAAACAGGGGAAGAAGTTAGAGAAATAAAGAACTTATGATTTTGGAGGCAAAGAAAATGGGATTTGCATTAGCGAAAAGAGTAAAGGCATTAACACCATCGACAACTTTAGCAATTACTGCAAAGGCAAAAGCATTAAAGGAAGAAGGCCATGATGTGATTGGATTAGGTGCTGGTGAGCCAGATTTTAATACGCCACAGCATATCATTGATGCTGCTGTGGCATCAATGAATGAAGGTCAAACAAAGTACACTCCTTCTGCAGGGTTGCCAAAGCTTTTAGCTGCGATTGCGACAAAGTTTAAAGAAGATCAAGGCATTGACTATTCAGCAAAAGAAATCATTGTTACCAATGGAGCAAAACACGCTCTTTATACACTTTTTCAAGTTATCTTAGACGAGGGGGATGAAGTCATCATCCCAACTCCTTACTGGGTAAGTTACCCTGAACAAGTAAAGTTAGCTGGAGGACAACCAGTTTATATCGATGGACTTGAAGAAAATGAGTTTAAAATTACACCTGCTCAATTATCTGACGCCATTACAGAAAAGACAAAAGCGGTAATTATCAATTCTCCAAGTAATCCAACGGGAATGTTGTATACAGAAAAGGAGCTATTTGAGCTAGGGCAAATTTGTTTGCAAAAAAATGTATTAATCGTTTCTGACGAGATTTATGAAAAGCTTGTTTACGGAGAAAATAAACATATTTCTATTGCTCAATTATCACCTGAATTAAAAGAACAAACGATTATTATTAATGGCGTGTCGAAGTCACATTCCATGACAGGATGGAGAATTGGATACGCAGCAGGAAATCGTGAAATTATTGCTGCCATGACCAATCTTGCTAGTCATAGTACATCAAACCCTACGACAACTGCTCAGTTTGGTGCAATTGCGGCATATAACGGTTCACAGGAACCTGTTTCTGAAATGAAAAAGGCTTTTGAAGAGCGCTTAAACATTATTTTTGATCAGCTATTACAAATCCCAGGCTTTACCTGTGTGAAGCCACAAGGTGCATTTTATCTATACCCAAATGCAAGCAAAGCGGCTCAAGCCTGTGGATATGATTCAGTAGACGGATTTGTGGAAGGTTTACTTGAGGAGGCAAAGGTCGCGGTTGTTCCAGGTTCTGGTTTCGGAACACCTGATAATATTCGCCTCTCGTATGCGACGTCATTAAACCAGTTAGAAGAAGCTATTAAACGTATGAAAACCTTTGTAGAAAATAAAATGGCTTAACATAATGAAACAGAGTGCCAAGGCATTCTGTTTTTTCTTTGATATAAACTTGATAGTCTATATTTCGAATTGTATAATGAGATGGGACTTTACGCATTTCAAACGAAGTTTAAACTGTTAAAGAGAAGTTGATACTTACTTATAGGTGTTATAAACATATATTTTATACATACTTTTAGCTTCTTTTTAGATTTTTGGAGGGAATTGTCGTGAATAAAACAACTATTTCACAAGTTCACAAATATGTTGGAGAAGATGTTAAAATCGGAGCTTGGATTGCTAATAAGCGTTCTAGTGGAAAAATAGCTTTCCTTCAGCTTCGCGATGGGACAGGCTTCATTCAAGGTGTTGTTGTTAAAGCAGAAGTAGATGAAGAAGTATTTCAGCAAGCAAAAGGAATCACGCAAGAATCCTCTGTATATGTGACAGGAACGGTACAAAAAGATGAGCGTTCTCCATTCGGCTATGAGCTGCAAGTTAAAGGAATTGATGTGATTCATCAATCCGTTGACTATCCAATTACACCAAAGGAACATGGAACAGAGTTCTTAATGGATAATAGACATCTTTGGTTACGTTCTAAACGTCAGCATGCGGTGATGAAGGTTCGTAATGAAATTATCCGAGCTACGTATGAGTTTTTTAATGAGCAAGGATTTTCAAAGGTGGACCCTCCGATTTTAACAGGTAGTGCACCTGAGGGGACAACGGAATTATTTGCAACAAAGTACTTTGACGAGGATGCTTATCTTTCACAAAGTGGACAGTTATATATGGAAGCTGCAGCCATGGCGCTAGGTAAGGTTTTTTCGTTTGGACCTACTTTCCGGGCAGAAAAATCAAAGACTCGCCGACACTTAATTGAGTTTTGGATGATTGAACCTGAAATGGCATTTGTGGAGTTTGAAGAAAACTTAGAAGTACAAGAACAATATGTGTCACATATTGTTCAATCTGTTTTGAAAAACTGCCAATTAGAATTGAAGACATTAGGTAGAGAGACAGAGAAGCTCGAGAAAATTCAAGCACCTTTCCCTAGAATTAGTTATGATGATGCCATTAAATTCTTACACGAGAAGGGCTTCACAGATATTTCTTGGGGTGATGATTTTGGTGCACCTCATGAGACGGCGATTGCAGAGAGCTATGATAAGCCTGTATTTATTACCCACTATCCGACAACTTTAAAGCCATTTTATATGCAGCCACATCCAAACCGTGATGATGTTGTTTTATGTGCAGATTTAATTGCTCCAGAAGGATATGGAGAAATTATCGGTGGGTCAGAGCGTATTCATGATCATGAGCTTTTAAAGCAACGCTTAACGGATCATGGACTAGCTTTAGAAGCGTATGAATGGTACTTACAATTAAGAGAATTTGGTTCTGTTCCGCATTCAGGATTCGGTCTTGGGTTAGAAAGAACAGTAGCTTGGATAAGTGGTGTCGAGCATGTTAGAGAAACCATTCCATTCCCACGTTTATTAAACCGCTTGTATCCTTAATCAAAGAAGAAGCTCGCTTATGTGAGCTTTCAGATTGTCGACAAAAGGTAGTGAGAATCACTTCTCGCTACCTTTTGTCATTTTTTTGTTTGAAAATGGTGGGAAAAGGCTGATTTCCGCTCCGGGCGCTTGCTTTCCGGGGGGCGGGCGGTGAGCCTCCTCATCGCTTTGCTCTTGCGGGGTCTCACCTGTCCCGCTGGATCCCCCAGGAGTCAAGCACCCTCCGCTCCAATCAGCAGGTATACTCTTAAAACTTTGAGACCCTGGACTGAGCGTAGCGAGGGAAGCGGCTCGGCCCTGCCCGCGGAAAGCGTCCAGCCGCAGCGGAAATCACACCTTACTAGTACCTACTTCCTTTTATTTTGGTCTAGTATATATTTGGCAATCACTGAAAGTTCCTTACTGAACATCTTACTTCATGTTATACTAAAGGGGAGGTGTCTTGAATGAAAGAGAATATGCTTGATTGGATGAAACTAGGGAATACCACAATCCCTAATGCTCTATTAACTTCTTATAAACTTCTTAATATTGATGAACTTGAATTATTACTATTAATTCACGTATATAGTTTTACCGAAAGAGGCAATGGTTTTCCAACCCCGAATGAGATATCTTCTCTAATGACAATTACCAGCACTCAGTGCTCAGATATGCTTCGCCGACTTATTCAAAAGGGACTCATTGAGATTGAAGATGGGCATTCGAGCGATGGAATTCGTTTTGAGAAATATTCTCTGGATCCTCTATGGGATAAGCTTTTAGATGTTTTTCTACAACAGAAAAAAGCCAAAGTTTTTATGGAGCAACAAACAGTAGAAACGGATGTGTATACATGCTTTGAACAGGAATTTGGTAGACCATTATCGCCATTTGAGTGCGAGACCCTTGCTCTCTGGATGGATGATGATCGGCATGACCCTGTGATTATTAAGGCAGCATTAAAGGAAGCTGTTATTTCAGGTAAGTTGAATTTCAGATATATTGATCGCATTCTTTTTGAGTGGAAAAAGAACGGAATCAAAACCGTTGATCAGGCAAAAAATTATGGAAAAAGATTTAGGCCACATCAATCACAAGCGAAAAATAAACAAATTGATCGACCAGAAAATAAAACCGAACCTATTCCATTTTATAATTGGCTTGAACAATAAATCGTGCAAGAGAGCATAGTCTCTCATTTTTTTTACATTTTTTTGAAAGTTGAGTGGATGAAATGCTGAATAAAGAGCAAATAAGATTTTGTTTGGATACGATGGGTGAAATGTTTCCTGAAGCGCATTGTGAATTAAATCATTCAAATGCTTTTGAACTTGTGATAGCAGTGGCATTATCTGCCCAATGTACAGATGTACTTGTAAACAAGGTAACAAAAACTTTGTTTGAAAAATATAAAACTCCAGAAGATTATTTGAAAGTTTCACTTGAAGAATTCCAAAATGACATCAGGTCAATTGGTCTCTTTCGAAATAAAGCAAAAAATATCCAAAAGCTCTCTCAACTTCTACTAGATGAGTACAATGGGGAAGTACCTATGGATCGCGATGAGCTAACCAAGCTTCCTGGTGTTGGTAGAAAAACAGCTAACGTAGTCGTGTCAGTTGCTTTTGGTATACCAGCCATTGCGGTGGATACTCATGTTGAAAGAGTGAGTAAAAGACTGGCCATATGTCGTTGGAAGGATTCTGTACTAGAAGTTGAGAAAACACTAATGAAAAAAGTACCGAGGGAAGAGTGGTCAGTAACCCACCACCGAATGATTTTCTTTGGCAGATATCATTGCAAAGCACAAAACCCTCAGTGTCCAAGCTGTCCTTTACTAAACTTATGCCGAGAAGGAAAAAAGAGAATGAAAGGTCAACTGGTAGTTCATGAGCAAAAATGATATTCAAATTGGATTTCGAGAGTGGAAAAATATAGAGAGACAGATTGAGGAGCTTATTAAAATTAGAGAAAAACAAGAAACGGCTAGGCTCATGGATAAAGGCTTATCTGTATTTCATGAAATGTTACTATTAATAAATAATATGGAACCTATACCTGATAATGTTTCATGGAAAGAAGTGAAAATTAAGCCCATTAATGTCGAGGAAAGATTGAGTTTTATCCAGGGGCGACGGGGTTCTTTCCACTCTTATAAGCAATTAGTAGAGCTCTTTAAAGAACTGGAAAAACAATACGCAAAAAAGGCATCTTTAGAAAAATACTAAAGATGCCTTTTTTTAATTATTACCTGATCCTTGATTGTTAGTATTACCAGTATTTCCTGTACTAGTATTCCCGTTACCATTACCAGTTCCAGTACCAGTACCAGTATTTCCAGTATTGGAATTACCGCCTGTTTCTCCCGTTTCGGTAGTTCCCTCGTCGGTACCTTCCTCATTTTCGGTTTCTTCCTCTTCCACCTCTTGTTCTTCTTCCTCTTGAGGAATCACTACTTCTATGGTTGTAGTAACTGCTTCACTTAGCTGAGTATCACGAACGGCAATTACCTTGAAGGTATAATAGCCAGGTGTTTCTGCTTTTAAGCGAACCTGCTTCTCTGCAGTGGTGTTTAGAAGTTGTTCTCCACCATCATTTAAGGATCCGTATAACTGGAATTGCACGCCTTCCGCATTGTCACCGCTGTATTCCCAAGTTACAAGAAGTTCCTTCGTCGCTTCATCAAGAGTAACTTTTAAATTGCTAGGTGCTGAAGGCTTATCATATTTATTTGATACTTGTTTTGGTGCACTTCCTTTAACTGCATACTCAATGATTACTTGATCATTAGGAGTATATTCGCTTGCTAGTTTTGCAGGGAATGTCCCTTTTTCAATTCGTACTTTTTCTACACTGTTAGGTACTGCAAAGTCAGCCGTTTCTTTTCCTTGAGATACTTGGGTCATAAGGTTTTTAAAGATTAACTGAGAGATTTTCTGTTCGTCGCTTGTTAGCCAATTTTTTGTACGATCATCATATCCTGTCCAGACCGCCGCTGTGTAGTTGGTTGTGTAACCAACAAACCAAGAATCAGGAACAGCACCGGTTGGGATACCATATTTGTCTTTTTCTGCCTTAGGATAGTTCGTTGTTCCTGTTTTACCAGCGACTGCAAGGCCGTCTACTCTGGCACGAGAACCCGTACCGTAAGTTAAAACATCCTTTAACATATCAGTGATCATAAATGCCGTATAATCTTTCATAACCACTTCAGTTTCAGGTTTTAAATCAAGCTTTGTTCCATCACGAAGTTCAATCGTAACGACGGAATATGGTTCTGTGTAAAAGCCGTTATTTCCAAATGCGCTATATGCACCCGCCATCTGGAGGGAGGAAACGCCTTTATCGGCTCCACCTAATCCACCAATGGAATAGGATTCTGTTAACTCACTAACAGGTATTCCTAGTTTCGCGCCGAATTCTTTTGATTTATCAAGCCCAACTTCTTGCATCGCTTTTAAGGCAGGTATGTTACGTGAAAGAGCAAGAGCTGTTCTCATCGTCATCGAGCCCATATGCTTGTTATCCCAGTTATTTATTTCTTGCCCGCTTGAATACGTATATGGTTCATCCACTAATGTCTGATACGTTCCCCAATTCAAGTATTCAATCGCAGGACCGTAGTCTAAAACCGGTTTAATAGTCGATCCAGGCTGACGTCTAGGGTCAGTGGCGTAGTTAAATCCGAATGTTTGTGTTTGGTTTCTTCCACCACCGAGTGCACGAATGGCGCCCGTTTTTGTATCTAGTAAGGTGATCCCTGCTTGGAATTTTTCATCAGGGAATTCCACAATTTCATTGCCATCAAGAATTTGTTCTACATATTCTTGAGCACTTGTATCTAATGTTGTGTAAATTTTTAAGCCTTCAGAGAACGGATCAAGATCAGGATACTTTTCTTCAATTTCTTTAATAACCTGTCCTACAAAGGAGTCATAGGCAATTTCCCCATTGGTCTCGCGTTTGTCTTCTGGGACAAGTGCAGCAGATACATCAACCGATTGTGCAGCTACCATCTCTTCCTCTGTAATATAGCCGTGTTGATTCATTAAAGAGAGAACAATATCCCTACGTTTTTTAGCCTTTTCAGGATATTTGAAAGGGTCGTAATTTGCTGGACTTTGTGGTAAACCAGCTAATAATGCTGCTTCATCTAATGTAAGCTCATCTAAGGATTTATCGTAATAGGTTTTCGCAGCTGTGGCAACACCGTGTCCGCCACTACCCATCCAGTTTTTATTTACGTAAATTTCAAAGATTTCTTCCTTTGTATACTGTTGTTCTAGCTGAAAAGAAAGCCATGCTTCTTGTGCTTTACGTGAAAGAGTTTTTTCATGAGTTAAGAAGGAATTTTTTACAACCTGCTGTGTAATCGTACTAGCTCCTTCAGAACCGAAGCCGTCGGTGACGTTCGCGATAACCGCGCCACCTAAACGAATCAAGTCAATTCCATTATGTTCAAAAAAGCGAGAGTCTTCCGTTGCAATAAAAGCGTCTCTAACCGTTTCCGGTATATCTTCATAATTTACATAGTCCCTTTTTACGGACCCAATCTCTGTGAAAGGATCTCCGTTCATATCAAAGACTTGGGAGGAAATCGGATCCTTTAAAAGTGCTTCATCAAGTTCTGGAGTGTCTTTAATCATATATGCAAATGTAGCAGCACCGACAACAATCCCTGTAATTCCAAGTGCGACAAGGATAAGAAAAATCTTCATGAACAATCCTTTTGTAGGCTTTTTGCCTTTTTTCTTATTAGATTGTTTCTGCTTTTCTAACTGTTTGCGGCGCTCCTCTCTAGATTGATATTGCTCTGCCATATTTGTTTCCTTCCTTTCTTACTAAAAAAGCTTCCTTTCCCTTAAGAAAAAGATAAAAATTAGAGATTATATAAACAATCTATTTTCTTAATATAGTCAATTCTGGGGCGAAAGCCAAGTGAAATAAGATGTGCTGTCGAAAGTAACTCCTCTTTTGTAATCGACTTTCGGCCTCCTTCTTTCATACGCTCCCAATACGATAACAATTGCTTTGCTTCTAACAGAAATACTTCTTCTGTACTTGAAAAACGAAGAATAACAAAGCAAATTCCATCTTGTTGAATGACTTTTTCCATGTGCTGAATTTGGTGCGCATGAAAATTTTGTAGGGGAAAAGAAGTTAAATTTTTTGTTTCCTTTGCTTCAAAATCAATGTATTTCCCCTTATATACGCCGTTGTAATCAGTTGTAGAGGCTTGCTTGAAGTAGGCTTCTTTTATTACAGCAGCACTTCTTTTTGGATAATTTACCTCTACAATTTGAACCGGTGTTGGTTTTTTATGAATAACGGCAATATTATTTAACAAGTAAAATTCATTTGTTTCGTTTAAATCCTCCTCTAACGTCATTCCTCGGTTGCTATAGGTTGGGTCCTTTCGTGTCTTCACTGTTTGACTGGTGCTTAACTGATTCATAAACTTTTTTCCATTTGGATAATGAATATTCATTTTTTAACACCTCTTTAACTACACTATCATACCAAAATTGGCTCCATATAGGGTGAATAAAAACTACTGATTAACGAATTATAACGTAAGATAGCATTTGAAGGGAGTAAAAAGATATCAAAAATACCTTTAATCATTTTGATGAGCAGCAATTGGTTACAGAAATAATGAAAAAAGTTGAGTCGAGTAATATTGACAATATTTCAAGAACCGATGCGTATTTTACGTATTTTTTAAATCACTCGGATATTCTTTGGTCCTTTTTAGCAAGTATGGTGTCAAGAAATGCTGGCTGGAATATGTGTGACTTAGAAGGTAAGTGGTTTCCTCAGGCTTTAGAAGCAGAAACCAGAAAACAATTGTATTTAACCTATGAACGAGCGAATTGGTTAATTTTTCAGGATGCCTACCCCCAATTGTTGCTGTATGAATATTCGACGAAACTAAATACTCCGATGTTTCACTTATTGCGATATTTTCATGTCTCGTCTTTTATGATTAATGAATGGGCGTATTATTGGAGGGAGAAAGATAAAAGAAGACTGATGACGGCACTCATCATCAATGAGCAAAATGTCATTCAAAAACCAGTCATTGAGCATCCAATCTATAATAAAAAAGTGTTTCACTCAATTCTCTTTGCTTTTCAGGATTATCTTCATTTTAGTGCCGTTTTATTTCCTACTCATCATGGAGAGCTTTATGGAGCAAGTGTATTTGGCTTTCAAGAGGTGGATAACCGAATTGATTTAGGTAAAAGATTAGCTGATATTCTGTTTGATCCCGAAATATTCTCGAAGGTCTTTCATTTTGCAAAAACAACGGAACACACGGGGTCGAGGCATGATTACGAACAATTTATGAAAAACAAGGAAGAAACTACTCCCGTCTTAAGAGAAACCTACCCAGTTATTAAACACCATATCCATCTTCCGAATGAGTGGACAAAACTGCCTCGTGTGAAAAATAAATGGTTCAATACGGAGATTACTCACCGACACCCATGGGAAATGACTCATTGGTACTCCAACAAACAGAAACAAATTCGTTTTTTTATTATGTGTTATAAGTTACTTCAATTGAAGAAACGGATATAAAAAGCAAGAATCCTCTTAGATTCTTGCTTTTTATATCTTTATGTTGAAGGACGGTCAATACCTTCAAGCTTTTTATCTCCGTACCCAGGTTTTGTTTCTTCCAGCTTTTTCGGTTGAGTATTTTCTTTTTCATTGTTTTGATTTCTCTTCTTCATTCTTTACCACCTCCGAGATTAGTTTGTTTCATCCTTCATTTTTTCATTCATGTCGAAACCTAGTTGGGAGAACAAAAATTTTACACTTCTTTTGGCGAATTGCTTCTAGTTTTGTCATAAGGGAAGGAGGTTTGAAGAAGACAAAGAATAAGTACAAAAGAGATTTACTTAGAGCTGAAAAATATTCTTGGAGGGATGTTCGATGATTCTAAAATCAGATATTTTACAAATGCTTTCTGAAATACAAAATGATCTTGTGGAACTAGAGAAATCCATTGATTTTAAATTGCCAGATGTAGAATCAGATATGTTAAAGCAACAACAAAAAAGCTTATGGAAAACGGAAAACCGCTATTATATACTAGAGGGGAAATTCAATTTAGCCCAAAATAAGTCTACTAATGATAGACAACATAAGAGAACGACTGCTTAAACTTTTCAATTTTCTCGTTTATCCTTTATAGTAGGGGTATATGTGATAAAGGAGCATGGCAACTTGGATAATCTTTCAATGTTAGAACAATTAAATGAACGTTTGTACGGATACACAAAGGAAATAGAAGATACATTTCTATCCGTGAAGATGTCAGGTGAGAAGGGTGACTTTTTTACCCAAGTTAAACCATTTGCTGACGAAGTAAAAGAGGTGGTTGATCACTGGAGAAAGGAATCGGTGGCTTGGATTGGGGAAAACCGACCGAAGAATCTTCATATTGCTCAAATTGAATCGGCAGCGGAACAAATGGAAATGATTTCTGTACAAGCCTTTTTTCCGGAAACAAGTCGAACAAGATTCATAAATTACCTTCAATCTGTAAGATATGTGTTAACCGTATTACGAACAAATATAAATCAATATGAAACATAAAAAGTAGCACACTCGCCATTTCGGAGAGGTGCTACTTTTTTAACATTTTACGAATGTATTTTATAAAGATGATTCAAGTTCAGGGGTTTTTGCACCTAGTGTTTCAAGTTCATAAACAAGATTACGGTATTCACAAGTAGTTATTTCATTGTAAATATAACATTTCTTAACAAAGTCTAATAACTCGTTTACGTCTTGTGTTTCGTATTTTTTAATTGATTGGAAATGATTTTTTAATTCTTGAATATTCACCTAAATTCCCCCTCTATATAGGTTGTTTCTTCTCTATTATCGTATCATGTGGAGGCACAAACTGATGTTTTTTTAAATATTGAGACTTCCGACACCGTTAGACAAAAATGGTGATTTATAGCAGATGTTTTATTCTTTATTCACCATCTAGGCGGATGAAACATAAATTATAGCAGTGAATATAAGAAAGGAGGTTGTGTGCCCTTGTTCGGTCAAAGATATAATCGATCAAGATATAATCGTCCACAATTTCAACCGATGATGAATGAAGCCTATCCTTATATGTGGGGAAATGAAGCAGTCCATACTCGGCCAGAGGCATACGCCAACTACTTTGAACAACCTATGAATGTTCCTATGTACAATATGAACTACTCTGGACCGGTACAAAATGGTTATAATTATTTTCCTAATGAATCCTTTTATGGCCCAGCATATCCATACGGTGGGGGAGGATTTCAGGGACAGGGTTTTGATTATCCATATCAGGGAAATCAACCTTACTCACAAGAAAAGAAGCATAAGCTTTCGGAAGCCGTTCTTCATAATCCTCTTCAAGAACCTGAAATATCGTATCACAATCAATTTGCGTATGGTCAATTTAGCCAACCATTTTCACATCCTTATCCTAAGCAATCTGCTATACCAAGGCCGCCAACTGGTGTGAAATCAATAATGAACTCTTTTAAAACACAAGATGGAACATTTGACGTTAACAAAATGGTTGATACAGCTGGTCAGATGATGAATGCAGTCACCCAAGTCTCTTCGATGGTAAAGGGTCTTGGAGGCATGTTTAAGGTATAGGGGTGCCCTATACCTTTTTATACGGAAAAAAAAAGCAGAATAAAGTCTGCTTAGTCATTAATAATATTAATTTTCTTTCCAGGCAGCTTCGGCACAATAATTGTTAGCAAGCCATCATGGTAAGAGGCCTTCACCTTTTTTTCGTTTATTGGCTGGGGAAGAGTAATAGTTCTACTCATTTGTTGCATTTTATTTTTCCTACTATAGACCTTATGAACCTCATCTTCTTCAATAATCACTTCTCCATTTTTTACTGTAATCGACAGTGTGTTATTAAGGACATCGATACTAATTTGTTCCTTTTTAATACCTGGAAGTTCAGCAACAATATGATGCTCTCTGTCGTAACTTTTCACAGAAACGGGAAAGGTCGCAAACGGAAGGTTGAAGAACTCATCAATGCTTTGTAAAAAACCTCTGACTGGTCTTTCTTGAAAAAAGTCATTCATCGCTTTGGCAATCTCTCCGAACGGTTCAGGACGATCGTTACGATTTGGTTTATTTGGCAAATTATTAGACATGATCCTACCCCTCTCTATATGATTCTCCCTAACAGATTATGCAATTTCGATATAGGCGGTTCATCCTTTTGTAACAGCTAAGAAAATAGAAAAATGGACGCATACCAACATGTATGCGTCCACTTTTATTAAATTAATTCCTCGAGTAGTTCATCGAGGACAAAAGTCATGGTACCGTTGCCATCTACTTCAATAAGCTCGTCTTTTTTCATTTTGGTGAGAGTACGGCTAACGGTTTCGCGTGTCGTTCCAATCATATTGGCTAAATCTTTATTAGTAAATTCAGCATTTAGCGTAAAGATTCCATTTGTTTCTTTACCATGTAATTTTGCCAACCGGATCAGTAGCTTAATTATTTGTTCATATGTATTATTAAGGATTTGTTCTTCTAACCGGTCTTGAAGGTCGACAATTTTCTCGCTTAATACGTTAAATACTTTAATACAAAGAGTAGGATTCTCAATAAGGACCTTTTCAAATGGTAAGATAGGAACCACTACTAAGGTTGTAGCCTCCAATACTTCTGCATACGCAGGGTATCCCCCTTTTCGAAAGAAACCAACATGTGGGAACATTTCACCCTTTTTTAAAATCGCAACGATTTGTTCTTTCCCGTTAATATCACTTTTATATATCTTTACTTTTCCAGAGTGGATAAAATATACGTTTTCAAGGGGATCATCCTGCATAAAAACATGACTACCACGATTCCAATCTCTTGAAATAGATATATCAATAATTTTTTGAAGCTCATCTTCGTCTAAGCTTCGAAATAAAGAGAACTCAGATAATACTTTTTTAATTTCAGTACTTTTCATTCCTACACACCTCAATCTTAGCAATAACCTAGTTTCTATTTTACCAAAAATCCAAAGCTGAAAGAATAGATGGGTGGGAAACATTGTTATTTTTAAACAGTACTTTAATTACGAACGTTTATTCGGTATGATAGAGTTATAGAGGTGATCTGTACAATGAAGGTAAGAAAAAGTTTACAAGATCTTATTGTTGAGTTGAAGAAAAATGAAGAATTTAAAGACCAAATCGTGCATTGGCATACAATAGAAGAAAGAGAAGCAAAAACATCGGAATTGCCTAATGACCTCCATCCTAACTTACAAAGGGCATTGCAGGAGAGAGGAATTGGAAGGCTGTTTACTCATCAGAAATCATCTTATGAAGCGATTAGACGGGGAGAAAGCGTGGTTGCAGTGACACCTACGGCTTCTGGTAAGACGCTTTGTTACAATCTCCCTGTTATTCAAACGGTCATCGAATCGATGGATTCTAGAGCCTTGTATATCTTTCCTACTAAGGCGCTAGCACAGGACCAAAAAAGTGAGCTTAATGAGCTAATAACAGCAACAGAGCTTCAAATTAATAGTTACACATATGATGGAGATACTCCTGCAAATATAAGAGAAAAAGTAAGGAAGGCTGGACATGTCGTCATAACGAACCCAGATATGCTTCATTCGGCCATTCTCCCTCATCATACCAAGTGGGTATCGTTATTTGAAAATTTAAAGTTTGTTGTCATTGATGAGCTACATATTTATCGTGGTGTATTTGGGAGTCATGTCGCAAATGTAATTAGGCGTTTGAAAAGAATCTGTGAATTTTACGGAAGTAACCCTATTTTTATCTGTACTTCTGCGACAATTGCTAATCCACTTGAGTTAGCTGAACATTTAACAGAAACAAACATGAGGTTAATTGATAATAATGGTGCACCAAATGGCAGGAAGCATTTTCTTTTTTATAACCCTCCCATTGTAAACAAACCTTTAAATATTCGAAGGAGCGCAACGCTTGAGGTTAGAAATATCGCACGTATATTATTAAAAAATAAAATTCAAACCATTGTTTTTGCGAAAAGCAGAGTGAGAGTCGAAATTTTACTATCGTATCTCCAAGAGCTTGTAAAGTATCAACTTGGTCCAAAGGCGATAAGAGGATACCGGGGTGGATATTTGCCAACGGAGCGACGAGAAATTGAAAAAGGTCTAAGGAACGGGGACATCTATGGTGTCGTAAGTACAAACGCTTTAGAATTAGGAGTGGATATAGGTCAGTTGCAGGTATGTATTATGACGGGTTATCCAGGTTCGATCGCAAGTTCATGGCAACAAGCGGGAAGAGCTGGGAGAAGACATGGAGAATCGTTAGTGATACTTGTGGCAAGCTCTAGTCCGCTAGATCAATACATTATACAGCATCCTGATTATTTTTTTACAAGCAGCCCAGAAACAGCGAGAATTAACAAAGATAACTTAATTATTCTTATTGACCATTTGAAGTGTGCAGCGTATGAGTTACCATTTAAGAAAGGTGACTATTTTGGAGAAACGGAAATTGAAGAACTTCTAGAATACTTAGTAGAAGAACGGGTGCTTTTTGAAAATGGTGAGAAATATTACTGGATGAATGATTCGTTCCCTGCCCACAATATTAGCTTGCGTTCTGCCTCACAAGATAATGTTGTCATAATAGACCAATCAGATGTTTCTAAAGCGCGTGTGATAGGTGAAATGGATCTTTTTTCCAGTATGACCTTACTGCATGAAGAGGCTATTTATTTGCATCAAGGAACACAATATCAGGTGGAAAAGCTCGATTGGGAGGAAAAGAAGGCATTCGTTCGAGAGGTAGCTGTTGATTATTTTACGGACGCCAATTTAGCGGTCGAATTAAAAGTATTAGAGATTGATAAGAATAGGGAAAATTCAATGGTAGAAGTTGCTTATGGAGATGTTAGCGTATTAGCTAAAGCAACGATCTTTAAAAAAATCAAATTCGAAACACATGAAAATATAGGGTCCGGACCAATTCATTTACCGGAAGTTGAGCTTCATACGAGTTCTGTGTGGATTTCGATTGAAAAAGCCTCCACTGAATTACCAGAGGAACGTTTGGATCAAGGCTTAATTGGAATTTCTCATGCGTTTAAACATATTGCTCCTTTATTTGTTATGTGTGACCCACAGGATATTCATGTCGTTCCACAAGTGAAAGCTGTGCACAATGAAAAGCCGACGTTATTTTTCTATGACCGCTATCCTGGTGGAATTGGACTTAGCGAAAAGATCTATGATGGAATGGAAATAATTATTAAAGAGGCGAAAGAGATGATTACCCGTTGTAATTGTCATCAGGGTTGTCCGTCTTGTATTGGCACAGATCCTACGGCGGAAACGGCAAAGATTGACTGCTTGAAAATATTAAATTTGTTTCAAAATGAAGTGGGAAAGGGTAGAGTCAGTTGAGTTTGAAAAATAAGCTAAATCGATTAAAACCTCATCTATCTATTCCAGAGAGCTCGAAACAAAGTTCGAGTACTCTACCTGTAAAGTCAAATAAGGAAATCCCTTTTTTAGATGAGTGGAAGGAGAATGGAGTTACTCCGTACTTTTTAGAGGACGATTATTGCCTTGTAAGAGAAGTAAAGTATCCGTTTGATTACCAACATGGCAGATATCAGTTAGGCGAATTTATTGACGCTGTGAAAGCTTGGAATGAATCAAATATCTCTCATCCACTGTCAGCAAAGGGGTTTCTACCAGAGCAATTGTTTTTTTTCGATACAGAAACAACAGGACTGGGTGGGGGAGTAGGAAATACGATTTTTCTTCTTGGACATGCCACGTTGGAAGACAATCATTTTGTTGTGAGACAGCATATTCTTCCACGACCCGGAAGCGAAATTCCTCTGTATACTAGTTTTCTTGAAAAGGTTGATTATACGACGCTAGTGACGTATAACGGAAAAGCCTTTGATTGGCCACAAGTAAAAACAAGGCATACTTTGCTAAAAGATCATGTTCCAAAGTTACCTTCATTTGGACATTTTGATTTGTTTCATGCCTCTCGAAGAATATGGAAGCATAAGCTAGACCGATTAAAGCTATCGATCGTCGAGAAGGAAATTCTTGATATTCAAAGAGTCGATGACGTTCCAGGATTCTTAGCACCGATGATTTACTTTGACTATGTTGAAACGCAAAAGCCAGAAGGAATGATTGGAATTATCAAACATAACGAGATAGATATTCTATCCCTTATTAGTTTGTATACCCATTTAACATTTCAGATTTTAAGAATGGATCATGATCAAACGGTGAAAGAAGCTTTTGAGGTGGGCCGTTGGTTTTCTTACCTTGGGGAAGATTCGGCTGCTGAAAATACATTTATAGAATTAGCGTCAGGGGAAAGTATGGAAGCCTATCATTCTCGCTGGCAACTATCTTTACAATTAAAGAAGAAGAAAGATTATGAAGCGGCTAGTGAAATTTGGGTGAAATTGTCGAATGTATCTGACGATGTGATTGCCTTTGACTCCTCACTTGAACTTTCTAAGTGGTATGAACATAAAAAAAGGGATTATGAGAAGGCACTTCAGTTCGGAGAGAAAGCGAAATTATTACTTGAAAAACGTAGTGATTGTAAGATGGATCAGATATTTGATCTCGAAAAACGTCTGGAAAGAATCACAAGAAAATCTTGTAACAAAAATGTAAAAAAATAATCGACAAAATCCGCCTTTTTGGTGTTGTCTCCCCTTAAATTAGAGGGTAAAATGTATCATTGAGTGATAAATGCTAGAATAAAAAGTGGAGATGGATGAATTCGATGTATAAAGCAATTTTGTTTATGTTTTTTCTTGTTGTCTGTTTAACTGCGATTATTTTTACGAACTTAAAGGAAAGTTTTTATACATTAATGTAACCTTTGGGTCTAATAACAAAGAAATCAGCGAAAATAGGTATTTGCATTAGTACAAGATGGACTTCTTTATCATAGGCTGTTATTGTAAAGCACAAAAAACACTATTCGAAAGGAGAAGTTCAAATATGCATAAAAAACATTGCGGACCAACTAATGTATTACCTGCTGTTGTTCACCCAACAAAATGCTGTGTAAATCATACTTTCTCAAACAATGTGGTGCCACATATTCACCCTCAGCATACAACAACTGTCAATCACACCAATTTTGAACACCAACACTTCTTCCCACAAACACAGTCTGTTGTTAATGAAGTGACTCATACTCAAAGCTTTGCACCACCTCGTCCTGTACCTGGACCATTTCCAGCGCCAGGATTCGGAGGAGCACCAGGCTTTGGAGCAGGCCCAGGATTCGGAGCAAGCCCAGGATTCGGAGCAGGCCCAGGCTTTGGAGCAGGTCCAGGATTTGGAGCAGGACCTGGACCATCTTTTGGAAGATAATACTTCTTACAAGGGCTTATTATTAAGCCCTTGTTTATTCATATATAAGGCCTTGAGAGAGGGAGCAAATCGATTGATTAAAATGGTATATATATCGGGTTATAAGGCCAGTGAGTTAGGTATATTCAAAGAAAATGATCCTGGCGTTGTATACATAAAACTGGCTATAAAAAAAGCCCTTCTTCAGCTGTTAGACCAAGGGCTTGAATGGGTAATGGTATCAGGTCAGCTCGGTGTAGAAATGTGGGCGGCAGAAGTCGTTATTGAACTGAGGAAAAAGGACTATCCGGACCTAAAACTAGCAATAATTACCCCGTTTTTAGATCAAGAAGGTAACTGGAGCGATAAAAATAAGGAGTGGTATCACTCCATTATCCAGAGGGCCGACTATGTAGACTCAGTTACAAAAAGGAAGTACGATAGTCCAGCCCAATTTCGGCTTAAAAACCAATTTGCCATCAAAAAAACGGATGCATTGCTTCTTGTATATGACGAAGAAAGAGACGGAAGCCCGAAATACTTACTTCAAACCGCCAAACATTATCAAGAGAATAATGAATATCCCATCACACAAATAACCTTCTACGACCTTCAATTATTAGTCGAAGAAGAACAGCAAAAGCAAAAAGATTTTTATTAAAAGTGACCCATATAAAAGAAAAATTGACAAAAGTGCATATTTTTGAAAAAATATAGATAATGTTTCTTTGAGTGACCGAGGTGAAATAATAAATGCAAATAGATAAAGTGAAGCTAACTGCGAAAGACATATTGGAAAAAGAATTTAAAACAGCCATGAGAGGCTACAAGCCAGAGGATGTTGACAAATTTCTTGATGTAGTAATTAAAGATTATGAGATTCTACAGCAAGAGATTGAAGAACTTCAACAGGAAAACGCACGTTTGAAGAAACAATTAGAAGATGCTGTAAGAAGACCTTCCGTTCAGCAACCATCCGCTGGTACAACAAATTTTGATATTCTCAAAAGATTATCAAATCTAGAAAAGCATGTTTTCGGTAGTAAATTATACGATTAACAGAAATTACCATGTAAGAAGGCATTGATATTTCATTCACAATTACATATAATATGTATTGTTCGTTAATAACGTTCGGGTAATCGCTGCAAGGATCGTAAGTGAATTGTAGAGGAAAGTCCATGCTCGCACGGTCTGAGATGACCGTAGTGTTCGTGCCTAGCCAATTCATAAGCTAGGGCAGCTAGGTTTATACTTGGCTGACGGCAGGGAAAATGCCTAAGTCCATTAGGATATGGCATGAATACCTTGAAAGTGCCACAGTGACGGAGCCCATTTAGAAATGAATGGGGTGGAACGAGGTAAACCCCACGAGCGAGAAACCCAAATTATGGTAGGGGCACCTTCTCTTAGGAAATGAACGAGGGGAAGGACAGGTTCATTTGAATCTGTAGATAGATGATTGCCACCTGAGTACGAGACGATCAGTCGATGGTAGTACAAAGGAACAAAACATGGCTTATAGAACGTTATTAATGGAATTGTATGAGTGTTTTCTAATGATAGCTCTCCTCTGTTGGAGAGCTTTTCTTGTATTATACATATAATAAACAAGGCAAGATACATTCTGTCTGAGGTGAAACGATGACGAAATTTGAATTAATAGCTACCGCAGCGATGGGGCTTGAAGCGGTAGTGGCGAAGGAAGTAAGAGATTTAGGGTATGAGTGTACGGTTGAAAATGGACGTGTTCGTTTTCAAGGGGACGAGATGGCCATTTGTAAGAGCAATTTGTGGTTACGTACAGCTGACCGAGTGAAAATTAAAGTAGGAGAATTTAAAGCCAAAACTTTTGATGAATTGTTTGAAAAAACAAAGGCATTACCTTGGGAAAAATACCTACCAGAAAATGCTGAGTTTCCTGTGTCAGGGAAGTCAGTGAAATCAACTTTATTCAGTGTTTCAGATTGCCAAGCGATCGTCAAAAAAGCAATTGTTAACCGTTTAAGCACTCATTATCGTAGAACAAGCTGGTTCGAAGAAAATGGTCCTCTGTTTAAAATTGAAGTGTCTTTATTAAAGGATACAGCCTTGATAACCATTGATACTAGTGGAGCGGGCTTACACAAAAGAGGATATCGTGCGGAACAAGGAGAAGCACCAATTAAGGAAACGTTAGCAGCAGCACTAGTAATGCTAACAAATTGGACACCAGACCGCCCATTTGTTGACCCTTTTTGTGGTTCAGGAACGATTCCAATAGAGGCTGCTTTGATAGGGCAAAATATTGCGCCAGGCTTTAACCGAGAATTCGTTTCCGAAGGATGGGACTGGATTCCCGATAAGCTATGGGAAGATGCGAGAAACGAAGCTGAAGATCTTGCAAAATATGATCAAGAAATAGATATTTTTGGTTCAGACGTTGATCATAAGATGGTAAATATTGCTAAGGCTAATGCGTTTGAAGCTGGTTTAGGAGATGTAATTCAATTCAAACAAATGCAAGTAAAAGATTTTACGACGACAAAGGAATATGGTGTAATTGTTGGGAACCCACCATACGGAGAAAGACTAGGGGATAAGCCAACGGTTGAAAAAATGTACACAGACATGGGACAAGCTTTTTCTCCATACGAAACATGGTCGGTTTACATGCTAACGTCAAATGAACGGTTTGAAGAATGTTACGGAAAACCAGCAACCAAAAAACGAAAATTATTTAATGGGTTTATACAAACGAATTATTATCAATACTGGGGTAAGAGACCACCTAGAGAAATAAAATGATTTAAAACTGACTCGCTTACGAGTCAGTTTTTTATCGCTTAGTTCTGAATAAAGTACTGGAGGGGTTACTTTGCAAAAACAGCTACCATTCACCCTATCTAAATCTGAATCCTTTTTTGAGAAATTAGGGGATTGGATCGGGGATGTGTTCTATGATTTACTACCAGAAGAGGGATTTGAAGTACGTGACGAACAAATCTATATGGCATTTCAACTAGAAAAAGCCTTTCAAGAAAATAAAGTAATGTTTGCAGAAGCTGGTGTAGGTACAGGAAAGACAATTGTTTACCTTTTGTATGCGATCTGTTACGCTCGTTACAAAAACAGACCGGCAATTATTGCCTGTGCAGATGAAACACTTATTGAACAGCTTGTTAAAAAAGAAGGAGATATAGCCAAGCTTGAAAAAGCGTTGCAGCTCAATATTGACGTTCGATTAGCTAAATCAAGAGATCAGTATTTGTGCTTGAATAAACTAGATCAATCCGTTGCGTCTTCCGATGTACATATGGATGTGTTCCATCAATTGCCTGATTTTGTACATACAGGAATATCAATGCAATCTTTTGAACGATACGGAGATCGTAAGGATTTTCCAAAACTGTCAAACGAGCAGTGGAACGAAATAGCATGGGATAGTTTACAAGACTGCTTTTCTTGTGATCAGCGTCATAGATGTGGACAAACATTGCACCGTGATTATTACAGAAGTTCACAGGATTTGATTATTTGTTCTCATGATTTTTATATGGAGCATATTTGGACGAAGGAAGCAAGAAAACGAGAAGGCCAGCTTCCGCTACTGCCTGAAAGCTCATGTGTCGTGTTTGATGAGGGTCATCTTTTAGAATATGCCAGTCAAAAGGCTTTAACGTATAAGTTAACAGAACAAACACTTGAAACATTACTAGAGCGTCTAACCGCTAATGATGTAAGGGATAAGACTCTTAACCTAATAGACGAATCCATTATTGCTAGTGAACGATTTTTTGAAGTTTTACAAGATGCATCTGAAAAGACAGTAGGCTCTGATAAGCAGATGATTAAAAAAACACCGGACGTGTTAGCGAAAGGGAAAAAACTTGCCTCTTTATTATCGGATCTGGAAGAAGAACTTGTTTTTGAAAGTGAATTATATGTAATTAATGAATATGACCTAAAGATTGTCGAAGGATATTTGGAGCAGATAACGTATTCATTAAGTTTATTTTTAAAGGAGCTAAAAGGAATTATTTGGTTTGAGGAACATGAGGGAAAACGAACGCTCGTGATTATGCCGAGAATGGTGGAAGATATCATGCGTGAAGAGGTATTTTCACAGAAAAAGCCATTCATTTTTTCTTCTGCAACTCTATCCGAAAATGGCTCATTTTCATATACTGCTAAAAGTCTTGGAATAGATGAATTTTTATCATTCCGTGTAAATTCACCGTTTAATTATGAAGAAGCGATGGAAATACAGATGCCTTACTTGACCTCAGTTGATGAAAAATGTATGTATACTGTTAAGCAATTGATAGAAGCCGGAGGAAAGGGGCTAGTTTTGTTCTCCAATGATGAAGAACAGCAGTATTTCAAACATCATCTTCGAGAAGAACTTCCTTTCCCGATCTATTTTGAGGGAGACGCCGAAATAAGTACGTTAGTTTCGAAATTTCAACAGGAAGAGAGTGCTGTACTTTGCTCCACCCATTTGTGGGAAGGGCTCGATATTCCAGGTTCTTCATTAGAGAATGTATTCATCTTTTCTCTTCCATTTCCACCTCACGATCCCGTATTTACTGCGAAAAGGGAGAGTACAGAAAACTTCTTTGAGGAAGTGGATATCCCGTATATGCTTCTCCGACTACGCCAAGGAATCGGTCGTTTAATACGCACACATGAAGACAAAGGAAAAGTGCATATTTTAATGAATCAAAAAGAGTCCCAAAAAATAATTGATCTCGTTCATTCTTCTTTACCTGTATCGGTATCGAAATAAGCTTGGAGCAGATATTCATCTGCTCCTTTCTTATTTATTCAAGATTTTTCCTGAAAATTATGATAAAATTTTTGCGAGAAGGTTTTAGAGGAGGGAACAGGATGGTTATTGCCATAAAGCAAATGGAACGAGAGTTTTTGGACTATGTAAAAAAAATGGGCGCGTATAAAGAAGCGCTTGCACTTATATATTGGGATCTTCGAACGGGAGCACCGAAAAAAGGGATGGAGCAGCGTTCAGAAGTCATTGGTATGCTTTCTAGTGAAGTATTTAAAATGTCAACGTCTGAGGAAATGGCTGCATACATAGCAAATCTGACACAAGTGACACATGATAATGAACTGAGCGAAATAACAAAAAAAACGGTTGCTGAGTGTAAAAAGGAATACGACCGAAACAAAAAAATTCCAGCTGAAGAATATAAAGAATTTGTTATCCTTCAGTCAAAATCAGAGTCAGTTTGGGAAGAGGCAAAGGATATTTCCAACTTTTCCATGTTCCAACCATACCTTGAGAAGATAGTTGATATGACAAAAAAATTTATAAACTACTGGGGCTACACGGGAAATAAATATAATACTCTCCTAGATATGTATGAGCCTGGTATTACAGTAGACGTTCTTGATCAAGTATTTAGTGAACTTCGAGAAAAGATCGTTCCTCTTGTTCAACAAATAAAGGAATCAGAAAACAATCCAAACACACAATTTCTGTATAAACATTTTCCTAAGGAAAAACAGCGAGAATTTAGTTTGGAGATACTAAAAAAAGTTGGATATGATTTTGAATCTGGTAGATTGGATGAAACGGTTCATCCATTTGCAAGTGGCTTAAATCCAGGAGATGTTCGTGTGACAACGAAGTACGATGAAAATGACTTCCGTACAGCTATATTTGGTACGATACACGAGGCAGGACATGCATTATATGAACAGAATATTTCGTCTGCATTAATCGGAACTCCTTTATGTACGGGAACATCTATGGGAATTCATGAATCACAATCTCTATTTTATGAAAATTTCATTGGTAGAAATCCTTCTTTTTGGAAAGGTAATTTTGACTTGCTAAAAGAATACGCTCCTACTCAGTTTCAAGATGTTTCGATTGAACAATTTTACCGAGCAATTAATGAATCAAAGCCATCGCTTATTCGCATAGAAGCGGATGAACTAACTTATGCATTGCATATTATGATCAGATACGAAATTGAAAAAGGGATTTTTAATGATGAAATAGAAGTAAAGGACTTGCCAAAAGTTTGGAATGAGAAATATGAAAAATATTTAGGAATTACTCCAGATAATGATTCAAATGGAGTTCTGCAGGATGTTCATTGGTCTGATGGAAGCTTTGGTTACTTCCCGTCCTATGCGCTTGGTTATATCTATGCAGCACAACTGAAGAATGCCTTGCTGAAGGATATCCCGAATTTTGACCAGTTGCTTGAGGAAGGAAATCTTCTGCCGATAAAAGAGTGGCTAACTGATAAAATACATCAGTATGGAAAAATGAAGTTACCTCTTGAAATGATTAAAGATATTACAGGAGAGGGCTTAAATGCTTCCCATCTAGTTTCCTATCTTTATGATAAGTATGAAAATATTTATCAGTTAAAATAAAAACTTAGGATCACAACATGTCGTCCTTTTAGGAGGAAATCATGCATCTTGCTTCGAGCTTTTCTATTGGATTAGCAGCATTCCTATGGGGGCTACTCGCCCTTTTTGTAAGAGAGTTAAAAGTAGCGGGATTTACAGCTATGGAGATTGTTACGATTCGAGTGGGATTTGCGTTCCTTCTCCTATTCATTATCGGAATCGTCAAGAACAGGGAACAAGTGAAAATTAGATTTCAAGATACCTATCTTTTTATTGGAACTGGAATCTTTAGTATTGTATTTTTTAATTGGTGTTATTTTACAACCATTAATGAAATGAATGTCTCTTTAGCCGTTATACTCCTTTATACATCACCTGCTTTTGTTACCATTCTCTCATTTGCTTTTTTAAAGGAAAAGCTTAGTCGAAAAAAAATCGTGGCCGTGATAGGTACCGTCATAGGATGTGTACTTATTGCAGGTCTCCAAATGGAAGAAACGACTAAGATGACAACAATAGGATTGTTCATCGGATTAGGATCTGGATTTGGTTATGCGCTTTACAGTATATTTGGAAAGCTAGCACTTCAAAGGTATGCGCCCTTTACGGTTACGTATTATACATTTCTTATTGCTTCTCTAACTTTAGTTCCATCTACAGCATTGTGGACAAAGTCAAGTATACTGTTTCAGCCAACAGTGGTTTGGTATAGTGTAGGTCTTGCGTTGATCACAACGGTAGCGGCCTTTTTTTTATACACATGGGGATTAAAGAAAACAGATAGCAGCAAGGCATCTATTATTGCCACGGTCGAACCGGTTGTCGCTACCTTATTAGGGTTGTTCTATTACAATGAAACATTAAGTATGATACAAGTCATTGGAGGTATAATTATACTTTCTTCAGTTATTTTAGTCAGTTACGAAAAGAAAAATAAATTACCTGTAGAAATAACAAACAGCGCCCATTAATAGGCGCTGTTTGTTATTACCATAACTTGTAACCTTTTGATCCAATTGGAGCATTCTGAATCATATCAATAAATGGTATGGTGTAAGCGAACAAGATCAGTAACGCAGTAATTCCTAACCAAAGTTTCCAGTTTTCAAATACCATTGGTGTTTTTTCAGCTTTATCATTGACTTCCCCAATTGGAAATTCTTCTTCTCCTTTTGGAGCGAAAAATGCTAAATTAACAAAAATGTAGAGCATTAGAATAATCGCAATGAAAAGGATTGTGCCACCCACAGCTTGAGCGATTTGATACGGTATCCATTCAGTAGCTTGAGCAGCTCCTCCATACTCTGAAAATGAAGAACGACGTGGTGCACCTAGTAAACCAGCTGCGTGCATCGCACCTGACATAAAGGTCATACCGATTGCCCAAAGGACTCCTTGATAAATCGCAAGTTTATTCATAGCTTTTGTTAATACACGGCCTGTTATATGTGGAACGAGCCAGTAAGAAATACCGAAGAAAGTTAAAACAACTGCGGTTGCAAGTGTTAAATGGAAGTGTCCAGTAACCCAAATCGTATTATGAATCACTTGGTTCAACTGATGAGAAGCATTCACCAGTCCACCTGCACCTGCAGGTATAAATGAAAGCATTCCGATAAAAGGTACCGTGAATCTTGCATCTCCCCAAGGAAGCTTCTTAAACCATCCGAAGAGTCCAGTTGCTCCTTTTGAGCGACCATAGCTTTCGAAAGTGGCAAAGAGGGAAAAGGCGGTCATTAATGATGGAATGACAACTAAAAAGGTTAAGATAACCTGTAAAAACTTCCAAGCCGGATCAATTCCAGGCTCCATTAACTGATGGTGAAAACCAACAGGGATAGAGAATAGTAAAAATAAGATAAAGGACAAACGAGCAAGCGAATCAGAGAAGATTTTTGCACCAATGACTTTTGGAATGACGACATACCATGCCATATACGCAGGTAATAACCAGAAATAAACAAGTGGATGTCCGAAATACCAGAAGAGTGTTCGGCTAACTAGTACGTCCACTCGATCAACAATTCCGAGAGACCATGGAAGTAACTGGAATAATACAGTTGCAGCAACACCTATTGTTGCGACAATCCATAACATTGTATTAACAACAGCCATGAACGTAATTAATGGACTTGGCTGACCAGGGTTTTGCTTTCTCCAGCTAATATATTTACCTAGTACTGCTGCTCCATCTACCCAGCTGCCTACCACAACAAGTGTTAGACCTAGGTAATAAATAAAATGTGCTTGTAATGGCGCATAAAAGGTATAAAGAACAGAAGCTTTATTTAGTAGAATCATTGTGGCTGCCATTAGCGTTCCAGCAGTCATTAACCAAAAGCCAATCCAGCCTAATTTTCTTTGAAGATTGGATAATGTACCTGAGGTGCGACTTGTGGCAGCAATTTGAAAGCCCATAATGAAGAATGTTGTTAAAACAAGCCCGAGCACAACACCGTGAACCGTTAATATTTGATAATAACCAATTCCTGCAGGTAATACAAATTTACCAGATCGTACTAATGTTTGCAGAAGACCCGCCAGCCCACCGACAGCCAAAGCGATAAATGCCACATAAAAATGGGCCATAACTAATTTTCCATCTCGTGGATCGATTTTCGCATTTAATGTATTCATTATTCCACCACCTTGATTTTAGACGTCATCATGTGATGTCCAGAACCACAATATTCATTACATAAAATTAAGTATTCTCCAGCTTTGTCAAACGTTGTGATATACTCGCTTATATAACCTGGCTCTAACATCATGTTAATATTTGTTCCAGCAACTTGAAATCCGTGAATTACGTCTTTTGTTGTTGCAATTACCTTTACTTTTGCTCCAAGTGGAACTTCAATCTCTCCTGGAGTATAAGCAAAAGCTTGAGCTACATATATTAATTCATAGTCCCAGTCTTTGCCCTCAACTTTTTTAAGTCCTGGCTCGTTGAATGGGGCAGTTGTATCAACTTTTTCAGGATTGATTGTAGCTAAGCAGCTTGGTGGTTGATTTCCGAGATAAAAGGCGCTAACACCTAAAACGGTTAGGAAAACTAAAAGTGTCCCAATCCCAAATATCAGCCAAATTTTTTCAAACTTATGCATATGCATGGTAAATATATCCCCTTTCCTCTAAAAACGGTCTAAAAATAAGAAGTAAACGCTCACCCATGTCACTATTAGAAAGAATCCTAATAGGAAAACGGAAGCTAATGTGCCTTTTAAAGAAGAGCTATCCTCTATTTCCGTCTTTGTTTTTCGGTTGAGTTCCATTTTCGCCATAACCCTCACTCCCTCCCCAAGGTTTCACAATAAATAAATAATTACAATTTCATAATACAAGACAATTGTTGCAATTCCATTAGCTTTCATTGATTTCACAAATTGTTCAATTGTTATGTATTTACTATGATAGTAGTGAAAAGTTATTGTGACAGTGATTTAAATCACATTCAGGTTTCTTGAAATGTGAATTATTTGTGAAGAAGATAAATTTTGAAAATATATGATAACGGTTACGAATGTCGACATAAAAGCATTTGTAGGTGAGTGATATTTATTACACAAAAAACACACCCTAGAAACCTAGAGTGTGTTACACGATTGAGCTATCCCACTTTGAATAAGATCCTGATCCTTCGCAGCCCGCACAATCAAAGATATGGTTATATGGGATAAATTCTCCTACTGGAGGATATACATGATACCCTTTTCCATGGCATTGTGGGCACTTATCTTCTTCATACATTGCTTCTAAATGCTCCTGATATTTTCCTTCTCGCCAATTAAAGAAGGCTTGAATGATTCCCAAGGTTAATCACCACCTATTTCCTATTATTGCTAATGGGGTTTCCACTATACATATTATTAACATAGAGGTGTGAAGGTGATGTTAATAATTGGTAGTTGAATATGGTTATGTTCACCATTAAATTTTCATATTTATTATTATTCCTAAAGCTTTTAGACTACTCGTAGGAACCTCTTATACTTGAAATAAATATACTGATAGTAATATTGGTCAGTAAGAAATAGTGAGGGATAATATATGGTGAAATACTATTGTGAACACTGCCGAACTCTTTATGATGGGAAGGTAGTATGTCAGGTGTGTGGTGAACTTGTGTGCAAAGAAATTTATATAGAGGTTCAAAGACAACAAGATAAGAAGTAATTAGGTAGCAGGAAAAAGAATCCCTTTTTCCTTTTCTTTTTGACTACTGTTTGATATGTTGATTCATATATGAATGAAAAAGGGGGATCATCGTGTACTTACCATCATTTCGATTAGATAATAAACATGCGATAGTTACTGGTGCCGGCAGGGGAATTGGAAAAGCACTAGCCATTGGTTTAGCGGAAGCTGGGGCAGATGTTGCAATACTCTCCCGAACCGAGGGAGATTTAAGGGAAACGGCTGAAATCATTCGTTCTCTTGGCAGGAGGGTGCTCGTTATACCGACGAATGTCACCTCAACAGAGGAAATATCAAGGGCTGTGTCTACCGTTGAGGATGAGTGGGGAGAAATACATATTCTTATCAATAACGCAGGAATGAATATTCGATCTAAAGCAATAGAGGTTACGGAAGAAGAGTGGCAGACAATTATGGACACTAATTTAAAGTCAGCCTTTATGATGTCACAACAAGTTGGTAAAGTGATGCAGAAGCACGGAACGGCGGGTAGAATTATATCTATCTCATCTGTTGCTGGGCATGTCGCTTTGCGGACAGGTGTCGTTTATGCAGCAACAAAAGCGGCCATGATTCAAATGACCAAGGTGCTTGCATTAGAATGGGGTCCTCATCATATTAATGTGAATAGCATAGGACCATGGTATTTCAAAACCCCTTTAACGGAAAGCTTACTTTCTAACAAAGAGTATGTAAAAGATATTTTAGCCGTCACTCCTTTAAATCGTGTCGGTGAATTACCAGAACTAGTAGGTCCTGTTGTCATGCTAGCTTCCGAAGCAGGAAATTATATCAGCGGTCAAACCATATTTGTTGATGGTGGGATGACGATCCACGGATTTTAAAAAAAAGGTAGAGAGGGTAATCCTCTCTACTTATTTTCTACCATTATAATAAGTTCAATCGTTCCTAAGTCTTGAATAGTGATTGGTAAACGAAATGCCTTCTCAAATCCGTAAACCTTTGTTTCTCCAACCAAAACAGTTGGTGGGGTAATATCGGTTTCATGGCCTTTTTGTGAAATAGTTGTAGATAAATTCCCTGCAATCATGTTTCCTAACTCTCCTGCAAAGGACTCTAGCATTTCGCCTTCTAAAGCCATACCGAACATTCCTTCTCCGATCTTGCCAAACAACTGTTCATTTCCATCAATTATAATTCGACCTCTAACATCTCCGGTCATTCCAATCAAAACACCAATTGAATGCTGTGTAAAGGGCTGTGTAAAAAGAGACGGTTTTTCAACGGTTAGATCAAATGGAAGAACTGATTTAACTGAATCGATAGTCCCGTTTAGTATATCTGTCACCTGCTTTGATAAAGTCATTTATATTCCTCCAACTAGTCGAATATCATTATATTATCATAGATGCTAATGAAAATAACATGGTTTTCTCATTTTCAATAGTAAAAAATAATGGGAATTAGTGTAGTGCTTTTGATTTATTTCTATGGTAAAAATTATCTAGTGATTTGAAACGAAAATCAACATATAATGAAGAAGCACAGCAACTCCTTCAAGACATGGATGGCTCTCTACTTACTAAAGTAGGGAGTTTTTTTCTTGAATAAATATCCTGTTTTTGGAAAAAGTATCCTTAATATGGTGAACGTGGAAGGAGTAAAGAAATGCCAGCAATTCTATCAGTAGGTGAAGCAACCCCGCAATATGAAATAACACAAACTGAAGTGATGAATTTTTCGCGAAAGCTTTTTACAGAAGCTTTTCACGATATAGAAAGATTGCTTAAGGCATTCCAGAACGGACAAATTATTAAACGACATTTTGCTAGAAGTATTGAATGGTTTGATAAAGAGAGGTCATTTAAGGAAAAAAATGATGCATATATAGAAACAGCTACCCAGTTAGGTGCAAAAGCAATAGAAAATTGTTTGAAACATAAGGATTATTTGAAGAAACCGATAGGTTATGAAGAAATTGACGCAATTTTCACCATATCAAGTACAGGTTTAGCTACTCCAAGTATAGAAGCTAGGATTATGAATATGCTTCCTTTTTCAATACATACGAAACGAATTCCTATTTGGGGTCTTGGTTGTGCGGGGGGAGCTTCTGGCTTATCAAGAGCATACGAATACTGCCTAGCTTTTCCTAGTGCCAAAGTACTTGTGCTAACCATTGAATTGTGCAGTTTAACATTCCAGAAAAATGATCTGTCCAAAAGTAACTTAATTGGCTCTTCGCTTTTTGCTGACGGAGTGGCATGTGCTCTTGTAGTAGGAGATCAAATACAGAAGCAAAGTTTCGGTCAATTAACCTGCTATCCAACTATCTTAGCTACAAGGTCAACTACCATGAAGGATTCGCTAGATGTGATGGGGTGGGAAGTAAAAGACAATGGACTTTATGTTGTATTTTCCAAGGATATTCCTTCCATAATTGAAAAATGGCTAAAGCCCAATACAAATAGTTTTCTTACAGAGAATGGTTGTCAGATAGAAGAGCTTCAGCATTTTATTGCACATCCAGGAGGAAAAAAGGTTCTAGACGCCTACATAAAATCATTACAGTTACCCGCAGAAATGTTAGAAATATCTGCAAATGTATTAAAGAATTACGGGAATATGTCATCAGCAACCATCTTGTATGTTTTGAATCGGACCATGAAAGTGGCAAAAAAACATGATATGGGTCTTGCAACAGCATTAGGACCTGGTTTTAGCTCAGAATTACTTCTCTTACAATGGAGGGAAACATAATGTTTTCGTTATTTCTTACATTTGTGATTTTTCAACGAGTTTGTGAATTAGCAATCGCTAAAAGAAATGAGAAATGGATGAAAGAGCAGGGAGGCGTAGAATTCGGGAAAACACATTACTCATTTATTGTTTTTGTCCATGCCTTATTTTTTATATCACTTTGTCTCGAAGTGTTAGTACAAGAGCAAGAAATCTCTCCATATTGGCCAGTGCTTGTCAGCTTGTTTTTGGTTACACAAATAGGGAGAATTTGGGCACTGTCGTCATTGGGGAAGTATTGGAATACGAAAATAATCGTCGTACCTCATGCTACAGTTATTAAAAAAGGGCCTTATAAGTATCTCAAGCACCCAAACTATTTAATCGTCACCGTAGAGTTTCTTGTGATCCCACTTCTTTTTCAAGCATACGGAACACTTATTGCTTTTTCACTCCTTAATGCTCTCATCTTGATGATACGCATCCCGGCTGAGGAAAAAGCTCTTTGTGACCATACAAAATACAATGAGGTATTTCATAAAACAAGCAGAAACTCCCGTTACCGTTTATGAAAAAAATGTGAATGATCAGAAAGCTTATTGATAGTGATTATCATTCGTGATATAGTGTTCATATGAAAATAATTATCACTCTCATTAAAGGGGACGGTGTTTTCAAATGGTAACGATTTTTATTGGCGGAACGGTTGTCGTTTATGGATGGTTAATGATGCATGTGTTAAAGAATGTAAGCAAACCGCAAGCAATTCAATTAAATAAATAAAAAAATCAGGTGATTGTCAACCTGATTTTTTTTGTTTGGGAAATGAGTGAAAAATCAGTTAAAATAGAGTGGAATAAGTTCAAACAAGGGGTAGAACCATGTCAAATACAATCTTTCAACACGATACACAGATCACACTATCACGTCTTGCAAATCTACATACCTATTTTCTATCAAGGGGAAACGAAGAAACGGCACGAAAAGCAAAACAATTAGCTATAAAACTTCAAGAGAGAGAATATGCGATTGCATTTTGTGGTCATTTTTCAGCGGGAAAATCAACCATGATTAATACTTTAATTGGTGAAAATATTCTACCTTCCAGCCCTATTCCAACAAGTGCGAATTTAGTAAAAGTGAAAGCAGGAGAGGACTATGCGAAGGTCTATTTCAATGAAGGAAGACCACTATACTATAAGGCACCGTACGACTATAGTATGGTCAAGACGTATTGCAAAAATGGAGATGAAATAACGTCCATTGAGATAAGCAAGAGTAACACGAAGCTAACAAATGGTACAGCGATATTAGATACACCAGGGATTGACTCAACAGATGATGCTCATCGAATCGCTACAGAGTCAGCTTTACATCTAGCCGATCTTGTGTTTTATTGCATGGATTATAACCATGTTCAATCTGAAGTTAACTTCATGTTTACCAAAGAACTAACAGAAGAAGGTAAGGAAGTTTTCTTAGTTGTTAATCAAATTGATAAGCATCGTGAGGAAGAGCTAAGTTTTCTTCAGTTTCAACAAAGCGTAAAAGAATCCTTTGCTTCATGGGGAGTGACGCCGGGTCATATATTTTATACGACGCTAAAGGAACCAAATCATCCACATAATGAGTTAAAAGATCTACAAACGTTTATTGCTGAAAAAGTCCTTATGAAGGATCAGTTGTTAGAACTTTCAGTTTCAAATTCTCTCAAAAAGCTTATTCAAGAACAAATTGTATTCGAATTCAATCAGAATAAAGAAACAATTGAAAAGCTTGAACAAAAATTAAACGCTCTACCAGAAGGTGAATGGAATTCACTACAAGGTAAGATTGTAGAGTTACAACAGCAATTAGACATACAAGAGGAAGCACTAACTGAACAAAAGAGGAAGTTAGAGCTTGTGATTATTGATATTTTAAAAAATGCTTATTTAATGCCTTTTCAAACGAGAGAATTGGCAGAAAAATTTCTTGAATCTAGACAGCGAGAGTTTAAAGTTGGATTATTGTTTTCTAAAAATAAGACAGAACATGAACGCCAAGCAAGATTACATGCATTTTTTTCTGATATGCAAGAGAAAGTAAAGTCGCAACTTGAATGGCACTTAAAAGATGCGATTACTCGCTTTTTAAAGCAGGAAGACATCAATAATGCAGATTTACTAACAAAAATCCAGGAATACTCTGTGCCGATTACAGCAGAGCTTCTGATTAAGGCAGAAAAGAAGGACGCACGTTTGTCTGGAGAATACGTTTTGAACTATACAAACGATGTTGCGGAAAGCTTAAAAAACCTTGCTAGGAGAGAACTCGAGCCATTTATGGAAGATTTCCTAAAAATTCTAAGTACTAACATGAGTAAGAAGGTTTCAAAATGGGAGGAAGAGTTAGAAGTCATAAAGGATTTTAACCATACATGGTCAGAGTTAAAAACCATAACGAATAGCCAACAAAAGTCCAAAGATACAATGGACCAAATGATAACTGAAAATATCAAGAGCGATGAAATAAGGGATCATGAGATAGAAAAACTTCTTACTATGAATGAAGAATTTGAAATCGTGACTTCTACAGAAAAAGATCGAGGTGTAGCAGTAGATTCAATTAAAAAGGTAGAGAAAACAAAAGAAACACCTCCAGAAGAGGTGCACTCAACACAAGCTGGACTTCAAGTAAGGGATGTAGTAAAAAAGCTAAAGACAGCAGCGACGTTGTTAAACTCTGTACCAGGATTTAAAACTACTTCAGAGGAACTGACTGTAACATCTGATAGATTAGATCAAAGAGGATTTACGATTGCTCTTTTCGGTGCTTTTAGTGCAGGAAAATCCTCCTTTGCAAATGCATTAATTGGGCAGAAGCTTTTACCGGTTTCACCTAATCCCACTACGGCAGCGATAAATAAAATCATGCCTGTTACAGAAGAAAATAAGCACGGTTTAGTCAAAGTGAAATTCAAAAATTCAGATAATCTACTTGAGGAAGTGAAAAGGTCCTTACACTTGTTTGAGCTATCAGCGAGTTCGTTAGATCATGCAGTAGAAGTGATCCAATCAATAGATCCTACAGATTCGTTGTTTGATGTTCAAGGTAAGGTGCATTATTCTTTTCTAACCGCATTTTTACGGGGATACGAGTTAGCAAAAAGACACTTCGGAGATACCATTCAAACACAGTTAGAAGAATTTGCTGATTACGTTGCAAAGGAAGAAAAATCGTGTTTTGTAGAAAGTATTGAGTTGTATTATGATTGTGAACTAACTCGTCATGGAATCACGCTCGTTGATACACCAGGAGCCGATTCAATCAATGCACGACATACAGGTGTTGCTTTTGACTATATCAAAAACTCAGATGCTATTCTTTTTGTGACCTATTATAATCATGCCTTTTCAAAAGCTGATCGCGAGTTCTTAATACAGCTTGGTCGAGTTAAGGACACCTTTTCAATGGATAAGATGTTCTTTCTTGTAAATGCAATTGACTTGGCGCGTGATGAAGAAGAGGTCCAAGAAGTACTTGGTTACGTAACGGAGCAATTGATTCAATATGGAATTCGTATGCCTCATGTGTATCCAGTTTCAAGCATGTTAGGTTTAAAAGAAAAATTAGAAGCAGCACAAGAAGGCTCTCGTTTGGCGCAATTCGAAGAGAGATTCTATTCGTTTATTAAACACGACTTAAACGAGATTGCCCTAAACTCTGCTCTGTCAGATCTAAATCGAGTGAATACTGTACTTAAAGCTTTTATTCAAAATGCGAAGTTGAACCTAGAAGAAAAGGACACGTACTTGTTAACTCTTCAGGATCAAGAGGTAGCTATTGGAAAGCTGCTTCGTAGAGATGATCAAGAAAAAAATCTTCAAAAAAGATTACATTTAGAAACGGATGAGTTAGCCTTTTATATTAAGCAAAGAGTATTTTATCGATTTAATGATTTCTTTAAGGAGGCGTTTAATCCGTCTCTATTAAAGGATGATGGAAGAAGTATGAAACAGGCGTTACAAAGAGGACTTGAAGAATTCTTAACAAGTATTGGATATGATTTTGCTCAAGAATTACGAGCGACTTCACTTAGAATTGAGTCATTCATCGGAAAGCTAGTGGTAGAAGTTGAACAGCTTCTAGAGGGCTCGATTGTAGATATCAATAAAGATATATCCTTTCATTCGTATGAGAAAGGTGTCTGGAAGAGTATTGAGTTTAATAATGCTTTCGAGAATTTAGAGGCTCCCTTGTTTAAAAAGGCATTGAGCTATTTTAAAAATCCAAAATCGTTTTTTGAGCGTAATGATAAACGACTTATGATGGAGGAACTAGAAGCCATTTTATCTCCGATAGCCAACAGCTATGTGGAGGAAGGGAGTCTACGATTAAAGGAGCATTATCAAGAAATAATGAATTCTGAGATCCGTCAACTAAAAGAACAAATTAGTAGAGAGTGCCATGACTATTATGAAGGGTTACGGGCTGCACTTAGCGATGAAACCTCTATTAGTATGCTCGAGGAAACAGAAATTAAGTTAGAGGAACTATTAAGTAAATAACTACTGTCATAAATCCCTTTGAAAAGGGATTTATTTTTTATTTTCTTATCGTTATAATTAGAAATGTAAAAAAATTCAAATTACTCGGGGGTACATATGATTTCTAGTGGATATACTGTTACAAAAAAGAAAAAGACAGACTATACTCAAATGTTAGTTCCGATAGCCATTATTTTAATTCTTGGATCTATCTTTATTGCCTTGTTTTTTCTTGCTCCGATTCAATTTTTACTTTATAAGCCAAGTGGGGAGTGGTTTTTTGAACCTCCTAAAAGTGCTTATTATGCCTTTATTGGTGGAATCCTTCTTGTAGCTGCGATGTTAATAGGAACAGCTATTGCTATCTATAAAGATAAGATGACCAAGGGAATAAAGGTTTTAATAATTCTAGGGTATATACTGAGTGTGCTGGTTTTTGTACTGAGTATCAATCAATATCATTATGCAAATCAAACAGGCATTGTCCTAAATCGCTTTTTGAGTTTTGAAGATGAGAAATATACATGGGAGGATATTACTTCCGCAGAAGAACAAGCAATCGTTAAAAATGGAATGATGAGTAGCGGGAAACTTACACTTACTTTTATTAACGATAAAAGTTATACTTTTTTATTAAATGAAAATGTAAGAAAAGCAAAAATTGCTATGTACTACGAGTTAGAGAAACAAGGAATTGAAATTAAGAGAACACAATAAAGAAAACAATACCATCTTTGATAATTAATTTTCATGATATAATGGGGATTATGCTCTTAGAGGAGGACTATGAATGACGAACCAATCTACAGATCGTTCCCTTTTACTTGTTGATGGAATGGCACTATTATTCCGTGCTTTTTTTGCAACAAGTGTATCGGGTCAATTTATGATAAATTCTAAAGGAATACCAACAAATGGTGTTCATGGTTTTGTGAAACATTTTTTAACAGCGATATCAACGTTTAAGCCAAGCCACGTAGTCGTCTGTTGGGATATGGGAAGCAAAACATTCCGAAATGAAATGTTCACAGATTATAAAGCAAATCGCTCAGATGCACCGGTTGAATTGATCCCGCAGTTTGATTTAGTCAAGGAAGTAGTTAGTGCATTTGACATTCCTAATATCGGGTTAGAAGGGTATGAGGCAGACGATTGTATCGGAACAATTGCCAAGTCTTCGATGAACGACTTTGAGGTTAGCATATTAACAGGAGATCGTGATATTCTTCAGTTGTTAGATGAGCGAATTAATGTCATATTGCTGCAAAAAGGCTTTGGGAATTATGCTGTTCATACCCCTGACTCCTTCTATACAGAAAAGGGAATTCTCCCGAAGCAAATGATTGATGTAAAAGCGTTGATGGGAGATCCTAGTGATAATTATCCAGGTGTAAAAGGAATTGGTGAAAAAACAGCCCTTAAGTTAGTTCAACAATTTGAGCATGTTGAAGGGATTGTTTCGAATTTACAATTGCTTACTAAAGCGCAAAAAACGAAAATAGAGCAGGATTTGGACATGCTTTATTTAAGCAGAAAGCTTGCTGAAATCAAATGTGATGTTCCGATTTCCTTCTCACACGAGGAATCAGTATTCCAATTCAACCAGGAGAAGGTTCTAACAAAGTTTAAAGAGGTTGAGTTTAGAGGGCTCGATCGTTTATTACCAGACCAGCAAATATTAGCGTAATTGAAAGCTGCCCATGTTAATAGGGCAGCTTTTTTCTAATTAAATCTTAGTATTGCTTTTCTTAGCTCTATTTTCTAATTTACTTTTCGGATTCGGTGTAAATTCAGCATCCTGTCCATATCCTTGAGGATTCACACCAGGAGCTTTGGTACCACGGTTTGTATGTGAGTTTTTTCCTCCCATTTTCATTCCTCCTATTATAGGGTTGTTACTGTCTTAACGATAATATTATTACCTAATTGCATAATCTCACTCTCCTTTCTTCACAATAAAAAGGAGGTGAGAGAATGTGAATAAAGGTGTCTATATCGCGATTTCAAGCATAGCTTTAGCACAGGGATTGAAAATTCCTATTCATTATTGGAAGAAGAAGGAGTTCAGACCGGATTTGTTTTTTCAAACGGGTGGGATGCCTAGCTCCCATTCCGCTGGTGTCGCTTCCTTAACAACATATATTGCCTTAAAGCGTGGTTTACCAACCATTGATTTTGCTCTGTCTCTTGTTTATGGATTAATTGTTATGTATGATGCGCAGGGAATAAGAAGACAAACAGGTGAGCTTACTTTAAAAGTAAATGACTTGGATGATTTACTTGATAAAGTAAATCATGAAAAGCCCGTACATTTTGAAGAAAAGGCCCCAGATAAATTGAAGGAAATGCTTGGTCATAAGCCAGAAGAAGTAGTTGGTGGAGCGCTTCTTGGGGTGCTAACTGGGACTTTAGGCTATTTAATGGATAGAAAAAGATAGAAAAATGTCGGTTGATGAGATAAAATCAAGAAGATGTGAAGCGATCATAGGGAGTGTAGAGAACCTTGAGTACGGAAGAGTACGTAAGTCATTTATTAGACAAAGGATTCCTTCTAAAGGATGATGCGATTGGCTTTATTTATTTTGGAAAAAATTATACCGGTGCTTCAGATGAACTAGCAAATGTGGCGATTGAAGTCACACTAAAGGCTCAAAAAAGCTTTGATGGAAGTTTTTATGTGTCTTTACTTGAATGGCTTATATCAAATCAAATTAAAACGAAAAAAGAGGCTTATCAATTTATAAAAGAAGCCGAGTTGCTGACAATATAAAAAAAGCGTGTGAAGTTCACACGCTTTTTTTATATTGCTTGCTTATTTTCGGTATATACCGAATGCTTTTTTTTCGCTGGCAGTTCCGCAAAGATCATACCTGCAAAGATACATATACAGCCGAGTAGCGCATTGGATGTTAGTCTTTCATCGGCCCAAACATAAGCAGTAATGGCAGCGAACACTGGCTCCATGGCAAAAATTAAGGCAACTCTTGTTGGAGTCGTATATTTTTGAAAGCTTGTTTGAGCAAAAAAGGCTATCGCTGTTGCGAATACAGAAGTAATAAGTAAAGCGATTAGTACATTTTGTTGTCCTAGAATATCTAGACGAAAGGCTAAAGAATAATCTTCAGTAAATAAAGCTAACAAACCTGACAAAACAGACACTGTGAATATTTGAATAACAGTCAGCAACAAGGTGGGGAATTTTTCACTGTACCTACCCGTGAAGATGATATGCATGGCAAAACCAATGGCACATGCGAGAACAAATGCATCACCTCGATTTAATGATGTAATATCTGTTAATGTTAGAAGATATAATCCAATCGTTGCAATTCCCACTCCGATTAACGCATTTCTTGTTGGCTTTTGTTTCAGTAAAAATAGAGAAAAGAGAGGAACAAGTACAACACTTAGTCCGGTGATGAAACCAGCTTTAGAGGATGACGTATATAGTAATCCGATAGTTTGAAAAGCATATCCCGCAAATAGCCATCCTCCGAGTAAAATGCCAGACGTAAGAATGTATCGATTGAGTAGTAGTAGTTGTTTCCGTTCAAATATCATTAGCCATCCGCCAAGAATTAGTGCAGCGATAAAGAAACGAATGGCATTAAACACGTTTGGTGGTAAGGATGCAATTGCATTTTGAACGAGCACAAAAGTTGAACCCCACACAAGGGCAACCATAAGTAAACTAATGTCTGCAAATAATGACTTTTTCATATGTCCTCGTTCTCCTTGATGGTTTCATTTTTTCGGATTGCTGCTCGGGCGAGTTCATCTGCTGATTTATTTTCTGAGCTGGGAATCCATTTCATAAAAAATAAATCAAAATTTTTAGAAAGAGTTAATGCTTCTTCAAGTAAAGGAGCAAATTGCTTGTTTTTTACAAATTCCTTTTCAACTGCTCGATTTACTAGTTCTGAGTCCGTTCGAAAGGATACTACTTGATATCCATTCTTTTTACATATTTTTAATGCTTCAATAAAAGCATAATATTCAGCTTCGTGGTTGCTCATTACACCTAATGGGATAGAATAGCGTTCAACTTTGCCATTCGCTTTAATAAAAATACCAGCTCCACTAGGCCCTGGATTGCCAGCACTAGCGCCATCAATGTATACTTCAATCATTGATTTCCTCCAATAAACGTGATTTTTACATAGTATAAGCTAGTTTAACATATTTTTTGATTAAGCGAATGAATTGTCAGAAAAAAGCTCTAAAACCAAAATCCCAATCTTTTGTAACTTTTTCTTTAAAAAGGAAAAGATAAAAACATCGAAAAAAGCAGCTATACATGAAGAGAGGATGAAAAGAATGAGATATAAATTAGAGTATAAATATAGGATAAAAAATATTGCCCCAGTAGCTTTAACTTCTAATGATTTTTTGTCAGCTGAGGATGCGATAACCGCTGGTGAAGAGCTTGAGAAAACTGGAAAAGTACTTGATTTAGAATTTCATGATGAGATGGGCTCAACGTGGACCCTTAAGGAAATGAAAAAGTTATCGGAAGAAATTGAGGAGGAACCGCATGATGTAATTGTCTACTTTGACGGTGGACATGACATAAACAGCAATCGGGCAGGTATTGGTGCGGTTATTTATTATAAGCAAGGAAAAAAGAAATTCCGTCTTCGTGCAAATGAAGTAATTGATGAGATGGAGACAAATAATGAAGCGGAATATGCAGCTTTGTACTTTGCTCTTGATCTGTTAGAAGAGCTTGGGGTAACTAAACTTCCTTGTGACATTAAAGGCGATTCACAGGTGGTTCTGAAACAACTAGAGGGAGAATGGCCATGTTACGAGGAAAATTTAAATCGATGGCTTGATCGGATAGAGGCAAAAATAAAAAAACTCGGCTTACTTCCTCGATATGAAGCGATCTCTAGAAAAGATAATAAAGAAAGTGATAAGTTGGCGACTCAAGCTCTAGAAGGTAAGTCTATTCATAGTAAAATGCAGGTTATTTAATAAAAGGTGGGGATTGTGCTGAGTAGGCAACAAATTTTACGAGAAGTAGAGGAATTAATGGGACGATATTGTAAGGAATGTTTCCTACATAAGTATCACAAAGATGAAAAGGGGAGAAGATACGCCCATCGATTTTGTATTACTAGTTGTACGGTTGGGGAGAAAATAAAAGAGGTGGGAAAAAGACTGACCTGAATAAATAAAGGCTGGCAAAAAGCCAGCCTACAAGTAGTATATTGGATTATAGCTTAACTACGTTAGAAGCTTGTGGTCCGCGGTTTCCTTCAACGATTTCAAAAGAAACTTCTTGACCTTCTTCTAATGACTTAAAGCCATCACCTTGGATTGCTGAGAAGTGTACGAATACGTCGTCTCCACCTTCAACTTCGATGAATCCAAAGCCTTTTTCATTGTTAAACCATTTTACTTTACCATTTTGCATATAAACTTTTCCTCCTAAGCCTTTCAAGACACATAAGGTCCCCAAGTATATATTACCATCAAGCCGAACATATTTAACTAAATGTAACAAGTAAGGAAATATATTCTGATTAATGATGCTTCTAATATACACGAAATATATGTGAATAGTCAATAAATTATCGCTAGAATTTCACTCATTTTGAAAGACTTTCCACCTATGAAAATCACCTTTGAAATGGAAAAAATACCTATTCTACTAAAAAGGAATTTGATATGATTTAAGTAGAATCATATCCTTAATAGAAGAAGAGGGATACCAATGGAGAAAGAGCATTTTACGGTGCAAGAGATTGATGATATTCTTGAAAAATTAAAAAATGAGACCAAGGGCCAAATACGATATGGCTACTCAAACAAAGAGGCGATCGAAAATATTACAGAAAAAATCAATCAAGCATCAAAGCAAGTGGAGTTGATTTTTTCCGATATAATGCTAGGTGAAGAATTAAATATAAATACGTTAGAGAAAGAAATCCTTCCTGTCATATCTCAAGCTTCAGAAATCCCTCATATATATTACCTATTTTATGAATTAAACAAAACTGAAGAATATACATTCAAGCATACAATTGGTGTAGGAATTATCTCCTTGATGATTGGTAAATGGTTAAAGCTCTCTGATGATGAACTGAGAGAATTAGCAATCGGAGCGACATTGCATGATATAGGGAAGACAAGGATTGATCCTTATATTTTAAATAAAAAGGGAAAGCTTACAAAGGAAGAATACGAGGAAGTGCAGCTTCATACTAGTTATGGATATGAAATCCTTCGTAAGATTGATCAGTTAAGCGATCGTGTGGCTCTTATTGCGCTTCATCACCATGAACGGGAGGATGGAAGAGGATATCCTAAGGGGCTTGTTGGTAATCAAATTGATTTGTTTTCCAAAATAGTCGCGATAGCTGATATGTTTCACGCGATGCTATCTAGACGTGCTTATCAAGAGCCGTTGCCTTATTATACGGCGCTAAGACAGCTTCAAGATCATGCATTCGGAAAATTAGATGCTAATATTACGCTGTTATTTCTATATAAATTAATGGACAGTATGATCGGTCGAACGGTTATGCTAAGTGACGAAAGTATTGGGAGAATCATAATGGTTGATCGGTATGACCCTCTCCGGACTCTCGTGCAAGTCAATGATCAAATCATTGACCTTAAAATGAATCGTGAGTTAAATATTGAGAAAGTCGTAAACGATGAATAAGGTGTAAGCTCTAGCATATATTTTTATAAGGAAAATTTGAAAAGGGTGAGGACATGTACCGATTTTCCATTGATAAAGAGGATTGGATTTTACGATTCTCTCCCAATATCCAAGTTCCGAAAGACGTTCAGTTAACAATAGTGAATTGGATTATTCAGCTAGGAAATCTTCTCCCATCTTATGCGCATGGCCAGTCCTTTCTTATTAAAAGTGAAGAAGAAGGAATCATTGTTTTTAATGTTGAGAAAGTACCATCACTTATCCTAACCGTATCTAATATAATCCCTAATGAAAAATGTTTTCATCAAAAAGGAAAACTTATTAATCACTGGAAATGGTAAACGGCCACATATGGCCGTTTTTTTCATTTAAGTAGATTACTCTATTTTATTGGTTATTTTGACCAATATTGAATTAATTTTTAGTTAAAATGCCAATGACTTGTAAAATTAATCAAACTATAATAAAAAGAAATGTGATGAAAGCTGACATGGAAAGATACATTTTGAAGGAGGAAAGAGAAATGGATGACAAATGGAATGCGTTTATGAACGACCACCTAAATATTCAACAAACGGAGTCGGGAGCATTAAAAGGGCTTTCCTTCGGTGTAAAGGATGTGTTTGAGATAAAGGATTATCGAAGCAGTGCGGGAAATCCCGATTGGTTTCAGTCTCATCAAGCTTCTAAGCGACATGCACCTGTTATTAATCAACTATTAGAGCAAGGTGCTTGTCTTAAAGGTACGACCCATACGGATGAATTAATGTACAGTTTGAACGGCGAAAACTTTCATTATGGGACACCGATAAATCCAAGATCATCTGATCGTATACCTGGTGGATCTTCAAGTGGGTCAGCTGTCGCGGTTTCTGCTGGGGTAGTGGATTTTGCACTCGGGACTGATACAGGAGGTTCCATTCGTGTGCCTTCATCCTATTGTGGGGTATTTGGGTTCAGACCTACGCATGGATTAGTTGATAGTAAGGGGGTAATCCCGCTTGCTAAAAGCTTTGATACGGTTGGCTGGATGACAAGAGATCCAAATTTATTGCTTACAGTAGGCGAGCTTCTTATAGATAATGGATCGAATGAAAGGGAGGAATTTTCCTCTTTGTTTTTTGAAAATGAAGCATGGTCATATGTTGATAACCAAACTAAAGATAGTTATTTGCAAAATATTGAGGTGTTAAAAGAAAACTATATGACTCAAAATGTGAACATCGCAAAGGACGGACTTTCAAAGTGGGCAGAATTATTTAGGAATATCCAAGGCATTGAGGTTTGGAATGAACATGGGGATTGGATAAACCGCGTGAAGCCTGCATTTGGTCCAGGGATTGCTGAACGCTTCCAATGGGCAAGTACGCTTGATAATGAGTGCTTAAATGAATATGAAGAGGAAAGGGAGCTACTAAAGGATCAACTGTCTGCCTTGTTAAATAGTAATGGTCTTTTAGTAATACCTACTACCCCAGGGGAAGCGCCCATGCGAAATTTAACGGTTAAAGAAATGGAACAATATCGTTCGAAAACAATGCAGCTAACATGTATAGCGGGACTATCGGGGTTTCCTCAAGTGACGATTCCTTTAATAAAAGAGAATGGAATTCCGGTTGGATTATCTTTCATCGCCAATCATCATTCAGATTTGAAATTATTGCGTTGGGTACAACAACTAACAAATAAATTAGCGGTAATAGGTGATACTCCATGAAATTAGCAACTATTAAATATATGAATCAGGAAGAAGCCGCCATTATACATGGTGGAGACGCGATATTGATAACGGAATTGAATAAAATTGAAGGTGCAAATTGGGAAACTTCTATAGTGGATTTGTTACAAGCGAATCAGCTAGAAGAGCTGAAAACTTGGTATCAAAATATAGGTGCCGAGAGGCTGAATATTTTTCCGAAAATTAAAACACAAGACTTTACATATACGGCACTATATAGAAAACCGAAGAAAATACTTGGAGTAGGATTGAACTACATTGAAAAGGCAAGAGAATTGTCTTATACACCAACTGAAACAGAACCAGTAAGTTTTATGAAACCAGATTCCTGTCTTGTTGGGCCAATGGAAACGATACGATTACCTGCTTATTCTCATACTGTGACGGCGGAAGGGGAGCTGGGGATTATTATTGGTAAAGTGTGTCGGAATATAGAGGAAGACGAGGTGCCGGGTGTAGTCGCAGGATTCACGGCAACTTTAGATATGACCGCCAAAGATCTTCATGCACGCAATCCTCGCTTTTTACAAATCTCAAAAATATTTGATACCTTTTTTAGCTTCGGTCCACAACTCATCACTATAGATGAAGCTACTAATTTAGATGATATAGCCGTTCAAACAGTTTTAAATGGAGAGATAATTCACTCGAATGAGGTCACAAATATGCTGTTTAGTCCTTGGTCTATCGTCTCGTTTTTTTCGAAAATAGTCACTTTAACTCCAGGGGATATTATCATGACGGGGACTCCGGGATCTGTTGTTTTGAATGAAAATGATATTGTAGAATGCCGGATAAATGGGTTTGTGCCTTTACAAAATCCCGTTAAAGCGGAAGAGACAACAAAAATTTATTAGTATTCTAGCAATTAAATGAATTTGTTTGGAGGGGTTTTCTGATGTATCGATCTTTACATTCTTCCTATCGACCGACCACTATGGCACCGAATGGTATGATTACCACTCCTCACTATTTAGCCTCACAAGCAGGTATGAAAGTGCTGCAGGAGGGAGGAAACGCTATAGAAGCCGCCATTGCAGCTGCGTCCACCATTGGAGTTGTATATCCGCATATGAATGGTATAGGTGGTGATAATTTTTGGTTAATATACAATTCCCACAACAAGGAACTGAAAGCGTTAAATAGCAGTGGTCGTTCTGGTGAACTTGCTACGATTGATTTTTACAAGAAGCAAGGAGTAGAAAGAATTCCACCCAGGGGTGCTCTAGCTGCCAATACAATTCCGGGTGCTGTTGCAGGCTGGGAAAAGGCTTTTCAGTATTCCGTCGAAAATATGAGGGGAAGTTTTCACTGGAAAGAGTTGCTTCATTCTGCTATTGGCTATGCTAAAGACGGGTATCCAGTAACCCCTAGTCAGGAATATTGGACCCGTGTAAATCTTGATGAAACCGACAATCAGTTAAGACATTTACAGAAGTACTCTGAATTTAAAAAGATATTTACAAAGTCAAGTGGTCTTTCCTATTGCGCAGGAGATGTAATGAAGCAATCAGATTTAGCAACCACATTAGAGGGGATAGCTGAAGAAGGGAGCGAATTGTTTTATAAGGGGGTGTTGGCCAAGAATATCGCGAGAGACCTTAACGCTAATGGGGGAATATTAACTGCGGACGATTTTGCTTCTCATCATTCTGATTGGGTTGATCCTATTTCGGTAGATTATCGAGGACACACTGTTTATAATCTACCACCTAATACACAAGGTTTTGCTTCGTTGTCCATATTGAATATACTAAACCAATTTGACGTACCATCTTTGACAGAGGGGTCATCCGATTATTACCACTTGCTAATTGAAGCTACTAAACTAGCTTTTGAGGATCGCGATCGTTATCTAACAGATCCTGACTTCTCCTATATCCCTCTAGAGGAGATACTTTCCTCAAAACGAGGAGAAGAACTAGCTCGTAAGATTTCATTTAATAAATGTAATCAATTAGAGAAGAAGTTGGATCCAAAGGGAGATACAGTTTGGCTTGGTGTAGTTGACTGCTACGGAAATTCTGTTTCGCTTATACAAAGCATTTATCATGAGTACGGTTCAGGTTTTATCCCTAAGAATACTGGTATTGTCCTACAAAATCGAGGAAGCTTCTTTTCTCTATATGAGAATGATGTCAATTGCCTTCAACCAAAAAAGAGAACCTACCATACTCTCAATCCTGCGATGCTGTTTAAAGGAGGGGCACCATACTTGGTGTACGGGACGATGGGAGGAGAAGGACAACCACAAACGCAGGCTGCATTAGTCACAAGGATAATAGATTATCACTATCCCGTCCAAGCTGCCATTGAAGCCCCAAGATGGTTATACGGTCGTACGTGGGGAGCTGAATCCAACAGTGTAAAAGTAGAAGGAAGAATTTCTAGTGTTATCAGTAGTGAGCTAAAAGAAAAAGGGCATGAGATTGAGAGTGTATCAGAATTTAGTGATATTATGGGTCATGCAGGTGCGATATTAATCAATCCGGATAGCAAGATCATGTATGGTGGTGCAGATCCGCGTGGTGATGGTGCGGCACTTGGTTACTAGCGGACGGATGTACGCACCGACAATAGAAAGTAGGTGTTCTTTTAGATGAGACTGCAATGGGAAATTTTTGTCGCGTTTTTTAGGTCCGGAATGTTAGGGTTTGGTGGTGGTCCCTCTACGATCCCGCTTGTACATAAAGAGGTAGTAGGGACCTTTAAATGGATGGATGATCAGGAGTTTAGTGATATATTGGCGTTAGGAAATACTTTACCTGGACCGATAGCAACAAAGATGGCTGGGTATATTGGATACCGAGTAGGTGGAATCAGGGGTATGCTAAATGCTGTAATTGCTACTGTCCTACCAACCATTCTTTTAATGTTACTTATATTAACTTCGTTTAATAAAGTTAAGGATCATCCTAGGGTTGAAGGGATGACTAATGGAGTCGTCCCAATTGTTGGAGTCATGATGGCTACGCTAACTTGGGATTTTATCAAAAAAACAAAACAAGGCTTTGGTTGGAAGAGGGGAGTCTTTCTATTATTAGGTAGCTTTATCGTGATGGAAATAATAAATGTGCATCCAGGAATTGTTATTGGAGGGTTATTAGTAATAGCAGTTACCATGTCTGATAAGAAAGAAAAAATAGAAATACAAGTAAAAGGAAATAGTGAGAGCCTATGATCTATATACAGATTTTTATTGCATTTTTCATTCCTGGTATTATCGGATATGGAGGTGGACCAGCATCCATTCCCTTAATTGAACATGAAGTGGTTAGTCGTTATGGTTGGATGACGACAAGTGAATTTAGTGAAGTATTAGCGCTTGGGAATGCGTTACCTGGACCGATAGCTACCAAAATGGCAGGTTATATTGGCTATGAGGTAGGGGGAGTGCTTGGTGCGGTCACTGGTGTGCTCGCTACGATTACCCCTTCGTTATTTATTATGATTGTCTTACTAAGGTTACTATTCAAGTACAAAGATTCGCCGAAAGTGAAAAGATTATCAAAGATTGTCCTGCCAGCAGTAGCTGTTTTGATGGCAAGTCTTACTTTTGATTTTTTCCAAACCTCCTACTTTTCAAATGGTTTATGGTCAACTTTTATAATCGCTATTGTGAGTTTTTTGCTCATCGAAAAGTGGAAGCTGCACCCTGCATTTGTAATAGTCGGAGGTTTAGTGGTCGGCGCGATTTTCTTAAGTTAATAGATAGAAACAAGTATCTAGGCCCAGTGAGTATTCACTGGGCTTTACTATTGTCATTTAATCTCCCTTCGCTTTTAACTATGATTTGAAGCTTTGGTTAAAGTGACTAAAAAGAAATGATAAGTTTGTAAGTGTTAACTAATGTCAAATTAGTCTGAAAATTATATAATGGGTTTATGTTACATTACATGTTATGTTTTGTTACATATTGAGTTTTGTAAGAAATGTAAATGTTAAATAGTGTTACATATTCAAATAAGTTGAGTTTTAGTAAGTAAAAGGAGGAGTTGTAATGGGGGCCATACAAAAAGAGGTAGTATCTTTTAAAGGTGTGGATAAAATCTACAACACGGGTACGGTTGCGTTAAGTCAATTGGACTTGTCTATTCAAGAGGGAGAATTTATTAGTTTCCTAGGCCCTTCAGGCTGCGGGAAGTCAACAGCTTTGAGAATGGTTGCAGGTTTAGGTGAAGCGACTAAAGGTAAGGTAGAGGTGTTCGGACAAAACCCGAAGGATTTGATTCGCGATTCAAATGATATTGCTTACGTATTCCAGGATTCGAATTTATTACCGTGGAGAACAGTCCTTGATAATGTGGTGCTCCCTCTAGAATTAAGAGGATCGAATAAAAATACAAGAAAAGAAATAGCTTTGAGAGTTCTAGAGATGGTTGGATTGAAAGACTATTTAAAGTCCTATCCAAGACAGCTTTCGGGTGGGATGAAAATGAGGGTCTCAATCGCGCGTGCTCTAGCTGCAAAACCGAAGTTGCTTTTAATGGATGAACCGTTTGCAGCATTGGACGAAATGACAAGGCAATCCCTGCAAATGGATTTATTAAATATATGGCAAAAAGAACATACGACTATTTTATTTGTTACTCATAATGTATACGAAGCGGTATATCTATCTTCAAAAATTGCAGTTATGTCAGCGCGTCCTGGAAGATTGGCTTCCCTAATAGATGTGAATCTCCCTTATCCAAGAGACAGGGTAAATAGGGCATTTACGGAGTATGTGGATTTAGCTTCTCAAAGCCTTGAGTATAGCTTGAATCGAAAGGAGTTGGTGTAAGAATGACCAGTCAAACAGCAACGACGAATCGTAGTAAATTGGTAGTTGATTCGAGCATAACGGATAAAAAGAAGGCACGGCGAAAGGTGAAGGGAACGATCATTGGGCCAATCATTGCTTTGGTAATCTTCCTGTCTTTATGGCAGTCAATTCCAATCGTCTTTGAAATCAAACCATTTATTCTCCCGAAACCGACAGATGTTTTACAAGCGGCAATTGATGACTGGCACCTTCTGTGGCCGGCTATTCAGATAACAGTTACAGAATCGATCATTGGGTTCGTCTTTAGTGCGATTGTAGGAATCGGAATCTCGATTTTGTTAGCGAGTTCTAGAATATTAGAGGTAAGTCTTTATCCATATGCGGTTATATTACAGACAATCCCGGTTGTGGCGATTGCTCCGATTATTGTTATTTGGTTTGGATCTGGATTTAATTCGATCGTGATTATTTCATTTTTAATTGGATTTTTTCCAGTTGTATCCAACACATTGATGGGTTTGAATTCAGTTGATAAAAATATGGGTGATTTATTTACACTATATAATGCTTCGAAATGGCAAACAATGTGGAAACTTCGGATTCCAGCGGCTATGCCATATATGATGTCTGGATTGAAAATTTCGTGTACGTTGGCGATAGTTGGTGCGATAACAGGGGAGTTTATTGCTGGAATTGGTGGAGGTAGAGGGGGCTTAGGTTATGCCATCACTGTAGCTGCTGTTCAATTAAAAACACCTTATTTATTTGCATGTGCCATTGCTGGTGCGATATTTGGAATTGGTTTTTACCTTCTAGTAAGCTTGGTTTCGAAGTTCATGCTTAAATCATGGCACGAGTCTGCAATGAAGGTTGAAAAATAAAGAAAAAGAGATAAGGGGAGAAGTCAAATGGAAGTGTTAATGAGAGTGAAGTATCTTTTAGTGGGAATGGTCTTAGTTTTAGTATTAGCTGCTTGTGGTAACGCAGAGTCAAGTAGCTCTACAACTGAGGGGAGTGAGTCTACTGAAGAGAAAGTAAAAGATGTTAAGGTGGTACTAAACTGGTTTGCGAAAGCTCAACACGGAGGAGTGTACGCCGCTCGAGAGAATGGCTTGTTTGAAGAAAGTGGATTAAATGTGACGATTGAGCCTGGTGGACCTCAGGTTTCTTCTATTAATATGGTCGCTTCAGGAAAAGCTGAATTTGGTTTAGCTCATGCAGATCAAATAGTGAATGCAAGAAATGAAGGTATTGAACTGGTTGCTGTAGCATCTGCTATGCAAGGGAGTCCGCAAGCGTTTATGTTTCACAAAGGAAAGGGGATTGAAGATTTTGATGAATTAAATGGAAGAAAGGTATTTGTTCAGCCTGGGATTGTTTATTGGGAGTATTTAAAGACGCAATACGACTTGAGTCAAGTGGAGGAATTAGCGCATACAGGTCAACATGGAAATTTTATATCTGATGAAAATTCTGTGACCCAATCATATGTAACTTCTGAACCATATTTTATGAAATTAGATGGTATAGAAGTAGAAACGAAGTTAATTTCCGATGCAGGTTATGACCCTTACAATATTGTGTTATATGTAACAAAGGAATATTTAGAGGAAAATAAAGAAACGGTTAAAGCATTTACGACTGCGTTTGTTGAGGGGTGGAATCTTTACAAAGATTCTTACGAGGATATTAACAAAGTCATTCAAGAAGATAACCCAGATATTGAGTTGGAATCATTGAAGTTTGAAGCAGAGGCTCAAAGCGAATTTGTTTATGGCGGGGATGCGGCAGAACATGGAGTAGGTTATATGACAGAAGAGCGTTGGGCGACTTTGATTAATCAGTTGAACGAATTGAAAATTTTAGAAGAGACGTTTGATGCGAAGGAAATTTTTACAACTGAGTTTTTATCTGAGTAAAAATATAAAGGAGGGGGTTTATGTGACACTTGTTGTAGAAGGTAGATTACAAGATGCGGTGTTAGAAAATGAATGGCACCCTGTCTATGTTTCTAGCGATTTAGCTGATAAGCCGGTTGGAGTTATTGTCATGGGAGAAAGAGTGTCGATCTACCGGTCAAAAAAAGGTGTACACGCCTTTAGGGATCTGTGTATTCATAGAGGAGCGATGCTTTCTGAGGGATATGTTGTAGATGATTGTATTGTTTGTCCCTATCATGGTTGGAAATATGATGACGCAGGTAAATGTGTAAGTATTCCTGCACAAAGTAAGGAAATGAAGATACCGGAAAGAGCTAAAGCGGAAGTGTATCATTGTCAAGAAAAGTATGGAATTATCTGGGTTTGTTTAGGCGAACCTACAATGGAACTACCTTACTTAGAAGAGTTTGAAGACCCTGCGCGTAAGCCGTTAGTGTGTGGTCCTTATGATGTTAAAGCAGCTGGGACGAGGGTGGTTGAAAACTTTACGGATTTTGCTCATTTGATGTATGTTCATGGCGGATTATTGGGACATCCTGATTATGCGGAGCTTCCTGATTTTTCGATTACAAAAGAAAAAGATCGGATTTTCACCTCTGAAGTACCTATATTTCAGCCGGTAGCGCACTCTGGATCAGAGGCTCGCGAGGGAACAACTTACGTGTATGTAAAAGAAGTATTTCGACCAATGTCTGCTCGGTTATCTAAACGAGATGCTGACACGGGACAAACTCTTTGGATTTTGCTTACGGTACTACCGTTAAGTGAAAAGGAATGTAAGGTATATATGGTAGTATCCAGAAACTACGGCTTTGAAGTATCGGATGAAGACTTTATTAAATTCCAGGACACTGTATTTCAACAGGATGCTTGGATCATCGAAACCCAAAAACCAGAATTACTACCATTAGATTTACAAGCAGAACTGAACCACAAAGTTGACGTCCTATCTGTAGCCTACCGGAGATGGCTAAAGGAACTGGGAGTTACAATAGGTACAGTATAATAGAAATAAAGTCCCTGAGTAGTAAAACTACTCGGGGATATTTATTTGAGTGGAAATCTATCTTTTTTAGTAAAAGAAATCACCTGCTATTTTAGTAGGTGATTAGTGGTATTTAACTTCCTCTATAAACTTGGTAACCCCAGGGAGAAACGAGTAGTGGAACATGATAATGTGTTGTTGTGTCAACGATGTTGAAGCGAACAGGTATTTTATCTAAAAATGGCGGGTTGGGTAAATCAAGGTTCATGTTGTGAAAATAACTCCCGATGTGAAAAACTAACTCATAACAACCGGTTTTTAATTCTTTCTTAGATACGAAGGGAGAATCAAGTCTCCCATCATCATTTGTTACAGCGGTTTTTAGAAGGGTCCATTCTGTAGAACTTTCTTTTTGAAAATACAGTTCAATGGTTACGTTGTTGGCTGGTTGGCCGTGAGATAAATCTAAAATATGTGTAGTTAGACCTGTCATTGTTTCTCCTTTTCTGTTTCTGTGTGTTTTGTGGATACAACTAATTCTTTTTCTTTGTCCCATTCTCCTGTAAATTCTACTTCTTTATAGCTAAAGAAATTTGTAAGTATTTCTTCTTGATCGTCTAAAAAAAGTTGGTCGGCTACACCCGAAACGAGCTTGGGGATCCCGATTTTCATTCCGGAAAGTGCAGAGGCGGAAATTCCGCAACTAATTAATGCGGAATAATTAAAAGCGAATATTCCGTGTAATAATTTTTTTCCCTTTTCATCACGGCTTAAGAATGCGAAACCAGGACTTAAATAAGGGTGTGCGTCGAGGATTGGGTTCGCTTCCGCCTCTGTAGGTTGGTAGCGATCTTCCCATCTGGCAATATGCTTTTCAACCAGTTTTAATTCTGGACGAAAAGCTGGGTCGGTTAGTAGACCGGTGCTAATAATTAAAAAATCAAAATGGAAAATCCCGTTGGGAGTTGTGATTTTTGCTCCGTCGTTACTTGGCTCGACATGAATCCATGGAGAGCCAAGATGGAGATTAAAGCCAGGCCAGGATGATGCGCGAGCAAATGTATCGTTCGTTGGTGGTTGGTTATGTTTAAAAAAGTGAGAAATGATTTTATATTTATTTGAATCTGTTAAAGAGTGGAAGCGTTCAATCATGCCTGATGTTTCCATTTGGCGAATCGGGTTAATTCTTGGAAGTTCCTTTCTCCGAACGAATACATGTGCTTCGGCTACGCCTTCTGTAAGAGCGAAGTTAGCATTATCAAAGGCTGAGGCACCGCCACCTAAAATGGCAACTTTCTTCCCTTTTAAACTTTCAAAATCGATAGGCTCTGATGTATGCGCGTAAAGATGCTTAGGTAGATTATCAGAAATCATTGATGGAACATGCCATTCTCCGCCGCCTTGTATGCCTGTGGCGAGGATCACTTTTCGAGTTAATATTTTGTTCGTAGACGCCCCTTTTCCTTCGATATGAAGCTGATGTATTCCTTCTTGGGAAGGTTCGATTAATGTAAGTTTAACTTCGTTGATGACAGGCAGTTGTAGTACTTGACGGTACCATCGTAAATAATTCATCCAATCTCCTCTAGGGATTTTGTCGATATTGTCCCAGCTTTTTGGTCCGAATTGTGCTTCCCACCAAGAGCGGAACGTGAGGGAGGGAATGCCTAGGTCAACAGAGGTTAATTGCTTAGGTGTTCTCAATGTTACCATGCGAGCATATGTTTCCCATGGACCTTCGAAGCCTTCGGGATTTTCGTCTAAAACAAGAATGTTAGCTACCCGCTCTTTTAATAATGCAAAGGCGGAGCCTAAACCGCTTTGGCCGCCGCCCACAATGACGACATCGTAAACATGTCCATCGGGATGACTATGGGGGTGGACCCAATTAGTGCCACCGAAATTGAGATAAGAGAGATCTCTTTTTACTTGAAGATTTAAAGTTTCTAAACTCATAATATATCATCCTTTCCTTTAATGATCTCTTCTAAGCGAAGAAGGGCGATTTTGTATATTTCAGTCAAAGCTGTTTCAAACTCAGTCTCTTTGCCAGAAGAAATTCGTGTTTTCATCGATTCGTATATTTCATGTTTGTTCTTTCCGCGAACGGCTAAAATGAATGGAAAACCAAACTTCTCCATGTACTCTTGATTGGTTTGGAGGAATTGCTCGTACTCATCGTTGGTAAGATTCTGTAATCCAGCACCTTTTTGTTCTTCGGTGGAATGATTTGTCATTGCGATTCGTTCACCTAAATTAGGGTGGGCTTTGATTAGCGTTAATTGCTGCTCAGGGGAAGCGCGTTTGACTACATCTACCATACATCGGTGTAAATGATGTAAAGAAGGAAATGGTTTTTCGCTGAAAGCTTTATGGGCAATCCAGGGAGAGTGTTCGAAAATTCCATTCATTATGTTCATAAATTCATCTAGATTTGTATCGTTTATTTGGCTAATTGTGTACATTAGGTTCTCTTCCTTTCTTTATATGCTTTTTATTTTTGGAGTTACTGTTGCTTTTGTTGTGGTCTTAATAGAGCTTAATGGGCGTGTGGTAAAGATAATATTTAATAGAATGGCGGAGAGGCTTCCTGCAATAATTCCATCGCCGACTACTATTCGGAGTGCTTCTGGTAAAACGGCGAATAGTTCAGGTACAACAGTAGCCCCTAGTCCTAAGGAAATAGAACAGGCTACTATTAACTGATTGCTATGATCGGAAAAGTTTACGTTTGTTAATATCTTTATGCCAGATGATACGACCATTCCGAACATGATAACCGTTGCTCCTCCTAGAACTGAGGTAGGGATAATCGTGGCTAATGCTGCTATTTTAGGAATCAGCCCTAATGCCACTAAAATAAATCCTGCTGCAATTGTAATGGTGTTTTTCTTTATGCCAGATAATTGAACCAATCCTACATTTTGTGCGAATGTGCTATATGGGAAAGCGTTAAAAAGCCCTCCTAAAGTAAAAGCGATACCTTCTGTACGGTATCCGCGAATCAAATCGTTTTCAGATAATTCTTTATTAGTGATTTTACCTAAAGCGAGAAATGCTCCAGTTGATTCAACGAGAATAACAGTACCTACTAAGATCATCGTTAAGATGGGGAGGACTTCGAAGGTTGGAACACCAAAGTACATAGGTGTTGGGATATGAAACCAGGAAGCTTCTTTTAGGGCGCCTATGTTCACCATTCCTAAAAATGCTGCCACAATGGTTCCGGTTATTATGCCTATTAAAACTGAGATAGCTCGTAAAAATCCGGTGAAGAAGCGATTCATTACTAAGATGATGGTTAGTACTAAGAATGAAAGAAGTAGATTTTCTGTAGAACCAAATTCAGGATTGGCAGCTCCTCCTCCCATGTTTTTTATTCCAGTGGGAATTAGAGATAATCCGATTATGATAACAACCGTTCCTGTGACAACAGGAGGGAAAAGTTTGATTAGTTTTCCATATAAAGAAGCAAAAACTAAGATGAATAAACCAGCAGCTATAATTGAACCGTAGATAGCTGAAATACCATAATTCGTACCGATAGTAATCATAGGAGAAACAGCTACAAATGATGTTCCTAAAACAACTGGTAGACCGATTCCGATGTATTTATTGTTCATGGATTGCAATACAGTTGCGATTCCGCAGGTGAGTAGGTCAATCGCGATTAGGAAGGAGAGTTGCTGTTGGGTAAATCCTAAAGCGCCTCCTACGATTAAGGGAACGAGTATAGCTCCAGCGTACATAGCAAGCACGTGCTGTAACCCTAAAGAAAACACTTTTGATAGTCCGGTCATGGTTAATTCTTCCTTTCTGTTATGTATGTAATATAATATAACATGATTTGTTACGAATAGTTACATCATAATCAATATTTCGTTAACTGTCATTGTTTAAAATGACTAAAAATTCAGTTAAACTCTATTCAACTTATATAAAAGATAAAAACTCAAGCTTTTGCTTGAGTTTTGTTATGTAGGAACTTTAATTTTGTAACAAGGCCCTAATCCGTAAAGCTAGCCTTATTTGTAGGGTTGTTTCTGAATCCTTTAGGCTTTTTCCTAAAATTTCTTCGCATTTTTCAATACGGTAAACCACCGTATTTCTATGGATAAATAATCTTTTCGCCGTTTCAGAAATTTGGCAGTGTGTCTCTAAGTAAACAGACAATGTATCTAGTAAAGTTTGTTCTTCTTCTATTTTAATATCTGTAAATTTACTTAAAGCGAAAGAATAAAAGTTTCTTAAATCTTCTTGAGGTACCATGCGTAACAATTCAGAGATATCTTTTGCTTGAAATGTTTGGATATATCCAATCTGCTTTGAAAATTTTCCTTGTGATAGTGCGTCTAGGGCATCTTTGTAGGCGTTCTTAACATCCATAAATGTGTGGCATAAATTGCTGATTCCGAATGAAATGGTATTTTCATAGTATTTAAATATTCTTTCCTGAAGTTGAACCAAAATAGACTCGCAGTACATACTAGGGTGCAACACATTTTCATCTGATTCAAATAGGAGAATACAAGATTCACCCTTTGTGAAAAAATGAATTTTAGGGGTCGTTGCAGACACTTCGCCTTCAATAAAATCATAAATTACATCTGCTTTTTCATGACGCTCGGCATAGGAAGGTTGGAATTTATCACCATCGATTTTACCTATTACACAGATATACTTTTGATCATTTTTTAATGAGAATTCAGATGCTCTGCCAATAATTTCTTCCTGTGATGAAAAAGTTCCGTCAATAAAGTGAATGAAAAAATCGTTACGAATGCTCCGATCTTGTTGTCTAAGGGCGCTTTCTTTCATAAGAGAAAATGAAATCACATTTGTTGCTTGTTCAATTGTTAATGAAGTTAACTGATCTGTTTTTTTTACCTCCCCGTTAATCATCAGGTACCCTTTTTTTCTTTCACTAATATGGATGGGAAATAAAGTATATGTCTCTCTTGTGTCAGAAATAGAAAAAGAAATCGGTGAGATTGGAGACTTAGGAAGTGTAATCTCATCTGGAAATATAGGGAATGTGCTTTCTGGTGTTTGTTGGAAAATGGGCTTAAAATACTGATCAATCAATCGGACCGGTCGTTGGATCATCTGTGATAAATCTTGAAGTAACAGTCCTATTCCTTTGCCTTCCATAATGATTTTTGTGAACTGCTTATGTGTTTCGAGTGCAAATGTTAATTCGGATGCACGTTGATCAAGAATGGCGCGTAATGAATGGTTCACGATTTCACCTAATGATAAATGTAACGGAAGTTCAATAACAGGTAATGAAAGTTCGTTTGCTAGTTCAATTACTTCATCTGGAATTTTATTTAAAAATCGTTTTGTTTTAATTCCTAATCCGGCACAGCCTTGTGTAGCCATGGCTTCAACTAAATTGGTTAGAGTTTGAGGGTGATCTTTAAAATGGTAGGCGGTTGTGACAAGGAATTCATTTTTATTTAAGTAATGAATGATATCAGGAGCATCCATCATGTTAACAGACTTTACTTCACGTTCCATTCCTGATTGTCCGGCAATCATATTCATTCCTTCTAAATCCGGCACAGTTAAGAGTTGGTTTACTTTCAATAGGAACATTCCTTTCGTTTATTATGCAGAAAATTTAGTATTTTTTGTTTAATATTATCATGATTTAGTCAAATTGCATAAAAAACTATCGAATATTTTACAAAAACGCTAATGAAGTTCACTGGGAAAATAGGTAAACTAATAATATAACGTGACGATGTTAAGAAAAATAACATGTATTTATTTATAGGGAGTGAAGGGGATGGCCATTCAGGTTAATAAACAATTAATCGAAGAAGGACAAGTGGGAGCAGTCATTGAATGGCTTGCTTCAATAGGAGAAACAGAAAGTGGGGGTGTAACAAGACTTCTGTATTCACCAGCTTGGCTAGAGGCACAGGTAGCATTAAAAAATATGATGGATCAAACGAAGTTATATACGTATTTTGATAGCGTGGGAAATTTATTTGGTAGATTACCAGGTACAGATGGAAATGAAAAGACGATTCTGACAGGCTCTCATATTGATACGGTAGTAGACGGTGGAAAGTACGATGGTTCATACGGTATTATTGCAAGCTTATTAGCTACGGTAAGGCTGTTTCATAGATATGGATACCCGAAAAAAACGATAGAAGTGGTTTCTTTATGTGAGGAAGAGGGAAGTCGTTTTCCATTAACTTTTTGGGGGTCAAGGAATATTAGTGGTGCTTACAACCTTTCTCGAGTGGAGAATGTTAGGGATGGAGAGGGTATTTTGTTTTTCGAAGCAATGAAGCAAGCAGGCTTTGATCCAACGTCATACGTTTCACCGGTTCGTACAGATATAGATAGATTTGTAGAAATCCATATAGAGCAAGGAATGACTCTTGAACGAAATAAAAACCAAATCGGTATTGTTACTCATATCGTAGGTCAGCGCCGTTATACCATTCGAATTAAGGGTGAAAGTAATCATGCCGGAACAACCCCTATGCAGTTTCGAAAAGATGCCGTAAGCACTGCTTCACATCTAATCTCTTTCTTAACTGAGAAAGCAAAGAATACAGATGCTATGTTAGTTGCTACAGTTGGAAGATTAAACGTAAAGCCGAATGTACCCAATGTAGTAGCTGGTGAGGTAGAATTTAGTTTAGATATTCGGCATCATCAGGAAGAAATTATTGAGCAATATTGTCAAAAAATTTTTACAGAGTTTAAGCGTTTCTCTGGTGTATCAAATATAGAAGTGGACATTGTGCAATGGATGGACGTGAAGCCTGTAAAGATGGATGAAGAAATGTGTGAGTGGGCAAGTGAGATTGCAGATAGAAAACGATACCGCTATCAAAAAATGATAAGCGGGGCTGGGCATGACGCTCAAGTTTTTGGTGGAACTTGCCCGACTACCTTATTGTTTGTACCTAGCCGTGCTGGAATTAGTCATTCACCAAAGGAATTTACGGATTTGGAAGATTTGGAGACAGGAATTGAGTTATTAACAGAAGTTTTATATAAATTAGCTTATTAAAGGAGTGAAACATGGTGGTTTTTTCGGAATTGCATACACCATTGCGTACAATTATGACCCCAGGACCGGTTGAAGTTGATCCTCGTGTGTTACGTGCGATGAGCACACCTATTTTAGGGCAGTTTGATCCTGCTTTTACAGCTATTATGAATGAAGTCATGACAATGCTTCGTCAAGTTTTTCAAACAAAGAACACTTGGGCTTTTCCCATTGATGGTACCTCAAGATCGGGAAATGAGGCGATTCTTTGTAGCATCATCGAACCTGGAGATCGGGTCTTAGTTCCGATATATGGGAGGTTTGGACATTTGTTAGTAGAAATTTGTGAACGGTACGGAGCAGATGTGTACTCTATAGAGTGTCCATGGGGTGAAGTGTTTGATCCTAAAGTGGTCATTGAAGAGATTGAAAAGGTGTCGCCTAAAATTGTAGCTATTGTTCATGGGGAGACATCAACCGGTAGATTACAACCGCTTGAAGAGATTGGAAGGGCATGTCGAGAAAGAGATGTGTTGCTTGTGGTGGATGCTGTTGCATCTATCGGAGGAGTTGAGGTAAAAACCGATGAATGGTTTATTGATGGAATGATTGGTGGCACTCAAAAATGCTTATCTGTTCCATCTGGGATGGCTCCTATTACGTATAACGAACGGATTGAAAGCATATTATACACTCGGAAAAAGGTGGAGCGAGGGATTGCTACAGAGCAGGATTTGAATTTTAAGAGAAGTAATCATTTCATTGCCAGTAATTATTTTGATTTAAGTATGCTACAGGATTATTGGGGTCCTCGAAGACTCAATCATCATACAGAGGCAACCTCAATGATCTACGCTTTGCATGAAGGTTTAAGGCTTGTTTTATTAGAAGGTTTAGAGGAGCGCTTTACTCGGCATCAGTTCCATGAAAGGGCATTAATAGCGGGGATAGAAGCGATGGGATTGAAGCTTTTCGGTGATTCAGAAAATAAGCTGCCTTGTGTTACTTGTGTAGAGATTCCAAAGGGGATAGACGGCGAATCAGTTAGGACCATGTTACTAGAAGCATTTAGTATTGAAATTGCTTCCTCTTTTGGCCCTTTGCATGGGAAGATTTGGAGAATTGGTACGATGGGATACAGCTGTCGAAGAGAAAATGTTCTAGCTGTACTTGGCGCATTAGAAGCCGTTTTAATTCGACATGGAGTGAATGTTCATCGGGGAAATGCGGTTCAGGCGAGCCTAGATGTTTATCTGAATGAGAATCAAAGTTTGCTAAAGTTATAGTAGAGGTGAGGCTGGTATGGCTAAATATGATCTTTTAATACGTAATGGCTTGGTTGTATTTTCAGATGAAGTGACTCAAGTAGATATAGCAGTAAAAGATGGGGTCATTGTAAAACTGGAGGCGGGAATGGACGGAACTGCACTAGAGGAGCGAGATGCAACCGGATTGTATATTTTTCCTGGTGTGATTGATGTACATGTTCATTTTAGTGAACCTGGACGAGAACATTGGGAAGGGTTTGAGACAGGCTCTAAAATGATGGCTGCAGGAGGATGTACCACCTTTTTTGACATGCCTTTAAATGGAATCCCGTCAACTATTAATGAAAGTGCGTTACTTGAAAAGGGGGAAATTGGACAAAAGAAATCCGTTGTTGACTTTGCTTTATGGGGTGGGCTAGTCCCTAATCATGAAAAAGATATAAAAGGACTAGCAGAAAATGGAGCTATAGGATTTAAAGCTTTTCTATCAGAAACGGGAAATGATGAATTTGAACGGGCGGATGATTATACATTATTAAATGGGATGAAGGAAATTTCTTCACTAGGTAAGATTTTAGCGTTACATGCTGAAAGTGCTCCGATTACTAACTGGTTGCAAAAGGAAAAACTGCAAAAAGGTTTAGTAAGCCCTGATGACTATTTGGAATCCCGTCCAACCATCGCAGAAGCAGAGGCAGTTGATAGGGCCTTAGCCTATGCAAAGTTAACTGGATGCGCCTTGCATTTTGTTCATATTAGTAGTGAAGCTGCGATCGTTAAAATTGAAGCGGCTAAACTAGAGGGGATGGATGTAACTGTAGAGACTTGTCCGCATTATTTATTATTTTCTCACCAGGATCTTGTGGAGAAGGGACCTATTGCTAAATGTGCTCCACCTCTAAGGGAGAAAAAAGAACAAGAAAGACTTCTACAATTATTAATAGATGGAAAGTTTGATATGATTTCCTCTGACCATTCTCCTTGTCCTTTTTCAATGAAAGACCCCTCTGTTTACAATCTGTTTCAAGCATGGGGAGGTATAAGCGGTGGACAATTTACGTTATTATCGATGATTGAGTTAGCAATTAACCATAATATTTCTTTAACAAGGGTGGCCGAGTGGACATCAGAAGCACCTGCTAAACGATTTCACCTTCATTCAAAAGGAAGAATCCTAGTAGGAATGGATGCGGACTTTGCGGTGGTAGCAATGAAGAATTATAAAGTAACAGAAAATAATTTTTTCGCCAAGCATAAACAAAGTATATACTTAGATCACACTTTTCCGTGTCAAGTAACAGCAACCTACAATAGAGGAAGGTTGGTCTTTAATAATGGAGAGATTATTGAGTCTGGTAGCTATGGACAATGGCTATTTGAAAGTAACATAAGTTAGTAATATATTTTACAAAAAAGCAAAGGAGAAAATCCTTTGCTTTTTTTGTTCAACAAATCTTAAACCTTACAAATAAATATTGTGGTAAAATAGAATACTGTTCTAGTTCTAGAAAAGTGAAATCGCATAAGTATTAGGGTGATTTCTTCTTAATAAAGTAGGTGAAATAGTGAGTAGAGTGATTATCGCTGAAAAGCCATCTGTTGCAAAAAATATTGCAGATGCATTAAAAATTAAAGGCAGACAAGATGGATATTATGAAGGTAATGGATATATTATTACATGGGCATTTGGACACCTTATGCAACTTTATGATGCAAAAGATTACGATGAGAAAATGGCTAGATGGAATATGGAAAACTTCCCTTTTATTCCTCCAAACTTTCGGTACAAAGTAAAAAGTGACCCAAGAAACAAAGAAAAAGAAGATTTAGGTGCAAGAAAGCAACTAAAGATTATCTACAATTTAATCAAACGAAATGATGTGGAAATGGTCATATCTGCTTGTGACTATGACCGAGAAGGTCAAATTATTGGCGATACGATTATTTATAATCTAAAAACACAAAAGCAAGTGTACAGATTGTTACTAAATGAATGGACACCAGATGAGGTGTTAAAAGGGCTCCAACAAATAAAGCCTAATGTAGAGATGAGGCCTCTTCAAGATGCTGGAATCGGTCGTCAATGGGCTGATTGGGTGATCGGAATTAATTTGACTTCCGTTGCGACATTAAAGTACCAAAAAGGGAAGGGAAAGGCACTTAATATAGGTAGAGTTCTTTTGCCAACCTTAAAAATTATTTATGATCGTGATCGAGCAATAGAAAATTTTAAACCGGAAGAATACTTCAAATTGGCTGCTACTTTCAAAACAAAAGATGGTGAAGCGTATGAAGGTACTTATGTTGAAAACGAGGAAGACAAGTTTTCTAATAAAGAGCACTTAGAAAAAATTCAGCAAGCTTTGAAGGATCAGTCAGCAACAATTGCAGATAAACAAGTGGAACGGAAGAGAGAGTATCCTCCCTATTTATTCAATCTGTCTAATTTACAAGGGTTTATTACTAGTAAATTTAAAGGCTGGACATCAGATAAAGTCTTAAAAGTAGCCCAATCACTGTATGAGAAGAAGTATATTACGTACCCTAGAACCGCTAGTGTCGTATTAGAGGAAAGTCTTGTTGGAAAAACAGCAAAGGTTTTAGAAAATATAACTAAAGGGCTCCCCTTTGAGAATGAAGTTAAGTTTTCGAAGCTAAAGAGAGTGTTCGATAATTCAAAGGTTGAAAGCCATAGTGCGATTATTCCAACCTATTTACTACCTAAATCGCTAACAAAAGATGAAGAAATTGTGTACCATGCTATAAAAAACCGTCTAATTATGCAATTTATGCCGGTTGCTGAACATGAAGAAACCAAGATCATGACAAAAATGAATACCCCTGACATCAATGGTGTATTTGTATCAAAAGGACGTGTACAGCTTGTTGAAGGGTGGAGAAGGGTGGAAAAAATTGAATCGAAAGATAATATTTTACCACTTGTAAAAGTTAATGATCTGGTTGAGATGGTTGATCACAAGCTTACTTCACATGCTACGAAACCACCAAAGCACCATACCGAAAAGACGTTGCTTAAAGTAATGGAGACTTGTGGAAAAGGACAAGGCGATGAAGAAAGTGAAGAAATGATGGCTGCTATCTTAAGTGGTTATAGCATTGGTACTCCAGCTACAAGGGCAGAAACGATAAAGAAATTAAAGGATATCGGATACATTGAGACCCAAAATAAGAGCTTGATTTGTTCTGAACTTGGTAAAAATTTGGTTGAGACTTTTCCTGTGAAAGAATTATTTGACTTAGAATTTACCGGCCGTCTAGAAAAAACATTATCAGATATAGAAAAACAAAAGTTTACGAAAGAAAGCTTCTTGAATTTAATATTTGAGTTCACAACAAATGCTGTAAACACTATTAAAAATGAAAAAGCTATTATTATTAATGAAGTGTCTTATGAAAAGAAATCAATTGACGCATTAGGAAAATGCCCCGCCTGTAATCAAGGAAGTATTATAGAGGGGCAAAAAGGTTTTGGCTGTAACAACTGGAAAAATGGCTGTAAATTTGTTATTTGGAAAAATGATAAATTTTTGGCTGCCTTAAAGAAAAAACCATCAAAAACTATGGTGAAAATGCTCTTGAAGAATGGGGTAGCCACCGTAAAAGGTTTAACGAGTAAAAAAGGAAATAAATTTGATGCAAATATGCGCTATGAGAAAAATCCTGACAATGAGTACTATAGCTGGAAGATGGAATTTTTGAAGTGAGAGTGGTTGTTTGGAGGGGAATTCCCTTGTCTCCATTTTTTAACTATAGTAAACTTTTAATATTGATGATGCACGCGGGAGGGTCAACGGATGCCAACACCGAGTATGGAAGATTATATTGAACAGATATACAATTTAATTGAAGAAAAAGGTTATGCACGAGTTTCGGACATTGCGGAAGGTTTATCTGTTCATCCCTCTTCGGTTACGAAAATGGTTCAAAAGCTAGATCGAGATGAGTACTTAGTGTACGAAAAATATAGAGGGCTTGTACTTACTCCAAAAGGTAAAAAAATTGGTAAAAGGCTCGTTTATCGGCATGAGTTACTGGAGCAGCTTCTTCGAACAATTGGTGTAAAAGAAGAAAATATTTATGATGACGTGGAAGGAATTGAGCATCACTTAAGCTGGGATGCGATAGATCGGATAGGTGACCTCGTCCAATTTTTTGAAGAGGACGAAAGGCGAATAGAAGCGTTAAGAGAAATTCAAAAGAAAAATGAAGAGAACTAAAAAGAGAGCGATACCGCTCTCTTTTTTTATTCCCATACATACGGAGTTTGTTGATACACAAAGTAGTTAAGCCAGTTTGAAAATAATAAATGTGCGTGGGATCGCCAACGATTTGCTGGAATTTGATTTGGGTCATTGTTAGGAAAATAATTTTCCGGAACATGGATATCCAATCCCTTTATTTGATCTCTTGAGTACTCTTCAGATAGGGTTGTCGATTCATATTCTAAATGTCCCGTAATCATTATTTGTTTGCCCTCATCAGCACTAATGATAAATGGACCTGCTTCCTCTGAACTCGATAATAATCTGAGTGAAGGATGGTTCAAAATTTCCTCGATTGCCACATCTGTGTACCTGGAGTGAGGTGCGAGATACTCATCATCAAATCCCCTTAATAATAGATCGACAGGATCATGCACGCGGTGAGTAAATATGCCGGAACATTTTCTTGATAGTTCATACTTTCCAATACCGAAATGGTGATACAATGCCGCTTGTGCCCCCCAACAAATATGTAAGGTTGAAGTGACATTCGTTTTTGACCAGTCCATGATCATTTTTAACTCTTCCCAATAATCAACTTCTTCAAAGGATAATAGTTCTACTGGTGCTCCTGTGATAATAAGTCCATCATACTTGCGGTGCTTAATTTCAGAGAATGACGTGTAAAATTGATCGAGATGCAATTGGCTTGTATTTTTTGCTTGATGAGTAACAGTTTGTAAAAATGAAATATTAACTTGTAGAGGGGTATTCCCTAAAAGTCTAAGTAACTGAGCCTCTGTTTTTTGCTTTTCTGGCATCAAGTTTAGGATGAGAATATTTAAAGGACGAATGTCCTGGTGGTTCGCTCTCTCGTCGTCCATAATAAAGATATTTTCAGATTCCAGTATTTCTCGAGCTGGTAAAAGCTTCGGAATTTTGATAGGCAATGAATTTCAACTCCTTTATTCAATATTCAGGCTATTTATATTATATACTGGATTTTTTTAGTATCAAGAATAATGATCAAAGAACTTAAAAAAAGAGTGGATACAGGAACATTCTCAAATGGTACAATATACATTGAAAAAATACGGGCATGGAGGTAACTTCATTGAACATCAAGGTTAGCGTAAAAAGTGATATTGAAATTGCACAATCTGCAGAAATGAAACCGATCATTCAAATTGCTGAAAAAATTGGATTAACAGCTGATGACCTGGAGGTTTATGGAAAGTATAAAGCAAAACTTTCGTCTGACACATTAAGTAAAATCCAAGGAAATCCAAAAGGTAAAATCATTCTTGTAACAGCAATTAATCCGACTCCCGCAGGAGAAGGAAAGTCTACTGTAACAGTTGGATTGGGAGATGCTTTTTCTCAACTTGGAAAGAAGGTAATGATTGCTATGAGAGAACCATCCTTAGGGCCAACGATGGGAGTTAAGGGTGGGGCCGCTGGTGGTGGATATTCTCAAGTGCTGCCGATGGACGAAATAAATTTACATTTTACAGGCGACCTACACGCCATTACGACAGCAAATAATGCATTAGCTGCATTAATTGACAATCATATCCAACAAGGAAACGAACTACAAATCGATCAACGTAGAATTGTTTGGAAGAGAGCACTCGATTTAAATGACCGTGCTTTAAGAAATGTGATTATTGGTTTAGGCGGACCGATGCAGGGTGTACCTCGTGAGGATGGATTTGATATTACAGTCGCATCAGAAATTATGGCTGTACTATGCTTAGCGAAAGATTTAAAGGATTTAAAACGAAGATTGTCTGAGATGGTAGTAGCATACAATATAGAGAAACAGCCGGTCACTGTCTCGCATCTTGGTGTGGAGGGTGCTCTAGCACTAATATTAAAAGATGCGGTCAAACCAAATCTTGTACAAACGATTGAGCATACTCCAGCGCTCGTTCATGGTGGACCGTTCGCTAACATTGCCCATGGTTGTAACTCTGTCATTGCTACTACAGCCGCATCTAAGCTTGCTGATTTCGTTATTACAGAAGCAGGATTTGGTGCTGACTTGGGAGCGGAAAAGTTTTTACATATAAAAGCAAGAAACGGAGATGTATTACCGGAGGCGGTTGTTGTCGTAGCAACGATTAGAGCTCTGAAGATGCATGGCGGTGTTGGAAAGCAGGATCTTAATAATGAAAATATTGAAGCACTAATTGCCGGCTTTGATAACTTGAAAAAACATGTACAAACGATAAGAAGCTTCGGATTACCTGTCGTTGTAGCCATAAATAAGTTTATATCAGACACCAATCTTGAAGTGGACACCTTATTGGAATTGTGTAAAAAGGAAGGTGTCCAAGTTGCCTTAACTGAAGTATGGGAAAAGGGTGGAAAAGGTGGTATTGCCCTTGCAGAAAAACTGTTAAAAGCGATTGAAAATCATAATGAAGAATATACTCCATTATATAAGGTAAGTGACTCGATTGAAGAGAAAATCCGTTCAATTGTTCAAAAGGTGTATGGAGGGAAGGATGTCGAGTTCTCATCAAAGGCGAAAAAGCAAATGAAGGACTTTGAGCAATATGGATGGGACGGCCTTCCGATTTGTATGGCCAAAACACAATATTCCCTTTCAGATGACCCAAGTAAACTTGGTCGACCAACCGATTTTACCGTTTCGGTAAGAGAATTAAAACCTTCGATCGGTGCTGGTTTCCTTGTTGCTTTAACAGGGGACGTAATGACGATGCCAGGTTTACCGAAGCAACCTGCCGCGCTAAAAATGGATGTTGATGATAAAGGGAATGCAATAGGATTATTTTAATCAAATGATGATGGATAAGGTATTTTTATATGTTTGATCCAACGGCTTTTGATAATATAAAGGTAGTTTTAGAAGGTGCCCTATATGACCTAGATTTAGCGGGGCAAATATGCGTCATTGATAGGAACGATATTGTAAATGTAGCAAAGCTTTCGCGACAGTCAGAGATGACCCTGAAGAAGAATAGTGATAGTAAGAAAAGCTGTACAGTCGTTTTACGTGCAGATATTTCTAATTTAGCTGCAGAGTTACACCCAAAGTTGCAATCAGAAAGGGATGCGGGCTGCCATTTTAAAATGATTTTCTCTATCAAAGACCAACTTTCTTTTGATATAAGAATTTTAGAGGTTCTCCAATCCATTTGGGGGAAGGATAGAGAGTATCATTGTAAAATCATCTCTGATCCACTCCAAGAACAGTCTGGCTATAAAGTAGAGATAGAAGTGAATTTTAAAAGACTCATTTATGAGGAGCAAATGGAAGACCTAACGGTGCTCGCAGATGTTATATTACAATCCTTAGATAAACTTGAACTAGATGTTGAACATTGGAGGAGTTAAGGGATGACGGTGTATCAGTTTGAAGCGAAGAAAATTAATGGTCAAACGATTTCTCTTTCAGAATATAAGGGCGACGTTCTATTAATTGTAAATACAGCTAGTAATTGTGGGTTTACCCCCCAATATAAAGACCTTCAAGAGCTTTATGTACAATATAAAGAAAAAGGATTCACTGTGTTAGGCTTTCCGTGTAATCAATTTATGAGTCAAGAACCCGGTACCGAGTCTGATATCCTGTCATTTTGTGAAATGAATTTCGGAGTAACGTTTCCATTGTTTTCGAAGGTGGATGTAAATGGAAAGAATGCTCACCTGCTTTTTCAATATTTAACGGAAGAGGCACCAGGAGTACTAGGAATGAAAGCTGTTAAATGGAATTTCACTAAGTTTTTAGTAAACCGGTCTGGTGAGGTAGTAGAAAGATATGCACCTAATACGAACCCAATAGAAATATCAAAAGATATTGAAAAGCTGATTTAATATAAAACCCTTGCATATAGCAAGGGTTCTTAATTAGATGTAATTTTCTGAATTATCTTTACATAATTAATAATTATTAATACTATAAAATAATAGGGGGGACTTAAAATGAAGAAAATTGCCTGGGTTACGGACAGTACTGCTTACTTAGATGAAGAACTAACCAATCATCCTGACGTTTTTACGGTACCAATGACGATTGTTTTAGACGAAAGGGAATACAAAGATGGCATAGATTTAACAGCAGAAGAACTCTATTTGAAATTAAAGCATCTTCAAGTTCCGCCAAAAACGTCTCAACCATCTGTAGGTGAGTTTGTATCATTGTTTGAGAAGCTAGAAGAACAGTATGATCACGTGTTCTCTGTCCTTGTATCAGCTAAGTTAAGCGGTACGGTTTCTTCAAGTGTTCAGGCGGCCAACATGGTGAATACACCGGTTACTACAATCGATTCAAAGATACTCTCTTATCCTCTTTCACGAATGATAAAGAAAGGGATGGAATGGATTGAGGCTGGTAATTCCGTTGAGGAGGTTGAGCAAAAGTTAAATGGTCTTGCCAATACAAACGAAACATTTGTTTTAATTGGGAGTTTGGAACAATTACACAGAAGTGGACGGATGAACGGATTATCCTTTTTCCTTGGCAGCATGCTAAATATTAAACCGATCATTTCCATTGAGGATGGCGTATTACAGGCTAAGGAGAAAATTAGAAGTGAAAACAAAGGATTGGAGAAAATCATCTCTTATTTTCAAGCTTCCATTGATGCTTTTGCTATAAAAGAAGCCTATATTTTATACGGACTTCATGATAAGGAAGCGAGAAAATGGCATGATGAATTGTGTAAACGGTTCCCTGATATTGCCTTTGGTATTTATCCTTTAGGTGCAACGATCGGTGTCCATGCAGGAGAAAATACAATCGGAATTAGCTGGTTTAATAGACTGTAAAGGAAGTGCGTTGATTGTGCACTTCCTTTTCTTTTTCGAAAAAAAGAAGTTCATGGTAGAATATGAGTGGAAAGAACGAGGTGGTATAATGAAGCAAGTTATTGCCAAGGCAGAAGAGTTTGTTAAACGAGAAATGTACGCAGATTCAACTGGTCATGATTGGTTTCATATTGATAGAGTACGGAATATTGCTTTGCAAATTCATGAAAAGGAAAAGATGGGAGATCCTTTCATTATTGAGTTAGCGGCTCTACTTCATGATATTTCTGACGAAAAATTACATAGCTCGAAGGAAGTGGGAGAAAAGAAGCTTACTTCTTTTTTGAATAAGATACCATTAGATGACTCGAAGAAAAACCAAATTAAAGAAATCATTGAAACCATCTCATTTAAAGGTGGAAATAATCGAAACATCTCAACCATTGAAGCAGCTATCGTCCAAGATGCTGATCGCTTAGATGCTATAGGTGCGATAGGGATAGCAAGGGCATTTGCATATGGAGGAAAAAAGGGTCAACCTATTTATGATCCGACCATTATTGTCCGATCAAGCATGACAAATGAAGAGTACCGCAAAGGCCATTCTTCCTCTATTAATCATTTTTATGAAAAGTTATTAAAGCTAAAAGAAAATATGAATACAAAATCAGGAAGAGAAATAGCTGAAAGACGGCATGCATATATGGAAGATTTCTTACATGAATTTTACAATGATTGGAATGGAAAACGTCAATGATTAGTATCGATAGCGTGACAAAAACATATGGAGAAAAGGAATTATTCAATGAAATTTCTTTTACAATAAGTGCGAAAGAAAGAGTTGGACTTATTGGGGTTAATGGGACAGGAAAGTCCTCATTATTAAAAATAGTAGCAGGCGTTGATTTTCCAGATTCAGGAGAGGTAACTGCTCCGAAAGATTACCGAATTGCTTATTCTGAGCAAAATCCGGATCTCAATCCAGAATTAACGGTCCTTGATCAGGTTTTTGCTGGTGAAGCACCTGTTTTAAAGCTTCTAAAAGAGTACGAAGAAACTCTTCTTGAGCTTCATAAAGTCCCGGATGATAGTGAAATTCAGGAAAAACTTTTTGACTTACAAAAGAAAATGGATGCTTTAGATGGTTGGGATGCAAGTACGAACGCAAAAACGATTTTAAATAAGCTTGGAATTGAAGAATATGAAAAAAAGATTGGAGAATTATCTGGTGGCCAGAAAAAGCGAGTAGCTCTTGCTCAAGTGTTAATTCAATCTCCAGATTTACTGATTCTAGATGAGCCTACCAATCACTTAGATTTCGAATCGGTGAAATGGCTTGAAGATTATTTAAGCCGTTTTACAGGTGCCTTATTGCTTGTTACACATGATCGATATTTCTTAGACCGTGTAACGAACCGTGTGTTTGAACTAGAAGGTGGCAAACTATACAGCTACAAAGGAAATTATGCGGACTTTCTAGAAGCTAAGGCCATTCGTGAAGAAAATGAAGCAGCCACTCTTGAAAAACAAAAAAATCTATTCAGACGAGAGCTTGAGTGGATTAGACGAGGGGCAAAGGCACGAACAACAAAGCAGAAGGCAAGAATTCAACGTTTTGAAAAGCTGGATGAGAATTTAAGCTCCGTAAAAACTTCGGAAAAGCTAGATTTATCTTTATCAGGCAGCCGATTGGGTAAGCAAGTATTCGAATTAAAAGATGCAACAAAAACGTATGAATCGAAAGTGATCCTTAAGTCTTACGATTTACTAGTGAAACCTCATGACAGAATCGGAATTATTGGAAAAAATGGTACAGGTAAATCAACCTTATTAAATATTCTAGCTGGTAAAATCCCTCTAGATTCAGGTGAACGAATCATCGGCCAAACTGTGAAGGTGGCATTTTATACTCAGGAAAATGAAGACATGGACGTTTCAAAACGGATGATTGAATACATCAAAGAAACGGCACAGGTGATTCATACGTCAGATGGAAAAACCATTTCCGCGACTCAAATGCTAGAAAGATTTCTTTTTCCTTCATACACACACGGTACACAGATCAGAAAGTTATCAGGGGGAGAACGTCGACGCTTGTATTTGTTAAAACTGTTAATGACTGAACCAAATGTTTTGTTATTAGACGAACCAACGAATGATCTAGATACTCAAACACTGACTGTCCTAGAGGACTATTTAGAAGATTTTCCCGGGGTAGTGATTACCGTATCACACGATCGCTATTTCTTAGACAAAGTGGTAGAACAATTGCTAGTGCTTGAAGGTAATGGAATAATTGATTCTTATTATGGAAACTACAGTGAATTCCTTGAAAAGCAAGTAGAAAAGCCAGTCGTTCGTGCAATTGCCGCAGAGAAACCTGTGGAAGAAGAAAAAGCAAAGAAAAAACGAATGAGCTATAAGGAAAAGCTTGAATGGGAATCCATTGATTCTGATATTGAAAATGCGGAAAAAAGAATTGAAGAAATTGCTGTAGAGATGGGAAAAACAGGCAGTGATTTTGAAAAGGCTCAAGCTTTAATGGAAGAGGAAAATGCTCTAAACGAAAAGCTTGAATATTTGATTGAGCGTTGGAGCTATTTATCTGAAATTGCAGAGAATAGTTAAATATAAGAATAAGGGAAGGATGAAGAGGTTTGAAAATACGATCCATTGAACCAACTCCTAGTCCGAATACGATGAAGGTTATTTTAAATGAAGAGCTCCCAATGGGAAAAAGTAATAACTATAAGAAAGAGACAAGTACCGGTGCTCCAAAGGTCATTCAGGATATTTTAACCATTGAAGGTGTAAAAGGTGTGTACCATGTAGCTGATTTTCTAGCGGTGGAACGGAATGCAAAATATGATTGGAAAGAAATTCTACCGAAAGTAAGGCTTGCATTTGGCGAAGAAACGGAAATATTGGAGCAAGAAGAAACAATTAATGAGCACTACGGAGAAATCCAGGTGCTTGTTCAGATGTATAAAGGAATTCCGATGCAAATTAAGCTAACGGATGGAACAGAAGAAAGACGATATGGATTACCAGAACAGTATAAAGAAGCGGTTTCAAAGGCTCAGGATCCAGAGGATAACGTTGTAATGGTTCGACGGTGGAAAGAGTTAGGTGTTCGATACGGAGATTTCGATCAAATCGGCCAGGAAGTTTTAGAAGAGCTAATGGCGGCTTATACAACAGACCGACTAGACGAACTTATTCAAGATGCAACAAGTAAGGGATCCGCTAAGATTGTAAAGCGACAAAAACAAAAGCTTGATGTTCATTCATTAAATGATCCGGATTGGAGAAAAAGATATGAGCTTCTTGAACAAATGGATGATCCGGAAGTTGAAGATCTGCCTGTGTTAGAAAAAGCATTAAACGACGAAAAGGCATCAATTAGGAGATTAGCAACTGTCTATTTAGGCATGATCGAAGATAAAAAAGTATTACCGCTCCTCTATAAAGCGTTAAAGGATAAAACAGTGACTGTTAGGCGTACGGCTGGAGACTGCTTATCAGACATAGGGTTTGAAGAGGCGATGGAAGAAATGATGATGGCATTAAGTGATGAGAGTAAATTAGTGCGCTGGAGAGCGGCAATGTTTTTATATGAATTGGGAGATGACCGTGCGCTTCCTGCGCTTAAGGCAGCTGAAGAAGATCCGGAATTTGAAGTGAGCTTACAAATTAAACTTGCTATCGAAAGAATTGAATTGGGTGAGGATGCAAAAGGATCTGTTTGGAAACAAATGACGGAAGCAAGAAAACAAAACTAAGAAAATTGCATCATTTGAAATAAATATAGTATGCTAACAATGGAAATAGTTAATAGGAGGGATTTTTTTATGTCAATGGCATATGAGGAATATATGAAACAAATGGTAAAGCCAATGCGTGAAGAACTAGTACATGCGGGCTTTGAAGAGTTACAAACAGAAGAAGATGTTGAAAATTTTATGGATCAAAATGAAGATACTGCGTTAATCTTTGTTAACTCTGTATGTGGTTGTGCGGCAGGTTTAGCACGTCCAGCGGCAACTCAAGCAGTGGTTAGAACTGAGAAAAAACCTGCCAAACTTGTTACTGTATTTGCTGGACAAGACAAAGAAGCAACGGCTAAAATGCGTGAGTATTTCGAAGGGTTCCCACCGTCATCTCCTTCAATGGTACTTGTAAAAGGGAAGCAAGTGGTTCACTTTATCCATCGCCATAATATCGAAGACCACACGATGGATGAAATCATGGAGAATCTCCAATCAGCATTTGAACAAAATTGTTAAAGAAAAAGGAATGTCAGCTGACATTCCTTTTTTTTGAAAGGAAAGAAGCTATATGTTTGTCACAACAGCAGGACGAACCAATCCTGATATGATTGAAGAAGCAAAGAAGATAGCGTTGGACCTTGGATGTCCCTATCAGGAAAGAAGGAAAAAATCGGTTCAGACTCTTCATTCCTTGTATAAGGATGACTGTATTGTTTTTGGAAAGGAGAGACTTGAGTTATTTTTATTAAACGGAGAAGAGCCGTTCTTCTTCCATCCAAATTCCTCTATGTTCAGAATTAAAAGACTGCTAAATAACGAACACGATCCTTTTATTGATGCAACCGGTCTGGAGAAAGGAATGAGTCTTCTTGATTGTACATTAGGACTTGCATCCGATAGTATTGTTGCAAGCTTTGTTGTTGGAGCATCAGGAAAAGTGGTAGGGACAGAAGAAAATAAATACCTCGCTTATCTTGTCGGTCGAGGATTAAACAGCTGGCAGTCCGGTTTAGCAGCAATGGATGAGGCTATGCGTGCAATTTCCGTGCACCATTTAAGTGCACTAACATATTTAAAGAAAATTCCTAGCAATGAGTTTGATTGCGTGTATATTGACCCAATGTTTGAAGAAACAATTTTAGAATCGGACGGAATTCGTGCGTTAGCTGAGTTAGCGGCGTATACATCCGTAACGGAAGAATTCATTTCGGAGGCAAAAAGAGTAGCGAGGAGACGACTCGTGCTAAAGGATCATTTTCGTAGCAAGCGCTTCGAGCATTTTGGATTCTCAGTTATAAAAAGACCGTCTGCTAAATTTCATTTCGGGATTATTACAAAATGATGATATTTGTGATTTAATCTCCCACTTCCTACTGTAAAAAGAGTATAATATGAGAAAAGAGTCAATATTTTCTAAATACTCTTAAAGGCTAGTAGAAAGGATTGGAGATCATGCCAAAATGGTTGCAAAAATCCTTCGTCGTGTTGGTAACAATTTTAACATTTGGTTTGGTAACACCATCCCAAACCTTTCTATATAATCAAGCATCAGCGGATAAACCAACACGTGAAGATTCAGTTAAAACGGAAACTACATACACTCAAATTGATGAGATTACCGAAGAAGAATCAGACAGTAGCGACCAGATTATACAAAGCTGGTTATATGAGGCAGAAGAGTTATCGTACCTAAAATTTGGTAGTAGAATCAAACCTGTGATAGAAGATGAATTCAAACAGGTCATCCTACCGAATATTCATAAAGCAATTGAAGAAGTAGCCATACAGTACCCGGAAGAAAAACTAGCATACCTAGAATTAAGCGAAGTCCCAACTGGAGGCAACACTGAAAAAATATTTCACCTCTATAGCAAAGAAAACAACAAAGACATCATCCGCTTCCATGTAAGAAAGGACCATCCACCCCATAGTGGCTATTGGTTTAACTTTCATTACCACACAAGCGATGACAACTTCGAGGCCCATCACGAACTAGGATCAATCTATTGGGACACAAACACACCACCTAAATGGATGAGCTAACTCGAACCCCTTCTGACTATGTCAGAGGGGTTTTGTTTTGAAAAAGCGCCTAAATTTGCACCAACAATCACTTGGAACCAAAACTTAACAACACAAAAATTTTCGTCTTCGTGCATTGACCTAACATCAAAATAATTATACCCTTGTAAAAGACTAGTATTTCGTAAAATTTGTGACAGTAGGTGGAAGAATGAAACAATATTTAGAGCTATGTAAGCATGTGTTGGATAATGGCGTAAAAAAACAGGATCGTACAGGAACGGGTACTATTAGTACATTTGGTTATCAGATGCGTTTTGATTTACAAGAAGGTTTTCCTCTTGTGACAACAAAGAAATTACATTTGAAATCAATCATTCATGAATTACTTTGGTTCCTTCAAGGTGACACGAATATAAAGTATCTACAAGAAAATGGCGTTCGTATTTGGAATGAATGGGCAGATGAAGAAGGGAATTTAGGTCCTGTGTACGGACACCAGTGGAGATCATGGACGACTTCTACAGGCGAAACAGTGGATCAAATTTCTGACTTAATAAATCAAATTAAAACAAACCCTGATTCAAGGCGTTTAATTGTAAATGCATGGAATGTGGGTGATATTAATAATATGGCACTTCCTCCTTGTCACTGTCTATTTCAATTTCATGTGTCAGATGGAAAGCTAAGCTGTCAGTTATACCAACGTTCGGCTGATGTGTTTTTAGGTGTTCCATTTAATATAGCGTCCTATGCGCTTTTAACTTTGATGGTGGCGCAGGTATGTGATCTTGAACCTGGTGAATTTATTCATACGTTTGGAGATGCGCATATTTACTTAAATCATGTAGAACAAGTGGAATTACAGCTTACCAGACAGCCACATCCATTACCTACTTTAAAGATTAATCCAGAGAAAAAAGACTTGTTTGGTTTTACGTATGACGATTTTGAGTTGGTTAACTACGAAGCCCATCCTCATATAAAAGGGGTTGTAAGTGTATGATTTCCCTTCTTTGGGCAATGGACGAAAACCGGGCAATAGGTCGTAACAATCAGCTTCCTTGGCATCTTCCTGAGGATTTAAAGTATTTTAAAAGAGTTACAATGGGAAAGCCAATTGCGATGGGCCGAAAAACCTATGATTCCATTGGAAGGCCACTACCTGGTCGAGAAAATATTGTTATTACACGTAGTAAAGGAATAACTATTGAAGGTTGTACAGTTATTCATGATGTAAAAGATTTATTAAAGCGTGACGATGAGGAGCTTTTTGTAATTGGTGGCGCTGAAATTTTTAAAGAAATTCTTCCTTTCGCAGATCGCCTTTATGTTACGGAAATTCGTGAAGTGTTCGAGGCAGATACGTTTTTCCCGGAATACAATTTATTCGAATGGGAGCTTATTGAATCCACTCCAGGTATGAAAGACGAAAAAAATCCATACAACTATGAATTTCTTGTGTACCAACGTAAGCAGTGAGTCATCACTGCTTATTTTTTATACTTAAAACCTATAAAATCAAGTATAATTAGTATGGTTACAAATGGAGGGATATCAGGATGATCAGACTAATGGCTGTTTTTTGTCCTTCTTCGATATTTGATCAAAAGGATATGAAAGAAGTTTCAGATTATGTCCGAGAGGTAATTATTCATTCTCTAAAGGATGAAAAAATCGCATCATAAGTTGCTAGGCTAAATGAGTCTAGCTTTTTTCCATTTTCTGAGGTTATTCTGACCCAAGAGTAACTAGGTGATTGAAAAATACAAATTTTTTGATAATAAGCTTGAAATGATGGGTGAGAGTGGTATAATGTACTGATTATAACGGGAAAATGGAGGATGGTTATGGAACAGAAAGTGCTGAAAAAAAGATGGGTGCAGGTTGAAGATATTTTAATAGCGCACCACCAACTAAAAGACATCGTTGCCCATACACCGTTACAAAAAAACGAGCGTTTATCAGAAAAATATGATTGTAATGTGTATTTAAAAAGGGAAGATTTGCAGCACGTTCGCTCTTTTAAGTTAAGAGGTGCTTTTTATAAGATGAAAGCGCTTGGTAAGGACAATCTTTCTAGTGGGGTTGTTTGTGCAAGTGCGGGGAATCATGCTCAAGGTGTAGCATATGCTTGTCGTCATCTTGGTGTACAAGGGAAAATTTATATGCCAACGACAACACCGAAGCAAAAAGTTGGGCAAGTAGAGTTATTTGGTAGAGGTTTTATCGAAATTATTCTTGTTGGGGATACGTTCGATGATTCTTATGCTAAAGCGGTTGAGTGTGCGGAAAAAGAAGGAAGGACCTTCATTCATCCTTTTGATGATGAGCTTGTAATCGCAGGGCAAGGAACGGTCGCTGTAGAAATATTGCAGGATTGTGAAGAAACTGTAGATTATGTGTTTGCCAGTATTGGTGGTGGAGGGCTTATGGCGGGTGTGAGCACCTATGTAAAAAGCGTCTCTCCCCAAACAAAGCTAATTGGTGTAGAACCTTATGGTGCTCCGGCAATGAAGACCTCTTTCCACAACGAAGTCGTGACTCCTCTTGATGACATTGATAAGTTCGTGGACGGAGCAGCTGTAAAAAGTGTGGGTAGTAAAACCTTTGACACTTGTTATGAGTTGTTGGATGATATCCTACTGGTTCCAGAAGGAAAGGTTTGTACAAGTATTTTAGAATTATATAATGAGCATGCGATTGTTGCTGAGCCAGCCGGTGCTTTACCAATTGCAGCTCTTGATCTTTATAAGGATGAAATCAAAGGGAAAAATATTGTCGTTATTATAAGTGGTGGAAATAACGATATCGGTCGTATGCAGGAAATTAAAGAGCGTTCATTGTTGTATGAGGGTCTACTGTATTATTTCATCGTTAACTTCCCACAACGTGCGGGTGCACTTCGTGAGTTTTTAGATGAAGTATTATCACCAACGGATGATATTACACAATTCGAATATACTAAGAAAAATAATAAAGAAAATGGCCCAGCACTAGTAGGGATTGAAATACAAAAGAAGGAAGACTATAAAGGTTTAATTGAAAGATTAAACAAAAAAGGTTTTGCTTTTACAGAAGTAAATAAAGATAGTTACTTATTTAATTTACTCATTTAAGGTATAATGATAAGTGAAAAATCACTACTGAATTTGTGAACTTCTTATGACAATGTGGTTAATAATGACCCATCCGTTGTTAAAAGTACTATAATCGTAGTAGAATTAGTTATTCTAATTTTCCAAAGGGGATGTTCTACAGTGTTTTCAAACATCGGAGTTCCTGGATTGATCCTTATCCTTGTACTTGCTTTAATTATTTTCGGACCTAAAAAGCTCCCTGAGATTGGTCGTGCATTTGGTCAAACTCTTCGTGAATTTAAAAAATCTACTCGTGAGCTAACAAGTGATGTAATGGAAGAGCTCGATGAAGATAAAAAGAAGAATGCTACGAAATAAGGTGTAAGAAATTTTTCTTACACTTTTTTTCTCGATTACATTTTGTTTATGGTAGGGGACTTACATGGAGGATAAAGAATTACAGCTTGTTGATCATCTTGACGAATTAAGAAAAAGACTTATTATCTCTATTGTAGCTTTTTTTGGCTTCTTTGTGGTTGGTTTTATTTATGTTGAAGAAATCTATCAATGGTTTGTACGGGACTTAGACGTTAAGTTGATTGCGTTAGGACCGAGCGATATCGTGTGGGTTTATTTTATGTTAGCAGGTTTAATAGCGATTGCAGGAACCATTCCTGTACTTGCGTTGCAGATATGGTTGTTTGTGAGACCAGCATTAAAGCCTATAGAAAGAAAAATTACTTTGAGTTATATCCCAGCTTTGTTCATTTTATTTATTGTCGGCTTGTGCTTTGGATATTTTGTTATTTTTCCGACTGTAATGGGATTTTTGATCGATTTAAGTGGCGATATGCTTGTTGCTAATTTTACTGCGGACAAGTACTTCCGCTTTATTATGAATATGTCGCTTCCATTTGGCTTTTTGTTTGAACTACCTGTTGTCGTTATGTTTTTAACATCTTTAGGAATTGTAAATCCGTATGTACTTCAAAAAATACGGAAATATGCATATTTTGTCCTGGTTGTAATTTCAGTAGTCATCTCGCCTCCGGATTTTATGAGTGATATTTTAGTAACCATTCCACTTCTATTTTTATACGAAATTAGTATCAATCTTTCGAAAATTGTTTATAAAAGAAAGTTGAAAAAAGAGAAAGAGTGGGGCTTGGATGAGGATGAGAGAGTAGATTTAGGATAAAAGTTCAAACTCACTTTTTTATAAAAGTGGGTTTTTTGTTTTCATAATGTCCTCTTTTACATTAGAATGAGGGTTCTTATAGATCGGAAATAGTACTACTTTTCATAATGAAAAAAATTTAAATTTTTTCACAACTTGTGTATATTCAGACACACTTCGACAAATAAATATTGTATAATATATGCAAACGGGTGAAAAAGAGGATTGATATTTTGCTATTCAAAAGCCTAGAGTTCAAAAATGTTGTTGGACAGAAGGTAAAAGTCATGGAAATTCCAGTATTGGAGGAAGATAGCCCTTATTATTTTTTAATCCAAGTCCGTTTGCAATCATTTATTACGTCTCTATACCGGGACAAACAGCCGAAGAAATGCTATTCTTTTAGAGACTATTTGAAAAAAGCGTTGAAGTGGCCAGTGTACCAGGATGTATTCCAAGTGCCAGAGCTAAAGAATAACGCGTAATTGATGTGTTTGTTTTACTTTGACATGATTGTCTTTACATGAAGAGTATCGGTACATGCCGATACTCTTTCTTTTTTCGACATTAACCTAGAATTCTGTATAATAGGTAGTGAGATTTTAGCATTAGGATGTGAAGGATTTGAGTAAAATTAAAATAGTGACTGATTCAACGGTGGACATGTCCGATGAATTAATTAGGAAGTATGATATTGAGGTTGTTCCATTATCTATTCAAATTGAAGGAGAGACGTACCTCGATCGGGTTGATTTAACCCCAAAGGATTTTTTGAATAAGATGAAGGCAGCAGAAGAGTTACCTAAAAGTTCGCAACCACCTGTTGGCGTTTTTGCTGAGCTGTACGATCGATTAGGTTCGGAAGGGTATGATGTTCTTTCTATACATATGACTGGAGGAATGAGTGGTACCGTTCAGTCAGCCGAGACGGCAGCATCCATGTCAAAGGCAAATGTAAAGGTTGTTGACTCTCGTTTTATATCGAAAGCCCTTTCATTCCAAGTCATAGAAGCTTCCCAAATGGCCAAAGAAGGAAGAAGTATGGATGAGATATTAACTAGACTTGATCAAGTTCGATCCAATACAAGATTGTTTGTTGTTGTAGACACTCTTGAAAATCTCGTGAAGGGTGGCAGAATTGGCAAGGGAAAGGCAATGATTGGTTCCCTTCTTAATATCAAACCAATTGCCTCTCTAGAAGGTGGAGTTTATACACCTGTATCGAAAGCTAGAAGCTATAGTCAAGTAGCTAACTACCTTGCAAAGCAATTCGCTGAAGACACAGCTGGTCATCATATCAAAGGTGTTGGACTCGTTCATGCAGAGGCTCCAGAGTTAAATCAAAAGTTGATTTCCGCCTTAAAAACAATAGCTGGTTTTGATTTATTAGATATTGAATATACCACTCCAATCGTTAGTACTCATACTGGACCAGGTGCCATTGGTTTTATGTACTATTTTGAGTAAATTGCCTGAACAACACCTGTTCAGGTTTTTTGCTCGACAAACTTTATACACTGTGTAAAGAAATTATAAAAATATGGAGGAAAGACAAGGATTTTGGGTAGTGATGTCGAATAAAAAGGGAGTGAGACCCATTAAAAAGGGAACGGTGTATGCATGAAAAAATGGATCAGACAACTTTCTTTATATAGGCAAGTTTTATTTTTTTCCTTTTTTATTACGTTTGTTGTGATTTTCATGATTTCGAGTTTCAGTTATGCTCTACAAACAAAAAAGGAAATAGAGCAATTGACAGATCGTGTTGAGGGACTATCAACATTGTGGACAGCCGTTGTGTCTCCTGAGGATGTAGAGGAGACAATCATGTCAAAGGACCCAAATGATCCCGCGGCAAAGAGACTACAACAACAGGTGAATTTAATAAACGAAAGAGGTTCTTCATATTTTCATAGTGGAATTGTAGCTACTTCTATAAATAAAGATAAAGAAATATATGCCACGGTTGTATCGAATAGTTATGAGGGACTGAAGCCTTTTTCTTTTTATAAGTCGGTTGATATTCATAGCAACGCTCTTTTAGAAGCTATTGAAGAAAAGAAAGTAGTAAGTACAAAGGTGTATACAGATAATTTTGGTACTTGGTTATCTGCGTTTGCTCCGATACAGAATGAAGAAGGAGAAGTAGTCGGGGTATTAGTCGTTGATGCAGAGGCATCTTTTATCAAGAATTCGCAGTTAGAAACGATGTTATATTTATTGGTTGTCTTTGTTATAACGATAGTCATCGTTTTCTTTGCCATGAAGTATGTGTTAAATTATGTGATGGAACCGGTTGAAGAGATCTTATATGGTTTACACGAGGTAAGTGTCGGAAACTTCAATATACAATTAAATGGTACTAAAAATCCATATCTTGACCCGTTATATGAACGGTTCTACTTTATGACCCAGCAGTTAGCTAAATTGTTTGATAGATTATCCATTTCAAGTCCATTAAATGGCAAGCAAGACGTGTCAGAAGAACAATTACATACCTTTGAAGTGGCAATTGGGAAAATGGATACAATCATTAAAGAAACAAAATTACTTAAGGAGCTTCAGCGAGCCGAGAAAATGAATGCCATTGGTCAATTAGCTGCTTCCGTAGCTCACGAAATTCGGAATCCAATGACGGTAGTAAAAGGATTTTTACAAATCTTCTTAGCAAAAGATGGATTGAGTGAAGAAGAACATATGTACGTGAAATTAATGCTTGAAGAAATGAATCGTGCCGAAAAAATTATTAATGAATATTTATCTTTAGCGAAGCCAGACCTGGAGTTTTCAGAAAAGGTGAATGCCGGTGATCTTGCAAACAAAGTAATGGATTTAATGAATTCGTATGCACTCATGTCAAAAAGCATTGGGATGCAAACGAAGGTGTCAGGTGATGTTTTCATTAAAGGGAATGTTAGTGAGTTAAAGCAGGTACTTATAAATATATTAAAAAATGGGATTGAAGCCATGAAGGACGGTGGCACACTCAGTTTGTCTGTACGGGAAGAAGGTCACTTTGGTATTTTTGAAATTCTTGATACAGGAATTGGGATGAGTGAGGATGAACTTCAGAGATTAGGAACAGCCTTTTACTCCTTGAAGGAAAAGGGCACTGGTATGGGACTAATGGTTTGTTATCAAATCATTGAAAGAATGAGAGGTTCTATTGAAGTAGAAAGTCAAAAAGGTGTAGGAACAACTTTTCGAATTATTCTTCCGTTATATAGAGAATAGAGGAAGTTTAGTTCTTTTCCCTTTCATGTTATTATCTCGTTTGCTAGAATAAAACTTGAATAGAATGATGAATGCAGGTGGATAAATGAAGGTTAAGATGTTTAAATTGGTAAGTATTCTGATGGTATTTATTCTTGCAGCATGTGGGAATAATGGGATACCAGATGCGAAAAATTGGCCAGTTGCTGATTTTACGTATACAAATCAGGAAGGTAAGCCCTTTAGTTTAGAAGATTTAGAAGGGAAAATGTGGGTGGCGGACTTTATTTTTACTAACTGCGAGGACGTGTGTCTTCCAATGACGTATAATATGGAAAAGCTTCAACAGATGGTCAAAGATGAAGGGATTGAAAATGTTGAGTTTGTTTCCTTTTCTGTAGATCCTAATGTTGATACACCTGAAGTGTTAAAAGAATTTGGCGAGTATTTCAAGGTTGATTTTTCTAACTGGAATTTCCTGACTGGATATGAGCAAACGCATATAGAAGAGTTTGCAATGGATTCATTCAAGACAATAGTTAAAAAACCAACAAATCAAGACCAAGTTATTCACGGGACTGACTTTTATCTAGTTAATCAAGATGGTAAAATTATGAAATATTATACTGGTCTTAATGAAATTCCTTATGAGGAAATAATTAATGATATGAAAGCCCTTCAATAGACCTTTTAAAGGTCTATTTTAGTTTATTTGACAAGCAGTTCACCATAGACTATACAAAAAACTATAAAGGCAGGTGTGTTTCGTGAGGTGGGCCTTTATTCTTGTTATTTCTTTTGTACTTTCCTCTTGCAGTCAAATACAAAATCAAAAGTTAGATCAAATACAGTTTAGAGAAACTACGGTAAAAAACAAAGCATCTATTCCAATTGATTTTATTTCCGAACCTTTTCAAATGGTTTCAGTAGGAGACTCTTTAACTCAGGGTGTAGGGGACAGTACAAACCGTGGAGGCTATGTACCTTACCTTAAGGAGTATCTAGAAAAAGAAAAGGGAATAAGCGAAGCGGAAATCGTTAACTACGGAGTAAGAGGCAATCGAACGTCCCAGCTTATTAGTAAATTAAAGACAGATGAAGTGAAGGATTCTATAACGACAGCAGATATGATCCTTATCACCATTGGTGGAAATGATGTAATGAAAGTAGTAAGAGAAAATTTTTCTACCTTAGATCTGGAGTTATTTAAAACGGAAAAAAAGCAATTTGAAAAAAATCTTCGAACCATTATTGAATTGATTCGTGAAGTAAATCCTTCAGGTACGGTTGTCTTGATTGGATTGTACAATCCTTTTTACGAGTGGTTTCCTGATGTAGAAGAGATGGATATCATAATGCAGGATTGGAATATAACGAGTCGGACGATATTAACCGACTATGAACGGGCTTATTTTGTCGATATAGCTGATATTTTTCGGGAAAGTGAAGAGAATCTTTTATATACAGATTACTTTCATCCTAATGATTTAGGTTACGAAAAAATTGCTGTGAGAATTTACGAAACTCTTACATTAGGAATATTGACGGAACGGTATGAGGTTAGATCGACTGCCAGAAATGAGGCAAACACTAATGAATAGTTGGAAAAAACTTTTTATAGCTTTGATCATTGTTAATATCATCGTTGTAGTTGGAGTGATTTTCTTGATTTTCCTACCTACAAAGGATGAAGAGATTGCTCTAAACGATATCAATCAGGATGATTATGTACAATTTCATGTTCAATCAAACAAAGCCGATTTAAACAGATTGATCAATCATTATATTGAAGAGCAAGGGCTGAATGAGAGAATCAAGTACAACGTCACACTAACTGACCAGGTAGAATTGTACGGGACAATGAAAATATTTACTCAAGACGTGGAATTAAAACTTACCTTTGAACCAGCGTCTTTAGATAATGGTGACTTGATCCTAAGACAGAAGACCATCTCAATCGGGCATTTAGAATTGCCCGTACCTGTCGTATTGAAATTCATTCGAGACAGTTATGATATACCTTCTTGGATTACGATTCGACCAAATGATGAAGAGGTCTACGTAAACCTTCATGATCTAAAACTAAAGAGCGATACAAAGGTAAGAGTAAATACATTTGATTTAAAAAGAGATAATATTGTATTTACTCTTCTTGTTCCAATAAAATAGGTGGGGAAATGGCCACCTATTTTATTCTCTCTCCGTTAAAATGATAGGTTCAATCGATGGTTCACCATCACTTAGTCCTACCGCTACAAGTGTGTACACTTGATTTCTTTGGAAAGAAAGAGCTGGCAACGGAAGAAGGACATTCTTAGTTCCTGTAGATCTTACTTCAAGATCGACGGTCAATGGAGACAGGGCTAAATAATCGCTTAAGCGCCTGAACCCAATATTACGGAATACAACATCACCGTTCTTTACGGCTATATCAACAGGTTGAGTATCAGGTGAGAGATGTACAAATCGAACTTTTGTTTCACCGGACGGGATACTCGGATTATCCTCAAGCTCTACAAGCTTTAACTTTTCAACCATATCAGCAGCAGCAAGTGTATATTGCTTCCCAGCCTCAACCGTTACCTTTTTACTTAGAACGGTTGATACCATGTCTCCTGCAGGATATATGTCAACTTGATACTTTCCAGCAGGTAATGATAAGTAATTGCTAGTTTCTTTAAATGGAAAATCGCGTAAAATTCGATTTCCATTAATATATACATCAACTTTCGGTGCATCAGGTGAAGCATGTAGGATACGAATTCTAGCTGGTGAACTGCTCTGATAGTAGTTTGCAACTGATTGAGCTCTTAAGGAACTCATTGCTTTGTTCATGTATCTAATGTGTCTTTGGTAATAGTGAATATGCATGGATGGATCTAAGTATTTATAATATTGTGCTAATAAATCATACCTAGCAGCTTTATGCATATAGTCATCATGGTTTCTGTATTCAGACAAACCCCTCACTCCTTAAAGGATATTCAGTGTAACATATGCTTTGAAGGTCGAAGAGGTGCCTATGTTTTTTACTGTATGGAAGCTCCTTGTTTGCATTGAAAGTCTTAATGAAATACTCTATATATGTAGGAGTTATTTGAAAAGAGGTGCCTTATGGAGAAACTTGCGACATTTGCTGGTGGATGCTTTTGGTGTATGGTAAAACCGTTTGATGAACAGCCTGGAATTATTTCTGTCATCAGTGGCTATACAGGGGGACATAAGGAAAACCCTACTTACGAAGAGGTATGCCAAGAAACAACGGGGCATTACGAGGCTGTACAAATTACGTATGATCCTGAAGTATTTTCTTATGAAAAGCTGTTAAGTGTATACTGGCAACAGATTGATCCAACCGATCCTGGTGGCCAGTTCTATGATCGGGGCCAATCGTATGAAACGGCAATCTTTTATCATGACGAAGAACAAAGAGTATTAGCTGAACAATCAAAGCTAGAATTAGCGCAAAGTGGTCGTTTTTCAAAGCCTATCGCGACAAAAATTTTACCGGCAAAAGTATTTTATACCGCTGAAGATTATCATCAGCAATTTTATAAGAAGAACCCAGTACGATATGGACGGTATTCAGAGGGGTCTGGGCGTGCTGCCTTTATTAAGAAAGCTTGGGGGGATGACCAGTGACAAAAGAGGGAGATTTAAAAGAAAGATTAACTCCTATGCAATATGAAGTGACCCAAAGAAATGGGACGGAGCCGCCGTTTCGAAATGAATATTGGGATCAGTTTGGCGAAGGTATTTATGTAGATATTGTTTCAGGTAAGCCGCTTTTTAGCTCGAAAGATAAATATGATGCGGGATGTGGGTGGCCAAGCTTTACAAAGCCTATCGATGAGGAAGAAATTATCGAAAAAATGGATCATAGTCATTTTATGTTTCGTACCGAAGTTCGAAGTAAATCTGCAGATTCTCATCTTGGTCATGTGTTTGATGATGGACCAGGTCCGACGAAGTTAAGGTACTGTATTAACTCTGCGGCACTTCAATTTATTCCCGTTGAGGAGCTGGATGAAAAAGGATACGGTAAGTATAAAGTTTTATTTTCATAAAATCAAAAGGTAAAGGCCAAATGAGGCTTTTACCTTTCTTTTTGAGCTTCTAACAATGTTGTTTTTTTCGAGGTCATGCCACCAGAAAGGATAAATTTCATCGCGTCTTCTGGCTTAACATCGATAAATTCAACATCCTCTTTTTTGATTAAAAAGGTGAATCCAGCAACTTGAAAGGTTTGTGGGACATACACAGCGATATAATCACTTAGCGGTTCGTAAAAAACTTGAAGATCCTCTGCTGTAACAAACCCCAGGCTTTTCATATTTGTACCTGGTACGGTTACAAGTGCCACCTTTGAGAAGGATTTTTTCTCACCTAAGAAGGAATGGACAGTATCTTTGATAACCGAATAAACAGTTTTCACGAAAGGAATTTTCTCTAATAATCTGTCAATGATTCGGAAGATGGTACCCGTTACAAACTTCGTAGATAAAAAACCTAGAATGGTAATTAACACTAACGTTGCCAAAATTCCGATCCCTGGAACATACGACTCTTTAAAGTACTGCTTCAGGAACCCACCTAATAGTCCATCTAAAAACATGAAGGTTTTATATGTTACGTAAATTACGAGAATAATTGGTACAATCGTTAAAATACCATTTACAAAGCTCTTTAAAATACTTTTCATTTTTAAATAACTCCTAACCTTTTAATATAAAAACATTACAATGTTTATCCGCTTTTGACAAGGGAAACACTGATCGCCTAAACTTTTTCGGAAAAAATGGGCATATACACATGCGGGACAAGGACCTACTACATATTGTGGATAGTGTAAAAGGAAAGCTTAATTAGGAGGTATAAACTTTATGCATTACGGACATGGATGTGACCCTTGTTACCCTGGTTACGGGTACCCTACAGCAGTTTCGCCAGTTGGATGTGGATATGGTGGCGGTTTTGCATTAATCGTTGTCCTTTTCATTCTACTCATCATCATCGGTGCTAGTTTCTACGGAAAAGGATGCTAATATAAACAGGAGCTCGAGCGATAGTGCTCGAGTTTTTGTTTGAATTCAAAAACTAAAATACGAACATTATATTTGTACTTATAAAAAATGTTCGTATTTTTGTTGACTGAATAATCTATATTTGGTATATTTACACATGGTTAAAGGAAATACGAATATAGATAGTAGCCTCGGAGGGAATACCTTGAAAACAAATTATGATGTTATCGTTGTTGGAGCAGGTCCAGCTGGAATTTTTACATGTTATGAACTTACATTAAAAATGCCAGAAGCATCCATATTATTAATTGATAAAGGTCACGACATATATAAAAGAAACTGTCCTATTTTACAAAAAAAAATCGAGAAATGCCCACCAGCCGCTGGTAGGAAGGAATTTGCAGGGTGTCTACCTGCGTGTTCTATTACCAACGGATTTGGAGGAGCAGGTGCATACTCGGATGGAAAGTTTAATATCACCAGTGAGTTTGGTGGCTGGATGACGGATTATTTACCAGATTCACAGGTTGTTGATTTAATAAATTACGTGGACCGAATCAACCTTGACCACGGAGCGACAGAAAGCATCACTGACCCTTTAACTGATAAAGTTAGAGATATCGAGAGACGTGGATATGCAGCGGGATTAAAGCTGTTACGTGCTCAGGTAAGACACTTAGGAACAGAACAAAATCTACAAATCCTTCAAAGCATTTACGAATACTTAAAAACAAAGATTGATATGGTCTACAAGGCAGAAGTTGAGGACTTAATCACAGAAAAAACGCCAGATGGTCATAAGGTAACCGGAATTAAATTAAAGGCTGGGGAAAGCTTATCTGCTGAAAAAGTGGTGGTTGCACCAGGACGCGACGGTTCGGTATGGTTGGCTAAGCTATTAAAATCGAGACGTTTAAAAATGATTAATAATCAAGTGGATATTGGTGTTCGTGTAGAAACATCAAATATTGTTATGGAAGAAATTAATGAGCATTTGTATGAAGGTAAATTTACGTTTAATACATCTGTTGGTACTCGCGTAAGAACATTCTGTAGCAATCCTTCAGGACATGTTGTTGTTGAGAACCACTCTGGAATCATGTTAGCGAACGGTCATGCTTATAAGGATCCTAAATTAGGTAGCCCAAATACGAACTTTGCCTTATTAGTATCTCACACCTTCTCAGATCCTTTTGATAAGCCAAATGAGTACGCACATGAAATTTCTAGGCTAGCCAATAGTTTATCTAACGGTGGACTAATTGTTCAAAAGTACGGAGATATTTTAAAAGGACGCCGTTCCACTGAAAAGCGTATTAAAGAGGGCTTTTTAGAGCCGACACTTAAAGAAGCAGTACCTGGAGATTTGGGGTTAGTGCTTCCATATAATACACTGAAGAGTTTAGTTGAAATGACAGAAGCATTAAACCATGTATCGCCAGGTCTTGCTTCTGAGCACACACTGTTCTACGGTGTAGAAGCGAAGTTTTACTCTGCACGACCAAAGCTAAATGATCGTTTTGAGACGGAAATTAGCGGGCTTTATGTTGGTGGAGATGGAGCAGGGATCACTCGAGGACTGGCTCAAGCTAGTGCGTGTGGTGTTTGGATTGCTAGGGATATCGTTGCAAAATCAACTAGACGAACAAACACAGAACCAGTTTTGGTATAATAAGAAGGACCTGTCAATTCATGGCAGGTTCTATTTTTCTATTAGAAAAGGGGAAGGATTCAATGGGGATTGTTCCACCACGTTTACAACCAGGTGATGAAGTTCGAGTCATATCGCCTTCTAGAAGCATGGCGATCATTAAGGAAAAACAAGTTGAAATTGCTCGAAATCGATTAGAAGCATTAGGGTTTCATGTGACGTTTGGGAAACATGTACATACTCACGATGAGTTTTTTAGTACGTCAATCAAAGAGCGGATTGAAGATTTGCATGACGCGTTTCTGGACCCTAATGTAAAAGGAGTATTTACAGCTATAGGTGGATATAACGCCAATCAACTGCTCAAGTATATCGATTTTAATATTATTAAAAACAACCCTAAAGTATTTATTGGCTATAGTGATATTACCGCATTAAACCTTTCTATTTATCAAAAGACTGGATTGATCACTTACTCTGGTCCACAATTTTCTACTTTTGGGATGAAACATGGCTTGGAGTACACAATGAATTCCTTTATTGAAGCAATCACCAATGATGCACCATATGAAATTGCACCCTCCGAATTTTGGAGTGATGATCCTTGGTATTTAGACCAAGAAGATCGGACTTTCCATGAACAAAAGGAATATCTTATCCTTCAGGAAGGAAGTGGAAAGGGAACCATTATGGGGGGGAATTTGTGTACAATGAATCTTCTTCAAGGAACTGAGTTTATGCCGTCGCTAAAAGGGAGTGTCCTGTTTATTGAAGATGATGACGAATCACATGCACTTACCTTCGACAGGGACCTGCAATCTCTCCTTCACCTCCCAGATGCCTATGATATTCAAGCGATAGTGATTGGAAGATTCCAAAAGGATTCCCAAGTAACCGAAGAAGCTTTAAGGAAAATCATTTCATCTAAAAGAGAGCTTTCACATATACCGATTATAGCAAACGTGAACTTTGGACATGTTAGTCCAATTGCGACACTTCCAATCGGTGGAAAAGCAACCATTGAAGCGGGGCAAGGTAGCTGCTCAATACAAATAGATCAACTATAGCAGTGAAAAGGAGCCATTTGTTTATATTTGGCTCCTTTTCACTTTTTGTATACACGAATTAGGAACTAAAAACAACTTTGCAAAGAAAGATTTCCTCTTCTTACTCATACAATCTTATAAGGCATCGCTTACGCTTGTATGAACGGGGGAGTCAAATGGAGCATTCATATTTAATTAAACCGTTGCTTGATGCGGTATATCCAACAATAGATTATGGGAAGGGCATTTATTTATATGACAAGGAAGGGAAGAGGTATGTTGATGCTTCATCCGGTGCTGTAACTGCCAATATTGGTCACGGTGTTCCCGAAATTATTGATGCGATGGTTCAACAAGCAATGCGGGTGTCCTTTGTCTACCGATCGCAGTTTACTAGTGAAGCAGCGGAAGCACTAGCTGAAAAAATTGCTGAACAATGTGTTGGGTCTTTGAACTGGAGTTTTTTTGTAAATAGTGGCTCAGAAGCAACAGAGACTGCTATGAAAATAGCCATACAGCATTGGCAGGAAAAAGGGGTTAAAACGAAAAATAAAATCCTTTCTCGATGGGTTAGTTATCATGGAATCACACTCGGTGCGTTATCGATGTCAGGTCATACCTTGAGGAGAGCAAGATTCATCCCTCTACTTGAGGATTTTCCCTCCATACAACCTCCTTATTGTTATCGTTGTCCATATAACTTAGAACCGACCTCGTGTAAGTTTGCCTGTGCAACTGAACTGGAAAATGTGATTAAAAAAATAGGAGCAGAACAGATTGCTGCTTTTATAGCAGAGCCGGTAATTGGGGCTGCGGGTGGGGCCATATCACCTCCAGAGGGTTATTACAAAATAATAAAAGATATATGTGACCATCATCATATTCTTTTTATCGCAGATGAAGTAATGACTGGATTTGGCCGGACGGGAAAAATGCTAGCTTGTGAGCATTGGGGAGTCGAGCCAGATATAGTCGCACTCGGCAAAGGAATGGGAGCAGGTTATGCACCCATAGCTGCAGCTTTAGTGAGTGACAAAGTGATGGAACCAATCTTGGCTGGAACTAAAAGTATAATGAGTGGTCATACCCTAAGTGCGAACCCACAATCATGCGCGGTTTCACTAGCAGTCATGGACTATTTACAAAATAATAGAATTATAGAGCAGGTCGAATTGAAGGGCTTTTATTTATTTCATCATTTACAAGAAATAAAGAAAGAATTTTCATTTATTGGAGATATTCGAGGTAAAGGTTTGTTAATTGGGATTGAATTTGTTCAATCGTTAGGAAATAAAGAGCCTTTTCCAAGAAATGCTCAAGTTACAAATACAATGATTCAGCTTGGGGCTAATAATGGTTTATTGCTTTACCCTTCAGCTGCTGGACTTGACGGAATTCATGGTGATGCTATTATCCTTGCTCCGCCCCTGACGATTTCTAAGGACGAGATCGATGAATTACTAATTCTTCTGCGTGAAACCTTCCTAGACTTTTCCAATGAATTTTTAGAGGGGGGTGGTAAGTTATGAATAATCGCTTCAATAAGATTACCACGGTGGAAAAGGTTTTGGATTTATTTCATGATGGTGGAACCATTATGTTTGGTGGTTTTGGTGGGGTTGGTTCTCCGCCATCTATTATAGAAGGGCTACTGAATAAAGGGGTTAAGGATATAACGCTTATTGGAAACGATACGGGATTTCCGCATATAGGGATTGGGAGGCTTGTAGCAAACGGACGAGTAAAAAAAGTCATTGCTTCTCATATTGGTTCCAATCCTGTTGCTGGCCAACTAATGACTGAGGGAAGTCTTGAAGTAGAATTTTCACCTCAAGGAACGTTAGTAGAGCGAATTAGGGCAGGTGGCGTTGGAATTCCGGCCTTTTTAACAGATATTGGAATGGATAGTGACTTTGTGTCAACGAATAAAGAGATAGTTGTATTAGAGGGGAAAAATTATTTACTAGAAACAGCATTAAGTGCGCCAATATCAATTGTCTATGCGAAGAAGGCAGATGAATACGGCAACCTTATTTATGATAAAAGTGCGAGAAATACCAATCCTTTGGTAGCGATGGCTGGAGATATTACGATCGCAGAGGTGGAGGAAATCGTTGAAGTGGGTGAACTTCATCCGGATGAAATCGTCACACCTGGAGTGTTCGTCAATTATATTGTTCCGACTGAAGGGGTGAACTGGAAATGGGTATGGGAATAGGTATTCGTGATCAAATGGCCAAAAGAGCTGCGGCAGAAATTAAAGAAGGCATGGTGGTTAATTTAGGGATAGGAATTCCCTCGCTTGTTCCGAACCATCTTCCATCAGAAATAAACGTCATGTTTCATGCGGAAAATGGAATTGTTGGGATGGGGCCTTCACCAGAACATGGGGAAGAGGATGAAAACCTCTGTAATGCTGGAGGATACCCGGTTAGTTTAGTTAGTGGTGGTTCTTATTGTGATAGTGTCATTGCCTTTGGAATGATACGTAGGGGAATCGTGGATATCACCATTTTAGGAGCATTGCAGGTAAGTGAAAAAGGAGATTTAGCGAACTGGATTGTTCCGGGTAAAAAAATACCTGGTATGGGAGGTGCAATGGAGCTTGCACAGAAAGCACAAAAGGTGATCGTTTTAATGAACCATATAGATAAAGCGGGAAATAGCAAAATTGTAAAAGAATGCTCTTTTCCATTAACCTCTCGCTCGTGTGTGGATATGATTATAACGGATATGGCCGTCTTTCATGTGACGGATAAAGGTTTAGTTTTAAGTGAGGTTTTTCAACCTTATACATTGGATCAAGTTCGTGAGTCTACTGATTGTTCATTTTTTTGTAAGTAACACATAGATAAAGGGGCGAAGAGGGATGGAAGAGGAGCTTCGCGAAGTTAGAAAGTGGATGAAAAGGAACCGCGTACATGCAACTAGACTTCTGCAAAAGCTTGTACAAGAGGGAAGCGTAAGGGGGAAGGAAGCTGCTGCTCAAGCAATAATTATTGAAAAGTGTAGAGAGCTAGGTCTTCAGCTTGATATATGGGAGATTGGTGATAAAACCCTTATGAACCATCCTGCTTACTGCTCGGATCGAAAGGATTATACGGGGAATCCGAATGTTGTTGGTGTTTTGAAGGGGACTGGAAATGGCAAATCATTAATTCTAAACGGTCATATTGATGTGGTGCCAGAAAATAACTTGGCTGAGTGGAAAAATGATCCGTTTAGTGGCTTAATCGAAGAGGGAAAATTATATGGTCGTGGTTCCACAGACATGAAGGGAGGAACGGTGGCCCTGCTTCTTGCGATGGAAGCGATTATAGCTGCAGAGATTCAGCTGAAAGGTGATATTATCTTTCAAAGTGTGATAGAAGAAGAAAGTGGTGGCGCTGGAACCTTAGCTGCCGTACTAAGGGGATATCGGGCGGATGGAGCGATTATTCCTGAACCTACCAATCTGAAAATCTTTCCAAAGCAGCAAGGCTCTATGTGGTTTCGTGTGACTGTTAAAGGACGCTCAGCACATGGGGGTACTAGGTACGAAGGGGTAAATGCAATTGAAAAAGGAATATTGGTGATCAATCAGTTGAATGAGCTAGAAAAGGTTCGGAATAGTAGAATTGTAGACCCATTGTATAAAAATATACCCATTCCCATTCCGATAAATATCGGTAAGATTCATAGTGGGGATTGGCCATCCTCCGTTCCAGATATTTGTATAATAGAGGGAAGAATTGGTGTAGCACCCGACGAAAAAATGTCTGCCGTTCAGGCTGAACTAGAACATTCATTGCAGGAGCTCGAAAAGAAGGACATATGGTTTAAAGACTATCCAACAACGGTTGAGTGGTTTGGTGGAAGGTGGATCCCCGGTGATTTAGAAATAGAACATCCGTTACTGACTACTCTTGAATCATCCTATAGAGAAGTTATGGGATCTTCCCCTGTTATTGAAGCTTCCCCATGGGGTACAGATGGAGGAGTACTATCAAAAATTGGGGATATTCCAGTGGTAATCTTCGGTCCAGGCGTAACAGAGGTCGCTCATGATGCGAACGAATATATTGTTTTAGAAGATATATTTACGAGTGCGGATATCATTGCTACTACCATCATGAATTGGTGTGAAATAAGTGGAAGTGATTCATAGATTGTATAGAAATAATGAAGAAAGTCTGACCAAGTATTTGGTCGGGCTTTCCCTTTAGGAGGAGATACGATGAATCAGTTGCCAGCTTATCGTACAGTTGAGGAGAGTGGGATTCGATTCAAAGTTTACATGGACGTTTTTAATAAACGTGTACGAGTGGATCATTATGTGGGGGACCCCTACCTCGTCATGCAAGCTACCGAAGAGCTTGCAAAAGAGGCACATAGTGAAAAAATAATTATTAAAGGGAAATTTGAGGACTACAAAATATTTTTAGAAAAGGGATATAAGAATGAAGCGATCATAGATGGGTATTTTTTAGGATCGGATGGTTATTTTTTTTGTAAATACTTTGAGCCAGTCAGATCTTGTACCGCTCATCTTCAAGTCGAAGAAGATATTATTGCTTCTGTTCAGCATCTAAAGAGATCGTCACAAGTGATTATGCCACCAGCAGATTACAAGATTATGAAAGTGGGTGAGAAGGAAGCGGAAATGCTTTCGGATTTGTATCGAGAGGTATTTCAAATTTATCCCACTCCTCTTCATGATCCCGAATATGTGAAGAAGACAATGAAAGAAGGAACCATCTACTATGCCTTTATGTTTCATCACGAAATGATTAGTGCCGCATCTGCTGAAGTAAATTATATGTTTCGTAACGCAGAATTAACGGATTGTGCGACAAAGAAGGATCACCGAAAATTTGGATTAATGAAGATCCTTTTGAAAAAGCTTGAAGAAGACTTATTTGAACAACAAATCTTTTGTTCCTACTCTATAGCAAGGTCGCTATCCTTTGGAATGAATGCCGTTCTCCATCAATTGGGTTATCAATACCGAGGACGGTTAGTGAACAATTGTTACATTTTTGATAAGCTTGAAGACATGAATGTTTGGGTGAAAAATTTATCCGCCTACCAAGCTGCCGAAAATTAATATAAAGTGACAGTTTTTCGGCACATAGGCATATATATGCTTTAGGTGGTGATGATGATGTTTGAAACAAGCAGTATTTCCATTGAAGTAGTGACGGAAATCTTAAAGGGCGTTGATGAGGGCATTCACGTTGTGGATCTAAACGGCAAGACGATTTTTTATAACGAGGTGGCTGCCCAACACGATGGACTAACGGTGGGTGAAGTAATCGGGAAGCCGTTATTGGAAGTGTTTCCATCGTTAACAGAAGAGACGAGCACGTTATTAAGAGTACTAAAGTCTAGAAAAGAGATTGTGAATGTGGCTCAATCATATTCCAATATTCATGGAAAAAAGATTGAAACAATCAATTCAACGATTCCTATTTGTGTACATGGCGATTTTTTTGGCGCGATGGAAGTAGCAAAGGATTATTCGAGCATCAAAAGATTGTCTGAACAATTATTGGATTTACAAAAAGAAAAACAAGTGCTGAATCCAAAGAAAAAAAGCAAAAGCACCGTTAAGTATACCTTTGATGATTTACTTACAGAAAACAATGAGTTTCTTCAACTTAAAAAAGAAGCTTATAAGCTAGCAAAATCGCAATCATCGATATTAGTTTATGGAGAAAGTGGAACGGGGAAAGAATTATTTGTTCAAGGGATACACGATGCCTCTGTTCGAAGAAATGCCCCATTTATTGTTCAAAATTGCGCTGCCATTCCAGAAACATTACTCGAGAGTATTCTTTTTGGTACAGCAAAAGGGAGTTATACGGGAGCAGTTGACCGCCCTGGATTGTTTGAGCTTGCGGATGGAGGGACGCTGTTTTTGGATGAGCTTCATGCCATGCCGATTGATTTGCAGGCAAAGTTATTACGTGTTCTTGAAGACGGAATGATTCGGCGTATTGGCTCCTCGAAAAGTGTACAGGTAGACGTTCGGGTGATCGCTGCAATGAATGTTCATCCGAGAAAAGCACTAGAAGAAAAGCTGATAAGAATGGATATCTTTTACCGGTTAAATGTATTAACGTTTGAGTTATTGCCACTCCGGAAAAGGCCAGAAGACATTAAGTTTTTATTGAATAAATTTCTCGATCATTATAATGGAGTACTTCAGAAAAATATACAAGGTGTGTCTACTGAAGTGATGAACATATTTCGCTCCTACGATTGGCCAGGGAATGTTCGGGAGCTCAAACATACGATCGAGTATATGATGAATGTTTGTGAAGATACAAGTTTGGATATAGAACATCTACCTGCGATGCTGAAAGGAAATGTCTCTGTTTCTAGGAAAGTAATCAAAGGTTATTCTCTAAAGGGACAAATTGAGGAGTATGAAAAAAATATGATTTGTGAAGCTCTTGAGCAAACGCGTGGAAACATTAAGCAAGCTGCAAAACTGCTGCAAATTCCAAGACAAACCCTTCAATACAAAATTCAAAAGTACGAGTTGCAAGGTGCCGAATAATTGGCACCTTTTTGTATGAAAATTAAGATGTTAATGCCCCATGAGAGAGAAAAAAGAGTTGAATGGTAACTGAGTTGGAGTTTCAGTGCCCATAGAAGAGAAAAATAAAGCTTTGCGGTAACTGAATTGGGGATTCAGTGCCCATTGAAGAGAAAAAAATAACTTTGCGGTAACTGAACTGGGGTTTGAGTGCCCGTAGAAGAGAAAAAAATAGCTTAGTGTAAATGAACTGGTGTTTCAGTGCGTGTGAAGTATTTAAAAGCATCCAAACGGTAACTGATGTCCCCTTCAAAACAGCGCCTCCGATTATTAAGTTTTGGCACAAAACTTGCATGGTTTATGTAAAGCATGTTTGGGAGGAATGAAGAATGAAACATTCATTATATAAACCAGATCGTCATTGGTCTTCGATAGAGCTTTGGAAGGATGTTACGGAGGAGCAGTGGAATGATTGGATTTGGCAACTTACAAATACGATCCGAACACTGGATGATTTACGAAAAGTAATTAACTTAACCCCTGAAGAGGAAGAAGGAGTAAAGATCTCAACAAAGACGATTCCACTGAATATTACGCCATATTATGCATCGTTAATGAATCCAGATGATCCAAGATGTCCGATTAGAATGCAATCTGTGCCTATTTCACAAGAGATTGTTAAGACAAGATACGATCTGGAAGATCCTCTTCACGAAGATGAAGATTCTCCTACGCCAGGATTAACACACCGTTATCCAGATCGAGTGTTATTTCTCGTAACAAATCAATGTTCCATGTATTGTCGCTATTGTACGAGACGCCGCTTTTCTGGTCAAATCGGGATGGGAGTTCCGAAAAAGCAATTAGACGGGGCAATCAATTATATTAGAAATACACCACAAATAAGAGATGTTCTTATTTCTGGAGGAGATGGACTTTTAATCAATGATAATGTACTTGAATATATCTTAAAGAATTTAAGAGAAATTGATCATGTAGAAATCATAAGAATAGGTACTAGAGCACCAGTAGTATTTCCTCAGCGAATCACAGAAAATTTGTGTAATATTTTAAAAAAGTACCACCCAGTTTGGTTGAATACTCATTTTAATACTTCAATTGAAATTACAGAGGAATCTAAAAAGGCTTGCGAAATGCTAGCGAACGCAGGAGTACCAGTCGGAAACCAATCGGTAATTCTTGCTGGTATTAACGATTCTGTCCCAATCATGAAAAAACTCATGCATGATTTAGTAAAGATAAGAGTTCGCCCCTATTATATTTACCAATGTGACCTTTCAGAAGGCATCGGCCATTTCCGAGCACCTGTATCAAAAGGGTTAGAAATCATTGAAGGATTACGAGGGCACACATCTGGTTATGCCGTCCCAACCTTTGTCGTCGATAGTCCTGGTGGTGGAGGTAAGATTGCCCTTCAACCAAATTACCTCATTTCACAAAGTGCTGACAAAGTGGTACTACGTAACTTTGAAGGTGTTATCACTTCTTATCCGGAGCCTCAGAACTATGTACCTGGTAGAGCGGAGGATTATTTCAAAAGTGTATATTCCGATTATGAAAAGTACAAATCACAAGTCGGAATTTCAGCAATTATGAACGACAGCAAATTCAACCTTGTCCCGGAAGATTTACAGCGGTTAGACAGAAGAGAAAAATACCAGGAAGACCAGAATCACTCTTCTTTAAAAGATAAACGTCAAAAGCGTGATGAATTGAAAGAGAAGAAGTTTCAGGCACAGCAACAAAAATCCAGTGGACTCTCTGACCAAATAGACAAAACGGTAAAGGAGTAGTGATTAGTGGATATGAGATGCGAGTGGTGTGAAGGAAACGCGAGGATTGGTGAAAGCTCTGTATTTTGGGAGCTACCAGATGGATCAAGAGCAATTGAAATTACGGAAACACCGGCCATTATCTGTACGGAATGTGAAATGGTGTATCAGGAAGAAAAGGTGATTAAGGAAATTGAGGATCAGTTGTTTTTAGTTGATACGGGGAAAATTGGCAATACAATAAGCTTTAAGGAACTAATGGAACTACCAAGATTGCTGAAGAGAAATTATTTTGATTTTTCTTCTTAGTTATTATGTTTGAATGGCACTCAGTAGGGGTGCCATTTTGTCATTATATGTTAGTCATCTAGTTCAATCATAATTCTTCTTATATACTTTGTGGACTGATTTAAAATCGCTGTAGAATTGTGGGGATATTTTTTTGTAGTGCTTTGTTTGGAATAGATGGTACATCCAAATGTATTTTTAAATAGGTTTCGAACACTTTCAAAAAGAAATATAAGCATTATGTCACTTGATTTGGAGATTCTCCAAATCAAGTTCACGACTGCCAATGTAAGTCCTATACATGAATGGTTCATTTAGCCAGTTTTCTTTGGTAAACACTAAGCAAGAAACTGTGTAGAATAATTCTTAGCCGACAAGTACTCACATGCAGATGGTCCTGACTCCTTATGTTGTAATGCTTTAACGTATTGTGGGCCAGCCTCTTTTTAAACCTCTTTTTTAGATTTAAATTTTTTAGGTGTGGTTCCGGTGTACTTTTTAAATACTTTAGTAAAATGGCTTTGATCGTGAAAATTAAGCCAAGTATAGATTTCCGATAGAGGATATTCAGAATGTGTGAGGAGCTTTTTCGCCTCTTCGACTTTCTGTTTAAGAATATATTCGGTAATGGACATGCCTACCTCTTTTTTAAATAAAGCTGATAAATAGTTTTGGTGCATATTCGCTACTTTTGCTAGTTGTCCCAACGAGATGTTTTCATAAAGATGCTTAAAAATATAGGACTGACACTCGATAATGGGAGTAGTGTAGTTATGTTGCTGTGCTTCATTTACACGATCTGTAAAATCACATAAGGCTTTTATCAAATATGTTTGCACCTCTAATGCTTCATTAATGTCTTCTAAACCTTGTATATAGAGATCACTCAGGGTGTATGCTATTTCAGGATGGAGTCCTCCGTCAATTGCGTAACGCGTTGCCACAGCGATGGCTGATATAACCAAGTTTTTTTGACTTCTAAGATGGCTCTTTTTTGAAAGAACTCCCAGTCTCCCTTCAGATTCAGGAAGAGTCAATTTGTTTATGAGGTCTTCTTTACGCCCCTCTTTCACACATTGCATCAACATTTGTTCCCATTGATAAGAGACATGAAAAGAGATTTCTTGTCTTTTCTTTGACATGTGTAAATCAGGATTTTCTCTATTGGTAACGTTGTTTGTCAGTATAGTGTCCTTTTGAATGACTTCAGTAATTGAAAGTCGCTTCGTATACAGGAGATAAGTAACTAGAAGACCTGCATGCAAGAGGGTAAGCTTATTTATTATTGATAAAGATCCATAGTATTCCTTCAAAGTATCCACTGATACTTTGAATTGAAAATCATTTTGCAACCCGTATATCGTTTCATCCGCAATAGGCGCGTAAACGGACGGACCTAAAATCCAAGTACCTTGGATTTTACCCTTGTTACCAACTTTAATCGAAAGAAAGTTCTCTAGAAAGTTTGTTGTTCTCAGAACTGGAACATTAAAGGGGTCATCTGAAAAATCTAATTGTTCAAATAATTCATCATAGGATGGATATATGGGATTACTCTTAAAAATTGCCGGAAACTCCGTAATAACCTCTAAGTCATTATTTATATAAAAAACAGGGATTTTCACTGTTTCATAAATAAGCTTACTAAAGTATTCTATGTCCTCTTTGTTCCTTAACAGGGCTATCTCCATTAAGAAATACCTCCAATCCACAAATCCATAATTCTTAAACTCTAAATTTTCCTTGAAAACGTTTTAAAATGAATTATATTTTTACCGAAAAAATTATTTATTTACTAAAATAGTACAATGAAAACGTTTAAAATTCAAATCAAGTTAGAGAAAAAATACTATTAGGAGGATCTTATGAATCATAAAGAAACTATCCAACAACTCGTACAAGAAACAACTATAGTGGGAATATCGGGGTATACGCTGAATTAAATTTACAGCCTACCAAAATAGTGAGACGAATTGGGATACTTATGTTTTGATTACGGATGGACCACATGGATTCCGAAAACTAAAACAAGATGCAGATAAATCTTGTACTTTTTGAAACCGTTCACGCAAAGTGTTTTTCCATTAAATAAAAGAGTAAAAAAATAATAGTGCTAAATATAGTGAGTTAAAGGAAGTGTTTAATTTGGAAGAAAAAGCAGTAAACATTATGAATGCTGAAACTGAATTACCTGTTCAAAAATTAGGTGTTAAAGAAAAAGTATCTTATGGTTTAGGAAATCTATCAGCCAATCTTATGATAACTACAGCTAATTCATTTATTGTGTTTTTTTATACAGAAATTGCTGGAATTGCAATTGCCACTGTAGGGACACTCCTAATGATAGCACGAATTTTTGACGGTGTAACAGACCTAGGAATGGGTATGGTAGTTGATAAAACAAAGTCAAAATATGGTAAAGCAAAGCCATGGCTACTATGGATGGCAATACCTTATATATTAGCAATGGTACTGTTATTTACTTCGCCAGAAGTTGGTCAAACTGGTAAAGTTGTATATGCGTTTATAACTTATGTATTAGCAATCGGAGTTACTTTTACAATGATCTCTGTACCATATAACACTATGCTTGTCACATTATCACAAGATCAAACTCAAAGGGGACAGTTGAGTATTTCTAGAGCCGCTTTTGGCTTAATTGGAGGATTGCTTGTTGCCGTAGTTACTCTCCCGTTAGTAAGTTTCCTTGGGGGTGGCAAAAATGGTTGGATATTTATGGCCGTTGTATATGGTATTGTTGGTGCTTTACTTTATTTAATCGTATTTAAAAACACAAAAGAACGGGTTGATGTAAGAACTACTGAAAAGAAAGATACAGTGCCGATCAAACATAGTCTGAAAGCACTTGTGAAGAACAAGTATTGGTTATTAACGATATCTATTATTATTTTATCATTTGTTGGTGCTGGTCTGAGTGGTGTGGCCGTTTATTATGCGCAATATATTTTAGGTGATCCAAACTTAATGGGAGTTTTAGCTGTAGCGACAATATTGCCAACCATCCTTATGATGTTTTTTATGGATTATTTATTTAAAAAGATTGGAAAACGAAATCTTGCTGTGATAGGTGGAGTTGTAAGTATTATTGGGGCATTAATTATCTGGCTTGACCCTGAGAGTATTTTAATGGTGTCTGTAGGGTCATTTATACGTGGCTTGGGTGGAGCACCGCTTGGTGTAGCTGCATTCGTAATGTTAGCAGATAGCGTCGAGTATGGTGAGTGGAAGACGGGTATAAGGACGGAAGGGCTTTCGCTCAGCGCAGGAACATTCGGAGAAAAAGTTGGAACAGGTGTTGGAGGTATGATTTTAGGTGTACTTATGGGAATTGGCGGATATGTAGGTGGACAAGCTGAACAATCCGTAGCAGCATTAACATCCATAAAATTCGTGTTTATTCATGTACCAATTATTTTGAGTGTCTTATCTATCTTACTACTCTATTTTTATAAATTAGATAAAAAGTATCCTACAATTATTAAAGAACTTAATGAACGAAAAAATAACTATTAGAACATTAGTAGTACACTAGTAACATATTACGGTTATTGTTAATTAATTTATAACGTCTAAATCCGTTGATATCAATGGGTTAAGACGTTTTTTTATATCCACAATATCTACGAAATATAATCTTAAGACTATTATATTATCATAATCATCACGAATTACAGTGGCTCCGTAGTATCATATTTCCTCGAGTTCAAGCAATTATTTTAAATAAGATATGATTATTTGATTCTTATTGTATAATAAGAAAAAGAATTTTCTAAAAAATCTCGAAAGTAGGGAGAAAATGCTAAGACAAAAGAATGGGAAAATCTATAAATCTTTGATTTTTAAGCTTACAGTTGGTTCGCAATTAGTCATTATTCCACTTGTATTTATCCTTATTTTTAATAACTTTTATTCGATAAAGCTTTTTCGTGAAAAGGTGGCAGAATCAAAAAGCGACACTATTTCTCTATATATGAATCAAATTGATTCTGAACTAAAAAATGTAGATGCTTATCTCCTGAGAATCATTACATATGATATTAATATTATTAATTTGGAAAATTCAAATGAAGGAGACAGAATGGCATCTAAAGTAAATTTAAGTAAAAATATAGTTGAATCTATCTCCTCATTCCAATTAGTTGATGGTATATACATCTATTCAAAGTCAACAAAGGACTATTTATACTCTTATAGTGCGAGAACAAACTACAATGAGAGGATAGCTATGGAGAATTACACGAAAAATTCTATTGATAAGGGGACAAAATTTAACAAAAAAGAATGGTTTCCAGTTTCTGTTGATTCCTCTTACTATGTACAACGAAATATAGAGGTAGGAGATATTCATATTGGAGCCTGGATAAATGTTGAAACCTTTTTAAATTATCTAAATGGTATTGAATTAAAGCAAATGGGGTCTGTATTATTAGCTACATCCGCTGGAACGCCCATGAACAATATAGATTATATAATAAATAACAACATCGATTTATCAGATAAACAAGAAAGCTACTATTTTACAGGTACAAACAATAAATATATGGTTATAGGGAAAGATTCAAGACTTGGTAGTTTTAGGTTAATGTCTGTTAACAATAATAAAAGCCTTCTAGAAGGGCTAAATTTTATTCAAATTTCTATAGTTTTTATAGCATCTCTTTCCATATTTTTAATTCCCTTAACGTTTCTCATTTTGAGAAACTGGATTTTCAGACCAGTTAAAAAACTAAAGTTTGCCATTGATAAAATTGAAAATGGAGAACTGGATTATCAAATTAAAGATGAGGAACATCCCTACGAGTTTATGGTATTAAACAAAGCCTTTAATAATATGGTTGCACAGATTAAACAATTGAAAATTGATATTTACGAGGAACAGATCAACAAACAAAGGGCGGAATTGCAGTTTCTTCAGGTGCAGATTAGACCGCACTTTTATTTAAACGCTTTCAATACGATTTTTAGTATGGCAGAAATGAAAGATTATAAGTTAATTCAAGAGATGGTACGTTATTTGGCGGATTATTTAAGGTATATGTACAAAGGGGACTTCCTGCAGGTTCCCTTCGAAGACGAGTTGAAGCATGTACAGAACTTTCTTCAAATACACAGAATTCGGTCAGGAGTTAATTTGAGTTGTGAAATTGACACAGATCAGCGGTTAATGGATGTACCTATTCCACCACTTATACTTCTAACTTTTATTGAAAATATAGTAAAACATGCTTTAAACATATACGAGCCTATAAATGTATTAATAAAGGCAACTCTAGTTGAAAATGAGAATGGCAGATATGTAAATATTATTATCCAAGACAGTGGAAAGGGATTCTCTGCTGAAGCATTAGACAAAATAAATCATGGTAATATTGAAATAGAACAAGGAAAAAGCATCGGTATTTGGAATGTGAAGCAAAGGGTCAAACTAATCTATGGGGACATTGCTAGTATAAAAGTAAGTAATAGTGACAATTCAGGTGCATGTGTCGAAATCGTATTACCTTTGGAAAAGGAGTAGATAAAGTTATGAATATCATCATAGTTGATGATGAAATACAAACAGTAAGAGCCATTAAACACAGTATTAACTGGGATAGACTCAATATTACAGAGATATTTACAGCTTTTAATATCTCTCAGGCAAAAGAGATAATTTCTGACAAAAAAATTGATTTAGCTGTTTGTGATATAGAGATGCCTCAAGGCAGTGGATTGGAATTACTTCAATGGATGAAAGATAATTCTCCAGATACAGAAAGTATTTTATTGACTTCACATGCTGAGTTTGAGTTTGCCAAAAAGGCAATTAGTCTTGGTTGTTCTGATTACTTAGTAAAGCCAATCCCTTTTGAGAAGTTAGAAGAAGTTATCTATAATGTGATATCCAAAATTAACTCGAGTATGAAATTAAAAGAATATAGTGAATACGGAGAGTTTTGGATTAATAATCAATCGATGATCGAAAAAGGTTTCTGGTCTGATCTTTTAAAAGGAACGATATCTGAAAATCCTTCTGGAATCACACAAGATGCTAAAAAAAGAAATGTAGAATATAAAATAGATGATCAATATCTTTTGATTTTGATTAGTAAAAAACGGCTTGTAACCAATTTAGGTAGTTGGAATGATCACTTACTAGATTATGCCTTAATAAACATAGCGCGTGATGTGATTTCTAAAAATTTACAATCTAATTCAGTCTTTTATTTAGAAGGTCAGTTAGCAGTAATTTTACCAACAGTTAATAACAAAGAACAATATCTAGTAAAAATCAGAAAGTCCTGTGAAGAATATATTAGAATTTGTAATCAATATTTAGGATGTAGTGTTGGTTGTTATATAGGAAAGTTTGTTTTTGGAGAGCAGCTTGCAGAAATGTATAAACAGCTATTGGTTATGGACAAAAACAATGTGGCACTAACAAGTAAAATCTTTGAGTTTAATGAAGGGAAAAGTGACACTGAATCACAGTTTTTAGTTAGGAAGGAATTAATTTACGACTGGTCATTAATGTTGCAGCATGGAGAAAAAGAAAATTTGATAAAAGAAATAATAAGTTATATTTACAATTTAGCAGCAGAAGATAAGCTTAATGTCCAGGTTCTAAATATATTTCAACAAGATATGTTACAACTGGTATATTCTTATCTAGTACAAAAAGAGGTACAGGCACATCAGCTTTTTGAAGACTTTAATTCACAGGATATGTATAGAGAATCAACTGAATCAATTGATAGTATGAGTAATTGGATAACATATTTTATTAAAAAGGCAGTTGATTATTCTGAAGAAGTCACAAAACCCCAGTCAGTGATTGCTAAGGTCAAAGAATATATTAATAATAATCTCCAGAATGATATCTCTAGAGATGATATTGCTAACTTTGTCTTCCTAAATCCCGATTATCTAACAAGAATATTTAAGAAATCAACAGGTTTATCACTGACTGAATACGTAGCGGAACAAAGAATTAAAAGGTCCACTAGTTTGCTCTTATATTCAGATATGCCAATTAGTGAGATCGCCCAAAAGGTAGGATATGATAATTTCGCCTATTTTAGTAATAAATTTAAAAAAGTTACCGATATCACTCCATCGGACTATAGAAAAAAATATAGAAAGTCGGAAATTTGACAATAGAAGTCGGAAAAAATTAAATTGTGGGTTGAAATTCCCTATGAAAAATTATTTTGTAAGCCCTTTCTTTTTTATGGTCGGAAGTGGAAAAACGAAAGTCAGAATATTTAAAGAGTATTTCGGAGGATTAATTTAAACTTAAGCTAATCCGATAACGGATAAAAAAGAGGGGGAGATTTATTTGAAAAAAAGATTCAAAATGATTGCCCTGTTTGTATTATTAGCTGCAACAATTCTATCTGGTTGTAGTGACGCAAGTAAAAGTAGCAGGGAAGAAAAAGAAACAGCTTCATCAAAAGACCAACCAGTTGAGATTACGTATGCATTTCCTTACTTCGGTACAATCCCTAAGGATTTGAAGCAAGTAGAAGATGAAATTAATAAAATTTCAATTGATAAGATCAATGTAAAGGTGAATTTAAAACCTGTTAGTGGAGGAAACTGGAATCAACAAGTTACACTAATGATTTCCGGCAACGAAGATCTTGATTTAATGCCAACAATTGGTCAATTTCCTTCTATGGCTGCCCAGAAACAATTATTAGATATAACTGATTTATTGCAAAAGCATGGTCAGGGGATTAAATCAACACTTGGAGACGACTTTTTAAAAGGTACGACAGTAGATGGAAAAGTATACGGGGTAACCGTTGGTAATGGTAAAGCAGGAGTTCCTAATATTGTCATGAGAAAAGATATCCTTGATAAATATGGATTGAGTATTGACAATGTAAAAACCTTAGACGACATTGCTGAAATATATGAGGTAGTATCAGAAAAGGAACCGGATATGGCTATGCTTATCCCACAAAGCGCTGGTAATGTTAGCCTGGCACCAGGATCCCTATTAATGCAACCGAAATACGATAGTTTAGGAGACGGTTTAGGAGTCATCATTGGTAACGATAATTACAATGTGGTTAATGTTTATGAATCAGATGAGTATAAAGCGCTTCTTGAAACGATGAGGGATTGGAATGAAAAAGGTTATATTATGAAGGGTGCGGCAACATCTACTGAAACTGCAGTTAATTTATTAAAGGTAGGAAAAGGTTTCTCACAGTTTTCACCTAGTGAAGTAGGTGCGGATACTCAATTGACTAGAAATACTGGACACCCGTTTGTTGCAAAGAAATTACAGGATCCTCTAATAACTTCAGGCATAATTAATGGACTTACTTGGGTTATACCGGTAACCAGCAAAAATCCTGAAGCAGCCATGAAGTTTTTGAATTTAACATATACAGATGCTGACCTAATTAACTTGATTGATTGGGGAATCGAAGGTAAACATTATGTTGAAAAATCAGATGGAACAATTGGCTTTCCAGAAGGTGTGGATGCAAATAACACTGGATACGGTTTAGGACAGGATTGGCTCTTTGGAAACCAATTGATTGCTCATGTTTGGGAGGGAAATGACCCAAATAACTATAAAATACTAGCTGAAAATAACAAAACAGCCCCTATCTCTAACGCACTTGGTTTTACTTTTGACAGTTCAAAAGTTAAAACGGAAATAGCCAGTGTAAGCAATGTGGTAAATCAATATCAGCCGGGGCTTGATACTGGAAGTGTCGATCCGGATAAACATCTGCCGGAATTTATTTCTAAATTAAAAGCTGCCGGTATAGATAGAATTATTGCTGAAAAACAAAGGCAGCTTGATGAATGGGTAGCTAAAAACAAAGAATAAAAGGCACTAAGATTTACTATAACACAATAGTATATCCGTAAAGAAATAATAGGACCTACTAATAATAGGTCCTATTAATCTATTGCGACGTGTATTTTATACAGTGCAGTGGCGTTGCATGTGACATTTTAATAATAATTATGAAAGAAGAATGGAGAATAAAATGGAGTTTACATTGCCTTTATCAAGCTGGATATGGATTCCTTCTTGGAATGCTGAGGATAAAGAGTCTACCCAGATCGTCTATTTTAGAAAAGTCTTGGAGTTAGAGGAAGTACCTGAAAACTTTATCGTAAAACTATCTGCAGACTCTAGATATAAATTTTATGTCAATGAAAAACTGATAGAAGTGGGACCTAGCAAAGGTGATAACAAAGTTTGGTTTTACGATGAAAAAAATATTGCTTCCTTTTTGAAAAAGGGAAAGAATGTACTTGCAGCTATAGTATTACGTTATCCAACAAATCACCATAAAGGAAATCATGGGATCTTTAGGACAGAAACTCCTGGGTTTTATTTTAATGGCAGTTTTGTTAATTATACTGGAAATGAAGTAAACATTATGGCCGATACGACTTGGCGCTGTAAGAAAGAAACAAGATTAGAGATTGTTTCTGAGAATCTTTTCTTTGCTCCGCTTCACATCCTTGAAAAGGCAGAAGGAAACCTAGAGGTTTTTGGGTGGAAGTCTCAGGAATACAATGACCGGGACTGGGAAGAATCAAAAGCCTATACAATCTTTGAGATTAGTAGGGCTGATAGTCCCGGAAACCTAATGCCAAGAAGTATTCCTTCAATGAATCAAATTGATAGACAGTTTAGAGGTGTCTTTTGTGTCAGGCAATCAGAGAAAAAGCAGGAAGAATGGAATGATATGTTATTTGGGAAAAGGAGTATCACTATTCCTGCTAATTCTCATGAAATAATAGAAATCAATGCAGGTGAGCTGACAACAGGTTATTTGCAACTGGCAATGTCAGGAGGAGAAGGAACAAAAATAAAGATATTAACATCTGAATCCTATGGCTACCCTAATGAAGATGTTAAAAGCTTTATGACTTTGCCTAAGAAAAAGGACCGTATGGATTGTCAGGGAGGAACTTTATTCGGATTCACTGATGAATATATCGTAGGCGGATTTGGGGATGAAGAAAAATTCGAAGAATATGAGCCCTTCTGGTTCAGAACGTTTCGGTTTATCCAATTAGAGATACAAACGTCAAATCAGGCGCTTACCATTGGGAAATTTGATTATCGTGAGACAGGCTATCCGCTTGAGGTACGAACAAAAGCCCGTACATCGGATGACACTTTACTAAATATTTGGGCTATTAGTGAACGTACACTGAGACGATGCATGCATGAAACATATGAGGATTGTCCGTTCTATGAACAGCTGCAATATGCAATGGATTCTAGATCACAAATCTTATATACCTATATGACATCGGCAGACGACAGACTGGCACGTAAATGCATCGATGATTTTAAACGATCACAGCGTTATGATGGATTATTGAATGCGTCTTATCCAGCAACTGGCCCAAATGTGATACCGGGATTTTCGATTTATTATATTATGATGTTATATGATCATATGATGTTTTTTGGAGACAAAGAATTAATTAAGGAACATCTTACTACTATAGATGGTATTTTGAATTATTTTAATAAGCATATCAATAAGTCGGGTCTTGTTGGGAAAATCGGAGGACTTAACGGAAAAGATAGGTTCTGGTCATTTATTGACTGGACTACACAATGGGATGAAACATCTGGTGTTCCTAGGGCAATTTTGAATGGACCCATTACAATGGAAAGTTTCTTATATGTAATGGGCTTGCAGCATGCAGCAAAACTCGCAGATTATGTTGGTAGGAAAGAATTGGGTAACGAGTATGTGGAGCGCGGAGTAAAAGTTCAACAGGCTATTAATAAATTCTGTAGAGGTGCAAATGGATTATATCAGGATGGTCCTGGTGTAGAGGAGTATAGTCAGCACTGCCAAGTATTTGCGATCTTAACAGATACGATTGATAAAGAGCAGGGAGCCTTGATTTTAAGTAGGGTTCTAGATGATCAATCATATCCAAAGTGCTCAGTAGCAATGTCGTTTTATCTATTCCGAGCTATAGAAAAAGTGGGATTGTATGAGGTGACAAGAGACTTATGGGATCTATGGCGAGCTATGGTAGAGAATAATCTCACGACGTGTGTGGAGGATCATGTGAACCAGCGAAGTGATTGTCATGCCTGGGGAGCACTCATTCTGTATGAATTACCAGCAGTAGTTCTTGGTGTTAGGCCTGTTGAGCCCGGATTTAGTAAAATAGAGATATCACCTACCGTAGGTTACTTTGACTGGGCTGAGGGTGAGGTCATTACACCAAAAGGAATGGTTAAAGTTTCTTGGCAGAAGAATTTCGAAACTGGAGAAATTGATTTGAATTATGAATTACCAGTAGGCCTCGAAATAATGGGAAAGAAAAGTAAACTAATATAAAGTTTCAAAAAGTAAAAATAGGTAGATTTCATCCTAAAAGCAATGCGAGGAATGGAAAGCCATGGAATAAGAGTTGGAAAAGAGAGCTAGTTTATTTCTAGTTCTCTTTTTTTACCCCTATGAATGTTGTCGATGTTGAATCTTCTGGAATCTATTTTTTCCTAAAGTCGGAAAAACAAAAATGGCAGTCGTAATATAGATAGTTGAAAACCTATTACTCTTATAGAATAAAACTATAAAAGTAAGTTATTTATGTAAGCGTAAACAATATGGAGTAAGGGGGAAATAAGATGCCAGAGGTTACAGTGAAGAAATTGAATGTCCAAACGATCACTGAGAAAAAGACTAATACCAGGATGTTAAAAATGAAAAGGTACTTACCGCTATTCATCATGATGACTCCTGGGATCATTTATTTATTAATTAACAATTATCTTCCGATGTTTGGCTTAATCATTGCTTTTAAAGATATCGACTATGCTAAAGGGATTTTAGCTAGTGATTGGATTGGATTTAAGAACTTTGAATATTTGTTTAGCACTAGAGATGCCTATGTTATTACACGGAATACTATTCTGTATAATGGAGGATTTATTATCCTAAATACGGTCCTCGCGATAGGTGTAGCGATTATGTTAAATGAAATTAAAAACAAGCTAGCAAAAGGCTTTTATCAAAGTGTCATTCTTCTGCCATTCTTAATTTCGATGGTTATTGTAAGTTATTTAGGTTTTGCCTTCCTTAGCGAGGATGTTGGGTATTTAAACAAAACGATTCTACCGCTGCTTGGGATTGAAGGGATTTCATGGTATAACGAGGCAAAATATTGGCCGTATATTTTAACCTTCATCAATATGTGGAAGGGTGTTGGATTTTTATGCGTTATTTACTTGGCGGCTATTATTGGGATCGACCAAGAGTACTATGAAGCAGCCACATTGGATGGAGCTAATAAATGGAAGCAAATTATCCATATTACGATACCTTCCATTATGCCAGTCATTGTCATGATGACCTTACTGGCAATAGGCCGTATTTTTTACTCGGATTTCGGTTTGTTCTACCAAGTGCCAATGAATTCAGGAACCTTATATGATACGACGAATGTTATTGATACTTATGTATATCGTGGATTAATGCAACTTGGCGATATCGGTATGTCATCAGCTGCAGGCTTATACCAATCCATCGTGGGATTTGTACTGGTGTTATTATCTAATTATCTGGTCCGTAGAAAAAGTAAAGACAATGCCCTATTTTAATCTGGAGGTGGAACAACATGTATAAATCAGATCGAATCACACAATGGGTTTCTCATATTTTTCTAAGTATCCTCGCAGTAGGAAGCATCATTCCGTTTATCATTCTTGTGTCTTCATCGTTTTCAGGTGAAGCGGGCATTATGAAGGAAGGATATACCTTCATTCCAAAGGAATTTAGCTTTGCGGCTTATGAGTACTTGTTTAATAATTCATCAAGTATTTTAAGAGCTTATGGAATTACTATATTCGTTACAGTATTTGGAACTTTAGTCAGCCTGGCAATTACCTCGTTTTTGGCTTATGCCCTTTCTCGCCGGGATTTACCTTTCAGAAACATTTTTGCGTTCTATGTTTTCTTTACACTTTTATTCAATGGTGGACTGGTTCCAACCTATCTCGTTTATACACAAGTAATTGATGTTAAAAATACTATTTGGGCATTAATCGTTCCTGGGTTGCTCATGAATGGCTTTAACGTATTATTAATGAGAACCTTTTTTATGACCTCCATACCTGAGCCTGTTATTGAATCCGCACGGATGGATGGTGCAGGGGAATTCAGAACCTTCTTTTCCATTATTCTGCCGCTATCAATGCCAATACTTGCTACGATCGGGCTGCTTCAAACCATCGTTTATTGGAATGATTGGCTTAATGGACTGATTTATATAACAGAACCATCATTATTCAGTATCCAGAACATCTTGAATAGGATGATTGCTGACATTCAGTTTTTAGCAAGTAGCAATTTAGGCACAAATGCCAGCCAAGCAGCTTCAGAAATTCCAACTACTGGAGTGCGTATGGCAATTGCTGTTATTGGGGTGCTGCCCATCTTAATCGCCTATCCATTCTTCCAAAAATATCTGGTGAAAGGGATTGCACTCGGATCCGTAAAAGGATGATTGATGGAGGGTCTATTGTTAAGCAATGGGCCCTTTATGTTTCAATAGATTGATTAGTTAACTATAAAAGAGGAATAACAAAGGGGGATACGACAGATGGAAGGTTTTATGCGCAGTTTTTATAGTATTTCGGAATGGATCATCAAGTTTGCTTATGTGAACATTCTTTGGATTGCATTTACGTTCTTGGGCTTTTTCTTTTTTGGCTTTTTCCCTTCTACAACAGCCATGTTTGCTGTTGTTCGTAAATGGGTTTTAAAACAGTATGATATCCCTGTATTTAAAACCTTCTGGTTCACCTATAAAAAAGAATTTGCTAAAAGTAATCTATTAGGACTTATAGTTATGCTAGTTGGTATTTTATTGTATTCAAATATTAGAATAGTAGAGGCAACCACGGTCCAAGTAGTGAAATTACTATATATTCCAAACATAATCGTCATTTTCTTATTTTTCCTTACATTATTATATGTTTTTCCAGTCTTTAGCCATTTTGACGTTCGTTTAGCGGTAGGTGTAAAAAATGCCTTTATTTTAATGACCCTTTATCCGATTGCAACGTTTTGCATGGTAACCTTGAGTGGAACCCTTTGTTACCTGTTTATTAAGTTGCCAGGACTTATTCCTTTTTTCGGTGGAAGTCTCATTTCCTATTTACTAATGTGGATTGGTAACTATGTGTTTGAAAAAATGAATAAAACAAGCGTGAACTTCGGATTCATTATGTGATACTCATAAGAAATTATGGGAATGAGTTTATGGGATATTTAAGATTCATTCATTTATACCAGTGATACGGATCCATTAATTTTCCTCTCTCGAATTAGTTTTTAATAAAAAATATCTTAAAAAAATACTGTTTTTCTTAAAATGATACCATAAATGAATATCATTAAAATTTAAAATAATAGTGAAAGTAATAGAAAACGTTTTCTTACATTGGAGGTTATGGTTATGAAGATAGGACACTTAAGAACCAATCATGTAAAGAATCCATTGGGTTTTGAATTGGATCAATTGAATCTCTCCTGGATAACTGAGACTGGAGAAAGTCAATCTATTTTTCAGAAAGCGGCCCGGGTTGAAATTGCTGTCGATGTAAACTTTACCGAAGTAGTTTTTGATAGTGGAAAGAAACAGGACATCGATAGTTTAGCCTATTCACCACACTTAAGTCTGTCTCCCTGTACTCGTTATTACTGGCGTGTAACGGTGTGGGGCAATGCCGGAGAAGAAGTAACTAGTGAAACGGCTTGGTTTGAAACAGCAAAAATGGATGAACCATTTAAGGGTGTATGGGTTACTCCTGATTTAAATAAGCAAATTCACCCGTTGATTAGGAAAGAATTTTATTTGCCTCAAAGTGTGGTGAAAGCAAGAGCTTATATAACCGGGGTAGGATTGTACGAACTTGAAATTAACGGAAAACGGGTTGGCGACGAATATTTCGCTCCTGGATACAATGCGTACGATTTTTGGCTGCAGTATCAAACTTATGATATTACGGATTTTTTAACAAGTGGTAATAATGCAGTTGGCGTAAAACTTGGCAACGGCTGGTATAAAGGGCGTTTCGGTTTTGACGGTGGATTCCACGAATTGTATGGGGATGAATTTGCAGTAAAAGGCGAAATTATTGTCACACTTGCTGACGGGACAGAGGAAGTCATTCCTACCAATCAGGAGTGGAAATCCGCTCCATCGCCGGTCCTATTTAGCAATATATACGATGGTGAAATTTATGATGCCAATCTGGAACTGGAGAACTGGAGCACAAAGGAATTTGATGATAGCAGCTGGTCAAATGTCAAAATTACCGAAGTCAAAACAGAACGGTTCCAGGCTCGCATCAACGTGCCTGTGAAAATTATGGAGGAAAAAAAGCCAGTTAAATTAATTCATACGCCTGCGGGTGAGACTGTTCTTGACTTTGGCCAAATAATGACAGGCTGGGTACGGTTCAAAACCAATGCTGCAAAGGGAACAAAGCTACTTCTGCAATATGGTGAAATACTACAAAATGATAATTTTTACAGAGATAATTTACGTACAGCAAAGGCTGAATTTGTTTATATCTCAGATGGAAGTGAAAGAGTTGTACAGCCTAACTTTACCTTTTATGGATTCCGTTATGTAAAGCTGAATGGTTTTGAGGATGGTATCGATTTGAATGATTTTACTGGCTGTGTCATTTATAGCGAGCTTGAGCAGACTGGAACCATTGAAACCTCCAATTCATTAGTGAATCAGTTATTTAGTAATGCTCTTTGGGGCCAAAAAGGCAACTTCCTGGATGTGCCGACCGACTGTCCACAGAGGGATGAGAGAATGGGATGGACAGGGGATGCTCAAGTTTTTGCTCAGACAGCTTCCTATAATATGTATTCACCGGCTTTTTATAAGAAATTTATGTTTGACTTAAGGGAAGAACAAAATAGACTTGGCGGGTCTGTTCCGTACACAGTCCCTGTCGTAAAGCCAAAAGAGGGCGGCGGTTTTATTAATGGCCACGGTTCGACTGCTTGGGGAGATGCGGCAACGGTCATTCCTTGGACCTTATATCTGACATACGGAGACAAAGAACTTCTTCGCAGCCAGTTCGATACGATGAGGGATTGGGTTGACTACATCAAAAAGATTGATGATGAGACTGGCAGCAAACGGTTATGGAAGACAGGATTCCATTTTGCTGATTGGTTAGCACTCGACGTTAAGGATCCAAGCAGTTTGACGGGAGGAACCGACCCATTTTATATTGCTTCTGCTTATTATTGTTATTCGGCACAGCTTGTGGCGAAGGCTGCGGGTGTCTTGGGGAGAAATGATGTGGCCGAACAATACACGAAGCTTTCAAATGAAGTAAAAGAGGCAATCCAGAAGGAATACTTCACGCCAAATGGCAGAAGCGCGATTAACACTCAAACTGCTATGATTGTGGCTTTATATATGGACTTAATTCCAGAAGAGCTACGCGAACGGGTGTTGAATGATTTAAAAGCTAAGCTGCGTGAAGATAAAATGCATTTGACAACTGGTTTTGTGGGAACTCCATATTTCTGTAACGTGTTATCGATAAACGGGGCAAATGATTATGCTTATAAATTATTGTTAAATGAAGATTATCCAAGCTGGCTGTACGCGGTGAAATTAGGTGCCACAACTATTTGGGAAAGGTGGAACTCTGTTCTCCCTGACAGCAGTATCAGCGACACAGGTATGAATTCTTTGAACCATTATGCTTATGGTTCGATCGTTCAGTGGATGTATCAGCAGATGTGCGGTATTAATCCTGTGGAGGAAGCACCAGGATTTAGAAAAATTAACCTAACACCAAAGCCATACGGTAAATTGTCTTATGCAAAAGCGAGATTGTTCACTGCTTCCGGACTGATTAAAAGTGGTTGGGAAATAGGGGAGGACGGATCCTTATCCTTTACCTTTACCATTCCATTCAATACAACAGCGGAAGTTGTCCTGCCGGATGCGGCTTTAAACCATATCAAGGTGAACGGAGTTGTTTTAGAAGATGCTGGTCTGTCTGCCCTCCAACAGGCCGATCATGTGGCATGCATGTTGACAGCAGGGGAATATGTATTTGGGTATATGCCTACGAAAAGCTATATTCTTTCATTCAGTACACATAACAGTGTTAAAGAGTTATTAGAAAATAAGGTAACGAAACAAATCCTGACAGAAGAACTCCCGGAACTTATGGGAGATAATAAACTACCTTTCATACTAGAAGCAACGCTTAGGGAATTAAGTGAATTTCCACTGACCGCTCCAATGTTTTCATCAGGTCTATTAGAGCGATTGGATCAAAAGCTAGTTCATGTTAGACAATAATAAATAAGATGAAAGTAAAATCATGCTGGACGTAGTAAGTGACGACAAATGAACTTCACTATCAGGCTTGGAAAAAGATCACTGATATGTCAAATATAATTGTTCAACAGGGATATTCATTCAAAAATAATCAATTTATATACTAAGTGTAAAACTGCACCCCAATTGCTGGCTTTGTCTAACAATTGGGGTAAAAAGAGAATCCGACAAATAATAGAATACAAACTAGTAATTTATAAATTAGATTAGGAGAAAAAGCTATGTATATAGTGATTGATATAGGAGGCACTTTTGCAAAGTACGCTTTAATGGATGCAGGTGGATCCATCGTAAAAAATGGAAGAAAACGAACGTCAGCCACAAACCTGGTAGATTTTGAGCAAGTAATCTATTCTATTATCGAACAACATGATTTAAAGATGGTGAAAGGGATAGCTCTAAGTTGCCCAGGTGCGATTGATGTTGAGATCGGAATGATTTATTACGGAGGGTCATTTCCGTTTTTGCATGAGGTAAATCTCGCTAAGCGTATTGAAGAAAAGTACGGGATAGACGTATCCATTGAAAATGATGGAAAGTGTGCTGCGCTGGCAGAATTTTGGCTTGGAAGTATAAAAGAGTACAAGGATGCAGTGGTGTTAATCCTTGGAAGCGGAGTTGGTGGTGGTATTATCATTGACGGTAAACTCCACCGCGGTGTGAATCTTTCCGCTGGGGAAGTAAGTTATGTTATGAACAGTATGGATCCGGCTACTAAATCTGGAAATTACCTCGGCTTGGTTTGTTCTTCTGTAGAGATGATTCGAAAAATAGCCGCAATCAAGAATATAGAAGATCCAACAGATGGTAAAGTTGCGTTTGAGTATATAATCCAACAGGATGAAGAAGCAAATAAGATATTTAATGAATATTGTTTTTCCTTGGCTAACCAAATCATAAATTTGCAATATATTCTGGATCCCGAAATTTTTGCAATAGGAGGAGGGATTAGTGCACAACCCGTTCTAATTGAGCGGATTCAGTGGGCGATATCAGAAATTAAAAAAGCCAATCCTTTCTATGTTTTAAATCCCAAAGTAGTACCTTGTAAGTTTAGAAATGATTCTAACCTGTATGGAGCACTGTACAACTTTTTTCTCAGTAAAAAAGAATATAATATTGCTAGGTAATTTGTGATGAAGTGTTATGCAAAAGGTGCAAATAAATTTTTATTGTCTTCGCTGATTAGTATACAGTTTGGATAAAAAGAACTAGCGCAACGTGGGGAAAATTAGGCAGACATATTATAAAAACTTAATTATCAAAGTGTAAAAGACTGAAACTACTTTTTTCTTTGAAAGGATTCAGGGTTGAAGGACCTCTTTCTATAGATGTTATAAATTTAATTAAAGGCGAAGAATTGGATGAGGGTTGTTAAATTCCAATTTATCACTGATGTAGAATGGTTAATTCTGGGGTCCCTCATTTTTTTTCGGATGAATTGTGTTTATAAAGATGCATATTCACCACGAATGGACATTCGTGGTGCTACACAATATCTTGAGGAATTCAAATTTAAGTTTATCGATTGTAGTGTAAGAACGGAATAGTAAGAACGAACATTACTTATTTTCGATATATTTTATGTTTTAAACTCTTTGGAGTCCTCCTAATTATATAACAGTTTTAACCATAATCTTTATTAGAAACTGCAAATCAAGTAGGAATAATAACTTTGATTTGCAGTTTTTTTGTGTCTTTTATACTTACAATAAAAAACGCAGTCCCAACCTTCGTCGTCGATAGTCCGGGTGGTGGAGGAAAGATTGCGTTGCAGCCGAATTATCTCATCTCGCAAAGTGCTGACAAAGTGGTGTTACGTAACTTTGAAGGTGTGATCACTTCTTATCCAGAGCCTCAGAACTATGTACCTGGTAGAGCAGAGGATTATTTCAAAAGTGTATATTCTAATTTTGAAAAATACAAATCAGAAGTCGGAATTTCTGCACTTATGAACGACAGCAAATTCAATCTCGTCCCGGAAGATTTACAGCGGTTAGACAGAAGACAAAAATATCAGGAAGACCAGAATCACTCCTCCTTAAAGGAAAAACGTCAAAAGCGTGATGAACTTAAAGAGAAGAAGTTTAAGGCTCAGCAACAAAAATCAACCGGACAGTCTGAGGAAGAAACAGACAAAACGGTTAATGAGTAGGTGATTGAGTTTGGATATTAGATGCGAGTGGTGTGATGGGAAGGCAAGGATCAATGAAAGCTCTGTATATTGGGAGTTACCGGATGGATCTAGGGCTATCGAAATTACAGAAACACCGGCCATTATCTGTATGGAATGTGAAATGGTGTATCAGGAAGAAAAGGTGATTAAGGAAATTGAGGATCAGTTGTTTTTGGTTGATACAAGACAAATCGGAAGTACTATATGTTTTAAGGAACTGATGGAATTACCAAGATTGTTGAAGAGGAATTATTTTGATTTTTCTTCTTAAGTAATTTTATTATAAAGAGATAAATGGTACTCAGAGATGGGTGCCATTTTTTTATCCTTTTAAGCCTTTTATGGAGAATTAAATTAAATGATTAGCACTAAATTATACCATATTACTTATCTTCAAAATACAGGAACTTTAAAGATTAGTATATGTTTGGTATTTAGCCTTCCTTTGCAGGAGGAAAAACAAACAAGATATTATATATAAACTTGAAATGAAAGAGTTTCAGCAAGAGAAAAGTACCGTTTTGGGGAACATGCATTATTTGCCGATAAATATTAATAACCGTTATTAATCTTTTGGAATAAGAAAAGGAGTTTAACAAATGGAAACATTTTTAGCTATGATTAATTCATCGTTACATATTTATTTGTATTTAATTGTAAGGTAAGATTGTATATATATGTAAATGTAGGTATATAAAATTAAGGGAGCGAACGATGATGTATCAAAAATCTAAATTGGTTGGTTATCTCCTAGCATTATTTCTTGGAGGTTTGGGCGCACATCTTTTTTATTACAAGAAATACATCCGGGGACTTTTATACCTGATTTTTTGTTGGACTTATATACCAGTTTTTTTAGGTTGGGTTGATATGATTTTTATTAAGAGATGGCACAATCAATTAAACTCGATAAATAATGGAGAATCAACTAAGAATACACCCTCTCCAATTAAGGTATTGTTAGATCAATATCCCAATGATATACCAATAACAAAGAATCAATCTAACATATTCGGTAAACCTTTTTACAATGAAGAAGAGATTATAATAACGAAATATTCACGCTTAAAGACTCCTCCTTCAATACTTCAAAGTGTAGAAGAAGTAATAAACCCTAAGAAGGCCAATAGAAATACAGATGGAATTAGAGTGGAATTTTCGTACTCACGTTCACACTCAGACTTTATTAAAAAGTCAGCAAATTATAAAAATCGAACACAAGGAAAAACAAGAGAAATTCCTTTGCAGGCATACTGGACTACGTTTGACCACATGAACGAGCAACAATTAAAGTGGTACTTCCATTGGAGAGAGGAAACTCTTAAAGGAAATTATTTAGAAGTAGATCTTAGCTATATCTTTGTATTTGTATATGAGTTGTTAAACTATTCATTTAATACCAATGCAGCCTTCAATGTGAGTATGTTAGTGAGGTTGTATGAAAACTATAAGGAGATGCATCCAAAACTTTCAAATTACTTGCCTCGATGGATTCAAGATATGTTAAATGAGCTAGGCGAGGAAGAATTGGCAAGTGAATGGACAAGTCGTAATTATGTTCCTCCAATCTATAAAGCAATAATCGAGGAGGAAAGACCATTAAATAATATTTCAATTACTCATTGGAAGCCATATATTCGTAACTATCGGGAGACAAAGTTCTTTACAGATAATAAGAATAAAATCTACAAAGTATTTAAAGAGGGCCTTTTGTTATTAGAAGAACATTATAATATTGATAATGAAAAAATAATAAATGTTTGGTTTAAAAGCAAGCGAGTTCGTAGTGTTAATCATTTATTTTCAGGAGCTGTTATTGGAAGGGAAAATGAAGCAAAACATGTTTATCATTTAGAAATACAACCAACTGATACCTTATATAACGAAATTACTACTCTCTTCCGTCTTTCCGAAAATGTAACTCGTACCTTAAGTGGAGAAAAGAGGGAGATCAAGGTGGATGAAGAAGTATTACCATTTGATTTTAAAAATAAATTGGTAGATAGATTCACAAACGGAGCTAAGAAAACCAACGAGCGATTTAAAATGGTCAAGGATAAGGACAATCAAGTTATGGGTACCGCTATTCCAAATCCACCAAATGAAGAAGTGAAAGTTGTTACTCTTGCGAAGCCAGTTATTGAGTTTAACGATGATAACATAAAACGTCTAAGTAAGGAAAACCTGGAACTTCAAATAGTGTTTCAGCATGTTGAGATTAACGAAGATGATCAAACCGATGATAAAGAGACATCAAAAGGGATTGTTAACCCTTTTGAAATAGAGGAAGTGACACGAGCAACAGAGCAATCTACTGCCGAAGTAGAGACTCCGTTTGATTCCTATTTTGATAATTCCGATGGAGATGAAAAGGAATTCATTAATTCTTTATCAGAGGCAGAAAAAGAGTTCTTAAGTTTATTTTCTAATGGTCAATACTCTCAGGTCGAAGCAACAACTTTTGCTAAAAGGAACGGGAAAATGTTAGGTTTATTCTTAAGTGAAATAAACGAGAAAGCAAACGAACATTTAGGGGATAATATCGTAGAATCAGAAGAAGATAGCATTATTCTTTATGAAGAGTTCACGGATATTGCACTAATGCTGAAAGGAGCATAATAATTGAATATTAAGAAGCGTGATTCAACAACTATATTAAACTCCCTATCCGGAGGAGTGGTACCTAGCAGAGGATTACAATACATCATGGTAGGTCGCGCAGATGAAGCAAAACAAATTCTAACAGACTTACAAAATATCAAGAGTGGGTCATCTGTTATCAAATTGTTTATAGGATCTTTTGGGAGTGGGAAGAGTTTTATCCAGGCACTTATTCAACAAATTGCATTTCAAGAAAAATTTGCTGTAACTAAAGCAGATTTTACTCCTGAACGACGATTATATGGCAGTGAGGGGAAAGCAGTAGCTATTTATACAGAATTAATGAAAAACATGGCAATTGCTACTGTACCCGAAGGTGGGGCGTTACCCACTATTCTAGATAAGTGGATTAGTGAAGTCCAATCTAAAGTAATTGTTGAGAAGAATTATGGGTCAGTTGAATTTGATAACCTAGATTTTGTGAAAGATGTAGAAACTGAGATAACAAAAACGGTATCAATAATGGACGACTTAATTGGTGGATATGACTTTTCTCGAATACTAACACAGTATTTTAAGGGATTTGTTGAAGATAACAGTGAGTTACAACGCAAAGCGCTAAAGTGGCTACGTGGAGAGTACAAGACAAAAACTGAAGCCAGAATAGATTTAGGTGTTCGGGATATTATTGATGATAACAATTACTATAACTATATCAAGGTTGTTTCCCAGTTTGTTAAACAAATCGGATACTCAGGATTAGTCGTGAATCTAGATGAGGCAATTAATCTTTATAAGATAACTCATCCCCAAACAAGGGATAAAAACTACGAAACCATTTTAAAAATATATAATGATACACTGCAAGGTAACGTGGAAGGACTGTATTTCACAATAGGGGGGACTCCGGAATTCCTAGAAGATGAAAGGAGAGGACTCTTTAGTTACGGTGCTCTAAAACGACGTTTAGAATCCAATCGTTTTGAATCTGATGAGTTCCGCGACTTATCTCAGCCAGTAATAAAGTTAACGCCACTTAAGCATGACGAAACTTATGTGCTGTTGCAGAAATTGCGTGATATTCATGCGACACATTACGGGTATCAAGCTAGTGTAACTGATAGTGAAATTAAAAGATTTATTGTTCAAGAATATTCAAGACCCGGAGCTAATGAAAATCTAACTGTAGGGGATGTCATTCGTTCTTATATAGGCGGCTTAAACATTCTTCATCAAAATCCACAATACAATCGTAGCAATATCTTTGGAGAAGAAGAAACACCGCAGCCAGAACCACAGAATCAGGTTTACTCTAGGTTTGCTACAACAGAAGGGGAATAAGGAATGACTTTTCATCTGTTATCGAAGAATATTCAAAAGAAGATATGGGATATGAAATGGGACAGATTTACCCCCATCCAAGATAGAGCCATACCAGTTATCGTAAACAGTACAAGAGATGTCATAATATCATCAGGGACTGCTTCGGGTAAAACAGAATCAGCCTTTTTACCTGTTTTATCAATAGTAGAGAAAAAAGCAGAATCAGAGCTAAAGGTACTATACATTTCTCCTTTAAAAGCACTAATTAATAATCAATTTGAACGTATTGAAAAACTATGCGAACACACACATATTCCAATCCACAAATGGCACGGAGATGTAAGTCAAAGTGTTAAGAAGAAATTTCTGAAAGAGCCAGCTGGTATTTTACAAATTACACCAGAGTCTCTCGAAAGTCTTTTTATCAATAGGACTGAACAAATCAGGAAACTATTTAAGGAATTAGACTTCGTAATAATAGATGAAATACATTCTTTCCTAAATGGTGAGAGAGGTGTCCACCTCCGTTCATTGTTATCTAGGATAGAAAACCTTGCCCAAAATCAACCAAGAATTATTGGTTTATCTGCGACTATTGATAACTTCCACTTTGTAAAAGAATGGGTAAATTACAGAACCCCAGAAAAAGTGGAAATTGTGGAAGAGAAGGGCAGCGAAAAGCAGTTGATGTATTACCTAATGCATTTTCCTGAAAAAGAAGGCGAAAACAGTGGAAGTAAACTAGAAGTTTCTCTATTTGAAGATATAAGGGAACTAACTCGACACCAAAAGGCTATTATTTTTTGTAATGACCGTGGTTCTGTGGAAGAATTAACAGTATTCTTGAATCGTTTAGCAGAGCGTGAAAAGGTAGGGGAAACTTATTATGCTCACCATTCCTCTATTGATAAAAAGGAACGGGAATATGTAGAAAAAACAATGATAAGCTCTAAACTTCCCAAGACAGTAGTTGCTACAAGTACGTTGGAGTTAGGATTAGATATTGGAGATGTAGATATAGTAATTCAATTAAACAGCACATTTACTGTTTCCTCATTAAAACAACGACTTGGTAGGTCTGGCCGAAAACGAGATGCTAAGCAAATGTTACAGATGTATACTACAAAGCGAGATAGTTTATTACAATCCCTATCCGTTATGGAGCTAGCTTTAGAAAAGTGGATTGAACCAGCAACAGGTTACCCCCAGCCCTTCGATATCTTATTACACCAAATCATTTCCATGTGCACAGAAACGAACGGAATAACAATTAGTAAATTGTTAGAGAGAGTTGAAAATAATCATATTTTTTATAAGCTCGATACCGTTGACGTACAAATACTTCTTAACCACATGATCAAACTCGATTATTTAGAAATTGTGAAAGGTCCCAATGAGGTTATAGTGGGGTTAGAGGGAGAACGAATTTTAAGAAGTCGTGATTTTTATGCAGTCTTTATCACACCAGAAGAGTATCTCGTATTAGAGGGCGTGAGAAAAATTGGAACATTAGATAAGAGTACTTTTTTAGGATCAGAAGGAGATAATATTATCCTTTCCGGAAAACTCTGGACAATTAAACAAATTGATTCTCAAAAAAACAAGATTTATGTATCAAAGGCCGTAAATGGGAAGCCGCCAAGATATTCAAGTAGTGGATTAAAACTACATAAGAAAATTGGTGAAAAAATAATTCAGATTCTATGCGATGACTACCAATTCAATTATATCAACAAAGAAGCACTTGACTCCCTTAACGATGAAAGAAGGTTTTATCATGATAATAATATTCAATCTATTGATAGAGTGATAAGGGAAGAAGATGACAGTTTCTTATTAGAGTCATTTACTGGTACTGTTATAGCTCAAACTTTAGTGTGGATGCTTCGCTCTTTAGGTTTCGTTGCTAAAATAGAGGATGGGTTAAATAGATTAAGGATTGAAGGACCTTTTTCAATAGATGTATTAAATTTCATCAAAGGCGAAGAATGGGATGAGGTTAGGCTATTTCCATTTATCACAGAAGTAGAATGGTTTAATTCTAAGTTTTCACCTTTTTTACCGGATGAGTTGTTTATGAAGATGCATATTGCACATGAAATGGACATTCGTGGTGCAACAGAATATCTTGAGGAATTCGAATTTAAGTTTGTCGATTGTAGAGCAAGAAGGGCGTAGTGGGAATTTATCATATTTATTCTCGATATTGAGGTTTATGTACTAAATTCTTAGTAGGTATTCCTAATAACATGCAATGTTTTAGACATAATTATTAAAACCTCTAATAACCCCAAAATCAAGAAATAAATTGTTTCATTGATTTGCAGTTTTTGTTAATTTTAAAGGACTTACAATAATAACGGTGAAACAATCTTTCTGTTCGATAGTCCGGGAGGAGGGGGAGAGATAGCTCTTAAACCGATTTATCTCATTTCTCAAAGCGGTGTATAGAGGAGCCAGCTAAGGTTCCTCTCTTTTAATTGTTCACTTGCAAATGTTTCTCAAGGACTTCAAATGTGGCCTTGATACTTTTAAGTAAGCCGATCATTACTGTTTTGATTTCATTTGAAGTTGTATAATTCCCGACTCCAATTGAAACAACTCCCTCTGATTTTGTGACACCAGAATCTATTCGATAAGGTGGATGATTGTGTGCAATGTCGTTTCTCATTCGTACTCCAATTTTAAAGTCATTAGACTGTTTTACCTTATTTAAGTCTTTGTATAGAGGGCGGCTTACTTGATTGAGTTTATAAATTGCATTATTGAAACTAATTTGGTTTCTTGGGTTGTTTTCATTATTTTCTAAGTTAAACAGTTTAAATAACAAATGACCAATTGTTTCATATAAGGTGAATGATTGTAGAAAGAACACGTCCACAAAATATGTGAAATTATAGTGATTACTATGGTGTTGTTCATAAAAGTGAGGGAAAAGTTGAACTGATTGACCTTCTTTGCCAGGGGACATAACCCATTCCTCATCCGGAATGCCTTTGTAATAGTAAAACATTGCATATCCAAAGTTGCGGTTTACAGAGAGTAGTCTATTATTTAAGATCAACTCCCAATGTTTAGTGTCCCAGTTATCTAGGCCCCAAAAATAATCCTCCCCTTTTTGAAACATTCCTTTTGGTAGTTTAAAGTGTTTCAATGGACTCTCTTTAATGCATTCATTGAGATCAACTTCTGTTATCCCTTCAAATGGAGTGATATTTATTGTTCTTCCCATGCTTCTCCCCGTTTCATTCATAAATGTCTTCTCCTATTATGATAGTTGATTAGCCTAAATTATTCCAATGGAAAGAAACACTTCTTTGCCAATGTTGTTACTCCAAATAGATAGGAATTTGTACTTGTTCCGATTTCATAGAATCGAGTAAGAGAACTAGACACAATGAATAAGCACCCGTGTTAAGTAAAAGAAATTGATATGCACAACTTGATAATTTTTGCTGAAACATTGTTGGCATATTAAATAGAGGTCTTTCATTGGTTTCTTTAATATTATTCTTCATACTTACAATAAAAAACGCTGTCCCAACCTTTGTTGTCGACGCTCCAGGTGATGGAGGAAAGATTGCACTGCAACCAAATTACCTCATTTCCCAAAGTGCAGACAAAGTGGTGTTACGCAATTTTGAAGGTGTGATCACTTCTTATCCGGAGCCACAGAACTATGTTCCAGGCAGAGCTGAGGATTATTTCAAGAGTGTTTATACTGATTACGAAAAATACAAATCTAATGTTGGGATATCTGCACTTATGAACGACAGCAAATTCAACCTCGTCCCGGAAGATCTTCAACGGCTAGACAGAAGAGAAAAATATCAGGAAGACCAGAATCACTCTTCGTTAAAGGATAAACGTGAAAAGCGTGATGAACTAAAAGAGAAGAAGTTCAAGGCACAGCAACAAAAATCAACCGGACAGTCTGAGGAAGAAACAGACAAAACGGTTAATGAGTAGGGATTGAGTTTGGATATTAGATGCGAGTGGTGTGATGGGAAGGCAAGGATCAATGAAAGCTCTGTATATTGGGAGTTACCGGATGGATCTAGGGCTATCGAAATTACAGAAACACCGGCCATTATCTGTATGGAATGTGAAATGGTGTATCAGGAAGAAAAGGTGATTAAGGAAATTGAGGATCAGTTGTTTTTGGTTGATACAAGACAAATCGGAAGTACGATAAGTTTTAAGGAACTAATGGAATTACCAAGATTGCTAAAGAGAAATTACTTTGATTTTTCTTCATAGAATAATAGCAATCGTAAAAAGGCACTTAGTGGGTGCCTTTTTGTAATTATACAAGTTAGAACCATCCGAGGGGATGGTTCTTTTGATTATGGAAACGAAAACCCCGGGCTAGGCCAGGGGTTCTAAAAAGCTTTCAGCGTGGTATTAAAAAAACTTCCCCGTGGTGCTAAAATATTTTTGGTTCGCCAACCAAAATACCAGCACGGAGGAAGTCCCATGTCTAAAGACAATAATAGTTTAGCACACACTACCTGGAATTGTAAGTATCACATCGTCTTTGCACCAAAGTATAGAAGACAGATTATCTATGGGAAAATCAAGAAGGATATAGGAGAAATACTACGCACATTATGTGAAAGAAAAGGTGTAGAGATTATTGAAGCTACAGCGTGTAAGGACCATGTACATATGTTAGTAAGCATTCGCCGAAACTAAGTGTGTCCGCGTTCGTCGGTTATTTAAAGGGAAAGAGTAGTTTAATGATATTTGACCGACATGCAAATCTGAAATACAAGTACGGAAATCGTAAATTTTGGTGCACAGGATATTATGTAGATACAGTTGGAAGAAATAAAAAGGTAATAGAAGAATATATACGTAATCAAATACAAGATGATATAGTCGCAGAACAATTAACAATGATGGAGTACATTGATCCATTCACGGGTGAAGAAGGAAGGAAAAAAAACGAGGTTAAAAGGGAAGAAGGCCTTTGAGGTCTGGCCAGTAGAAGTAGTACACTTGGCGAACCCTTCAGTAGCCCTTTAGGGTTTGGTCAGTAACAAAGGCTTTTAGCCGCAGAGAAAACCACCCGTTCTCACGGGTGGTTTTTATTGACGCTGCATAAGATGAATCGTCCCCATGATGCTCTACATGCTTTCCTTAATAAAATCATGGAATGATTATCGTTTGACCCAAATGGATAATATCGGTTGAAAAGTTGTTTACTGATTTGATCGCCGTGACGGTTGTATTGTATGTGCGGGCAATCGAGTATAGGGTATCTCCAGATGCAACTTTATGGATAACGACTTCTTGTGGGATTTTCAAGATTTGTCCTACAGTTAAAAAGTCGCTTGTTAGATTACTTGCTGATTTAATCGCCGTTACTGATATACCATATTTTCTAGCAATGGAATAGAGCGTGTCTCCAGCTACCACCGTATATGGCTGCATAATCGTCGTTGTTGTCGGAGCCACTGATGGTTCCGGTACGTATTCAGGCTCAGACACTGGTTCTAAAATTGGCTCTCCAACCGGTTCCGCTTCTGCACCTGGTTCAGGCACTGTCTCCGCACCCGGTTCTGCCTCTGCAACTGGTTCTAGGATCGTCTCTTGGTCTGCCTCTACAGCATGTTCTGTTTCCGTCACAGGTTCTGTCTCCACAACAGGATCTTGTATTGACTCAGGTACTGCTCCGGTTTCAGTAGGCGAAACGTTATTTGTTGGGAGCTTTAATATTTGTCCTACATATAACATATCAGAAGTTAGAGAATTAAGTTCTCTAATTTCAGCAATGGTTGTCATGTTTTTACTTGCGATCAGCCAGAGACTATCACCAGCAGTAACTCGGTATGTCGTATACTCTGCTTGTGCAGGTTCGGATGGTTTTACAGGTGAGACCACTGGAACGGTATTCGGAAGTTTTGTTATATAACTGTTCCAAATATCTTTATCCTCTTGTCCAAGGCTCCAATTACCGACACCACGTAGATTGTATTTCCTAACAAGTTCAAGCTTGTGTTGAATCGATTCTTCATTTTCAAACCAGACAGTATACGTTCCCAGAGATAGAGTACGTCCAGAAATAACGGTTGTTGGGTCACCTTCTTTGATTGTAAATGTAGCTTTCGGAGTCTTGCTTATTTCATCAAACTCGATTGTGCCATGGTATCTTTCTATCAACATATTCACTTGCCAATTCGAAAGTCCGTATCCGCCATAGTTTGCTCCTTCTTGCCAATAGCGACCAAAATGAGCGGTGCCGAGAACCACTTTGTCAGGGGTGACCCCTTCCGAAACAGCATATTGAATGGACTTTTCTACCCAAGAGTGGCTTGCTACAGACCCCGGTTCACCACCTTCATAGCTTTCATCATAGGCCATGATCATCAGGTAGTCCGCAATGTTAGCTAGCTCTGTGTAATCATATGAACCATGCCATCCTGCTTCCCAACCATTTGGATTCGCCGCGACTGCAACGGAAACCTCTTTATGATTAGGGATTAATTGACGCAGCAACCTTACAAATTCTGTGTAATTTTCACGGTCTTGGGCCGTTACATTTTCAATGTCCACATTGACGCCATCCAGATTATATCGCTCAATGGCATCTGCAATTTGTCTGGCAGCTAATTCTTTATTTTGGAGCATCGCTCGACCTACTTCACGATTCCAGTGGTTACTTAAAAATGGAACCACTCGTACCCCTTGACGATGCATCGTATCAATAAAATTCTGATCGACCTGATAGGTGAGTTTTAACGTCCCATCTGGATTAATATCAAAATAGCTAGGTGAGACAATATTGACTGCATGACCCGTCGAATTCACGACATTGGCATATTCCTTAGTACTGCCAAAGTATAAATACCCGAGATTCACGACTTCACTTGCTGTTAAGGGAAGACGTAATGTCTGGGTAACGACCAGGGCATCGGTTGGTAAATGATTTAATGCCATTAATGCATCAACGGTCGTATTGTATCGTTTAGCGATGGAATAAAGGGTATCACCAGCCGATACCGTATAGGTGTTTAATGTTACTGACGTTACACCACTTAGGTTTCCTGCTGCATCTGTTAGTTTTACGGTTGCAGAGTGTACCGCTTGAATATCTTGTGAAAAAAGATCGACTGCGTAATATCCTTCTTCATCAACGATTGTTCTTTTTGAAACAAGCTTATTATTCGCTGAATCAAACAGAGTGACTTCAATCGTTCCGCCGGGTTCAGCACTCCCAAGTAAGGTGAAAAGGTGCTGTAAATTCTCATAACGGAAACCACTTTTGGCGACAACTGGATTTTCAACTACGGTATCCTTTATCACTGTTGCTGAGTTCACAATCCCTGTGTTACCTGCTTGATCCGTTTGGATAAATTCGAAAGTTAATGGACCGTCCTTAAACACAGATAAATCTACTGTGTCAGAAAAAGAACCATTTATCACCTGAGCAGACTTACGTAATTGTCGTTCATTGTCACTGATTAAAATATCAACGATTGCTCCTTCTTCTATACTTGATCCTTTTAATGTAAATGGTTGTTGGTTGGAGCGATTGATGAAATCAGGTAAGTTTGTCACCACCTCGGCAGGTGCCGTCGTGTCCTTCACAATGGTAACTGGTTTTGGAGTTCCAACATTACCCGCATTATCAATGGCTCGAAAAGTAACAATCAATCTTCCATCCTTAAGTTCTCCTAAATCAAAGCTTTGCTCAAATTTTCCTTCTTGATCACTCTCGACTGTTTTTGTTACCGTATTGGTCCCATCAGTAAACTGAATCTCTAACGTTGTATGGGCCTCAGTTTTACCGCTTAGCATATAGGAAAGGACATTTCCACTATATATACTTGACATACTTTCAAGGGTAAGGTCAGTCGGTCCGATGGTATCCTTTACTAGCATTTTGGCATATCTTTCACTTTCATTACCTGCTTGATCGATTTGCATGATTTCGAATGTGACTTCTCCATCATCGATGGATGATAAATCAACCGGAATATCAAACTCGCCATTTTCATTGACTGTTCCAGTTACATTTAGTACTTGCCCATTTGGATGAAACATACGAATCAATAGTTCGGCATTAGGCTCGCCTTTACCTTGCAAATGATAGGAGGATTGATTGCCCTGATTAATAAAGTTTGTATTATGCAAAATAGGTGCATTTGGATTGGATGCATCCTTTATAATCGTGGTTTCAAACGTTTCACTGGTCAACCCATTAGGGCTTGTTTGAAACGCTGAAACCATAATGCTTGTGTCGATTAACATACTAACATCAACACGAACTTCAAACTCCCCATTTTCATTGGCAGTGGTTGATACCAAGTGATCGGGGTTTATTCCATCCGATAGGCTAACATCAACTACAGCCCCAGGTTGTGCTTTTCCGATTATTTGGTAATTCTCTGCATTTTTACTATTTATTACGTCCAGGTCTGCAAGCTCCGGTGCTGCAATGATGGTCTGTTTTTCGATGGTTGTTTGCTGTGACTCACTTTGATTTCCTACTTCATCGGTTGCACGGAAGGTCACCTGAATGTCACCATCTCGCAGCGTTCGTAAATCAGCAGTGTCCTGGAAGGTACCTGTTGAATCGGCGTTAGCTCTTGTGACAATCTCTTGATTTCCATCATCGGAAAAAACAACTTCAACAACTGCTCCTGGTTCTGCGTGGCCTACAAGTGGATACTGACTAACGTTGTCAGGGGTAATCCCTTGTATGTCTTCTACCGTTGGAGTGATTGCTGATGTATCTTTTTGGGCTGTAGCTACTTTCGGTTCACTTTTGTTTCCATTCTCATCAGTAGCAGTTGCGAGCAAAGATAACGACCCATCCTGTAACCCTTTTACATTTAATACGGCTTCAAAATGACCGGTCGGATCAGCTTTTATAGTGATTTCATCAGCTTGGTTACCTGTATCAGTGATACGTAGTGTTATCGTTGCATTTGCATCCGTTTTTCCACTTATAGCAAAATTTTCTGCATTCGCACTGGTTACTATTGAAGGAATATCTAACTCTGGTTGTATAACAGACGTATCCTTTGAAACATTTACTTTTGTGACGCTGCTTTCGTTACCTGAATTATCGCTGGCCTTCATAACTATAGAAATTGACCCATCCTGTAAAGAAGTAACATCCACATTCGTACTGAATTCACCATTCCCATTCGCCACTACTTTCGTCGTAATAGAAGGATGAATCCCATCAGATATGGAGATTTGTACGACCGCACCGGGTTCAGTGGTCCCTCTGATTGGATAGCTTGCAGCTGATTCACTCGTGATTAATTCAGCAAATGTCGGAATGGGTTCAGCGGGTGGAGTCGTGTCAACCGGTATCTGGATAGATTCTATTGCAGTCGGGATGATTAACATCTGACCAATTGAAAGGATGTCAGATGTAAGATTGTTTGCATTTTTAATTGCACTAACGGTTGTAGCATACTGTCGAGAAATGGCATAAAGGGTTTCTCCTGCAGCAACCATATGGGTGACTGTGCTCACATTTTGTTCTGGAGGAGCTGTTGGTTCTGGTGTTATCGCATCGGGATTCTCAAGATTAGGTGTTGGATTCACCACTACTGGTTCCTCAGGTTCAGCAGAAGGAGCCACTGACGTAATTGGTTGTGGTATTTTTATTTTTTGTCCGACAGAAAGGACGTTTGTAGACAATTGGTTATAGCTTTGGATTACCGAAACGGAAGTATTATGGCGTTTTGCAATCGAGTAAAGCGTATCGCCTGAAACAACAGTATATGTATAATAAGGGAGACGTAGCTCTTGCCCGACATGAATCATATCCGTTGTTAGATTGTTTGCTTGTTTAATGTCCGCTACTGCAACATTTAGTTCCCTTGCAATCTTGTATAACGTATCTCCTGCTTTAACTGTGTACGTATCATATTTTGGTGCTGTTTGCAGTTGAGTCGGTGTTTGCGCACTTGCTATATTCCCTGATGCCCCCAAGTAAAGAGTAGTGACAACAAAGGAACCTACGAGTACCTTCACAATTGTAATCGGTACATTTTGAAATTTTTCTTTAATGATTGACCGTATATGTGTTTGTAATTCTGTTTTTCTCCTAGAAGGTTTCCCTAGCTCAACAGCAAACTCGGTCATCTGTGGTTCTAGATAGATATTTAATATGTAACTTCCACGATCTTCCTTTAACTCATATCTCATAATTTGCATAAAAAACCTCCGTAAACAAAAAAACAATAATCGAGAGCTTCCTTAGGTCTTGTCTTAGTTTCTCTATTTCTAGGAGATTCATTCCTTTTCATTGTTCATAGGAAAAACGCACTCAAAAGATCATGCCTTTCAGCAAACCCCATTGAACTGCCACGAATATTCGTTGGATTTTGAGCTGGCAAGAGGAGATGGTGTGATTTCGTTTATGGACATATGGAAGGAATACGAGAGCTTCCCAGTGATATTGAGGAATGTCTAAGGAATCAACCCAACTACTTTTATCATAGTTTATTGTTCCAATATCTGTGCATTATTAGAAAGTAGTGGGATAAAATATAGATTTACGAAATTATCTTTTTTGATATAGATGACACGCTTTTTGATTTCAAGTAACTCTTAGAGTGTGGGAAAATTCAATTAACATGTGTATAAAATGACATAATCCATCATTATCACATTAGAAACAGTAGTCAGGGTATTCTCTAGATCTGCTGTTTTTTGTATTGATAAAGTACATACAATAAAAAACGCAGTCTCTACCTTTGTCGTCGATAGTCCTGGTGGTGGAGGGAAGATTGCTATCCAACCAAATTACCTCATTTCGCAAAGTGCTGACAAAGTAGTGTTGCGAAATTTTGAAGGTGTTATCACTTCTTATCCGGAGCCCTCAGATAGCGGCTCGACAGAAGACAAAAATATCAGGAAGATCAGAATCACTCTTCTTTAAAGGAAAAACGTCAAAAGCCTGATGAGCATAAAGAGAAGAAATTTAAGGCGCAGCAACAAAAATCAACCGAACTGTCTGAGCAGGGAACAGACAAAACGGGTAATGAGTAGGCGATTGAGTTTGGAGATGAGGTGCGAGTGGTGCGAAGGGAAGGCAAGTACAGCTAAAGGCTCTGTATATTGGGAGCTCCCAGATGGATCAAGGGCAATTGAAATTACTAAAACACCGGCCATTATCTGCAAGGAATGTGAAAAGGTGTATCAGGAAGACAAAGTGATTAAGGATATAGAGGATCAATTGTTTTTAGTTGATACAAAAGTAATTAGTAATTCTAATAAGTTTTAAGGAGCTAATGGAACTACCTAGATTGCTGAAGAGAAATTATTTTGATTTTTCTTCTTAGTGTGTTTTCACATGGATAATGGCACTCAGAAATGGGTGCTATTTTTTATATGTAAGCGTCAAATAATCCCCACCTACCGAGTAGATGGGGTACAAGCTATTATTTAGATACTTGGTTAAAAACCTTGCAATAGATTGGTAGAGTCGTTGACCAAGAAGTATCTTATCAAGGGCACTATCATCGCTGGAAGTCTTAATAAACGGTTAAAATGTGTCTACCACTTTTAAAGCTAATATTCTCCTCGTCTTTCATCTACTCCTTTACAATCCATAATAAAAGGTTACCTATCTCTCTATAAGTGTAACTTTTTGATCAAGATCCCGGAAAAGTAATGATCTAATGTACTATTAAGTAAATGTTCTAGAGAATCCTCTCCTTTGGATATTACCCAATTGACAAGAGATCCTATATATATATTTATGATATCTTTTGATATCACATCAGATGGAATGTCAGTGGTGACCATAGAGTGTTGCTGACCGTATTCAATCACTTCTTCTGTAATCGATTTAAAGAGGTCGAACATTTTCATAAGCAATTCCTTGTATTCCTCATTTATAGTGACTAAATGCATCAAATTTTGAGTGAACATAGGAGTGGTATGTAATACAGTGGCCATATCCACAATGGAGTTCCTAAAGTTGTTGAATACATCTTCTTGTTTATTCATTAGCTCTTTCATGTAAATCTTAAAAGATTCAAGTTGATTTAAGTCAAATTCGTATAAAATTTGCTCCTTAGATTTGAAATAGGCAAAAAAGGTCGGCTTGCTAACACCGGCTTTTTTTACAATTTCGTCAATGGTCGTCTTTTGGTATTCTTGTATTTTAAAAAGCTCCATTGCGGCTGTAGTCAGCATGTTCTTCGTTATTGCTTTGTTTTGTTCTCTTCTCAAGATTCATTCACCCACTTAACAGTTTGAAAAATTTCCTTTACAAAAAAGTATTTCCAATTTATATTTTAAATATTACAACAATTTTAACCCGCAGTAAAGTTTTTTTGGAGGGTAGGTAAAGGAATATGAAAAATCAGAAAGTGTTTTGGATTCTTTTATTATGTTTGTTAAGCAGAACGATACTTTCTTTATTCGCCCAAGGTATGTTTTCCTTGGGTTCAACATTAACAGCCCAACCATTAGATTTCCTTGAAGCGGGAAGATGGTGGACTGTCTACGGTTCATTAATCGACATTGGATCCTTAGCTTTAATGGTTTGGATAGTAACGAAAGAAGGAACTCAGGTTAAATCAATCATTGGATTCTCACTCACAAGCATAAAAAGGGATGTCCTTCATGCAGGGCTACTTTTATTTGTTTTGTTGCCAATCACCGTTTTATGGGGGACTTTTGTATCTCTACTTATCTACGGGCAAGTAACCAGTCCAATCCTAGCTGGCCCTCTACCTTTGTGGGGGGAACTTTATAGCGTAATGGTTTGGCCAATTGGATGGGCGGTAATGGAGCAAATGGTTTACATGGGCTATTGTTTACCGAAGCTAGTAATTATTTTTAAAAATAATGTAGCGGCGGTTATAGTATTAATGTTTTTCTGGGCATTACAGCACACAGTGTTACCGTTAACGCTTGATCTGAACTACTCCCTTTATCGTTTTTTAACAGTGATTCCTATGTTAATAATCCCGATTTATTATTTGAAAACCCGTCGTCTTATTCCTCTTATTCTAGTTCATGCGTTATCAGATTGCATTTCTGCCCTATCATTTTATTTTTTACCGAATGGCTGAGATAGGGGACTCGGGATGTTAAAGGCTATCGTTCAATTAGTATTCTAAGATTGTATAGAAGGGGAAAATCATATGTTATTAATTAAAAATTTAAACCTGCTGCTACGTCTAGGGTTAGAGTTGTTTGTACTCCTTTCAATCGGTTACTGGGGTTTTCATTTAAAGGGTTCTTGGATGATTAAATATGGTCTCGGGGTAGGGTTACCAATTATTGTAATGGTTGTATGGGGGATGATCATTGCTCCCAATTCTGCCTATCAGCTCCCATTACCTTGGAGAATCATTATAGAGGTATTTGTTTTTGGTCTCGGAGCATATGCCCTACATGCATCTGGGCATCAAGGGCTTGGTAAGATATTTTCTATTCTGGTTTGTATTAATATGATCCTTCTGCTGTACTGGAAGCAATGAAGTGCAATATTATCCTTGGTCCTAATGAATTAAAGCAAGCTTTTAATCACTAAACTACAATAATGCTATGTCAACTAAGACTCTTTTTTTGGCAAATGTACTACAACAAGACTAGTGAATTATATTATGTTGGAGGTTATTATGCAGGTTAATCAAGTAGATATGATATATCAAATCACATTCTATAATTCTAGAGGTTTATCTGTTAATTGTTATTTTATAGAAGAAAATAGTTACTTGACTCTTATTGATACAGCGATGGAAGAACATGTGGAGATTATTCTTAGAGTAGCAAAGGATATAGGAAAACCCATAAACAATATTATTTTGACTCATGCACATCATGACCATATAGGTGGACTTGACCTATTGAAACAACTAATACCCCAGAGTAGAGTATATATTTCTAAGCGAGAATTACCACTTATTAATGGAGATTTATCAATATATGACGGTGAACCGAATACCCCAGTTCGTGGAATATTTCCAAATAAAATAACTTCAAAAATCGATATTTTACTTCAAGATAACGACAGAATTGGATCATTAATAGCAGTACTTACCCCAGGTCATACACCAGGATCAATGTCATTTATAGATACTCGTAGTCATGGGCTTATAGCAGGGGATGCATTTCAAACTGAGGGTGGTCTGGCCGTTGCTGGTCAAATAAGACCATCGTTTCCATTCCCAGCAAAAGGAACCTGGAGTAAAGAGATAGCTTTAGAAAGTGCAAGAAAAATACTGAGTTACAACCCTTCTCTACTTGCAGTAGGACATGGAACATTATTAAGTCAGCCACTTGCAGGTATTTCTAAAGCAATATCAGAAGCAGAGCAAAACTTATGATTAGATAATAGAAACATGATATACGAATATTTTCCTTATAAAAAATATGCACGTCTTCACAACTTGTTTACCTTTGGGATACTGGTTATTCAAATAGGGCATAGCAACCTTTGTTGTTGATGCACATAGTGTTGGAGGAAAAATTGCCCTGCAGCCTAATTATCTTATTTCACAAAGCGCCGATAAAGTTATGTTGAGAAATTTTGAAGGGGTCATCACAACCTATCCTGAACCGCAAAATTATGTGGCTGGCCGAGCAGAGGACTATTATAAAAAGATTTACTCTGACTTTGAAGATAAGAAGTCATTGGTTGGAATTGCTGGGTTAATGAATGATGAGAAGCCAAATCTTGTACCAGAAGGGTTAAACCGATTAGAACGCAGAAAAGAATATGAGACGAACCCTGAACCTACTTCATTAAAAGATAAGCGGGAAAACGTGATCAGTTGAAAGAGAAAAAATTTCAAGCCCAAATCTCAAAGGGGAAAGAAAGTGTACAAAGGAGGATTTGTAAATGTCAAATTGTCATTGGTGTGATTCTAACCAAATTACTAGCCAACATCATACTGTATACTTGGAATTGCCTGACGGGACAAATGCCATACCTATAGAAGAGACTCCCTCCATCTATTGCTCAAACTGTGAGATGATTTATCAAGAAGATGAGATAGTGAAAAAAATTGAGGATCAATTTTAAATTGATACAAAAATACTTGCTAAACAGGTAAATTACAAAGGTTTAATGAATCAGCCACGCTTATTAAAAAGGAATTACTTTGACTTTACAAGCTAAGAAAGTAAAACACTTGCCTTTTCCAAAATACCTATAGTAAGGTTACAGAGAAACCATTTGTGAAAGGCGTGTCCTAAATTTTGAGAAAATCGTTTTATCACTTCTTAATGAAATATAGGCATCCAGCACCAAAGGATACCATTAGTCGGTTTGCCAATGATGCCTACGTAGATCATAGCTTTCCGAAGACATCAACTGACTACACTGAATTATCCTCCTATTTGGAGTTAAATGGCCAGTACTTAGAGAGCATGGCTGTATTTGATGATGCATGGGATTTATATGTAAATGACTAGGTCATAAATACATTAGAATAAAAACGCTTGACACGTCTCTTCTATAAAGAGACGTTTTTTTATTGCTTGCATATACTATTGTAATCAGTAAATACGACTAACATTTGAGGTGAACCATTGACATGAGTGACAGAAAAAAACCAAAATATAAAATCGGTGATACTGTCGTGGTCACCATGTATGGTACGGTGGGCAAAGTAACTAATCTAAAGTGGCTTGATGGTATGTATGTATATGAAATAAATAAGAGTGAAGGATTATACATGGAATCAAGCCTCCAAATGCTTTCCGATTATGAAGGTGATCCGATCGAAAGAGAAGAGATTGATATAGAATACAAGTTTTTTATTGGAGATCTTGTCCAAGTAAAAGGTTATGGGGCGGATTTATTTAAGGTAGTTGGTTTTCGAACAGAAATCTGGCGTTATAAAGAGGATGCATGGGAGGACGTGATCTATGAGCTCTCACGTATCAGTGATGGAGAATGGCTAGAAGTGAATGAAGATGAGTTGACGCTGATTGCCGATGCCGATAGCGCAGATACGTTTATACAAAAGCTTGGACTTTTGTATTCACTAGATAAGAAGAAAAAAACTCTTAAACTACCTGAACCGAAAAATGTCTATAGAAAAGCTGAAAGAGAAATATTAAATGAAAAAAAACAATCAAGTGAAATGATCGATGCCTTATTAGACTTGTATAATGACTATCGTATACTATATGAAATGTTTCATGATGAAGATTATGTAAAAGTCATGAAGCTAGTATTAAAAAAACTGCAGCAATTAAAAACGAACGATGGAAAAAGCAATGTGTGATCAGTTTAAATAAAAGAAGATAAAATAAATAAAAAGCGGAACTCCTGTCCAAATAGCTCCTTGAAAAAAGAAAGACGTAATCTTCTCAAAAGAATTTATTAGTACACTTTCTTCACTATTTATATCCTCACAAAATGATTGAAACAGCTTTGAAAAGGTTGTCATAAGAACTCCTCCTAAAACTTTTGTTGGTATTTCATCTTTATGCTTGTCCAACTAAAAACATTCCAAACGTATGAAAAGAAAATTTGATCAAAGGTGTTGTATTTTTAAGGGAATTAGCATGAAAAGGCTTTATGCATCATACATTTTGAACAAAAGGGGGGCGAGTCAATGAAGGAGATTGAGGTATTCATCGACACCGATGAAATAGCAGAGTTTTTCTTTCAAGAGTTGATGAAGAGGGGCTATGTACCCTCAGAAGGCGAAGTGGAAGAACTCGCTGATATTACTTTCGAATACTTAATCGAAAAATGCATTATAGATGAAGAAATCGAAGATGAATAGCTTATGAAAATCATTGTATGACCCCAATAGAAAGGACGAAGCGATTAGCTTCGTCCTTTCACTATGATTCAGAAAAGTTGTCGAGGGCAGAATACAAAAGATAATGACGCAAAGCGACTACCGTTAAATCATAGTCGGTCACCTCTGGAAGTTCATTGAAAAACGATAAAACATCCATGTTTTTTTGTGAAAACCAGTCAACTTTATTCGTATACTGATGCGTCACATCATCCCAAGCACTTTCAAGGGCTGGACTAAATAGCTTTTCATTGGCGTTCTTTCGTTTCGTAAAGAGAAAATCCCAATAGTCGCTTCTGGAACCCGTATGCGGTTGATTGTGAGAAAATCTAACTGTTTCTGATATATATCGTTCTTCGAATAAAATTTGATATAGCTCCTTCCCTAGTTCAACCCGCTTATTCACATGTTCAAATTCTCTTACCGTCTTTCCGCTAAGACGATATCGGTATTTTTTTGAGACTTTGTAAGGAATAAAAATTGTTGTAAATCCAAGATTTTCTTGTAATTTGTAGGGGAGCTCTTGAAGCAGAGAGGTTGAATGATAAATACCTTTGATCACCCGCTCCTCTAACATAAATTGTTCATTAATAATCATAGCTACGGTTATTCCTCTTGAATTCTTTTTTAAATAAAAATCATTCCAAAAGGGTTCCATAAATGTTGATACATGAAATGCAGTTAGAAGGTGGAAAAGTGGCTTTCCTATTCTTTTGCTATGTTCATAAAGAAGCAATTGTGGAAAGGCATCTTGAAAAATGAATGCATTTGATCGTTCGAGGAATAAAAAGTAGCGATTTATTTGAGAATCAGACAGGAAGTCCTTTAAATAAGAGCTCTTTAAGTCGGTCATGTAATATCCCCCATTTCGGGAAACGATATGAGCCAGGAAGGACCAGTGAACCTCTTGATTTCTGGTGAAAAAATCATAATAGGCTTGGGTTCTCGTGATGTTATTTTTGTTATACGCCTGAGTTTCCTTTGTAATTTGCGCAACGATGTTTTTTTCTTTTTGATCCGTATAAAGAATCGGTGACGGGGCAAGCATGTTTAATTGCTCGATAAACATTGATTTTTCCTTTAAACTATAGATCTCTTTACGTTTAATTAGTGGAAGCATCCAGTGGGAAATCTTTTCTTGAAGAAGACCCAGAAAAGGAATAGAAGAAAAATTCATATTTTGCCACCTTTCTATGAAACCTTCCATCAGAAGCAACGTATATATTTATATCAACCATTAGGAGGATTAAGTGATGTTAAAAAAAATCCTAAAGTCAATATTGGGAAGTTCTCACCACCGAAAGTATAGTTCAAGTGATTATTACAAGCGTCGGAATATGCATAAACATAGCCATTACGGTCATGCACATTATAAAAGAAAACATAAAAGTAGCTTTTTTAGCTCGAAAAGCTTTTTTAGCAGTTAATATCATATATGAAAAAAGGTCGTAAAACATGAGGATTTTTAAGCCTGTTGTCTTGGCCTTCTCTTCACTAGTTGATAAGGCATTAGCTGAAGGGGAGAAAATCAATGAGCGTTATATAATAGAAAAATTTTTAGGAATGGGCAGCTATGGCCATAGTTATCTCGTTTATGATTCCTACTTAGAAAAAAAAGTTGTTTTAAAGCTAGTTCGATTTCATAAAAGAATTACAAAAAAGGGGATAAGAATTCATCAGTATGAAATTGAGATACTGAAAAGCTTACAGCATTCCTCCTTTCCTACTATTTTTGATGAAGGGATGTGGGGAAGGATTCCTTTTTTTACAATGGAGTTTATCGATGGGAAAACATTTGAGCAGCTTATCTTTACTGACGGACAAAGATATACCGAAGAAGAGTCTTTGGTATATGGATTGAAGCTTCTAGAACGAATAGAGTACCTTCATCAAAAAGGCATCGTCCATAGAGACTTAAGAATACCAAATCTAATGCTTGAAGGAGATGATTTAAAAGTAATAGATTTTGGATTGGCCAAGTGGTTATCACATGCTGACAATAAAAAGAGGGAACTAAAAAGCGAGATATCTCCTCAGGCTGATTACTTTCAGCTAGGCCATTTTCTCCTGTTTTTGCTTTATTCCAATTTTGAAACAAATGGTAGTGAAAAGGAGCGACCATGGGACGAAGAGTTATCAATATCAATTGAGACCAATCAGTTAATCAAAAGATTGCTCCAAGTCAACGAACCTTTTGGAACGATAAATGAACTAAAAACTTGTTACCTACATGCGGTAAATAAAGGGAGGAATAAACATGTCACTTTTTAATAAAGTATTTGCAAGTATTGGGATTGGATCGGCAACGGTTGATACAAAGCTTGAAAAAGATGTCTTCGTACCAGGAGAGGAAATAAGAGGAATTGTACAGATAAAGGGAGGGAAGCTTGAGCAACTAATTGATGATATTTATCTGAATCTACATACCAACTATTTAAGGGAGTCAGATGATAAAAAGCATATTGTAAAAGGGGATATTGAAAGATTCCGCCTTACTCAAGCAGTTACAATTGGTGCAAACGAGACGAAAGAAATTCCATTTGTAATTAGGGTGCCATTTGATACTCCGATCAGCATTGGACGTACGAAAGTCTGGGTAGAAACGGGATTGGATATAAAAAATGCTGTTGATCCTTCAGACAAAGATTATATTAATGTAGTCCCTAATCAATTAATGAGAAGTGTGTTAGATACTGTTTCTGAACTAGGTTTTCGATTGAGAGAGGCAGATTGTGAAGAGCTTCCATATCGAAAAAGAAGACGATTACCCTTTGCGCAGGAATTTGAATTTGTAGCAACTTCTGGACCATTTCGAGGAAAACTAGATGAGATTGAAGTGGTATTCTTTCCGCAATCAGATGAGCAAATGGATCTTGCGCTACAAATAGACCGGAGAGCAAGAGGATTAGGTGGGTTTTTAGCAGAGGCTCTTGAAATGGATGAAACGAATATCCAATTGAGTATTCATAGTAGTGACCTTCCGATTCTAAAATCAAAGCTTGAATCCATTATTAGTCAATATTCTTAACTTTATTTAAACACTTTTTTTGTCAAAAAGGTAAGTCGACAAAAAAAGTGTTTTTTTGATGAAGGATTCGACAGTGTTAAAGTCTAATCAAAAAGGGAGTGGATAAAAAGGGGGGCTTGAGGTTGTTAAAGGAACGGAGCAGATTATTAAAGAAAACGTATGAAGTAATGATCTTTCAAACACCCAAATTCAGGCAGACGAAAGGGTATAAACAAGTGTACCGTATGAATGTAACGGGCAGTTCACATCTGCATATTTTAGAAGATGTGTTTCGTATATTTAATGTAAAAGACAGTATTCCAAATGATTATCAAGGTCGATATATAGGTACAGGTGATATTATTTATATTGACGAGGGGAGACTGGGGACTAGTTACTATCAACTTCAGCCAGGTGGTTGGAAAAAAATAAGTCGAATTCACGTACTTTAACAAAGCTGTGGAGACACTCCGCAGTTTTTTATTTTTACAGTAATTATGGTATAGTTTTATTTGGTAAATAGTATATCTGTAAACTAAAACGGGAGTGAAAACAAGATGAGTGTACATATCGGCGCGAAAGAAAATGAAATAGCGGAAACAGTTCTTCTTCCAGGAGATCCTTTACGAGCAAAATATATCGCAGAAACCTTTTTAGAAGGTGCTACTTGTTATAATGAAGTTAGAGGAATGTTAGGATATACAGGAACATATAAAGGAAAGCGAGTATCAGTACAAGGAACAGGTATGGGAGTTCCATCAATCTCCATTTACATAAATGAATTAATGAATAGTTATAATGTTCAAAACCTCATTCGAGTAGGTACATGTGGGGCAATTCAGAAGGATGTAAAAGTAAGAGACGTGATTTTAGCAATGAGTGCTTCTACAGATTCCCAAATGAATCGACTAACTTTTGGTGGCGTCGACTATGCTCCTACTGCGAACTTTGATTTATTAAAGCGCGCATACGATGTAGGTGTAGAGAAAGGTTTGAACTTGAAGGTAGGTAACGTCTTTACTGCGGACATGTTCTATAACGATAATAGTGAACTCGAAAAATGGGCGAAATACCAAATACTGGCGATTGAAATGGAAACAGCTGCTCTATATACATTAGCTGCCAAATTTGATCGTAAAGCTTTATCTGTTCTAACGGTAAGTGATCATATCCTTACTGGAGAAGAAACGACAGCAGAAGAAAGACAAACCACTTTCAATGACATGATTGTTGTTGCATTAGATGCAGCCGTTCAATAAAAAACAAAGCAGCTTCTATAATTAGAGGCTGCTTTTTCTATTCTCTTTTTCTCAAAAAGGATGCTGCATTTTTTTATTGATGATAAAATAGAAATATTGTATTAGAAAAAGAAGATAGGTGGAAATAATGCGCAAATATTTATTATCTATTGCAGGGATTACCCTTTTATTGTCCGGGTGCGATTTTAGTAAAATCCCATACGTAAATAATAATCAGAAGGAAGAAACAACACAGACGGATGAACAAGAGAATGAACCTATCGTTGACCAGGAAAATAACGGTCAAAGTGATTCAACTGAAGAAGAGTCTACTCAAGATCAGCAGATTCCGGAAGGACCTACTCTAGAGGCCATTTATTTTAACGACGTAAAAGAAGTTAACGGAAAACAAGTCATTCAAAACCCACTGAATGTACTTGCTCTTGTAAATAAAATGTTTGCTTTGCCAGATAGTTATAATCCTACTGACCTTGTAAAACCGAATGTTTCATTTTCCTTCGGAGATCAAACAATAGAGAAAAGCTTAATGAGGCAAGAGGCGGCAATAGCACTAGAGAAAATGTTTGTCGAAGCAAAAGCGAGTGGAATTGAACTATATGCAGTATCCGGATATCGGTCTTACGAAAGACAACGAGTTATATTTGATGCAGAAGTAAAGAAGAGTGGAGAAGAAAAGGCAGCACAAGTCGTGGCCATACCTGGAAATAGTGAGCACCAAAGTGGACTTGCTATGGATATATCAGCAAAAAGTGCTAACTTAAGTTTAACAGAAAGTTTCGGTGAGACAACAGAAGGAAAATGGTTGGCCGCAAACGCACATAAATACGGGTTTATCCTTCGATATCCAAAGGGAAAAGAATCCATTACAGGATATCAATATGAGCCTTGGCATTTTCGTTATGTTGGTGTGGACGCTGCGCAAACCATCTTTGAAAAAAACATTACTCTTGAAGAATACTTTGATATCGTTGAAAAAATTTAATTAACAACTTTAAAATACTAAAATCTTTGTTAAAACAAATGCAAAGATGTTATTCTAAACAGTAAGAACAAGCCTATGGAATGAAAGTGGTGAAGCATTTGGAAAACGAACAACGACCAGAGGAACAACAAACAGGTTCTGGTAAATCAGCCTATATACAAATAAAGAAATTTCATTTCGTTATGTTGTTGTTTTTAGTGGTATTCCTAGCTGCTGGTATTACTACGTTTGCCCTTGCATTTGGTGATGAAAAAGTAGTAACTGCTGGTACGGAGAGAAAAGAATTTGAGAAGCTATACAATGCTTTTGATACAATCCAAGATAATTACTTTAAAGAGGTCGATGAAAAACAACTTGTAAATGGGGCAATCGATGGAATGCTCCAATCACTGGATGACCCTTATTCTGACTATATGGATGAAGAAGAAGCATCGAGTTTTCATGATAGTATTTCTTCTTCATTTGAAGGGATAGGGGCTGAAATTCAGGAAAAGGATGGCTATATTATTATCGTCTCTCCTTTAAAGGGATCACCTGCTGAAAAGGCTGGTTTAAAGCCGAATGATAAAGTTGTATCTGTGGATGGAAAAAACATTCAAGGGATGGGTTCCACAGAGGCTGTTTTACTTATCCGTGGAGAAAAGGGTACAACCGTTAAGCTAGTCGTACAACGACCTGGTGTGTCAGAACATCTAAACTTCTCAATTGTAAGAGATACAATCCCGATTGAAACAGTCTATGGAGAAATGGTAACTGATACGATTGCGAAAGTTCAAATAACGACTTTCTCTGAGAATACCTCAACTGAGTTAATTACGATCTTAAATGATCTGCAATCTAAAGGAATGAAAGGTCTAATTTTAGATTTAAGGCAAAATCCAGGGGGGCTTTTAAATCAAGCGGTTGCGATTTCGAGCTTGTTTGTCCCTGAAGGAAAAGTTCTGTTTAAGGTTGAGGACCGGGATGGGAATATTGAAGAGGTTAAATCAGAGCAAAAGGAAAACCCAGATATCCCATTAGTTGTAATTGTTGATAAAGGAAGTGCTTCAGCTTCAGAAATACTAGCAGGAGCGGTGAGTGAATCGGCAAACGTTCCATTGGTCGGAGAAAAATCATTTGGTAAAGGGACGGTCCAAAGAGCACAAGATTTTTCTGATGGTTCGAATATGAAGTATACAACAGAAAAATGGTTAACCCCAGAAGGCAATTGGATTCACGAAAAGGGGATTGTTCCTGATTATGAAGTAGCAATGCCAGAATACGCAAATATATCCTATATTGACCCAGAGCAGGAGTTAAAACTTTCGGTTGCTTCCAATCAAGTAAAAGCTGCCCAGCAAATGTTAAAAGCTCTTGGTATTGATCCAGGAAGAGAAGATGGATACTTTGATGAAGCCACTCAAAAAGCTGTTATTGAATTCCAGAAACAGCAAAATATTGAACAAACAGGTACTCTAAAGGGTGAGTCAACCATTTTATTAATGGAGAAATTAAGAGAACTCATTCAAGATAACGACCCACAGGTTCAAAAAGCAGTGGAACTTCTTCAACAAGAGGTAAAGTAATAAGTGAGAGCTTTCCCATTATTCGGGAAGGCTTTTTCTATGTAAAAATGTACAAAACGACAAACACTAATCTCTAAGTTGATAAGAAAAATTTAGTTCCAGACGGGGTGAATGCAATGAGACGAATGATAGCTGTTTTCCTGATTTTTTTATTAACAGGCTGTGGTTATTACTCCTCGAAAGAGAACAATGAGATTAATCAACCCAATATAATAAGCAGAACCGTTGAAGAAACAAGTGAAGAGATGCCATCGGAGCGGTTTCATCCATTTCAATCATATAAAAAGGATGTTAATGTCCTATTACTAGGGGTAGACAGTAGAGGAGAATCATCCTCAAGATCAGACACCATTATGCTTGCCAGATACGAGCCATTAAACAAAAAGGTCAAGCTAGTTTCCTTAATGAGAGATAGTTATGTAACGATACCAGGATATAATAAAAGTAAGTTAAATCACGCTTATTTTTATGGTGGAGACAAGTTACTAAAGGAAACGATTGAAAAAAATTTCAATGTAAAAATTGATCACGTTGCTCTGATTGATTTTCAAGGGTTTATTGAAGTGGTAAAAATACTTGCTCCACAAGGATTAAAAGTAGATGTATCAAAACCTATGATGAAGGATTTACGGATTTCTGGTGAACCGGGAATGCATGTACTTAATGGACAACAGCTATTGGATTATGTAAGATTCAGGCATGATGCAAAGAGTGATTTTGGAAGAGTTGAAAGGCAGCAGGAGATTATCATTTCGTTAAAGGATGAAGCGGTTGAAACACTTGGTTCATTTGATGGAATTGTAAAATTACCAGAAATTTTAACTGAGGTTGCTAACCATGTGGACACCGACATTGTTTTTAAGGATTACTTGACACTTGGAGCGACTTTTATTCTAAACCCTGTATCAAATGTCGAAACATTACGAGTACCGGTTGAAAATAGCTACACAAATAAATATACTAAGCATGCAGGAGAAGTATTAAATTTGGATATACAGAGAAATAAGGACGCTATTTCTAAATTCTTTTCAAAAGAGGCTAGAGAATAGGGAAGTTGTTCATACATCTTCTCTCTTTTTTCTGAAAAATGTAATTATGCCAATGGGGGAAAATAGGTTATGAAACAAACGGAAATTTATATATTATCGGGGTTTTTAGGAAGTGGCAAGACGACTTTATTAAAGAAACTTTTACAAGCAGAGAAGGAGAGAGGCAGAAAGGTTGCCGTACTGATGAATGAACTTGGTAAAGTATCCATCGATTCCGATGAAGTATCTGATGACGTACCATTAAAAGAATTACTAGGTGGATGCATTTGTTGTACGATCCAAGATAAACTTGAAGCACAACTTCAGGAGTTATTAATGACTCATCAACCGGATTGTATATACATAGAAACAACGGGAGCTGCACATCCAGTCGAAACTTTAGATGCTGTGCTATCTCCATTGTTTGCAACCCAACTTCATGTGAAAGGGATTCTTACCGTTGTTGACGGTAGACTTTGGTTAGAGCGCCGATCATTCTCTCCTCAAATTCAGCAGTTGGTTACAGAGCAAATTAGACATGCCGATTTAATTGTCGTAAATAAAACAGATGAACTAAGTGAAGGTGAAAAGGTAATCATTACGACTGGCATACAATCTCTTAATGAAAAGGCAAATGTGATTTTAACTACCTACTCTAGTGTGTCAATGAATCAAATCCAATCTCTGGCATATCAGAAAAAGCCTCATTTGAACAAGAGTCATGTTGAAAATGATTTAAAATTGAGTACATTTGTTTATTCGTTTTCAAAGGCTGTTGATATGGATGGGTTTGAGAGCTTCTTACAAGAATTGCCCGACACGATTTATCGAATCAAGGGTTATGTGAAATTTTCATCTACTTCATTTCCATACTTATTTCAGTTTTCGTATGGAATGCCGATTTACATAAAAGAAGAGATGAATATGCCGTTAAATCTAGTATTTATTGGAGAAAACATTCTATGGGATGAAATTTCTAAAAAGCTTCAGCAGTTGGAGGAACAGTACCTCAAGTAAGGGGAAAAGGAAAGCTTGAACATGTGCCCAAGCTTAATTGTTTTGATTTTGTCCGAATTTAACAAATGTTCTTTCATCTTCAATAAGTCCACAAGCTGCACATTGTACTTTATAAGATGGGCCTTTGTAAGCCATATGAAATGGAGAAAGTTGCTCTTGTGAGTACTCCTCCATCACGTTACCAGTTTGAGGATCTAACTTTACGGATTGTGGTTCTTGCTTAATAAGATTAAAACGACTTCGATTCGTTTTACAATTTGGACAACGATAAGGCTCAGCCAATGTTGATTCTCCTTTCGTCTTTTATGATGTATATTCTTTCCTTTTTTATATCGAATATGTATTCGAATAATAACAAATAGAATGGTTGTGAAGTAAATGGAGAAAGTGATAGAAGCATATCGATCGCTTTGGAATAATCGTCTACTTAATGAGGGAGATGATGAAGAAATTCTTAGAGAGGCGATCTCACGGGAACTTAAGGATGAGTTTTCCCATCCTCGAGTTCGAAAACAGCCCCATGACAAATATTACTTAGCAACAAAAAGGGTGATTGATTCTGACATCGAATCTGAATTGAAACTTTCACTTCTTACCATCCATGTGGAAGAAATGGAGAAAATATTGTCCGTAACAAGGAAGCTTTAGCTTCTTGTTACGGAAGTAAGGTGAGCACTGAAAAGAAATGAAGAGTGGTTCCAGCAATAACAAAAAGGTGCCAAATGGCGTGGTGGAATTTGAACCCTCTCCAAACATAAAAAATGGAACCAAAGGTATAAAGCAATCCTCCGATAACGAGTAAATTCCAACCCGTTGGATCCATGCCAGAAGAGATTGGCTTATAGGCAAAGACTATTAACCACCCCATCACTACATATAAAGCAGTGGAGATGAATAGAAATTTTTTGACATAAAAGGTTTTAAAAACAGTTCCACCAATTGCTAATCCCCAAACGATTCCAAACAAAGTCCAGCCTAGTGCACCATTGACAAGTAAAAATAAAAAAGGAGTGTAGGTTCCAGCGATAAAAAAGTAGATGGATGAATGGTCGAAGATTTCAAATAAATCCTTTATCCTTCCTTGTGGAAAGCTATGAACCAATGTGGAAGAAATATATAAAAGTACCATTGTTGAGCCATATAAGGTAAAGCTAACAATATGCCATACATTTCCGTACAAGGATGAAGAGACAATAAGAAGAACGAGAGCAGTGATACTAAGTAGGGCTCCTATTCCATGGGTAATTGAATTTGCTATTTCTTCACCTTTTGTAAAAACATGAGTTTCAGCCAAAGGTCTTCACTCCATTTCGTTATACATAATCATGTTCTTACTTTACTAGACTTTGACCAACAAATAAAACATTTTAATATATTTTCGTATTTCACACTTATTTCACACACAAGTCGTATAATAAGCGGTATTCGAACTGTAATGAGGAGTATTATGAAAATGAAGGTAAAAAAAGTAATCCTGATTACGATATGGACACTTCTCTTTATCGTTTCAGGGTGTTCTAATGATCAACCAATCATTCCGGAAAATAAGTCGCTAGCAATTACCGTCAACATAAAAGATATGTCACTTTCTTTTGTTGATCTTGAAGAAGAAAAAGTAATTGAAACTTGGAAAATGGATAAGCCCTATACTGGGGGTGTATTATTACCAGATAATGATTCACTTCTTTTATACGGAAAGCAGGTCGAAACGGTTGATATTTACTCTTTACGAACAGGAAAGCGTATTAACAGTTGGGAAACAGGTAGAGGAATCGTCGAAGGAGTTTTGATGTCTGATCGTGAAGAAATTGCCTTGTCTGATCAAGAAAGAAAGTCTGTAAGATTCTTTCGTTTTGATGGGAAGGAAATCAATGAAGTGGTAAAGACCGGTAATCCGCTAGCGTTAATAACTACAAACTCTCAATTATTTGTAGTTAGTTATAATTCTAAAAAGCTAACCATAGTTGATCTCCAAAGCAAAGAAATAACGGGTCAATTTTCAATTCATTCGGCAGCTACTGGCGCGATTATACAGGAAGATAAGAATGAAATATGGATAGGTGGCCATGGGCTAGGCTCAGAGCTCGAAAGTTATATCCATGTTTATGATAGTAAGACCGGTGAGTTAAAACGGAAGATTTCAGCTCCTATTATGCCAATTAATTTATTACAAAATAATGATGGGACATTTGCTCTAAGTCATGGTTCTAATAGCCTTTATAAAATATCAAATGAAGGAGTTATACAAGCGAAGATTACTGTGGGAGCGAATCCTTTTGAAATGACAGAGTATAAAGACCAGCTAATTGTAGCGGGTTATGATAGTAATGATATTCATTTCATCACGGAAAAAGATTTAAGTAAAGGGAAGTCAGTTAAGGTTGGCAAAGGACCCTTTAAATTAATCATTAGGGAGATTGACTAATGGATATGCAAATTCAAGTTCTCATTGTGGATGATGAGGAGGATATGAGGCAGTTACTGAAAATGTATCTTGAGAATGCTGGGATGATTTGTACACTTGCCACAAATGGTGAGGAGACGTATAAATACGTTACTGGCAATCGCTTTGACATTATCCTACTGGACATTATGATGCCAGGGGATGATGGATTTGTTGTTTGTGAAAAACTTCGTCAAGTCTCAAATACACCTATTATTTTTCTATCGGCAAAGGGAGAAGAATGGGATAAAGTGAAGGGTCTCAAAACTGGGGCAGACGACTATATTGTGAAACCGTTTAGTCCTGGTGAACTTGTTGCTAGAATACATGCTGTTCTTAGAAGAAGTCCTACATTTAAGAATGAAAATGAAATGATTAAGGCAGGCACCATTTTTATCGATAAGAATGCACGTAAGGTAATGGTTCAACATGAACATATTGTCCTGACTTTAAAGGAATATGAAGTACTTCTTTCCTTAATCGAGCACCACGGTCAAGCACTAAGTAGGGAACAACTTCTTGAACATGTGTGGGGCTTAGGTTATAGCGGAAGTCTTCGTACAGTTGATACACATATAAAAACTTTACGTATGAAGCTTGGTAAGGCAGATTACATAGAAACGGTCTGGGGAATCGGTTACAAGTTTGAGGTGCCTGCTAATGCAATTTCTTCCTAATACTCTTTCAAAGAAATTATGGGTTTTTGTTACAACAACTATTATTATTACCATTGGTATTTCGTTTGTATTATCAAATTATTTTTACGAAAAATTATATGTTGAAAACGTAAGAAGAGGGTTATTGGAAGAAGGAACAAGGCTCTCTGATGAATACGAAGGTGGACCTTTATCGAGTGATTTAATCGAAAAATTAGAATGGTACAATACAAAGAACGAATCAGAGGTTTTTATTGTTAGTAATCCAAAAGAGTTAAGCGCTTGCTTACCATATGAAATCGATTACGATACACTTATTGGACCGGAAGAAAGGGATCGGTTACTCAATGGCCAATCTGTCGAAAAAATGGGGTATGAAGAACGGTTTGATCGAGATGTTCTGGCCGTGGTTGTCCCTTTAATTGATTCGGATCGACTTGAGGGGATCATTTATTTATATGTCCCTTTAGCAAGAATCTCAGAGCTTACAAACGATTTTTCAATCATTGCTCTGGTGGTCGGGTTAATCTTTGTCATTATGTCAGTTTACATAGGAACCATTTTTGTGAAAAAAATGACAAAACCCTTAGAAATTATGAAAAAGGCTGCTGAAAAAGTAACAGCTGGGGACTATTCAGCTAGAGTACCTGTCTTTTCTAAAGATGAAATCGGCCAATTAGGAACCGCCTTTAACCTCATGTCGATTTCCATACAAAGAGAAGATGAAAGGAAAAAAGTATTTTTAGAAGATGTATCACATGAGCTACGTACCCCAATTAGTTATGTGAAGGGTTATAGTGAGGCATTAAAAACGGGTCTAGTAAAGACGCCCCAAGAGCAAGAGCGTTATTTAGCCTTGATACATAGAGAAGCAAGCCGTATGGAAAGGCTTGTAGGAGATTTACTTGATTTATCAAGATTTGACTCAGAAGATTTTCGTTTAGAATTACGTCCATTACCATTAGCTCAACTTGTTGAGGATTGTCTGGAAAAGTACAATCCTACACTTCAACAGAAGGGCTTACTACTAAACTCAAACCTAGATCCTGACATTATCGTAAATGCTGATGAGGGCAGAATAGAACAGGTGATTCAGAATATCGTAGATAACGCAATTAATTATACGGTGCGAGGGCGTATAACCGTGCTTCTATCAAAACATGAAAAAGGGTGTATACTTTCTATAAAGGATACAGGCATTGGTATTCCTAGGGAAGATATTCAAAGAGTTAAACAAAGATTTTTCCGTGTGAACAAAGCACGGACTAGAAGTGATGGTGGTACAGGTCTTGGGTTGGCAATATCCAATAAGTTGATTCAACTACATGGAGGGGTGCTTGACATAGAGAGTGATCTTGGAGAAGGAACGTGTATCTCCATCGTTCTTCCAGTTATCTAAAAAAGATCTGAAAGGAGTAATCGGAGTGAAAAAAGGATTTATTTTTATTATGTTCACATTTTTGATTATGAGTTTAGCAGCTTGTGCACAAGCAGAGGATGAAACCCCTCAGTTTTTAGATGTAAAGCTGACGATTAATCCAGAACATGCCGAAAAAGGACAAAAGGTTGTATTTGAAGCGAAAGTAACCTATGGGGAAGAAGAGGTAACAGATGCGGATGAAGTCTCCTTTGAAATATGGCGAGCAAATGATGAAAATCATGAAAAAATAAAAGTAGAACATAAAGAAAACGGAGTGTACGCCCTAGAAAGAACTTTTGATATGGATGGAACATATTATGTATATGCCCATGTTACTGCAAGAAGCATGCACAATATGCCTAAAAAAGAGTTTGTGGTGGGGATAGCAAGTGAAAAAGAAGAGGATTCATCTTCTTCAAGGATGGAAGATGAAGAGGACCATACCGGTCACTAATCCTCTCTATTTATAAATAAAACAACAACTTCATTTTCTTTTGGTAGTTTAATGGTTAATATCCCATCTGTAAGAGAATAACGTATTTCTTCTTTATTAATATGAGAAGGAAGGGTTATTCTTTTTTCAAATGTAAGATGTGGTCTTTCCTTCAAGTGATAACGTATGCCCTCTTTCATCGTTCGGCATGTACCGGTTAGGATACAAACATCGTTCTCTAATTTTACATGTATATCACCTATTTTAATGCCAGGTATCTCTGCTTCTAGAATAAAGGCTTCATCATCTTCATATAAATCACAGCGTGGAAAGTTTTTTTGTTGCAGCTCCATCGTCCACTTCATTGCTGACTCGGCTTCTTTTCTCCAGGATGATTCTAAATTACAGTCATCATTAAAAAACATCACATGGTCACCCTTTAATAAATTTCTTTTACATCAATTTCAGAGTACTGAAAATCTGTGCTTTTTGGAATTTTCACTTCAAGAACGCCATCTTTATATGTTGCTACTCCACCTTTTTTCTTCACTGTTGCTGGTAATGTGTATACTTGACGTTCTGATTCAATTGGGTAATTTTCAATAATAAGCTGATTCGACGTATGACAGACTTTTATTTTCTTAAGACAGTCTTCGTCCTTAATGGGAATCATAGCAAAAACGAAGTCATGTGTTTCAAAAATATGAGCAGAATGAGTGTCCTTTTTTAAAGAGCTCGAATTCTGGTTGCTTTGTGAATTTGTAGCAAACTCAGGAGAAAAGCTGGCTCCATTCATTCCTTGGTTAAACACTTTATTCATGGTCTCCTGAACGTATTTCTCGACATCGTGAGGTTTCATTCCTTGAAAACTGCCCTTCATATCCTTTCCGAAGGGGAACATATTCCATGGAAACATTTGTACCACCCCTAATTATAAAAAGTCTCCACTACATCTTATGCAATAACATGGGTATGGTTAAATACAATTTAGACACTTTATATTTGCATTCAAGCAGACTTCTTTTTAGTATATTTATTAGATAAAACAAAATTTAGTTATTGTGAGGTTATTGATTTGAATTCAAAAACAGCTTTGATTACAGGGGGAGCGACGGGTATTGGGAAGAAAATTGCCGAGGAGCTTGCTCAAAGAGGAATAAATCTCGTTGTTAACTATCGAAGCAGTGAAAATGAAGCGATGAACCTTACAGAAGGATTAATCGCCAAATATGGAATCAGGATTGAACTCATTCAGGGGGATATTTCTAGTCAGCAGGATTGTATAAAAATTTGCGAATATATCAAACGAAAAAATATAACGATAGACATTCTCATACATAACGCGGGCCCTTATATTCATGAGAGGAAAAAACTAACTGATTACTCCGTTGATGAATGGAATTATTTAATTAATGGTAATTTAAACGCAGTGTTTTATTTAACAAAAGAATTACTCCCTAAGATGAGAGAGCAAAAGTGGGGAAGAGTCATAACCATTGGATTTGATCGAGTGGAAACGGCACCAGGTTGGGTTTATCGTTCAGCTTTTGCTGCTGCAAAGACGGGCCTAGCAAGTTTAACAAGAACCCTTTCTCTCGAGGAGGCTGAAAACGGTATAACAGCAAATATGGTATGTCCGGGAGACATTACTGGTCATTGGAAAGAGACAAATATACTTGAGGCACAATCTCAAGTTTCAAAAAGTATACCAGTTGGTAGGCCTGGGACAGGAGAAGATATCTCAAGAGTTGTCGCTTTTCTCGTTGACGACCAGTCGAGCTTTATAACGGGTAGTATAATCCCCGTAACAGGAGGGGTGGACGTACTTGGGAAAGTTCATAATAAATGACCACTTTACAGGATTCTCAAAGAGGTATAGTATATAGTATTATTTACGATATCATTGGAATACTATTCCAATGATATTTTGCGTTTTATATTTTAATAAAAGAAGGGTATTTATGAACAAAACCATAAAATTAACTCCTGCTCAATTATTAATTTTCATTTTTATCTTTTTTATCTTCTTAGGAACGATACTTTTGTTATTACCGTTTTCAACTCATAAACCAATTACATTTATTGATGCGTTGTTTACGACCGTTTCAGCCATGACGGTAACAGGATTAGGTGTAGTTGATATAGGAACACACTTCACCTATGTAGGACAATTGATTATCGCTTTGCTCATACAGCTTGGTGGATTAGGGATTATGACTTTTTCTGTGTTTATTTTTATTGTTCTAGGAAAGAAGATTGGATTCAAACATCGACTGATTATGCAACATGCTCTTAACCAAGTAAATATTGGTGGGGTTATAAAGCTCGTTAAGAATTTGTTCTTTTTTTCTATCACTATTGAATTTATTGCCATGATTATTCTGGCACTTCGTCTTGTTCCCGAATTTGGTTGGAAAAAAGGGTTGTTTTCAAGCTTTTTTCACTCTATTTCAGCATTCAACAATGCTGGTTTTGCCCTGTGGCCGGATAATCTTATTCAGTTTGTGGGAGATCCTATCATAAATATTATCATTAGTGCTCTTTTCATAATAGGTGGAATAGGATTTACTGTATTAGTTGATTTAAAGGAAAAGAACTCTTTTTCAAAACTTAGCTTACATAGTAAGATGATGATCGTAGGGACACTAGTAATAAATATCGTATCCATTCTTCTCATTTTTGCATTAGAGTTTAGAAACCCTCTAACTCTTGGTAGCTTAACAACTGTTGAAAAGCTATGGGCATCTTACTTTCAAGCAGTTTCACCAAGAACAGCAGGTTTTAACACCATTGATATTGGTTCAATGAATGATCCAACGATCTTCTTTATAACAATTTTAATGTTTATTGGTGCCGGTAGTGCTTCTACTGGTGGTGGGATTAAGTTGACCACCTTTATGGTTATATTGTTTTCTACATTTTTCTATTTAAGAGGACGAGATGATATTCAAATCTATAGGAGGAATATTCCATCCGGTTATATTGCACGCGTGACAGCAATTGCTATGACCAGTGTTCTTATCGTGGTGTTAGCCGTATTGCTTATTAACATCATAGAGCCTATCCCTTTTTTACCATTATTGTTTGAGGTTGTATCTGCATTTGGAACAGTCGGGTTGTCCATGGGCATAACCGCTAGCTTGACTGTTCTCGGAAAGTTGATCATCATACTTGTCATGTTTATTGGGAAAATCGGTCCGTTAACATTAATGTTTATGCTTGCAAGACCACAAAAATTAAATTTCAAATATCCAGACGAAGAAATATTAACTGGATGAGTAAAAAGAGGGATCCTTGGCTCCTTCTTTTTTCTTATAATCATTTATAGTAAAATAGTATGAGGTAGTAAAAAATATGAAGGCTCTAGGTGAGAGAAATGACAACGTACAAACAATTTATTAAACAACTAATCACCAATTATATTATTGGTTCCTTATTAGCCGTCTTCGGAGTCGGGGGAACGCTCATGTTTTCAACTATTGATATTAGTGCAAATGACCAGTTTTATTTACTATTAATCATGGTTCTCTCAGTTTTTTGTATGTTCACATGTGAAGCGATTACGTTCTATTATCATATAAAGCCTATTAAAGCTGTATTTACTACTACCAATGTAAAAGACGAAGAAGTAAGAAGAGGTCTTAGACAGCTATATCAGTTTCCTATCCTTACGGTGAAACGAATCATGCTGCCACATTACTTAGGACTATCCATCCCCGCAACATTGTTAGCAGCTATCTTTATTTCTATGGGGAAGCTTCATGTTCCCATGATATATATCCTTTACTCAACGATAGCAGCCATATTTGTAGCGATTCTTCATGCATTAACAGAGTTTTATTTAACACTGCGAGCGATACAACCAATTTCAATAGCGATGAAAGATATGCTTCGATTAGGTGAAAACTCTTTATTTTTTGAAAATGATATGGTTGTTGCTATTCAGAAGAAATTTCAATACACTATATTAATTATTGGGGTTCTCCCTGTCCTACTTTTCCTTTTAGCAGCACAAATCAAATTGTCGCAATTAACCGGAATGGAAATAAAAGTGTATTGGCAATGGGCCGGTTTAATTATTGTTTTTACCGTTATATATTCCATATTAGTATCTAGGTTTATGACGAGAGATATTGAAAGTCCTCTACGTCAACTACAGGAATTAATGGAAAATGTTAAAAATGAAAACTATAACTTTATTAAAACAAATGTGTATACAGATGAATTTTCAAAAGTGTTTATCGGATTTAATCATATGGTGAATGCCATTAATGAACGGGAATCCACCAATAAACAGCTATTAGAAAGTTTTATGACATCTCTTTCAACTACTCTTGATGCGAGAGATCCATACACGTCAGGTCACTCTTCCCGTGTAGCAAAGTTCTCCCTTGAAATTGGTCAAGCCCTTGGTTTAGATAAGGATGATTTAGACCTGCTCTACCAAACAGCATTATTACATGATATAGGGAAAATTGGTGTGCCTGACCATGTATTGCTCAAAGAAGGAAAGTTAACGGAAGAAGAGTTCGCTCATATTAAAGCTCATCCCGTAATTGGAGAACATATATTAAAGCAGGTACAACCGGTAAGTAAAGTTGCTGGGATGTTACCAGGTATTAGACATCACCATGAACGAACTGATGGAAAAGGGTATCCAGACGGGTTAAAAGGACAGGAAATTCCTCTTTATGGTCGAATTATTGCAGTTGCTGATAGTTTTGATGCCATGACGTCTGATCGTCCATATAGAAAAGGAATGATAAAAGAAAAAGCATTAAATATTCTTCTTTCTGGTAAAGGCACCCAGTGGGACAGTGAAATGGTGGATCTGTTTATTTCGAATATGAATCGTATAAAAGAAGAAGAAAAAAGGCCAGCTCTTTAGTTAGAGCTGGCCTTCTTATTATACATTTTTCTTTGTACATAGATTAAGCGACTGGACAAACATATTGCACCAACAGCTAATCCTGAAATGAGACCAATCCAGTATCCAAAAGCACCCCAATCGGTATAATGGCCTAAATAGTAGCCGAATGGAAGGCCCACTATCCAATAAGAAACAAGTGACATAATAAATGTGATGTTAACATCCTTGTAGCCGCGTAGAGCACCTTGAACAGGTGCTTGAATGGCATCTGAAAGCTGGAAAAATAATGCATACAATAAGAAATGTGCCGTTAATTGTAATACTTCATGATCACTTGTATAGATAGAGGCAATTTCTGTTCGTAATAGAGCTAAAATAATTCCACATACAAGAGCCATACTAACAGCCATTATTAATCCAATCCAGCTATAGATTTGCGCATCACGGTACCTTTTTGCCCCCACTTCAAAGCCAACAACAATTGTCAGAGCCATAGATATGCTCAGAGGGATCATGTAAAGAAAAGACGCGAAGTTAAGAGCTGCTTGGTGAGAAGCAATGGTAACGGTATTAAAGGTACTCATCAAAAGGGTAACAGCTGCAAAAATACTCGTCTCAAAAAATATCGCTAAGCCAATCGGAATGCCAATCATAAGTATTTCTTTCCAAGCTTTTAATGCGAATGGATAAATCTTACTGAACACATGAAAAGTTGAGAAAGACTCTTTAGAAGTAATAATCCATATCGCAATCCCTGTAACCATCCAATATGTTATGGCCGTGGCATAGCCAGCACCAACTCCCCCGAGCTCAGGAAACCCAAATTTACCATATATAAGTATATAGTTAAAAATAATATTAATAGGTAGGGAGGAAAGAGCTATAAACATGGTAACTCTAGTTTTTCCAAGTGCATCAATAAATGAGCGCAATACTTGATAGACAAATAGGGGGATAATCCCAAAACTAAGAGCTACTAAGTAGTCATGAGCAACTTGTTCAACAGCTGGTTCAAGACTCATAGACTGAAGAATATAGTCTAATGTAATCGCACCTATGATAAGAACAACTATTGCTAGAGTGATTGATAGATAAACTCCTTGAATGACCTGAAAAGGTATTTCCTTACGTTTCTTTGCTCCAATAAGCTGTGATACAACTGGAGTTATTGCAAGTAAAATCCCACTTAAACCTGTAAATACAGGAGTCCAAATACTCGAACCAATGGCGACACCTGCTAGATCAATCGGACTGTAGTGACCTGACATGGTTGTATCAAAAAAATTCATTGAAAATAAAGCAAGTTGAGTAACGAGAATGGGTAAAAGAATGTACAAAAGTTGTTTGATTTTTTCTTTCTTTGTGTGTGTTTGATTCATTATGATTTTCCTCAGTTTCTATTCAAGTAACGATTGAAATTATAACACATTTACTTCTGTTGCCTAACAAATTTTTGACACAAACCTTTCACGTACATGTCATAATATTTTTTAAATTTTATGAACAGTTTGATAGGGATGAATGAAATCTAATTCTTTTGTGAAAAATGAAGACAACATCTCTTGAAAGGAAGCGACCTGCATGAATTTCAACTTAAATCGCATTAATCCCAATCAAACTCAGGTACTATACATGGATGGGCGTTTTGAAACACTCACCAATGAGGAAATTGATGACCTCCTGACTGCCGACTTCGTGGTTCAGGAGGAAGTCCCTCAACAACCACAATAAAAGAAACGCTCCTTATAAAAAGAGCGTTTCTTTAAATCATATATACGTTTATGCTTCTAATAGGTGTGTTGAATCTTGATGTAAAGGTTGTTGCGATTGATGATGGCTTTCACGCTTAACATGCAATGTGTATAAATCTTTTGGTATTTCGTATAAGTTATAAAGATCTTCATCTTTGTTTAATTGGTCAAGTAATGCTTTTCTCGTTTCATTTGCACAAACAACATAAGGAAGTTTCTCAGCTGCTTTTTGGGAGCGGACATTAACCTTTCTTATTCGCATATAAATGGTCTCTATTCCTAATTCATAAAAAAGCTCTTCAAAAAAAGTTTCTTTGGCAATCTTATTGTATCCTTTGCCATGGTATGGTTTTCCAAGCCAAGTGCCAAGAAAGCCGGCATTGTCCTCGATATCAAACAAATTAATAGTACCTATTGGAGAACCCCATTCATCAAGAATCGTACGAGAGATTATTTCTCCACGTTCTTCTGCTTCCATTGTTTGTTTTGTTATAAATAAATATTCGTCATAACAATGTGCTTTTTGACGTACAAAAGGAAAGACTTCTGGATGCGTCATCAAATCGTAAAGTGCATGGCAGTCGTGAAGCTCGCGCTTCTTGATCATGTGTATCCCTCCAATATGAGGACAGTCCGACTCCATGACAAATAGAGCTCCGATCCTACCCTCGAAATTTTTTGTAGTGCTAAAAAATTTCGGGGTGGGAATCGAACCCACTAGAACCAGATACCTGGTGGCGCACCATTTGCCTTCCCTAGTCTTGCCTATATTTTATTCTAATAAAACAAATTACTTATTACTCACTAAAGTATCATACTAAAATTTATTCCCGATTGGAATAGGAAAATGCATAGAAAATGATCTATTTTTATCGTCAATTTTTGACAGACAAAATCCTACAAAAATCACGCTTGACTATATACTATAGAGCCTTTTATCATTGTCCATTTTGGTTTTGATAAAAAATGGAATGGATGATGACTCCAAAGAACAAGGTCTGCTTCTTTACCAATTTCAATGCTTCCTATTTTATTCTCAAGTCGTAAATTTCGTGCTGGTAATATAGTAATTCCTTCTAATGCCTTTTGTTCTGGAAGTCCTTCTCGAGTAGCAATTGCTGCACAAATATTTAAGTACTGAATAGGGGTATATGGATGATCCGTTGTAATGGAGACTTCTACTCCATGGTCAGTTAATTCCTGATAAGTTTTCCAACTTTTGTTCTTTAGTTCTACTTTTGAACGCCTTGTTAGGGTTGGGCCAACACTAACCTTGAGACCAATCCCTTCCAATTCTTCTGCAACAAGATGGCCTTCTGTACAATGTTCTATTCGTAAGTCAAGGTTAAATTCTTCTGCAAATCGAACCGCCGAAATGATATCGTCTGCCCGATGAGCATGTATACGAACTGGTATCTCTCGTTTTAATGCCATAACAATCGGAGCAATTCGTAATAAATCTGGATTATCACAATACTGAGCTTCTCTAAACTTTTCACGAAGCATTCCCATGATTCCCATTCTAGTGATCGAATCATTATTTCCTTGACTATGGATTCTTTTTGGATTTTCACCTAATGCAATTTTTAGACCGGCTGTTTCTTGCGCAATCATCTTTTCAATATTTTTTCCAAATGTCTTAATGACAGAGGTCGTTCCTCCAATTACGTTGGCGCTTCCTGGCATAACATGAGCAGTGGTGATTCCATGCTTGATAGCATCAGAAAAGGCAGGGTCAAGAGGATACACACCATCTATGGCACGAACATGAGGACTCATTGGATCGATTGTTTCGTTCGCATCATTACCAGCCCAGCCTGTCCCTTCATCGTAAAGTCCTAAATGGGTATGTGTATCAATAAAACCTGGTAATAAAAAATAACCATTGCAATCAATGATCTTTGTTGTACTGTCAGAAGAAATTTTAGAATGAATTTTACTTATTTTACCATCCTCGATTAAGATATCCCCACAATGAATGGGTTTTGAAGTAATGGGATAAATATGAGCATTTTTTAATAGTATTTTGTTCATCTTTTCAACCTAACTTTCATTCATATTCTTTTATGTTTCAATCTCCCAAACTATAAAGAATGGAAAAAACCCACCAGAAGGTGAGTGTATTAAAAAATTCCCATCAACTGTAGTATGATGATTAATAGACCTAATATCCAAACATACACAGCAAAAAATCGTAAGGAGTGCTTCTTTAAAAAATTTATCATCCAAACAATGGCAAAATATCCAAATAAAGCTGAAGCAATTGTCGCAACAAGAAGACTGCTAAAGCTAATATTCTCAACCTGTCCAGATGCTAATTCTCCAATTTGTAAAACCACTCCACCAGCAATAGCTGGAATAGAAAGTAGAAATGAGAAGTAGGCAGCAGTTTCGCGATCGAGCTTTCTGAACAGACCGGCGGCAATAGTTAACCCTGAACGTGAAACAGCAGGGAAGATCGCTGCAGCTTGGAAAGTTCCGATGAATAAAGCGTCTCCGTATGTGATAGAATGAAGCGTTTTTTCACCGCGACGTACACCCTCTGCGATCCATAAAATAATTCCAGTAATAATAAATTCCCAGCCTATGGTGATACCGCTCTTAGAGATAGAATCAAATAAATCACTTAATAAGAGCCCAACTATAACTGCTGGAATCGTACCAATGATAACAAGTTTAGAAAGCTTTCCAAAAGGATTCTTTATGATTGTAATGAGTTCATTTTTATAAATGACTAAAACCGCTAATAGTGTTCCGATATGTAGCATCGTATCTAAGAAAATACCCGCTTCATCAAGTCCAAATAAATGCCTTCCTAAATACAAGTGACCAGTACTAGAGATGGGTATAAATTCTGTTAATCCCTGTATAATACCGAGTACAAATGCTTCTATTTTAGACATCATTAGTTGCTTCACCTCTCTATAAGTTGACTACTATATATCTATGGCAGCGTGTCCAGATCAAGAACTTTCGAAGCCGGAATATTTGTACATAATTCTTATGAAACCTTTCATAATTTCAACCGTAAATAATACTATAGGATAAAAAGGAGTGAATAGAATGCCAACAAATGAAGAAAGAACCTTGGCAGCTGCCATTTATGTGATTAGCTTTTTTACAGTGTTTATCGGGCCATTGCTAATTTGGCTTATTAAAAAAGATTCATCATCATACATTGATTACCATGGAAAAGAGTACATGAATTTTTTTATCTCCTACACCGTCTACACGTTTGTTAGTGTTATTTTAATGATTGTCTTAGTTGGTTTTTTAACCATTTGGGTCGTTGGACTGGCTGGATTTATCTTTACGATTATTGGGGCTATTAAAGCGTACGAGGGAACATCTTATCGAATTCCGCTCATTTTCCGTCTCATACGATAATGATTCACATAAAAAGCCTAGAGGACTCTTGGCTTTTTTGTATGTAAGAAAAATTGAAATTTGTTATAATATGTAAATGAAGGTATAAAGAAAGGAAGTAATGGTGTGTTTGTAGAGGGAACAGGTCTTGTATTAGAAGGCGGCGGAATGCGCGGAGTATATACAGCAGGTGTGTTAGAGAGTTTCTTAGACAATGGAATATCTTTTCCTTATGTCATAGGAGTGTCTGCAGGTGCTTGTAATGCTGCTTCGTATTTATCACAGCAGAAAGGGAGAAATAAAAGGGTGAATCTTGAGTATATATCGGATTCACGCTATCTCTCTTTGCAGAATTATATAAAAAAACGGGAGTTATTTGGGATGGATTTCATCTTCAATGAAATTCCATCAAGGCTAATCCCTTTTGACTTCGAAACGTTTTATCAAAATAAAACAGAATTTGTCATTGGAACAACTGACTGTATTTCGGGTCAACCTGTGTATTTTAAAAAAAGTGATTATGGTAAAGATATGCTGACGGTATTGAAGGCGTCGAGCTCTCTGCCATTTGTATCACAAGAAATTTTTTTTAAAGGTAAATACTTATTAGATGGTGGAATAAGTGATTCGATTCCTTTAAAAAAGGCCAAGAGTGATGGTTTTGGAAAGAATGTTATCGTATTAACTAGAAACGAAGGGTATACAAAAAAACCATCACGATTTGGTTTTATTGTGAAAAAGAAGTACTCTCAGTATCCCGGTCTTCAACGAGCGTTAACACGCCGATATCAAATGTATAATGACACAATAAATGAGATTATACAGGAAGAAAAGAAGGGAAATATTATGGTTATTCGACCATCAAGCCCAATTAAGGTTGGACGATTAGAGAGGAATGCGACGAGACTAGAAGAGCTATATCAACAAGGATACGAAGATGGGCTTGCAAGTATTGAGGCTATTATGCGTCTTTAAGCCTGAAATTACATATATTACAAGTTTCATTGATTGGTTTTGTTTTGAATACAATGTAAAACATGATCAGGGAGGAGATTAAAATGACGGTATGGGTCTTGCTTGCACTTACACCTTTTATTACTCTCTTGTTTCTTGAAGAGGTTATTCAATTCTTTTATCAACGTTATGTATATGGGGCTGGAAAAATTGAGAAAAAACTATCACTTTTTTTTGGTAACTGTTTGAAAAAAGTGAAGAATGTAATTCACCGAACAAAAGTAAGGGTGCAAGGATAATAAGAAGTATCATGAATAGTGAAACAGTTTCATAGAATGAATTAGGGAAATTTTTTCTAAGGAGACTGTTTTATGAAAATCCATAATTATTATTACTACGCAGCGATGACAAGTTTACATGCGAGCATTGTTGCACTAATACCACCATTTTTTCTAGTATGTATCGGTATTACTCTGAAACAACATTATAGTATTCTCCTATCAATTCTGCCTTTTATTGTTTACAGTTTCATATCTTATCAAATATTTCTAGTCAATAAACATAGAATGGAAGATTCGGAAGAGTCGGTTATTGGGAGATCAGAAGAGTCTGTTGTAGGTTCTTCTATGGCTATTCAGTTTCTTCCTGCCCCGTCATTAAGGATGCTTCTGTTTAGTGAAAATGGTCAACTTAGTGCGGAAATAAAGGACTTTTATCAATACAAATTTAGATGGTTTATTCCTTATTTTATAGATCAACTTTTCCCGAAAACGTATACCTTTTCAAAGTCAGATGTTGGAGAGTTATACACGTTTATACTAAAAGGTAAGAACATTTTAATCATGAATGTTGTGGGTGGTAAATGTGTTACGCGTGTTCAAAGGAAGTCTATTAAAAGGTATGTGGTAGAAACGAATACTGCTAAAAAGGAAGTAATGGTTCAATCCTCTGCCTTTTTTACGGATATCAAACTATACAACTTTCAAGGAGAAATATTGGCTAGAGTGAGACGAGGTTTTCTGCCGCGTATCTGGGACAAGCATATTAAAGATGTTAATACACCCATACTTACTTTTAGTAAAGAAGTATCCGATTACGATAAAGTCATACTCCTTTCCATTCTGACCAAGATTTATCGCTATAGAAATCATTGAGCTCTGAGATAGAATAATTTAAATAGTTATAGTATGATGAAACCAACTTCAACCTGGGTTGGTTTTTATTGTGGAGGATTTACGATGAGAAAATTTATGATCATCATTGCGTTGATTGTCTCAGTTCTGTTTATCATTGACAAGTTTGTATTAAAAGAGAAGGGGTTAATTAGCAAAGTAGACGAAAATAAATACGAAATAATCAAAGATGCCAACAGTCTTCCAGTAGGAATAAAATTGGAGAATCAAGCACCAAACGTTCAAGTGATGGATTTAAACGGGAACCAAGTGAGCCTGTCAGATTATCGTGGAAAGAAGGTTCTATTGAATTTTTGGGCAAGTTGGTGTCCACCTTGTAAAGCTGAAATGCCACATATGGAGGAGTTGTATAAAGAACATAAGGATGATGGATTTGTCATTCTTGCGTTGAACATGACAAACACGGAAGATAGCCTTGAGGACGTAACAGCCTTCGTCCGCGACCAAAAACTGACCTTTCCCATTTTATTAGACGAAAAGGGAGAAGTGTATGCTGAATATGAAATCTTGGCATATCCAACAAGTTATTTTATTGATTCAACCGGAGTCATAAGAAATAAAGTGACAGGTGCTCTTGATAAAGAAAATATGTATAAAGAATTGATGCGACTACCTTAACAAGGAATTGGCAGTAAGGGCAAAATGTGATAAAATATATGATTGTGGCTGACTCATATTTACTGAGTGAAAGCGGGTAGGGAGAGGGCTAATTAAATAGATTGGAATCCATATGATAAGTGCATGGTTACATCGTTTTTTTAGGATTGAAGCGCATGGATCATCCCTTCAAAAGGAGATAGCTGCAGGAACCATTGGCTTTTTCACAATTGTGTATATTGTTGCTGTTAATTCGCTTATCTTATCTGAAGCAGGTATTCCGCTTGAAGGAGCAATAATCGCGACTATTCTTACGTCTGTTGTCGGTTGTCTTCTAATGGGCTTGTGGGCAAATGCACCAATTATTCTTGTTCCAGGAATGGGAATTAACGCACTGTTTTCTTATACCCTCGTGCAAACAATGGGTCTTAGCTGGCAGGAAGCGTTAGCGGTTGTATTTGTATCCGGAATAATGTTTATGATTGTTGCCTTTACTAGCTTGTCTATTAAGCTTAGTCAGGCAATCCCGCAGTCATTAAAGGAAGCAATAACGGTAGGCTTAGGGCTATTTCTCATGTTTATTGGTCTAGAAAAAGCCGGCTTAGTTGTAAAAGGGACCAATAGTTTAATAGCACTTGGTGCGTTAAATGAACCTAGTGTCTTGGCTTCTATTTTTACCTTTGTTATTGCGGTTATTTTATTTTTAAGAGGAGTTCCAGGAAACTTTCTGTTAACGGTAGCGGTTGGAACAATAATTGCTTGGGTTTTTGGAACCATCGATGTTTCTGGGGGAAATCAAGCAAGTTTCGCTATCAGCGAATACGTAGAAGTTTTTGGGGCTATGTCGTTTGCTAAAATGCTTACTTTTTCTTTTTGGGTTGCCGTATTTTCATTATCGATGGTACTAATTTTTGAAAATATCGGCTTGGTTCATGGCCACGCGCAATTTATCAATCATCCAGAAAAGTTTTCCAAAGGTTTACAAGCAAATTCTGTTTCTGCCTTTGTTTCAGCTATTTTCGGTACTAGTCCAACTGTTTCTACAGTGGAAAGTATATCGAGTATGGCTGCAGGTGGAAAAACAGGGTTAACTGCTGTAACAACAGGTCTTTTATTTGCTGCTTCTGCATTTTTTATCCCGGTTTTTAAGTGGATACCAGATTCGGCAATCGCACCTATCCTCATTATTATTGGTGGATTAATGCTTCAAAATATCCGAAACCTAGACATGAAGGATTTAAGCGAGAGCTTTCCTGCGTTGATAATGATTGTGATGATCCCATTCACGTATAGCATTGCTGACGGAATCGCAATCGGATTTATATTATATCCGCTCGTAAAAATTTCAATAGGTAAAGCGAGAGACGTTTCAGTTCCTCTTTATGTTATCGCTTTTTTATTCCTTGTTAATTTCTTTACCCATTATATATGATTGATAAGGAGCATCCTTTTATGAGATGCTCCTTATTTTTATTTATAGAACAATAAATATTTTCTTTCCTACAAACTTCGACAGTATCTATGATTTCCCTCCGATAAAATATAAATATTCGCCAAAGAGCAATGGTCGGAGGGAGTTAGATGGAAGTTTTTGTTGCAAGGCAGCCGATATTTAATCAGCAAGAAGGGATATTTGCTTACGAGCTGCTTTATCGAAATAATAATATTAATGAATTTCCAAATGTAGATGGTGACCGAGCTACTACTGAGTTGATCATTAATAGCTTTCTAAATATAGGGATAGATGCTCTTTCTGAAGGAAGGCCTTGTTTTATAAATTTTACAGAGAAACTTATAGATATGAGATTGCCTTCCTATGTTAGTTCAAAGAAAATTGTCGTAGAGCTTGTTGAAACTACACGCCCAAGTAGAAATCTATTAGAAATTATAAAAGAAATGAAGAAAAGTCATTATAAAATTGCGATTAATTCTAGCTTGCTAGATGAATTAAACCCCTATTCAAATGACCTATTAGAACAGGCGAATTTTATAAAGGTTGACTTCCAAAAAACAGATAAGAGCGTAAGACAGCGCATAAATAAGAAGGCAATGGATAGTAATACAACCTTAATCGCTGAAAAAATAGAAACCAATGAAGAATATTTGGAAGCAAAATCTAATGGCTATAGTCTGTTTCAAGGCTATTATTTTGCAAAGCCTGCCATTTTCTCAACATTTGATATCCCAGCTTGTTTTACCTCTTATGTTGATATGAGAGCATTTATATCAAAGGAAAAGACTTCTGTTAATGATATAGTTGAATTTATTGAAAGAGATCCTTCTCTTTCATACAAAATTCTAAAACTAATTAATTCACCTGCAAATAAATTAAAAGAAAAAATCTATCATATTCGCCAAGCGGTCGAACAGTTTGGACCCTTTGAAATAGAGAACTGGATATATGTTTTGGCAGCAAGGGAAGAATTAACTCAAACCTCTAGTGTTTCCTTAGACGTGGCAAAACTATGCTTAACAAGAGGGAGACTGTGCGAAGAAATTGGGAGAATACGGAATGGTAAATCCGAAAAAATACCAGGATACTTTATGACAGGAATTTTTTCTTTTATGAATGGGGTTAAAGCCATTCCAATAGAGAAAATGATTGATTCCCTTCCGCTAAACGAGGAGATGGTCCAAGCGTTAATGGGAGTGCAAAACGAGTATAAAGATGTGTTGGACCTTGCCGTTGCTGTTGAAAAGGCACAATGGAAAATGATCGGAGAATTATGTAAAAAGCTTGGAATCATGGAAACAGATTTATTCAAACTATATGCTGAAGCAATCAATTGGTCTAATCGTATGGTTGTAGAAGATATTTGTTATCTATAAAATAAAAACATAATGTTCTACACGATTATTTTATTGTACAATAGAGGAAATGTAGGATATTAATATGTATGTTTACGGAGGTTTGAATGTGATTTTAGAAATATTAAAATGTCATGGATCAAATAATGACTTCCTCATCATTGATGAAATGACCAATCCTTTATTTACTGAGCAACAGCGATCCGAGCTTGCATTACTTCTTTGTAATAGAGAAAATGGTGTTGGAGCTGATGGTATTTTATTTGTACTAGGTAGTGAAAAATTTGATGCCAAAATGAGAGTATTTAATGCAGATGGATCAGAGGCGTCAATGTGTGGAAATGGATTACGCTGTGTAGCCCGTTATGTTTGTGAAAAACTTTCCATCCAAAATGCAATCATAGAAACGATGAAAGCGAATTTGGAAGTGAAAGAGCGAGAAAGCATACTTGGAGAAATCCCTACATATCAGGTAGAAATCTCGCCTGTTTCCTTTGAACTTAAAGATCTTCCATTAAATATGAATCAAAAAACATTAATAGATGAACCAATACAAGAACTTTCAGAAATTAAGTTCACTGCAGTTGCAGTACCAAACCCTCATCTAATTGGAATTGTATCAAAAGATCAAATTCAATCAAATATACAAAAAGAACTGAGTGAAAAGGTAAATAATCCAAACGAGTTATTTCCAGATGGAGTAAATGTGAGTTTCGTTAAGCCGCTTCAGGAAGGAAGTATCTTTGTACGTACATTTGAAAGAGGGGTTGGGTTTACGAATGCTTGTGGAACAGCGATGTCTGCTTCTACACTTGTTACTTGTTTGCTTGGCCTAAATAAGTTTGAACAGCCGATAGATGTGTTTAACCCAGGTGGAAAGGTACGCTGTGTTGCGCATAAAGTTGGTGACTCTTTTAAAATTGACTTAATCGGGAATGCAACCTTTACAAATCGTTTTCAAATAGAAGTTCAGTTGGAACAACAAGTATTTTCTTATGTGAAAAAGGAAGAAATCACAAAAGAAATCAGTCAATATAAGAAACTGGAAGAATATTCAAAACAGATGTTAAATGAATGGCTGTAAGGTAAGCCGGGGTGCAGTTCAATCCCCGGCTATTTTTTTTGTTTTAAAAATACAAGAATGGGTGAAAAGTTTTGCTTTTGTTTCGTCTCGAAATAGGATTGAAACGGGTCGCCTTTTTCATTGATACGCTTCATCATGTTTAAGATTGTAAAATCCTCCATACGAAGTTCGTCTGTTACCTCATCCCAAAATAAGGGAGTGGCTAAAGCAGCAGTATCATTTCCCCTTGCAGAATATGGTGACACAATGGTTTTCCCTTCAGCATGTTGAATATAATCGATATACAATTTATTTTGCCTATTTTTCTTTAAGCGTTCAATAGTAAATGAATCAGGTGCTTTCGAGATTAAATATTCGGCTATGAATTCTGTAAACAGTCTTGTATCATCGTAAGAAAATTCATTTTCAGGAAGTGGGATATAAATCTGTAGCCCTTTATTTCCCGACGTTTTTACAAACCCATTCAGTTTCAATTGGTCGAGAACTTCTTTTATCATTTGAGCAGCTTTAATAGCTAGTTTAAACTCCTTTCTAGATGGAGGATCCAGATCTAACACAATTTCACTTGGTCCGTAACTAGATAGAGTTTGAAAAGGAATATGGAACTCAAATGCTAGCTGGTTACCTAACCATAATAACGTTTTTAAATTATTGCAAACGATATAATTGATTCCCTCGTGTAAGGCGGTTTCAACGAAATCAGGTGCATAGTCAGGGCAGTTTTTTTGATAAAAAGCTTCACCGAACATCCCATGTGGATAACGTATAACGGTTAATAGTCGGTTATGTAAAAAGGGCAATAAATACGGTGAAATTTCCTGTAAATAACGAATAAAATCAATCTTTTTCACCGCTGGCTTCTCCCACAAGGGCTTTTCTGGATGGGTAATATCAATATCCTGAGGCAAATTCTTTTGCTGGTGAACAAATTTATCAAACGTACAATCCTCAGGTGAAAGATCAAATCGAAACCGTTCAAAATGAGGCTCACGCATTTGTTCATCATAAAGTTCTAAATACTTAATCTCTAAGCAGATCGCAGGTTGAACGTAGATGAACCGGTCATCCTCTTTTGTTTTATTTTCTTTAATAATTTGAAATAAGGCTTGTTTTTCCTCGGGTTTAATTCCAAATAAAAATTGTCCAATTGGATATATATTGGTATCCTTGTAAACCCCTACATAAAAATACCCATTTGACTTTTCATATGCCGTGACAAAACAGGAAACATATTTAAAGTTTTTAAACTTCAACCAAAGAGTGGTTCGTTTGCCTTCTTCCCACTGATTTGTATCTTGTTTGGCCACAATTCCTTCACCATCATGTAAAACGACGTGTTCCCAAACGGCTTGATAATCTTTAGAAGCGGGGATTAGCTGAATTAAATCTGAACTCACGGGGTCGGGAGCTGTGGGTAAGTGACAGTCTTCAAAAAGCTTAAGAAGTGCTTTTTTACGATCAACATAATTCCTATCACTGTAAGGTTTTCCGTTTAATGATAATAAGTCAAATACAAGGAGACGGCATGGATTATGCAATGCTTTTTCAAGTATTTTTTTTTCGCTGCGCATTCTGCCTCGAACTTGAATGTTGCTAAAATGCGCTTTATATTCATTTTCAAGATACACTAACTCCCCGTCGAGTACCAAGGGTAGAAATTCTTTAAATACTTCATTGTTTTTTTCTAAGTAAAGTTTAATTTCTGGGAAAATTTCGAGTAAGGAGTTTCCGTTTCTGCTTATTAATTTTATTTCCTTATCCCAAAATAAAAGGGCACGAAAGCCATCGTATTTTACTTCGTAGTTCCAATTATCACCTTGTGGTACCTCAAATGTTAAAGTAGGTAGCATTGGTTTCACACGAATCACTCTCCTTACTTATTAGTTTTCCTATATCATCATTTACTTACTCTTTTTCCAAATAGTAAGTAGGATAATGTGTTTTTTTAAAGCAAAAATAATAAAAATGGCTAATAGGAATGGAGAATGCACATGCATACAATTTGGAAAGGGAGTATCAGCTTTGGGCTTGTAAATATCCCCATCAAGCTTCATTCGGCAACAGAAGATAAGGACATTAAGCTTCGGACATTACACAAGAAATGTCACTCTCCGATTAAATATGAAAAAACTTGTCCTGTTTGCGATGAAGAAGTTAAGCAAGATGAAATTGTTCGAGCATATGAATACACAAAAGGAAAATTCGTCATTCTGGAAGACGAGGATTTTAATAAATTAAAAAAAGAGAATGAAGAAAAGGCAGTGGAGATTATTGATTTCGTAAAGATGGAGGAAATCGATCCAATCTATTTTGATCGAAGTTATTATATGTCCCCGAGTGATGGGGGTGGAAAGGCATACTCCTTATTAAGAAAGGCACTTCAAGAATCTGAAAAGGTTGGCCTAGCAAAGATTATCATTCGATCAAAAGAACAGTTGGCTGTCATACGAGTGTATGAAAACTCATTAGTAATGGAAACGATTCATTTTCCGGATGAGGTAAGATCCGCAGCTGATGTCCCAAATGTTCCTGCGGAAGATAAAGTAACAGATAAAGAACTTGATACAGCTATTATGTTGATTGATCAATTAACCACAACGTTTAATCCGGAAAAATACACGGATGATTATCGAACCGCATTGATTGAACTAATTGAATCTAAGCGATCAGGTAAAGATATTGTTACGCCAGTTGAAAAAGAACAAAAGTCAAATGTCACTGATTTAATGGCTGCTCTACAAGCGTCTATTGATAAAACAAAACCGAAACAAGCGACGACAGAAGCTACCAAGAAAAAACGAACGACAGTCAAAACTAAAAAACAGGCATAAGAGAAAAAGGTCAACCGGTAACAATGGTTGGCTTTTTCTTTTTTTGCATAAAAAGTCCTTGAGAATTACGAATATACAAAATAAGATAATAGATAAGGATGTGAGAGGATGGACCAAAAAATATTGCCAGCATCATCAAATTTAAAGGATTTTGAGTTATTCTTAAAAAGCTCGTATCGAGTAGGGGTGTTCTTAGAAACGCATATCGCCCAGTTGAAAAATATTAATCAATTAGCTAAGGCGCATGGAAAGGACATGATCTACCATGTTGATATGATTCATGGTCTGAAAAATGATGATTATGGAACAGAATATATTTGTCAGGAAATTAAACCGTATGGAATAATCTCTACCAAATCAAGTGTCATTTTAAAAGCAAAACAAAAAGGGGTAATTGCAGTTCAAAGGATTTTTTTAATTGATTCCCATGCACTAGAAAAGAGCTATAAGCTAGTGAATAAAACGAAGCCAGATTATATTGAAGTCCTTCCAGGAGCTATGCCCTGGATGATAAAAGAAGTAAAAAATAGACTTGATACTCCCATTTTTGCTGGGGGTCTTATTCGTACGTTTGATGAGGTAGATAATGCATTAAAGGCAGGTGCTACGTCTATAACAACTTCAAAAAAGGAACTATGGAACTTATATTAATCTACTAAAATGTTTGTAAATTTTAGCAATTTATTCATATAGTTATTGACAGCGTTTTCAAATATTTATATACTGTAAATACAAGTTAATCATTTGTGACGGAGAATAGGAGACTCACGCAGATTGCCTAAATGGTGTATTCTGTCGTGGGTCTTTTTTGATGTTCCAAAGTGTTGGCTTGAAATTTATAAAAAAGAAAGGGGTATGTGTATGTCGCCGTTTTTAGGTGAAGTGGTTGGAACTATGATTTTGATTGTGTTTGGAGCGGGAATTGGAGCGGGTTCTTCTCTAAAGGGGAGTTATTCTAACAATCCTGGCTGGATTGTGATTACTCTAGCGTGGGGGCTAGCGGTAACCATGGCTGTTTTTGCAGTAGGCTCTATTAGTGGGGCACATTTAAATCCTGCTGTAACGATTGCGCTTGCGGTGAATGGAAGTTTTCCTTGGGCAGATGTACCGAGTTACATAATTGCTCAATTGCTTGGTGCTATAATAGGAGCTAGTTTAGTATTCTTACATTATTTACCTCATTGGAAAGGTACAGAAGACCCTGGAACGAAGTTAGGTGTATTTGCAACTGGTCCTGCAATTCCTCATACTTTCTCAAACGTATTTAGTGAGATGTTCGGTACTTTTATTTTAGTATTAGGATTATTATTTATCGGAGCAAATAATTTCACAGAAGGACTTAATCCAATTGCAGTGGGGCTTTTAATTGTGGTAATTGGGATGTCACTTGGAGGTACCACCGGGTATGCGATTAATCCCGCCCGTGACCTAGGTCCAAGAATTGCGCATTTTCTACTTCCCATCCCAGGTAAGGGTGGTTCGAACTGGGCCTATTCCTGGATTCCAGTTGTTGGCCCAATTCTTGGTGGTGCATTAGGAGCAGTTTTCTACGAAACAGTCTTTCTAGGAGAAGCAGGTTCCTACACTTGGCCGGTAGTAGGCGCTTCAATAGTCGTTCTTTCATTATCATATGTTTTTGGTAAAAAACAATCAAGTAATTCGACTGCCTCACAAGCAGCTTAAAAATATCTATTATTAGGGGGAACTATTAATGGAAAAGTACATCTTATCTTTGGATCAAGGTACAACAAGCTCTAGAGCGATTTTGTTTAACAAAGAGGGAGAAATCGTCCACGTAGCTCAGAAGGAATTTACTCAAATTTTTCCTAAGCCAGGTTGGGTCGAACATAATGCGAGCGAAATTTGGGGGTCTATATTAGCTGTTATTGCGAGTGTTATGTCCGAATCGAATGTAAAACCTGAACAAATTGCTGGATTGGGGATAACAAACCAACGTGAGACAGCTGTAGTTTGGGATAAGGAAACAGGTCTTCCAGTCTACCATGCAATTGTTTGGCAATCGAGACAAACAAGTGGAATATGTGATGAGTTAAGAGCAAAAGGATACAATGATCTTTTCCGTGATAAAACAGGTCTTCTTATCGATGCTTATTTCTCAGGAACAAAGGTAAAATGGATTCTCGACAATGTAGAAGGTGCACGTGAAAAGGCAGATCAAGGGAAACTTCTTTTTGGAACAATAGATACTTGGCTCGTATGGAAGTTATCCGGTGGGAAAGCTCATGTTACCGATTACTCGAATGCGTCTCGTACATTAATGTATAATATTTACGATTTGAAATGGGATGAGGAGCTTCTTGAAATTTTATCAGTTCCAAAATCCATGCTTCCTGAAGTTCGTCCGTCCTCAGAAGTGTATGCACATACGGTTGATTATCATTTCTTTGGGCAAGAGGTTCCGATTGCGGGGATTGCTGGAGACCAACAGGCTGCCTTGTTTGGTCAAGCTTGTTTTGGTGAAGGGATGGCTAAAAATACGTATGGAACAGGCTGCTTTATGCTCATGAACACGGGTGAAAAGGCAGTGAAATCCGACAATGGCTTACTGACTACGTTAGCGTGGGGTGTTGATGGGAAGGTTGAGTATGCGTTAGAGGGGAGTATCTTCGTTGCGGGCTCTGCCATTCAATGGCTTCGAGATGGACTTAGAATGTTAAAGAATGCTGCGGATAGTGAAAGCTACGCGTCAAAAGTAGAATCAACGGAAGGAGTATATGTTGTTCCAGCTTTCGTTGGATTAGGTACACCTTATTGGGATAGCGATGTTCGTGGTGCGGTCTTTGGGTTAACAAGAGGAACTTCAAAAGAGCATTTTGTCCGTGCTACTCTAGAATCTTTAGCTTATCAAACAAAGGATGTTCTTTCTGCCATGGAAGCGGATTCCGGTATTGAACTTAAAGCGTTAAGAGTAGATGGCGGGGCTGTTAAGAATGACTTCTTGATGAGCTTCCAATCTGATATTTTAAACGTACCAGTGGAAAGACCAAAGGTAAATGAAACGACCGCACTAGGTGCTGCTTACTTAGCTGGATTAGCGGTTGGGTATTGGGAAAGCAGAGAAGATATTGCTAAGCAATGGGCAGTGGATCGTGCTTTTGAACCGAAAATGGATCCTGATAAAAGAGAAGAGCTATATTCTGGATGGAAAAAGGCTGTTCATGCAGCAATGTCATTTAAATAATATATTGATGTGATTAATGTTTACCAGTGACATACAGTTTGGTATAATAATAGCAAGTTAATAATTCAGGTTGGAGAATCGGAGAGACCACAAAATCATTATCTTTAAGGATAGTGCATTTTGTGGTCTTTTTTATTCACTCTAATTAAGAAGTAGGGGGAAACAGGGATGAGTTTTTCAAATAAACAAAGAAAATATCTAGTAACTGAACTTTCATCAAAACATTATGATGTCTTAGTTATTGGTGGTGGAATCACAGGTGCTGGTATTGCACTAGATGCCTCCCTTCGCGGAATGAAAACGGCGGTTGTTGATATGCAAGATTTTTCTGCTGGTACTTCCAGTCGTTCAACAAAACTTGTTCATGGTGGATTGCGGTATTTAAAACAATTTCAAGTGAAAATGGTGGCGGAGGTTGGTAAGGAAAGAGCCATTGTGTATGAGAATGGCCCACATGTAACTACGCCAGAATGGATGCTGCTTCCTTTTCATCAAGGCGGGACATTTGGGAAGTTTAGTACTTCTGTAGGGTTACGTATTTATGACTTTTTAGCGGGAGTTAAAAAATCAGAGAGAAGAGTGATGTTCTCAAAAAATGAAACCTTAACAAAGGAACCGCTTGTGAAACAGGATGGGTTAAAGGGTGGCGGTTACTATGTCGAATATCGTACGGATGATGCAAGGCTTACAATAGAAGTAATGAAGGCAGCGGTTGACAAGGGCGCATGTGCGATTAATTATACAAAGGTAGAAAAACTCGTTTATGAACATGGTAAAATTGTTGGCGCGAAAGTAAGTGATTTAATTAGTGGAGAATCATATGAAATTCGGGCAAAGAAAGTGATTAATGCTGCTGGTCCTTGGGTAGATAGTATTCGAGAACTTGATCGATCCAAAGCTGGGAAAGTGCTAAAGCTTTCCAAAGGTGTGCATATTGTTGTTAATCAAGAAAGATTTCCTCTCAAGCAGGCCATTTACTTTGATACACCTGACGGTAGAATGGTATTCGCTATTCCTAGGGATGGAAAAACTTATGTAGGTACAACTGATACATTCTATGACGAGTCCATTGCCCAACCTAGAATGACCAAAAGCGACCGAGACTATATTATTGCTAGTATCAACTATATGTTTCCTACAGTTCAGATTTCAGCTGATGATATTGAATCGAATTGGGCTGGAGTTAGACCATTAATTTGGGAGGAAGGAAAAAATCCTTCTGAAATTTCAAGAAAAGACGAAATATGGGAATCAAAGTCAGGCTTGATTACAATTGCGGGTGGAAAGTTAACAGGCTATAGAAAAATGGCGGAGACAGTTGTTGACTTATTAGCAAAAAAATATAATGAAGAATCAGGAGAGGAGTTCTCAAGTTGTCGCACAAAGGATTATCCTATTTCTGGAGGCGATGTTGGGGGGAGTACAGGATTTAATATGTATATTTCTAATCAAGTCAAAAAGGGAGTTGAAGTAGGATTATCACCCGAAGACGCAAAGAAATTGATAAAAATGTATGGCTCCAACGTGCCTATCTTACTGGAGATTATCCAAAAAAATAAAGAGGAAGCAAGAAAATATCAAATCCCTGTAACTTTATTTGCACAATTAAAGTACGCAATCGATCATGAAATGGCGTATTCACCTATTGATTTTTTCAATCGGAGAACTGGGGCCCTTCTTTTTGATATAAATACGGTTAAAACATATAAAGACCAAGTGTTGGATTTCATGGCTGAAGAACTTGACTGGAATAAAGAGACCCAACAGAAGTATCAAAAGGAATTAGAAATTGAAGTGTTATATGCAACTGTTCCCATTGATGATCAAACTAGTGAAAAGCTAGCATAGCTCTCCTTATGGGGAGCTTTTTTGACAAAAGTAAAAAAATGTTATACAATGAATTCTGTTGCTCTTTTGAGGTGGATTGTTATTTATACAATAAAATAAACTTCAACAAGAAATATGTTTGTAATACAATTGATACTCTTCAGAATGGTATTCCATGATACCATTAGAAAATTACATTAGACGGTTTCCCCAACAATCCTTCTTTTTTTTCGTATTTTCACTTTATATACTCATTTCCAAACAAATGATTTAGAGTTAAGTTTACAAGAGTGTCATTCCCTGAAGAATTACAGGGCCTGATTCACACTGGCGCGGTCTAGGAACCGTAAGGATGGAAGAGAGGTAGGGCTTTCATTGTTTTAGGTAAATTACTACAGCCAATTATATCTCAAAAGAGTTTTCTTAACGGACAACAATAGTTGTCCGTTTTCTATATACAAAACAAAAACCCGAACGTTGATATATTATTTTGGTTGAAATATATGTGTTTTAAGAATATAATAAGCATGAATTAACAAAGTTTATAAAAAATCGCAGTAACTGACGACAAATGTGGAAGCAACCACAGGGGAGCTGCGTCGCTGTTAAGCCGGTCGTCTGGGCAGAGAGAAGGCGTACGTCTGTCTCTTTTTCTAATATATGGAGGGGTTAACGTGACGAAACCTGTTATTTTGGATGGTCAGATGGTAGCAAACAAAGTCAAAAATTCTCTTAAGGAAAGAGTGGAAAAGCTCAAGGAAGCGGGAGTTACTCCTTGTTTGGCTACCATTCTCGTTGGTGATGATCCTTCTTCTGCCACATATGTGAAGATGAAGGGAAATGCATGTGAGAAATTAGGGATTGTATCGAAAAGAATTCATTTGCCTGCAACCACAACTACTGAGGAGCTTTTGGCCACAATTACTGAATTAAATAACGATGATAATGTAAATGGCATTCTACTTCAGCACCCAGTACCTAAGCAAGTGGATGAAAGAAAAGCGTTTGATACAATCAGCATTGAAAAGGATGTTGACGGTGTTACTAGCTTTGGTTATGGACAAACAGCATTAGGGTTTGGTGTGTTTCCTTCTTGTACACCAGCTGCAATTTTAACCATTATTAAAGAATACGGAATTCCTGTACAAGGAAAGCATGCAGTAGTTGTAGGGAGAAGTCCAATTCTTGGTAAACCAGTATCAGCACTACTATTAAATGAAAATGCAACTGTAACTACATGCCATTCATATACTAACAACTTACCAGATATTGTGAAACAAGCGGATATTGTTGTTGCTGCAGTTGGTAAGCCTAACTTTATTAAGGGTGAATGGGTGAAGGAAGGTTCTGTGATTTTAGATGCTGGTTATAACCCAGGAAACATTGGAGATGTAGAGTACGATACTTGTTTTGAGAAAGCATCCGCTATTACACCAGTTCCTGGTGGGGTTGGTCCAGTAACGATTGCCATGCTTTTAAAACATACAGTTGATTCAGCAGAACGTACGTTGCAGTCAAAAGTAGAAAATGAAGTAGTTCAATCCATTTAATCTTCTTGACTTATTCTTCATATTCGATTAATATGAATATAACGCTATAAAGTTCGGTATATATTTTTGGTTAAGTGGTCGTAACTGCAGGATGTGGTCGATTTTCTTCCCTTCCTTGCTTGTTACGGCTTTTTACGTTTTTGATCTATATATTTAGTACTTATGGTGAACAATTTTTTGGAGGTTTTACACATGAACACAGGTAAAGTTAAATGGTTTAATGCAGAAAAAGGTTTCGGATTCATCGAATCAGCTGAAGGTCAAGATGTATTCGTACACTTCTCAGCAATCCAATCAGAAGGCTTCAAAACTTTAGAAGAAGGCCAAGAAGTTACTTTCGAAATCGTTGAAGGCAACCGTGGACCACAAGCTTCTAACGTTCAAAAAGCTTAATATATTGAGTCATTTAAGGTGATGCATTGATATAAGCATCACCTTTTTCTTTGGAATGAAACCATGATAATTAACTCCGTTTTATTCTCTCGCGATCATTCCTTCACTCAAAAAAAATTACAAAAAAAACTTTAAAATATAATTCTAAGTACAAAATAATGATATAGGTGTTTAAAATTAAGGAGGAAAAATAACTTTGACAACATTTTCAGATTTTGGTCTAAGTAGTGAATTACAAAAAGCAGTATCAAATATGGGATTTGAAGAACCAACGCCGATACAAGCACAAGCGATTCCGATCGCTCTTCAAGGAAGAGACATGATTGGGCAAGCACAAACAGGAACAGGAAAAACAACAGCGTTTGGTGTTCCATTACTAGAAAAGATGGATTTACAAGAGGGTATTCAAGGTCTTGTATTAGCTCCTACGCGTGAACTAGCAGTTCAGGTGGCTGAAGAATTAAACCGAATTGGGCAAGTAAAAGGAATTCGTACACTTCCGATTTATGGTGGTCAAGATATTAATCGCCAAATTCGATCATTAAAAAACCGACCACAGATCATTGCTGCAACACCTGGACGACTGATTGACCATTTAGACAGAAGAACAATTCGTCTAAATAATATTAAAATGGTTGTTCTAGATGAAGCAGATGAAATGCTAAATATGGGCTTCATCGAAGATATCGAAAGAATTCTAAGTGATATTCCTGAGGAACGTCAAACATTACTTTTCTCAGCGACAATGCCCAAGAGAATTCAAACTCTTGCAGAAAAATTCATGAAAAACCCTGAGCTTGTAAAAGTGAAAGCAAAGGAAATGACAGTCACAAATATTGAACAATTTTATCTTGAAACACATGAAAAGCAAAAGTTTGATGTATTAACTAGTTTACTCGACATTGAATCTCCAGAGCTTGCAATTGTTTTTGGCCGTACGAAAAAGCGTGTAGATGAAGTAGTTGAAGGGTTGATCAAGCGTGGTTACTCAGCTGAAGGAATCCATGGTGATATTCCGCAATCAAAACGTGACCAAGTCATTCGTCGCTTTAAGGATGGTACAATTGAAATCATGGTAGCAACTGATGTAGCTGCTCGTGGTCTGGATATTAGTGGGGTTTCACACGTGTACAATTTTGATATTCCGCAGGATCCAGAAAGCTATGTACACAGAATTGGTCGTACAGGACGTGCTGGGAAGAAAGGTCTAGCTTATACATTTGTTTCCCCGCGCGAACTTGATCATTTAAAAATTATTGAGCAAGTAACAAAGAAAAAGATGGTTAAAAAACCAATTCCTTCTTACAAAGATGTAATCGCTGGTAATCAAGAAGCTACAATTAATAAAATTATGAAGGTAATTGAAAATAATGATTACTCTGATTACAAACGTGCCGCTGAGTCGTTATTAGAGGATATTGATTCTGTAACGGTACTAGCTGCAACATTAAAGCTTTTAACTAAGGAACCAGATGTTACTCCAATCAAACTAACAGCGGTAGAACCAGTTCGTTCACGTAAACCGAAGTCTGGTTTTAGAGACCGTACACGTTCGAATGACCGTGGTAGAAGCAAGGATTTCCGAGGCAAAGATCGCAGAGATGATAGAGGATCTCGTAATAGAAAACCAGCAAAACAAAAATAAATTCTATTTTTATGATTGAAATTCAAAAAAATAGGCAATATATAAATGTGATACCTGGTATCATTAATAAGAGCTTTTGAATTTTAGGAGGATTTTTTACATGGCAACTGGTAAAGTAAAATGGTTTAACTCAGAAAAAGGTTTTGGATTTATTGAGGTTGAAGGTGGAGAGGATGTATTCGTACATTACTCAGCAATTCAAAGCGAAGGCTTCAAGTCTCTTGATGAAGGTCAAGAAGTTAGCTTTGATATCGAACAAGGACAGCGTGGACCACAAGCTGTTAATGTTAATAAAATCTAATGGATCCAATAGAGCTCTTTTTAGAGCTCTTTTTTGTGTCTGAAACAAATAGGAGGTTGAATATGAAATCATTCGCAGTAAATTTTCATAAAGAAGATCAAGTGGATAAGATGAGAGTTAATAAACTAAATGAAGAAGATTTTCACCTGGCAACAGAAGGCGGGACTAGGCATTTATTCGAATTAGATACAAATATCGGGTTTTTTGTTTATTTTGATGCAGTGGATAAAGAAGGAAAAGAATCGTATCTTGTTCTTCACTATGAAGAAGAAAGTGAAGAGCCAAGTGGTTGCTATTCGTTTGAACTTAAGGATTTTTATCAATTTGCAGCACTTCAATTAAATGATTTGGAGTACAATGAAGAGGAAGCTGAGGGGCAAGAGGCTGAAGAAGAGTATGGGCCCATTCACCATTTAGCGCATTTAATGTATCATATTATTGAAGAGGGTAAAAAAGTAGAAGAGGAGTAAAGAGAGCGAATGCTCTTCTTACTCCTCTTCAGCTTCTAGATAATGTTCTTTACAAAAGGATTGAAGCATTTCTAGCTCTTCATCTTCTAAGTCAAATTCCAACACTTTTTCTGTATTTGATTCTAGTATGTGATAGTGTGAAATACGTAGGCCATTTTCATCAACCACATATAGGACCTTTAACTTTAGCCCCTCTTCTCTGAACAATTCATCCTCTTCGTCCACATTAAAATCGATCAAAAATTCGTATCGATTTCCTGTTAATATATTGAAGGGGTCTTCAACTCTTTCTACTGTATATTCTGTAAATTTCATCTTTTACCTCCTGATTGTAACTTGTATTAGTATAACCTTATTTTGTAGGATGGAAAAGCAGTTTTCATGAATTAGAACTAAGCGTATAATAATAGGAAGAACGTTATATGCTAGGAGAGTTTTTTTTGACAATTAATCATAACTTAAAAGAAATGGAACAATTAAAACAAGAATTGTCTTTATACAAAAGGTTTGTATCTACATTGCCTTTTTCTTTTACATATACTGACCCGGATTTAAGAATGGAGCTTACTAAAAATGAGGTTCAGAACGTTAATTTAATAAAAGATTCAACTGCAAAAAATAGAGAATTAAAAATCACCTCGACGCCTATGATTCCTTTTGGGGAAATTGAGATTTTTCTAAATGAAATTTTAGATGTAGTTCCGCATCATATTGTATTTATTAATTCTGAGGGGATAGTAACTCTTTGCAATGCGCAGGCTGCAATGGATTTACATGTGAATCGTGAAAGTGTAGTTGGCAAGCATGTCCGAGAACTACTCCAAATTCCAGATGAACAAATCAAAATGCTTGAAACGCTACGAACAGGTAAGCCAATTGTCAATCAAGAAATATTAGATAAAAATTACGGAATTATTAATACAAGACTAATTAAAAACTCAGAAGGAAGGATCGAACGTGTTGTAGGTGTATTTCGGTTCTTAAATCATATTAAGGAAGCGGAAAAACAAACTTTAGCTAGTAGAATAGCAGCGGGAATTGCTCATGAAATTCGAAATCCTTTAACAACAGTAAGAGGATATTTACAATTACTACAGGGAAGAGTTGATGAGGAGACTGCGGAGATGTTTCAGTCTCTACTTATTCCAGAGATTGATCGAGCCAACAAGATTATAACCGATTTTCTGCGTATATCGAAGCCTGGTACGGTTAAGAGAGAAATTCTAGAGGTGAAAGATTTCTTTATTGATTATCTCGGTCATTTTCTCAACAGTGATGCACTTCTTCATAATGTTAATATTACATATAAAATTAGTGAGGCATCTGCAAAATGTTTCTTTGTAGGTGATCGAGAAGAGTTATTTCAGGTCTTCTCTAATTTATATCGAAACTCCTTGCAAGCCAAAAATGATAGTACAATGGAGATCACGATTTCAACTGAGTTGGTGGGCCCGCATATATATATTGAATTTGTTGATAATGGTGCTGGAATTACTCCTAACCTACTTCAACATATATTTGATCCTTTTTTTACGACAAAGGATGAGGGAACTGGATTAGGGCTCTCTGTATCAAAGAAAATCATTGAAAACTATCATGGGACGATGAATGTTAAAAGCAGTCCTTTAGGAACACGATTTCTTATTTATTTGCCTGTATATACAGGTGAAGTGACTCTGTAATCATAAGTAAAACATTTTGTTTTATAGATACATAACTCTTTCCTGTTCATCGAACAATAGGTAATGAAAGGGGAGAATTATGTGGATAAAAAGACAAAAGGAAACGAGGAAGGACTTTCCTGGTATGCGTTATCCTTAATTGGAGTCGGGTGTATTATTGGTACGGGCTTCTTTTTAGGTTCAAGCATCGGGATACAAATGGCTGGTCCAGCTGTCTTATTGGCTTTTTTAATAGCAGGGACAGGGACTTATATTGTATATGACTCACTCGGAAGAATGTCCGCTCAGGACCCTCAAAAAGGATCATTTCGGGCATATGCGAAAAAGGCTTTTGGTCCATGGGCTGGGTTTACAAGTGGATGGGTATATTGGATGTCAGAAATGCTCATTACTGGTAGCCAACTTACAGCACTTTCAATCTTTACTAAATTTTGGTTTCCGAATATCCCTTTATGGGTATTTTCCGCTTTTTATGCCGTACTAGGTATTATTGTTGTTCTTCTAGGTAATAAAGGGTTCGAGAAAATAGAAAACCTCCTCGGTGTTATTAAGATTTCAGCTATTTTAATGTTTATAATTATTGCTATTCTTGCTTTAACTGGGGTTATTGACGGCCAGAAGGGATTTGATCATTTCCCTAATACCAAAAATGAAATCTTACCAAATGGATTAAAAGGCTTATGGTCTGCTCTAATTTTTGGATTTTATGCTTTTGGCGGAATAGAAATTATGGGAATTATGGCCACGCGTTTAAAGAACAAAGATGAAGCTCCAAAAGCAGGTAAAATCATGCTCATCGTCCTAACGATCATTTACCTTATATCCATATTTCTAGCTGTTACAATGATTCCTTGGCAAGAACATTCCGATAAAAAAAGTCCATTTGTTAGCGCTCTTCACGAATATGCCAACTTAGGGTTTGTTCCTCATGTGTTTAATGGGGCTCTTATTATTGCTGGTTTCTCGACTATGGCAGCATCGTTATTCGCTATAACAACCATGTTAGTAACAATGGCAGACGATCATGATGCTCCCAAAATATTAGCGAAGCAAGGGAAATTAAAAGTACCTCCCATTGCTTTAATGGTCACGATATCAGGCTTAGTTGCTTCCATAGTCACTGCACGGTTGATGCCGGATTCCATTTATGAGTATATTACAACCGCAGCCGGATTAATGCTTTTATACAATTGGATTCTTGTTTTATTTTCAGCGCCGCGTCTCATTACTTTTTCTCGCTGGGACCATATCAAAAGGTATATCGGGATGGGACTTATCCTTTTAGCCATTTCAGGTACTTTATTACATGCTTCTTCCCGACCTGGATTATTTGTCAGTCTTTTAATCGTGCTAATAATTATTTGCGCTGACATCATCTCCCATTTTGTGAAAGACCGGGCTAAAAAGAAAAAAATCAACACACATAATGGTAAGATAAAAAGCCATCGACCCTATCGAAAACGGTAAAAGCCCCCATTTTTTAGGGGGCTTTTAAATTAGTTCATAAAGATTTTTAAAGCTTCAAACCCGAAATATAAGCCGAAACCAATTAAGGATATAGAAGAGATGATTGTTATAATTGTTAGCAGTTTTGTTGTGAGTAATTTCCTAAAGCTGCTTGCAACTGCTGCCATACACACATCCCAGATAATAAGTCCTAAAATGATGGCACTGCTAAAGTATAATAGTTCTGTGTGTGCGTACATGGTTGCCGTTTTTGCTAATACGGATCCATATATACCTAACCAAAATAAAATAGTTAGTGGATTAGAGATGGACATGAAAAATCCAGTAATAAAGGATTTGGTTAAAGATGCATCCCTGTTTCCGTTGCTAAGTACAATTTTTCCAGCACCCATTAACCCCTCCACACCTGTATAGACCAATACAAAAAAACCGAATAACCACAAAAACATTTTTACTATAGGAATTTCAATGAATTGAGAAAATCCTAAAAAAACAAGCAGCATATAAAAAATGTCTGCTATCACAGACCCTAGGCCTAGCACCCATGCGTTTAAAAAGCCATGTTTAATGCCTTTATCCATTTGTGCAGCATTAATAGGACCAATCGGAGCAGCAAGTGATAAACCCAGTAGCACATAACTAAAAAATACACCCAAAGTAAATTCCCTCCAATCAAATACAACTGCTCGTACACATTGTATTCATGAAGGATTGCTTGTACGACAAAAAGATTTATGTGAATTCAGAAAAAAATCCCCTTCAACAGGATTATGTCGAAGGGAATAGGGATTAGTCGTTCTCTTGGTATTCTGAATCTATTCGTTCATTTAGGTAAGTATTAAGAGTGGTTGCAAATTGAATAGATTGAAGACTCATCTCTTCTTCAATCCCATAACTAGTATCTTGCTTTTTATAAGGAATTTGGAAGTTATTCTGTTTTCTATAATCCATTATTAGTCTCCTTTCATAAACTATGTAATGTTAGTATATATACTTTCGTAGTAATTATTAGGGAAATGTTTTCTATACAAATTTTCACAACAGTGGTATAATCTATTTAAGGAAAAAAAGCGGAATAGAAAATCCAATTATTATAAAAAGGGTGATAGATTGGTCTTCTTTTTTATAATAGCTGGATTTTTTATTATTTAGCTACTTTAGGAGGGGAAATATGGGATTCGGAAGAAAAAATCAAGAAGAAGTTGTGAAAGAAGAAACAAAGGTGTGGGTCTGCTCATCAGAAAGTTGTAAGTGTTGGATTCGTGACAATTTTAAAAGCACCGAAAGCCCAAGCTGCCCCTTATGTCATAGTGAAATGAAGCAATCAACTAAAATCATAGAAGTGTTAAACAACCCAAGTAAGTCTTATTAAAATGAATGAGAAAGGCTAGTCTTAGCCTTTCTCGAAGTTTTCTTTCTACTCGATTGGAAGGATGAGTTGATAGAAGAGTACATCCTGCCAATCATCAAATTTAAACCCAACCTCTTTGAAATGTCCTGCCAATGTAAATCCAAATTTCTTATGTAGGGCAATACTTCCTTCGTTTCCTTGCGTAATTCCTCCGATCATTGTATGGAATCCGTTTTCTTTTGCTCGAGTAATTAACTCAGTCATTAATGCGGTACCAATTCCTAAGCCCCTTGCTGATGAAGATATGTAGATTGATAATTCGGTGGTTGAATTGAATGCGGGTTTTTCACGGAATGCACTTAAGCTTCCATATCCAACCACTTCACCATTCCATTCAGAAACAATTAATGGATATTTACCACCGTATTTGGCAAACCATGTTTTTCTTTTCTCTAATGATTCAGGTTCCAAATCAAAGGTGGCAGTTGTGTTTACGATTGCATCATTATATATTGATAAAAGGAAAGGTAAATCATTAATATGTGCTTCGCGTATCTTCAGCATGGTAGATCCTCCAATAAGATAAAATATCTCCTATTTTACCTTTTCAATGGATAATTGAAAATAAAAATCTAATGATTATAAATAAAAAGGAGTACATTTCTTTGTGATTATGACTCAGCGATACTTTACTGTAACAAGAAAAATTGTAGATGGTTCCCAGTTAGTCCTCCACGAAGAGCAACATTTAAGGATGTATGAAGACAAAATAACTACAAGTGTTTCAACCTTTCCTTTTTCGGATATACTTGATATTTCATATAGGAAATTGACGAAAGAATTAGGAATTCTATATTTACATACAAATCAAGGATTGTTTCCTTATAAGGTAAGAGAAGAACCAGACTGCTTTATTGAAACGTTTAATAAGTTAAAAAGATAAAGTCACTGTCGTGGCTTTTTTATTTTGCCCTATATCTTAATAAGTTGAATACCTTATATTGGAGCATGTGTCAAAAAACAATAAGTGGGATGTAGGTTAAAAACCCCTGGAAGTGAGCAAATTAAAGATGCTTCACCAAAAGAAATCAAGGGGGTAACACGAAATGATAAAGAAAAAAGTACTTCTTACAGCGATGTCATCCGTTATGACACTTGGTTTATTGTCTGCTTGTGGAGTGGACGATAACAACTTAAACAATGACGATGACGTCAATTATAGACCGGTAAGATACAATCAAAATGATGATAACGGTATTTTAGACAATAATAATGGTAACCGAGGAAATGGGATCTTTAATAACGATAACGATGACCGTGATAATAATATTTTTGACAATGATCGAGACAACCGAAATAACAATATCCTGGACAATGACCGAAATGATCGGGATAACAACATCTTAAATGACGATAATGACGACAATGACTTGGATTTAGATCTTAATGATGAAGATAACAATAATGATCGTAATGGTCTTGGTGGGAATAATGGTAATATGACAGGTAGAAATCGTTAAGAAGTCGGGTTGGGCATAGATATATGCCCAACCTTTTTTAATATTTGAACTTTTTGTGACAGTTTGTTATAATTATTACAAAATTCTGTATAGATCGTGGGGGTGTCACATGCTTCGAACAATTATTGCTGGGATCGGTGGTTTTTTTCTGGTTTTTATTGAGACCTTTTTAGTGATGAAGCTAAAAGGTTGGCACTCAATTGAAATTGGAGGAATTGCACCATTCGTGAGTGTATGGTCAATGAATTTCTTTCTATTATTTACAATGCTCTCACATGCCCGCTTATGGTATGAAAAGGTCCAAAATGAGCGTAATCAGGCCCAACCCGAAGGAAAATAATTGGAGTATCCGACATTTTGAATGGATGCTTCTTTTTTTTGACCTAATAAAAATCTGTAAAAAAAAAACAACCAAAAAGATTCATAAGTTGAAGTCCTTTTGGTTGTAATTTATTATGCTTCTTCTAGTTCAGAAATATCGACAGTTGATCTTTCTTCCAATGGTCCACGCAAATGAACGGTTGCGGTCTTCTCATCTTCATGAAGTTCGTCAATCCATACAGAAGCACCGTTATACTCCACGTGAATATCTGCTGAAGATGATAATATTTGCTTTACTCTTCTAGAATCCATAATTATAGCCTCCTTATCTAATTCATTTACTACTTTCCCCAAACAGTTAGTAAAACATGTGAATGTTTTTAAGCGAATTCCTTCATTTTCTCATAGGAAAATGGTAGAATTTTGTCGAAATTTTGATAGATTTTGATAATTTGAGAAAGATTTTGATAGAAAGTGATTGATTTCCGAGAGGGGTTATAGTACTCTAGATTCAAGAAATAAAAAAAGAAAGCGTTTTAATGAGGTGATGCATTGTTAACACCAGAGCGCCATCGATTGATTTTGCAACAATTGAAGGAAAAAGGTGTTGTGAAGATACAAGACCTTGTAGATTTAACAAATTCATCAGAGTCAACGATTAGAAGGGACTTAACACAACTAGAAGATGATAAGTTCTTAAAAAGAATACATGGTGGTGCTGCCAGGTTACAGGGAAAGCTACAAGAACCGAGCATGGTCGAAAAAGCCACCAAAAACCTTCAACCAAAGAAAAGAATTGCCAAGTATGCCTCTAGCTTAGTGGAAGAAGGAGATTGTATTTTTCTTGATGCAGGATCAACAGTAATGGAAATGATTCCTTACTTACCAAAAAACATTGTGGTCGTCACAAACGGACTTATGCATGTAAAACCTTTACTAGATAGAGACATCCCAATGTATCTAATCGGTGGGTATGCAAAACCTAAGACGAATGCCATTATTGGTCGAGGAGCGCTAACAAGTTTAGAGCTATACCGTTTTGACAAATGCTTTATGGGAGTCAATGGAATCCATACTCAATTTGGGTACACCACACCTGATCAAGAAGAAGCAATGATTAAACAATCAGCTATTTCTCTCTCAAGAGAAGCATTTGTGTTAAGTGATGAATCGAAGTTTTCAGAAATAGCATTTGCAAAAATTGCTGATTTACATGAAGCGTCCATCATTACGGATGAACTAAATAGTGAATTCCAAGATCAATACATGAGCAAAACGACAATAAAGGTTGTGAAAGAATGATTTACACCGTAACACTTAATCCTTCCCTCGATTACATTGTGGAGGTTGAAGATTTAACACTTGGCGATCTGAATCGAACAAAAAATGAATCTAAATTTCCTGGTGGTAAAGGAATAAATGTTTCAAGACTTCTCAAAAGAATGGGTGTTCCAAGTAAAGCCTTAGGATTTGTAGGTGGTTTTACAGGACTTTACATTAAGAATTATTTGCAAATGGAAGATATTGAAACAAAATTTGTTGAGGTTCATGAAGATACGAGAATTAATGTAAAGTTGAAATCCAATAGCGAAACAGAAGTTAATGCAAAAGGACCAACCATCACAGAAGCAGATTTTAAAAAGCTTCAGGATCAAATATCTCAATTAACTTCAGAAGATACTTTAGTATTAGCTGGTAGCATTCCATCAAGTATGGAGTCAAGTACGTATGAAAAACTAGTTTCTATCTGCCATCTAAACCAAACAAAGTTTGTTGTAGATGCAGAAGGAGATTTATTAAAGAAAGTTCTACCGTTTAATCCTTTTCTTATTAAGCCAAATCACCACGAACTTGGTGAATTATTTAATACAAGTTTTTCAACTGCAGAAGAAGTGGTTCCTTATGCTCGTAAGCTTGTAGAAATGGGAGCAGAAAATGTCATTGTTTCTTTGGCAGGAGAAGGAGCCGTGTTAGTAAATCGTGAGGTTGCTTACCTTTCAAATGTACCAAAAGGTGTAGTGAAAAGTTCAGTTGGAGCAGGAGATTCAATGGTAGCCGGTTTTCTAGCTAAATACGAAGAAACGAAGGAGATTGAGGAAGCGTTTCGATACAGTGTTGCATCTGGAAGCGCAACTGCATTTTCAATTGGTTTAGCAACGAAAGAAATGATAGAAACACTATATACAAGCGTTAACATTACAAAGTTCTAAGGAGAAATAGAGATGAAAATAACTGAAATTTTAACAAAAGAAACCATTCATCTAAACCTTTCAGGCTCAACAAAGTCTGAAGCGATTGATCAGCTCGTCGATGTATTAGATCGGGCTGGAAAGTTAGAGGATGCAAATGAATTTAAAGCAGGCATTTTAAAGCGTGAAGAGCAAAGTACAACCGGAATTGGCGAAGGAATCGCCATTCCTCATGCAAAAACGAGGGCAGTTAAAACAGCTTCAATTGCATTCGGTAAGTCGGTAAATGGAATTGACTACGATTCACTGGATGGTCAACCAGCACATTTATTCTTTATGATTGCAGCTCCAGAGGGGGCAAATAATACTCATTTGGAAGCGCTCGCAAGACTTTCGTCTATTTTGATGAAAACGGAAGTAAGAGAATCATTATTAAATGCAAAAACAGAAAGTGATGTTTTGAATATTATTGATCAGTACGACCAGGAAGAGGAAGGGGACGAGGAAACGATGTCTGGGGAAAAGAAATTTATCGTTGCTGTTACTGCTTGTCCAACTGGAATTGCTCATACGTATATGGCTGCTGATTCTCTTAAGTCTAAGGCGGCTGAACTAGGTGTAGATATTAAAGTTGAAACAAGAGGTTCTGGCGGAGCAAAGAACGTCTTAACGCCTGCAGAAATCGAAAGAGCAGTTGCTGTAATTGTTGCAGCTGATACAAATGTTGAAACTGATCGTTTTAGTGGGAAGCATGTTATTGAAACAAAAGTAGCAGACGGAATTCGTAAGCCGAAGGAACTTATTGAAAGAGCTCTAAAACAAGATGCCCCAATTCTTAAGGGTAGTGGGAATGCATCTTCTACTTCATCTGAGCAAAAAGGTCAAGGTGTGGGAGCTACAATTTACAAACACTTGATGAGCGGTGTATCTAATATGCTTCCATTCGTTGTAGGTGGAGGGATATTAATTGCCATCTCTTTCATGTTCGGTTACAACGCTTTTAATCCAGAGGATCCTTCATATCATCCAATTGCGGAAGCATTAATGACAATCGGTGGTGGTAGTGGTGCATTTGGGTTTATTGTTCCTATTTTAGCAGCGTTTATTGCTATGAGTATCGCAGATCGTCCTGGCTTTGCAGCTGGTGCAGTTGGAGGTTTATTAGCGAATAGCGGTGGTGCAGGGTTCTTAGGTGGAATTATTGCAGGTTTCTTAGCAGGTTATATTGTTGTTGGTCTGAAAAAACTACTAACAAGTTTACCATCATCTCTTGAAGGTATTAAAACAATTCTTTTATATCCTTTGCTAGGAATTGCTCTTACAGGTTTTGCAATGATCTATATCGTAAATGGTCCAGTTGGGGCGCTTAATACAGGAATTACTAATTGGTTATCAGGTCTAGGTACAGGAAATGCAGTATTACTAGGATTAGTATTAGGTTTAATGATGGCATTTGATATGGGTGGACCGATTAACAAGGCTGCGTATGTATTTGGAACTGGGTTGCTAGCAAATGGAGTATATGAGCCAATGGCTGCAGTTATGGCAGCAGGTATGGTTCCTCCACTTGGAATTGCAATCGCTACTACTTTCTTTGGCCATAAGTTTACAAAGCAAGATAGAGAAGCAGGTAAAGTTAACTATATTATGGGATTATCTTTTATCACAGAAGGAGCCATTCCTTTTGCGGCGGCTGATCCACTTCGTGTTATACCTTCACTAATGGCGGGTTCAGCGGTGGCTGGTGCATTAACAATGATGTTTGGTATTGGATTACGTGCACCACACGGTGGATTATTCGTAGTTCCTTTAGTTGAGGGCGGATGGTTTATGTATTTAATCGCTATCGTTGCTGGAGCCATCGTATCAGGAGTAATCCTTGGGTTAGTAAAGAAACCAGTTCAAGAATAAGTCGTCAAGGTCAGTGGATACCACTGGCCTTTTTAATATGCGTAGAAAAAGGTCAGAAAAGCCATATTAAATGTAGCTCGAATAAAGGGGGGATTCATTTGACGAAGAGAAATATTAAAACAAAATCAGGCATGCAAAGTGTTCCGAAAAGCATTAATGACATGGATTTGTCTGGGAATGCTTCAACAAAAGAAAAGAAGGCAGAGAAGAAGAGACCAAATTAAATAAAAAAGAAGTCGTACTAAAGGTAGTACGACTTCTTTTTATGCACTTTTTTTCTCAGGTTTTATACCAAATAGTATTACAAGTAAACCAATTGCACTTATACCAGCTAGTATATAAAATAGGGAACTTTGCAGATGTTTTTGAAGAATTGCCATAATAGGTGGTCCCGCTGCTACACCAATGAATCTCATAGAACTGTAGATAGAGGAAATCGTGCCTCTCTCCTCCATCTCGATTCCTTCTGTAATGAACGCATCTAAGCAAGGAAGTCCAACGCCTATTCCAATGCCACCGATGGTAAACATTGATATCATAAACCATAAATTATCCGAAAAGCTTAGAGAAGCCGTACTAATCACTAGTAAAACGATTCCAACAAACGTAATCCATTTCATCAAAACTTTATTTTCCTTAATCATTTTACCTGTTATATACGAAGCAAGGCATAGTGCTCCGAGTGGGATTGTTAAAAACAATCCTTTTTTCACATCTTTAATATTATACTGTTTCTCCAATATATCTGAGAGGTAAAATAGTATTCCAAATAAAACAAACATGAGAATAACTCCAACAATAAATACGGTGTAGAGCCAACGACCATCTTGAATAAAGATTTTCTTTACCTTTTGAAAAAACTTTTTAAATGGAATTGGTTCAGTTCTCTTTTTCGGATTTTGAACGAGAAAGAGAGTTAAAAGAATAGAAATGATACAAAATGCTGGGATAGACCAGAATGGGAGATGCCAGAAAAAACTTGCTAAAAAAGCACCAAGGATAGGGCTTAATACTTTTCCTAAAGTGTTTGAAGTTTCAATCACGCCAAGAGAACTACTAACTTCTTCCTCACTTTTAAACATATCCCCAATCAGTGGCATAACAATAGGGAATGCCCCTGCTGCACCAACACCTTGTAAAGCCCTGCCGATTAGAATAATCCAGTAAGGATCATCCATCTTCCAAGAGGCCCAACCAGAAATAAGTCCCCCGACACCTGCAATGAAAAGACTTGGGATTATTACCTTTTTCCTTCCAATATGGTCAGATAGATAACCAGCGATTGGGATCAGTAATATAGCAACAATTGAATAAACAGTAATTATCATACTTGTTTGGAAGGGAGAAATATTAATTTTCTTTTCCATAACGGGAAGTACCGGTATCAGCATGGAATTACCAAGTGTCATAACAAGAGGAATAGATGATAATGATAGCACTGCCCACCTTTGATTATGGTGTTTACCATCACCATTCTTTTTGTTTTCCTTATATTTTTTCCCGTTTCTAGATTTATAAGAATTTGACATTTCGACCCGCCTTCATTCATTTTTTTATAAGAAAGGGACCTTTTCACCTAATTAGGTGATTACTCGCATAACTATAATATGGACCTTAGAATCAAAACTCATGAGTTTTTTTCTTTACATAAAAATGGATTTTTCAGAAACTGTAGGCTAAAATATGAATCATCATAGGAATTGTATGGGGTGACATAATGGGAGAAATAATAACTCTTAGTGTTGGTAAGCCGAAAGCTTTTATGTGGAAAGGGAAAAACGAAAGCTCAGGTATTGGAAAAGAAAAGGTATCTGTAGCCGAGTTAACAAAGGATGGGTTTGACGGAGATGGTGTTGCAAGTTTAGAGTACCATGGGGGACCAGAGCGGGCGGTATGCGTTTATTCTTTTGAACATTATAAGCAATGGGAAAAGGAGTTTGGTGTAAAGCTAACCCCACCAGCCCTAGGAGAAAACCTTTCTGTAACGGGTATGCTTGAAAAGGATGTTTACATAGGAGATATTTATTCCCTTGGGAATGCAGTTGTGCAAGTCACACAAGGTCGTGTTCCTTGCTCCAAAATTTCGAAGTTCAATGATGTAGATCTCTTTTTAAAAAGAATTGTCGAGACAAACTATACGGGTTATTTCTTTAAGGTGCTACAGGAAGGAACCGTACATAGTGAAGGGAAGCTTGAATTGTTAGAAAGAACCCAAGAAAAAGTTTCTATCCTTTATGCTAATCAAATTTTCCTTCATGATAAGAAAAATAGAGAGGGTTTAAAAGACTTATTAGAAGTAAATGAATTGGCACATGTGTGGAGAGAAAATGTAGAAAAAATGTTAGCAAAAACGGTTTAATTTTAAATTTTCAGTTTTTATCGTTGACTTTTTTAGGTAAATCTTATATGATAATAAACAATTAAAGACTACGGTGTTGATGAAGAGTAGTACCTTTTACAGAAACTTTAGAGAGCTGATGGTTGGTGCAAATCAGTGTGGAAGTATTAGGGAATGGACTTCGGAGCCTCCAAACCGAACCTTATAAAGTAGTAGGCCTTGGCGAAAGTCTCATCGTTACAAGAGACAGATATTTGTTGCTTCATGAAAGCAAAGATATCTGTAAAGTGAGCTAATTCAATTAGCTAATAAAGGTGGCACCACGGGTTTCTCGTCCTTTTTCAGGAGAGAAGCCCTTTTTGTATTCATAAAAGTAAATCGTTGATTAAGAGTAGTAAGCCGAGTTTGTTTGACACAGAGAGTCGGGATTGCTGAGAACCGATCAAACCCTTGGCTGAATGGACTTATGAGAGTGGTCTTGAACGTGAGTAGGGACCAACGGAATTCCACCGTTACAAGGAATTAAAGGGAGCATGTATGCTCTGAACTTGAGGTGGCACCACGATGATCATCGTCCTCTATACGTAGTTTTCTGCGTATAGGGGATTTTTTTATTTATAAGGAGGGAAAAAACATGAATGCCAATGTTCAAAACATCATTATTGAAGAAATTCTTGGTGATACGTTAACACCCATTTCTATATTTCAGCGAATTAAAGGTGTAAAGAAATGTCTATTAGAAAGCTCGTTAAAGCACGAGCACTCAGGGAGGTATTCATTCATAGCAGCTAATCCTGCAGTGGAACTAAAGGGCAGCGGAAATAACACAATACTTATTAAAAAACAAAGCAGTGAAACCCTCCGAGCTAACCCTCTTGAGGTGCTGAAAAAGATTGTACCGAATATTGAAAATGATTTCATGAAAGAAATTCCTTTTATTGGGGGAGCTGCAGGTTTTGTAAGCTATGACATCGTTCGTTATTACGAGGAAATCGGTGAAATACCAAGAGACGAAATGATCGTTCCGGAAGTCCATTTTCTCTTATTCGAAACAATCGTTGTATTTGACCATTTAACTCAAAAGGTGTTCATTGTTGGAATTCCAATCAGTGATCAATCTTCTTTGGAGGATATACAAGGTTTGGTCGAAGAAACAAAAAATCAGATTTTGAACGGAAGAGAAGAAGCACCATCATCAGTTTCCATTTCTTCCTATGAAGCGTCAATCACAAAAGAAGAGTTCATTGAAAGAGTGAAAAAAGCAAAGGAGTACATTGTAGAAGGCGATATATTCCAAGTCGTTCTTTCCCAAAGGATGAAAGCAACTATAAAGGGTGATCCATTTTCTTTCTATCGTAAGCTTAGAGTTCAAAATCCTTCGCCGTATATGTATTATTTCGATTTTGAAGATTATGTGGTGGCAGGAGCATCACCGGAAAGTTTGATGAAGGCAGTCGGGCAAACTGTCTACACAAATCCAATTGCAGGAACGAGGCCTAGAGGGAAAACGCTGGAAGAAGATGAGCAATTGAGTGTTGAATTAATTCAAGATGAAAAAGAATTAGCTGAGCATCGGATGCTTGTTGACCTTGGTCGAAATGATTTAGGTAGAGTTTGTGAATTTGGTAGTGTGCAGATCAGCAAGTACATGGATATCGAGAAATACAAGCATGTGATGCATATTGTGTCAGAAGTAAAAGGAACGTTGTTGAGCAGTTATCATCCAATCGATGCATTGATTGCATGCCTACCGGCAGGTACCGTTTCTGGAGCACCAAAAATTCGGGCGATGGAAATCATAAACGAACTTGAAGATGTCAAAAGAGGCATCTACTCAGGAGCAGTCGGTTATTACTCTGCTAATGGAAATATCGACTTTGCTCTTGCTATACGAACAATGGTGGTTAAGGATTCTACAGCATATATCCAAGCTGGGGCAGGAATTGTGTATGATTCGGTTCCAGAAAAAGAATACGAAGAAACTATTCACAAAATGAAAGCTTTTTTGGAGGTTGAAAAATGATTTTATTAATTGATAATTATGATTCCTTTACCTTCAATCTATATCAGTATTTAGGTGAACTAGGAGAACAAATAGTTGTAAAAAGAAACGATAGTCTCACAGTAAAAGACATTATTGAGCTATCTCCCAAAGCAATTGTGATTTCTCCAGGGCCAGGACGCCCTGAACACGCTGGGATTTGTATTGAAGTGATTCAGCAGTTATATACCAAGATACCAATCCTTGGAATATGTTTAGGGCATCAGGCAATAGGTCATGCCTTTGGGGCAACGGTATCAAAAGCGAAAGAAATTATGCACGGTAAAATCTCAAAGATTTCTCATGAGAAGTCAGAGCTTTTTAAAGAGTTTGAAGAACCTTTGGAGGTAATGAGATACCATTCCCTTGTTATTGAAAAAGGAACACTTCCAAGCACGATAGAAGTTCTTGCTACTTCCATTGATGATGGCGAGATTATGGCGATTAAACACAAAGAGGCACCATTATATGGTTTTCAATTTCATCCCGAATCAGTTGGGACAGATAGCGGAAAAAAACTAATTCAAGCATTCCTAACATCAATTGGAGAGGAGTTTCTAAATGAAAGAGTATCTACAAAAACTGTCTGAAAACAAGTCATTGTCACAAATAGAAATGGAAGATGCAGTAAGGAAACTTTTTTCCGACGAAGTCACTGATAGTGAAATTGCTGCATTTCTTATTGGGTTGAAGACAAAGGGAGAAACGGTGGAGGAAATTGTTGGTTTAGTTCAGGCCGTTCGTGAAAAATCACTCACCTTTACCAAAAAGATGGAGAATGTAATGGACAATTGTGGTACAGGTGGAGATGGTTCGAAAAGCTTCAATGTAAGCACTACTTCCGCATTTGTTATTGCTGGTGCTGGTATTTCAGTTGCCAAGCATGGAAACAGAAGTATCTCTAGTAAAACCGGAAGTGCGGATGTTTTGGAGTATTTAGGGATTAATTTATCCTTAACCCCTGAAGAAGCAGAAGAATGTTTAGAAGATGTTGGGATTAGCTTTTTATTTGCTCCACATGTACATCCAAAAATAAAAAACATTATGAAAGTGAGAAGAGAGTTAAAAATACCTACGATATTTAACTTAATTGGACCATTAACAAATCCAATGGAACTTGATTATCAATTATTAGGAATATATAGAAGAGATTTGCTTCAGACCTTTGGTGAGGTTCTTCATACCTTAGGTAGAAAAAGGGCAGTTGTAATTAACGGTGCAGGATTTATGGATGAAGCATCGTTACAAGGGGAAAATCATTTAATCATTGTTGATAATGGATCGATTTCAGAAAAGATAATTACCCCTGAAGAGGTTGGTTTATCTTCTTATCCTAACGAGGCAATTATCGGTGGTAATGCCATGAGAAATGGGGAAATTTTATTATCTGTTCTGAATGGTGAAAAAGGAGCCTGCCGCGATACCGTGTTGTTCAATGCAGGGATTGGGATTTATGCAAGTGGAAAAGCGAATTCCATTGAAGAAGGGATCGCAAAGGCAAAAGAGAGTATTGAAAGCGGTTCGGCGAAACAGAAGCTTGAAAGTCTAATTGCAAAAGGGAAAAAATACAAAAAAGAAGGAGTCGTGTAAGTATGGAGACGATTCTCGACAGAATTATTGCTGAGAAACAGAAGGAAGTACTTATTTTAAAAGAACAACCAGTGCTAAAGGAAGTTGACAGGAAGCATGTGTCATTTATTCAAAAGTTACAACAAGCGGAAGAAGTGAAAATTATAGCAGAGTTTAAAAGAGCATCTCCCTCCAAAGGAGCAATTAATCTAGATTGTGATCCTTCTGAACAGACCCTACAATATGTTCAAGCAGGTGCGGATGCGGTAAGTGTTTTGACAGACCGTACTTTCTTTAAAGGAGATTTTCGAGACTTGGAAGAAGTGAGAAAGACGATCACGGCACCTATCCTTTGCAAAGATTTTATTATTGATCCTATTCAGATTGATTACGCAAAGCATGCAGGTGCTAATCTTATTTTGTTAATTGCTGCTGCGTTAGATTTAGATACTTTGCATTCGCTCTATCATTACGCTACTAGCAAAGGTCTTGAGGTGCTCATGGAGGTACACAACGAGGCAGAATTAGAAAAAGTGTTAACTACTAATAATGTTTTAATTGGTGTAAACAATCGAAACTTAAAAACATTTGAAGTCGATTTAGCAACAACAGAAAGATTAGCCACTAAAATAGTTGATTCCAATAGATACTTAATAAGCGAGAGTGGTATTGCTACTACAGAAGATGTAAGAAGAGTGGTAGCGGCTGGTGCTTCAGGTATTTTAGTGGGTGAAACATTTATGAGGCATGAAAAGCCGGAAGAAGCATTACGGTCAATGAAGCTTCCGTTAAGAAGGGTGGCTTCTAATTGAAAGTAAAAATATGTGGAATCACTGACATACATGCAGCAAAGGTTGCTGTGGAAGCTGGAGCAGATGCAATTGGTTTTGTTTTTGCAGAGAGCAAACGGAAGGTAACAGTTGAACAAGCAAAAACCATTATTGACACCCTTCCCGCTCATGTATTAAAAGTTGGTGTGTTTGTAAATGAGAATGTAGAGACCATCCAAGATATAGTTGATAAGACAGGATTAACAGTGGTTCAGCTTCATGGAGATGAAAATCCTGATGTTTGTAAAAAATTTTCAGTACCAGTGATCAAGGCATTAGGTGTATCATCAAAGAAGGATTGTGAGAAAATTCAGGAATATCCATGTGAATATATCCTTTTAGATAGTCCTAAAGGAAAATACCGAGGTGGTAACGGGGAGACGTTTCCATGGGAGGTCGTGGACTCAATGGCTATAAAAGGGAAAAAGCTTATTGTAGCAGGTGGGCTTAATATCACAAATGTCTCGTTAGCTATTCAGGCACTACAGCCATATATGGTTGATGTTAGTAGTGGAGTGGAGACAAACGGCAAAAAGGACGATGAGAAAATGATTCATTTTCTTAAGGAAGCGAAATTGGGAACAGGGGAGATTTGTAAATGACGACATATGTAATGCCGGATGAAAAGGGCCATTTTGGTATATACGGGGGAAGATTTGTACCAGAAACGTTAATGCAAGCAGTTTTAGAGCTAGGCAAGGCTTATGAGGAAGCCAAAAATGATGAGAGCTTCCAAAAGGATCTAGCCTACTTATTAAAAGAGTATGTAGGAAGAGAAACACCTTTATATTTTGCTGAAAATTTATCCAAGCATGCGAACGGTGCAAAAATCTATTTAAAGAGAGAGGATTTAAATCATACAGGCGCTCATAAAATTAATAATACGGTTGGTCAAGCGCTGTTAGCAGTAAGAATGGGAAAAAAGAAAATTGTTGCTGAAACCGGAGCAGGTCAGCATGGGGTAGCTACTGCAACGGTTTGTGCACTATTAAATCTGGAATGCGTTATATTTATGGGAGAGGAAGATATTAAAAGACAGCAACTAAACGTGTTTCGAATGGAGTTGCTAGGTGCAAAAGTAGTACCTGTCACCTCTGGAAGTAGAACGCTTAAGGATGCATGTAATGAAGCATTGCGTTATTGGGTTTCAAATGTGACAGATACTCACTATATTTTAGGATCTGTTATGGGACCTCATCCGTTTCCGATGATGGTTAGAGATTTTCAAAGTGTGATCGGGAAGGAAACGAAGCAGCAATATAATGAAAAATTCAGCAAAAACCCAGAAGCCATTGTAGCTTGTATTGGTGGTGGTAGTAACTCAATGGGGATGTTTTATCCATTTATTGAGGATAGTGAGGTACAACTAATAGGTGTAGAAGCTGCTGGTTATGGAATTGATACGGAGCAGCACGCAGCTTCCCTAACAAAAGGAAAGCCAGGAGTACTACACGGTGCTCTTATGTATTTGTTACAAGATCATGCTGGTCAAATCCAAGAGGCTCATTCCATTTCTGCAGGTTTAGATTATCCCGGAGTGGGGCCAGAACATAGTTACTTAAAAGATATCGGGAGAGTACAGTACGAAAGTATTACAGATCAGGAAGCGTTAGAAGCATTAAAATTGTTGTGTAAGCTTGAAGGGATTATTCCTGCTCTTGAAAGTGCACATGCAGTAGCATATGCCTTAAAACATGCGCAAACAATGACAGAAAATGAGTCAATTGTCGTCTGTCTTTCAGGTCGTGGAGATAAAGATGTACAAACTATTCAAGCAAATATGAAGGAGGCATTGTAATAATGAATCGCATTGAAAAGGCGTTCCATAGCCTAAAAGAGAACAATAGTAAGGCATTTGTGCCGTATCTGATGGCAGGGGACGGAGGATTAGATCAGTTAATGGATCAATTGATCTTTTTAGAGAATTGCGGAGCAACGGCAATAGAAATTGGCATCCCCTTTTCAGATCCAGTAGCAGATGGACCAGCTATTCAAGAAGCAGGGATACGGGCATTACAATCAGGTACAACCTTAAAGGAAGTATTGTTAGCGATTCAAACGATTCGTCCGATTGTATCTACCCCACTTATTTTAATGACTTATATGAATCCGATTTATGCTTATGGAATTGGTTCATTTATTCATGACGCGGTTAAAGCTGGAATAGACGGCTGCATTATTCCTGATTTACCTATTGAAGAGGAAGAATTAATTGCTCCTCACTTACAAGATGCCAATATTGAGTTGATCCGCCTTGTCACATTAACAAGTCCACTTGAAAGAATAGAAGAAATCGCAAAGAAAGGTCGAGGTTTCTTATATGCTGTCACAGTTACTGGAATAACAGGTGCTCGTACAGAATTTAATGATAGTGTTTCAAAATATTTAAAGGATATTAAGAGCGTAAGTCCTATTCCAGTGCTTGCTGGATTTGGGATATCCACCCCTGAACAGGTCGTAGAATTAGGTTCTTACTGCGATGGAGTAGTTGTTGGCAGTAAGATTGTGCAATACTTCCATGAAAAGAAATTAGCTGAAATTGAACATTTAGTTCAAGCATCCAAAACTGCAGAAGTATCATAAAAATTGTAACAATCTCCTAACATGAATAGGGTGAAACTATCACATCCTATTCATAGGAGGTGAATGAACTTGGATGCAAGAAGGAATAAGATAACGCAAGATATTTATGGCTATCGTACAGCTATTGCAAATATTGCATTAGTAGGTGGATGTGGAGAAGAGGGGAACGATTGGGTATTAATAGATGCGGGCGTTCCTTTCTCAGGAATTTATATTAAGCAATTTATTGAACAGGTATTAGGTGGTGGAAAGAAACCAATTTCTATCATCTTGACGCATGCTCATTTTGACCATGTTGGTGCTCTTTCCTATTTATTGAATGAATGGCAGGTCCCTGTTTATATTCATGAGCAGGAACAACAGTATGTAACAGGTAAAAAAGATTATCCTCCACCACACCCGTTCATTGAAAAAGGGCTTATGGCATGGTTATCACCTCTATATCCAAGAAAAGCGATAAATATTCAATCATATATAAGGTTGCTTCCAACAGATGGTTCTATTCCAGAAATGCCTAGTTGGAACTGGATTCATACACCAGGACACACAGAAGGACATATCTCATTGTTTCGTGAAAAGGACCGTGTCGTAATCGCGGGTGACGCACTTATTACCGTGAAGCAGGAATCGGCTTTAGCTGTTTTAACTCAAAGGAAAGAGATTCATGCTCCACCAGCATATTTCACTCAAGATTGGGATCAGTCTTTTGATTCGATTAAGAAAATACAAAACCTTAATCCAGAGCTCATTTATACTGGTCACGGAAAGCCAATGGAGGGGATGGAACTGAAAAAAGGTTTGGATCTTCTAATACGACGTTTCGAAAGAGAAATGCTAGGGAATGAAAAATATGTGCATTAAAGGGTAGCCTTAGTAAATATTACTAGGGCATCTCTTGTTTCATAAGTAGGTTGTAGGAGGTGGGAAAGATGTATGAACAAAAAAGATTTCAACAGGATGTAAAGCTTATGTTATCAACGATACAGGAGAAAACAAATTCAATTCAAGACACAATTTCTGAAGAAGATTGTTGTATTCTTTCTGAGTTCGATCTTTTACTTAAGCTGGTTTCTGACGCTCAAAATGTTGCATCCTCTTATTACCTAGAGTCATACTTATCACCATATACAACAGAATACAACCAAATTGCAAAGGCTGCATCCAAACTTTCAGAAAAGAGACACGGAGCATTAATTGTTGTTGAAAGAAAGCAGCCATTAACAGAAATTCTACACAACGGCGTCATAATAGGTGCGAAATTCAGTCAAACTCTTCTTGAAACCATATTTTATCCTGGGAACCCATTACATGATGGCGCAGTTTTAATACAAAATGATTTTATTCACTCAGCGGGAAATATTCTTCCAGTAAGTAGTCAAGAATTTCAAAGTAAAAAGCTCGGTACCAGACATAGAGCTGCATTAGGATTATCTGAGTTGACTGACGCAATAATGATTGTAGTTTCAGAGGAAACGGGCCGTATTACATTTGCTATTAATGGGAATTTACATGTTGTTAAAACATAAAGTAGAAAAGTTTGGCATTTATTTCATTTCCTGCTATCATCAAATATATATCTAAATTATGGGGAAGTGTAAAATGTCATTAACAAATAAAAGATGGTTTCAGGCGATGATCGCTATTATTTTCATATTAATTATTTCTTTATTAGTTAGGGAAAATGCTTTTTTATTTCAACCTCTCATCGTATTATTGCAGACGATATTTTTGCCTTTTGTAGTTGCAGGAATATTATTTTACTTGTGTAGGCCTCTAATCTTATGGTTAGTGAAGAAAAAGGTCCCTAAATGGATGGCAATTCTTTCCGCTTATTTAGCGATTACACTAGTCCTATATGGCTTCATTCGTTTAATCGGACCAATAATATCTGATCAATTAGATCTTTTTATTAACAATATACCAAACATGGTTTCCACGGTTGTTGACGGAATCAAATATATTCAAGAAAATCGTGATACGTTTCCCGAATTTATTCAACAAGGTATTATTGATGGAAGTAATCAGCTGGAGGCACAAATAAAGAACAATACCGGTAATATTGCTAATGGGATTTTTTCTATCTTTGGATTTATTGGTGGTTTTATTAATACGATCTTCTATTTGGTGTTAGTTCCATTTATCCTGTTTTATATGTTAAAGGATAGTAACAATTTTGCACCAAGAGTGGCAAGTTTCTTTAAAAAGGATTTACAACAAGATGTATTACAAATTTTAAAAGAAACAGATAGAACCATCTCTACATATATTCAAGGACAATTGATTGTTAGCTTATGTGTTGGAATATTACTATATATTGGATATTTAATTATTGATCTTGATTATTCATTAGTATTAGCTCTGTTTGCAATGTTAATGAATGTCATCCCTTTTTTAGGTCCATTTTTAGCCGTAATTCCTGCGCTTTTTGTTGCGTTATTTCAAGATCCCATCATGCTCGTTTATGTTGCCATCATAACAGTGATTGCTCAACAAGTAGAAGGCAATGTCATCTCGCCACAAGTAATGGGGAAAAGCTTGAATATCCATCCGTTAACGATTATTGTTCTAATTTTAACTGCAGGAAATTTAATGGGATTGTTAGGGATTATTTTTGTTATCCCCGTGTATTCAATAGTTAAAGTACTCGTCACACATGTAATTAAAATTTATCGTTTAAATAAAAAAGACCTTGCTTCTTAAATAGAAGCAAGTCTTTTTGTTTGGAAGCAAACCTGTTAAGCAAAGGTATCCTTTAGTTAATTTTAGTAGTTAAAATAAGATGCACCGACAATGATCAACAGGATAAACAATACAACAAGTAGAGCAAATCCGTTGTTAAATCCTCCGTTATAACTTTCGCCCATTCTTTTCACCTCCACTTATAAAGTGAACAGCTTGTATTACTGTCTATTTATCCTATGAAAAAAAGGTCATGGTGGTTGGACAAGTAACCTAGGTCAAACGCACTTTTTTGTTTCATATTTTTTAATTTGTAACCTTTTTGTAATCATTAGAGTCCAATCCTATAAAGAGTCGTTTTTCAGAAAGGTGGTTGCAATGAAAATAAAATGGATGATTGGAATTTCTATTCTCCTTGGGTTTTTATTGGTAGCGATTGTTATGTACACTAAAGAAACACGTCTTGCAGCAAAGTATGGATCAGGAAATGAACTCGAAGGTGAGTTAGTTAACGGCATACTACCTGTTATTGAAAATAAAGGGCAGTTAAACAAGTATTTTTACCAAATTATTAAAGAAGAAAAACAAAATCAAAAGTTTTTTACTTTTACAAAAGAAGATAAAGCTATGGAGGAGTCCTCCATGGATAATTCTGCTTCTGACACAAGTTCAAAAGCAAGTGGTCAAGAGGTTTCAAGTACAAATGTTCAAGTTCAAGGGATTGATGAAGCGGATATTGTTAAAACGGACGGTGAATATATATATCAAGTAGTAGATGGTAGGGTAAATATTATTTCTGCCAAATCAGCTGGAAAAATGGAACATGTGGCGTCCATCCAATTTCAAAAAACATTTTCTCCTTCACAATTGTTCTTGGATAAAGAAAAGTTATTAATAATCGGCTATAGCTATAGTTATGAAACTGAAACAGCCGAAAAGAAAATAGCGACAGATAGTTTGTATGCACCTATGAATGAAATGACAATGGCTCTTGTTTATGATGTAAAGGATCCAACAAAGCCAACTTTAGAAAGAGAAATATCGCTAGAAGGATACCTTTCAAGTGCTAGAAAGATAGGAAGTAAGGTTTATTTAATCGCAAATCATTTTCCACAATATTGGTTATTGGAAGATGATGATGGAGTTGATCTACGTCCAAGATACTCAGATTCTGTAAATAAAGAGGAAGAAACCTCTGTATCATATGATGAAATACAATACATTCCTGGATCAAAGGAAGCAAATTATACCACTATTGCTGCTTTCGACCTTGCTGAACCTACCCAGGAAGCGAAAATAACAACTTATTTAGGGAGTGGAGGTCAGCTGTATATGTCGAAAGAAAACCTCTACTTAGCCCTTACGAACTGGAGATCTGCAGATGAACGAGAGGAAGCGTTCACACCAAAGACAATGATATATAAATTTGGGGTTAATCAGTTAGATGTTACTTTTCAAGGCAGTACAGAGGTGGTTGGTACAATTCTAAATCAATTCTCCATGGATGAACATAATGGTTATTTCCGAGTAGCAACAACCGAAGGAGATAGTTGGGATGAAAGCAAGCCTTCCAAAAATCACTTGATCGTATTTGATAAAAATTTAAAACAGGTCGGTACACTGTCTGATCTTGCAAAAGGAGAAAGAATCTACTCAGCAAGATTTTTGGGGGATCGCATATATATTGTAACTTTTAAAGAGACAGATCCTTTATTTGTCATTGATGCATCAGAGCCAAGTAAACCAACGATTCTTGGGGAGCTGAAAATCCCTGGATTCAGTAATTATCTCCATCCTTACGATGAGAATCATATTATAGGTTTTGGGTACGATACGAAGCTTGTTACTATGGAGGGAGATAAGGAGCCAAGAGTTATAACTGAGGGTGTAAAACTCTCTATATTTGATATAACCGATGTTAATAACCCAAAAGAAAAGTTTACAGAGATTATCGGAGGAAGAGGAACGTATTCACCTTTAAACTACGATCATAAAGCATTACTGTATAATAGGGAGAATGGCCTCTTTGCTTTTCCAATCAATGTGTATGAGAGTGTGAAAGGAAATGAATACGAGCAAAAGTTTATTTTTCAAGGTGCTTATGTATATAATATAAGCCTCGATAAAGGTTTTTCCTTGAAGTCAAAGATCACTCATATGAAGGGGAAAGAACTGTATGAAGAATGGGATAATGAAATTCAACGCTTGGTATATATAGATGCACAACTTTATGCCATATCTCATTCGAAAATAAGTTCATACAGTTTAGAAAACTATCAATTCATTTCAGAATTAAAATTAAAGTAAAGGTGAAGGGAGCTATAATGCTCTCTTTTTTCGTTGCTATGTAAATAGTCTTACTCTATAATAATTCGTATCTAGAAATAATATCCAATAGCTTTTGTATAAGGAGACTAACTATGATTCGCCGATTTTTTTCTTATTATGGGCCACATAAAAAGTTGTTTACGATTGACTTTACTGCGGCTGTAGTTGTTGCATTATTAGAGCTAGCTTTTCCGCTCGCCGTTCAATGGTTTATTGATTCTCTTTTGCCTAGTGGAAACTGGTCGATGATTGTTTCTGTCAGTCTAGGATTGTTAGCGTTTTATATTATCTCAACTTTTTTACAGTATATCGTCAACTATTTAGGTCATATGCTAGGAATTAATATTGAGACAGATATGAGACAGCAACTGTTTACCCATGTTCAGAGACAGTCGTTCCGATTCTTTGATAACACAAAGACGGGTCATATCATGAGTAGAATAACTAACGATTTATTTGACCTTGGGGAGTTAGCTCATCATGGACCAGAGGATATCTTTATTGCGTGTATGACATTTATTGGTGCGTTTTGGATTATGCTAACTATTAATGTCAAACTCGCGCTGATAGCTGTGTTTATGGTGCCTCTATTAATCTGGTTAATTACATTTTGTAATCTTCGCATGAATAAAGCGTGGAGTAATATGTATAATGATATCGCTGACGTAAACTCAAGGGTAGAGGATAGTGTGTCAGGAGCGAGGGTTGTACAATCATTTACCAATGAAGCTTTTGAAATAAAGCGATTTAAATCAAATAATGAACGCTTTCGTTTATCAAAACTGTCTGCCTATAAAGTGATGTCTTTTAGTTTATCGGGCATTTATATGATGACTCGTTTCTTTGTTCTTATTGTGTTAGTTTATGGAGCTTGGCTTAGTTTTTCAGGTGAACTGACGTATGGTGAACTTGTAGGTTTTATTTTATACGTGAATGTTCTTTTTAAGCCAATTGATAAAATCAGTGCAATTATGGAGCTTTACCCAAAGGGGATGGCAGGGTTCAAGCGCTTTTTGGAACTGATCGATACGACACCAGATGTTTTGGATCAAGATGATGCTATTGAGATGGATACTTTAAACGGAAATATTCGCTTCATTCATGTGAATTTCCATTACGACAGTTCAAAATCTATTTTACAAGGCATCAATTTAGAAATAAATGAAGGAGAAACGATTGCATTTGTGGGTCCTTCAGGAGCAGGGAAAACAACGATTTGCTCACTTATTCCTCGTTTTTATGATGTAACGAGCGGGGCTATCTCCATAGATGGCATTGATATTCGCTCCATGACGAAAAAGTCTCTTCGATCTAATATCGGTATTGTTCAACAAGATGTGTTTCTATTTACAGGAACGATACGAGAAAATATCGCTTATGGAAATTTACATGCTAGTCAGGAAGAAATTGAGGATGCTGCGAGAAAGGCGCATCTTCAAGAATTTATTGCTTCTTTGCCAAATGGATACGAGACACAAATAGGGGAAAGGGGCTTAAAGCTTTCAGGTGGTCAAAAGCAGAGACTGGCGATTGCTAGAATGTTTTTAAAGAACCCACCTATCTTAATTTTAGATGAAGCTACATCAGCACTAGATACTGAAACGGAAATGATTATTCAAACAGCCCTATCTGAGCTGGCTAAAAATCGAACGACATTGATCATTGCCCACCGATTAGCAACGATCAGAAATGCTAATCGAATAGTTGTGGTTACTGAGGACGGAATTGCTGAGCAAGGCACTCACGATGAATTAATTAAAAAAGGTGGGATTTTTGCTAACCTCCATCAAGTACAATATCAACAACAATAAAAACAGTGGCTTCTTGGTAGAAGCCACTGTTTATTTTGTGTATTACATAAATGGAGGAAGACCGTTACCCATTTCTTTTACAATTATTGATATGGATTCAATTTGTTTTTGATCGAGATCAAGTGCCTCTGCAATCTTTTTTTCGAGATTTTTTGTAACATTTCGTTTTCCTAGTTCAACTAAGGCGATAAGTGAGTAGCTACAGTTAACAAGTTTTGCAAAGTCTCGTTGGGTCATGCTGTAGCTTTCCCTAATAAAACGAATGATTTGGCTGTCCATAGATTCACCTCTTCTTCTTTACGAAACTCCTAATCACCTATGTTTTTCTTGTATACACTGTCTTTATAAAACTATTAATAAATTAGCACTTTCATGAAAGTATGTAAAGATGCTTTTGACAATTTATAAATAATAACCAATAAATAGAGCAAGAAAGTTGTAGATTTACTAAATTTCATCCATACTATTGAATATGTTAACAGTAAAGGAGCTGCTGCTTTTTGAAATATAGAGTATCTGCTGTTCAATATCACTTACATACGATTTCATCATTTGAAGATTTTGCTGCTCAGTGTGAGCACTACATAAAAACAGCACAGGAATTTGGTTCGGATTTTATACTCTTTCCGGAATTTTTTACAACCCAACTTTTATCCATTGGTGATAAAAATGGGAAACCTTTATCCATAAATGATCTACCAAAGTTTACAGAAAAATATGTAGAATTGTTCAAAAAATTCGCCTCAGAGACAGGTATGCATATCATTGGGGGAACTCATGTATTAGAAAGACAGGGTAAGCTCCTTAATGTTGCTCACCTGTTTTACCCAGATGGCCGTGTAGAAGAACAAGCGAAGCTTCATATTACTCCTACTGAAGTGGAAGAATGGAATATGTCTCCTGGGGATGGACTGCGAGTGTTTGATACAGACAAAGGTAGAATTGCGATGCTTACCTGCTATGACATTGAGTTTCCTGAGATCGTTCGAATGGCAAAAGCAAAAGGGGCGGATGTAATTTTCTGTCCATCATGTACAGACGATCGTCACGGTTTTCATCGTGTACGCTATACGAGCCATGCAAGAGCTATTGAAAATCAAATCTATGTCGTCCTAACTGGAACAGTTGGATCCTTGCCAACAGTTGACTTTATGCGTGGCAATTTTGGTCAAGCGGTTGTTATCACACCGAATGATGTTCCTTTTCCACCACAAGGCATAATGGTGCAGGGAGAAATTAATGATGACATGATCGTTACTGCGGACCTTGACTTAGACCTTCTATATGAAGTGAGGGAAAAGGGTTCGGTGACGACATGGCGTGATCGTAGAATAGATCTTTATACTGACTGGAAATAAATTTTTAAAAAGGAGTGAAAGGAATGGAGTACATTCGTATTACGAACATTGAGGATCCTTTGTTTGTTAAAATGCATGAGTTAATGAAGGAAGTTTTCCCACCTGAAGAGGTTTTAGAGTTTGAATTATGGAAGGAGCCATTAGAAGATCCGAGTATTCGTGTGTTTGTTGCAGTACATAACGATGATGTGGTTGGTTCCACAGAATATCGTTACTATCCGAACTGGAACATTGCTATGACAGACTTTACAATTATTGGTCGCCAAGGTCTTAGCTTAGGTCGCTTTCTTGCTCAAAACCGTTTAAAGGACTTATCTGCATTAGCGAAAGAAAATGGGAAAGAACTGTTCGGAATGTTTGCGGAGATCTATGATCCTTATCAACGCGGGGATTTCGAATTTGGTGGAGTAAAAGCAATGGATCCGTTTGTAAGAAGGGAAGTACTTTCCCATCTAGGATACAAAAAGTTAAACTTTACTTATGTACACCCCTCTTGGAAAAATGATGGAGAAGCGGTAGCTGGTCTTGATTTATGCTTTATGCCGTTAGATGACCTGCTTGAAGAGATTTCTTCAGATTTAGTCGTTGATTTCATTACTACTTATTACAGTGTGTTATCAAATAAGCCTGTTCAGTGGGTCCAAATGGTAGAAGATCTGAAGAATAGAGAAACGATTGAGTTACTTCCCCTATAGTCAAAAAAGGATGAAGCTTTATGCTTCATCCTTTTTGGTTAAAAGTTGGTGATATGTTTGCCCTGTTGAAAAAGATACTAAACCTAGATTATTGGATAACTCTGTAATACTCTTTTTATTTACATATTGGTAATGGATACTTTCAGCTAACGTCACTGCATGGGTTTTTGCAATTGAATTGTAATGGAAATTTTGCTTCTCATCACAAACACGGATAATCCTGTCTTCTGTTTGAAAAATGGTATAAAGAACAATGGCAGCTTTTAGTGATAATCCAGAAACGCCTCTAAAGGTTTCATTTTTTAATGGGCTACTTGTAAGTTGGAGTAGTTTGATTTTCTCTTTTTTACCGAATTGTGTCCATACTTCTATCGCAGATGCCATATGTGCATCTCCTGATAGAATAGTTATTTCACAGGGATCTAATTTCATAAGTACTTCATAAAAATGATACACGCCTTTCCCATTCATTCTCCATGCCTCTAAATCAAAGGAAGTAGTCACAGGTATCCCTCTATTTCTTAACGGAGAAATAAACTTTTCAAGGAAAGATTCGATTACCTCTATCCCATAAAGAGGAGCAGGCGAAACGATGACTAATGGATCGTTCTTCCGCCAACCACTTTCCAATAACTTGTTTGTAGCAAAAGTCCAACCTTTCTCACTGACTAGTTCAGGTCCTGATGTAGAAGGAGGTATCCACCTGATTGAATGATTCTTACTATAACTCCATTCTCGGCTTGTGCGCGTGTCTAGACATAACACTTTTGGTTTAGTAGGTGCTATGTATGTCCATGGTCCAAAACCAATTATTGAGGTGATCCAACTTTTATAAGTGTGTATGTTTGTGGGGGAAGTATTTATATATTCTGTTAAAGCACAGAGGAATTCACTTGAAAAACGTGATGGGTCATTTCCCCAGCCTTGGAAGGCAAAGTAGGCTGTTAAGGCATTAGCAACCACATGTTTTCCGAGTGGAGTGTTCTCCACATTTTCTTTCCATTTTTTTGTTATATTCCAATCATCGGTAATATCGTGGTCATCAAATATCATATACGTTGGTATATTTGCTAGCAGTCTTTGAGTAGAGAATGTAGAGTTTGCGAAATTTATAATGTCTGTATGATCGGAGTTGTTACTTAATTGAGGCAAAATGTGCTTCCATAGTGCCGGCCCGAAGCTTAACAAATACATGGTTGCATATTCTCTGAAAGTAAATAAGTGATTACTAGATTTTCTTGACGTGAATTTACATAAATATTTAGCAATCTGTTTTCTATCAGTGTAGTTTGTTATTCGCTCATCAATAGAAGATAAGTCTTCCTCATATCCCAACAGTGCCTCTGCTATTTTGCGGATAAAAGGCAAGATGAGTTCTGAAACATCATCTGCATAAATTTGGTCCCCCAATAAAAATAGTGCGGAGGGTCGTTTTGTATGATCTAACGGGTGTTTTTCCAGTAGTTGATCTCCCAAATGAAGGCAGTCATCACCCTTGCCATGTATTTTTCTGCAAGAGCCATACAAGAACGAGGACGATTGCGTACTTGATATATAAAAGGAAGGGTATTTTAAGGTCGAATTAACAATTCTAGAAATACTATTATGGTCAATATATCCTAGCTGTTGTAAGTCAAATGTATGATTTCCCTTTGAAAAAAATAAATTATAGCTTAATAATTGATCGGTGGGGAAGAGCTTCTTTAATGGATTGATGGTTATTAAGTGTATATAAAGTTGTTTTCCTAAGGGTAGTTTATGGTTCTTTACTGAAATAGGAAGCATTTTATGATTTTGATCGGTGATATAAAGGTCTGCCGTAATGTCATAGTTCTTAGAAGTTGCTACCCATACGGTAATTTGAAGTTCATCCACTCTTCTCAAAATGGGACCGGATAAAATAGGAGGAAAATTCAAATGATTCACCACCATTTCTTCTGGATATTTTCCATTGCTTCCTCATTTTGAAATCATATGTAGTTACTACTGAAAAAATAATACCTTTATCCCTTGGAACGCAAAATAAAGACCGAACCCTAATAATGATACGCCTGAGAGGATAGAGGTAAGAATGATGTACTTCAAACTAAGCCACTTCCGAAAAAGGCTAGTAAGACCTGCAACAAATACATCCCATAGAGCAAGTCCGAGAAATATCATGGAACTATACAGAAGTAAATCTGTTGTCCCGAAGCTTGATGCTGTTTTTGCCAGGACCGATCCATAAATACCAAGCCAAAACAGAATGGAGAGAGGGCTAGATATAGACATGATAAACCCTATCAAAAAGCAACGAAAAATGGATTCATTCTTGCGCTGATAGTCAAAGGTGAACTTGTTAGCAGTCACAATACTTTCAATCCCGCTGTAAATAAGAATAAATCCTCCAAAAAGCCATAAAAAAACCTGGATTAATGGATTGTCAAGAAAATGTACAATCCCCATATACACGGTTAACATAAATATTCCATCTGCAATCATCGAACCAGCTCCAACAGCCCATGAATGCCAAAATCCATTTTTTAAACCTTTATCTAATCTTGCTGCATTTACAGGCCCAATGGGGGCAGCCAATGTTAAGCCAAGAACGATATAACTTAGATAAATCACAAGATCACTCCACTCACTAGGATTGTCCAAAGGGGATAACTTGTACATCTTATGCGAGTGGAGGGTAAAATCATTCATAAGAATGTAATTTTAAATAAGACAAGCCTAAAATGTGTCTAATTTTCAAAAAATATTTGACAAATTTGTGAACTTTATTAAAATATAAATAAAGGGGATGAAATAATATGAATGAGATGCAACGTAGAGCGTTAGGTCCAATTAGTACAATTGCTAAATTTGGTTTAGTAATGGGGGCATTATTGTTTTTATACAGCTTTTTTGAAAGCGGTATCACAATGAGTTATACACTATCTATTAGCATTAGTATTATGGCTTCATCCATGTTGGTGTTCGGTTTTGGCTTATTTATTTCCTTGATGGGGGAAGTACGCAAATAAAAAAATCCGGCTTAATTAGCCGGATTTTTTATTTTCATTAATGAGCAGCATGTCCTGATGTTAATACCCAGATAGAACCAACAACGATAACAACTGCACAGAATACCATAAACGCGATATTTATGATATTTACTTTGCCGTCTTCTCCTTCTGTCATATGCATAAACATAAACAATTGAAGACCAGCTTGAATAATTGCTAGTGATCCAATAATCCACATGACAATTGTAAAGGACAAGTTCATCTCAAGTGCTACCCATGCAGCAACGAATGTCAGAACTAGTGACAATACGAATCCAAAGACGTGAGCTAGCGGAAAACGTTCTGTACTTTTTTCCATCTATAACACCATCCCTTTTAAATAAACAAACGTGAAGATAAAGATCCAAACAACATCAAGGAAGTGCCAGTAAAGACCAATGATAAAAGTCTTTCTAGCAGTAACAGGTGTTAATCCACGCTTGGCAATTTGAATGATAACCATCGCTGCCCAGAAAATCCCGAAGGTAACGTGAGCACCGTGTGTTCCTAAAAGGACAAACAAGCTAGAAAGAAAGGCACTTGTTTGCATAGTTGCACCTTCATGAACATAGTGAATAAACTCATTAATCTCCATGAATAGGAATCCTGCACCTAATAGAAGGGTTAAAATAAACCAACCAATTAAGCCCTTCTTATTGTTTCGACGCATTTCCCAAATGGCAACACCCATCGTAAAACTACTTGTTAAGAGTAGGACCGTTTGAATCATTACTTCTTTAATCATAAAAATATCTTGATGAGTTGGGCCACCTGCATAATTTTTATAGAGTACTCCATAAACACTAAATAGCGTAGCAAATAATACAATTTCGGCCCCGAGGAATATCCAGAACCCTAAAATATTCATACGACTTTGTTCTGTTTGATATTCTAATGGGAGGGAAGTGTTCACATTAGCTGACATGATTATTCACCTTGCCTTCCATTTTTCTCCAAGCATTTTCTGTCTTTTTAATTTCGTCTTTATGAATGTGGTAACCATCATTGTAATCAAATGAACGATAAATCAATCCTGCAATAATTAGTACAGCAGAAATTGCAGCTAATAAATGCCATTCGAATATAAGGAAGAACCCAACAATTCCAAAAGCGACGCACATTAAGAAAGGTAAACCAGAGTTGCTTGGCATATGAATTTCTTCTATTTCTTCGTCTTTTAATGTAAGACCTTCATTATTCTTTTTCATATACCAGAATACATCTAAAGATTTCACTTCTGGTAGTTTAGCAAAGTTATAATGTTGAACAGGTGAAGCTGTTGCCCACTCAAGTGTTCTAGCATCCCATGGGTCACTTGAAATGTTGCGGTCTGCATAACGAATGCTCCAATAAATATTGTAGCAGAACATTGCAAAACCAGCTGCTAGGATAACTGATCCGATTGCAGACAGTAAGAATAGAGGAGCAAATCCTGACTCAGCAGAGAAGGTATAAGCACGTCTAACAGCTCCATTTAGACCTAGGAAGAACATTGGCATAAAGGTTACATTAAATCCGATTACAAACAACCAGAAATGCCATTTTCCTAATTTTTCATTTAACATAAAACCAAACATTTTTGGCCACCAGTAGTAAAGTCCAGCGAATACTGCAAATACCACACCTGGAATTAATACATAGTGGAAGTGAGCAACCAAGAATAAAGTATTATGGTACTGATAATCAGCAGCACCCATCGCAAGCATTACACCTGTTACTCCACCAATAACAAAATTAGGAACAAATGCTAAAGACCAAAGCATAGCCGTAGTCATTTTAATTCGACCTTTACGCATCGTAAACAACCAGTTAAACATTTTTACACCCGTCGGAACGGCAATCATCATTGTTGTGATAGAGAAGAATGAGTTGACTAAAGCGCCAGATCCCATTGTGTAGAAATGGTGAACCCATACAAGCATACTTAGTACTGCAATGGCAACGATTGAAACGACCATCGATTTATAACCGTATAGCTGTTTGCGAGAGAATGTCGAAATAATTTCAGAAAACATCCCGAAAGCAGGGAGGATAACGATATATACTTCAGGGTGTCCCCATAACCAGAACAAGTTAGCCCAAAGCATGTCAGATCCACCAGCAGCTACTGTAAAGAAATGTGTACCGTACAAGCGGTCAAATGTCATTAACGCAAGTGCAACCGTAAAAATCGGGAATGCGGCTACGATAATAACCGAAGTGATAAGCGTTGTCCATGTGAACATAGGCATTCTCATTAATGTCATGCCTTTTGTACGCATTTTTAAAATCGTTACGATAAAGTTAATACCAGTCATCAAAGTTCCTAGACCAGCAATTTGCAATGAAATAGCATAGTAGTTATTCCCGATTCCTGGGCTGAATTCTTTACCTGCAAGAGGGAAGTAAGATGTCCATCCTGCATCTGGAGCACCACCCACAACGAATGCGATATTAAACAGCATCGCACCGCTGAAAAATAACCAGAAACTTAATGCATTCAGCTGAGGGAACGCGACGTCTCTCGCTCCTATTTGAAGCGGAATAACAACGTTCATTAAACCGATTAAGAATGGCATAGCCATAAATAAAATCATGATAACACCATGAGCTGTAAATACTTCATTATAATGCTGTGCGTCTAGAAAGCCCATTTCTGGACGAGATGTCTGAGCTTTCATCATTAGTCCATCCATACCGCCACGGAAGAACATAAGTACAGCAGCAACGATATACATGATTCCAATACGTTTATGGTCTACGGTAGTGATCCATTCACGCCATAGCCAGTTCCATTTTTTAAGATACGTAATACCACCAATAATTCCTAGAGAAGTTAATAAAATAGCAATCTGTGAACCTAGGATAATTGGATCTCCCGTAATCAGAATTTCATCCCACTTAATGCCCACTATGGTCACCTCCATGGTCTTCTTCGTTATTTTCTACATCAGTAGTATCTTTTTCTTCTTCCTGGTCAAAAATCTTTCCTTGGTACCCATGGTAACGATAGTCTTCAGGATCTGTCACAAGTTCAGAATCGTGTTCCGCATGGTTGATCCAAGCTAAGTGGGTGTTGGAATAAGTTAAACGACCAAGATGTGTTGGTTTCAGCAGTTCCATGTACTTTTCTTCTGTAAGCTCAGGAGCTGTTTCTTTTACTTCTTTTACCCATGCATCATACTCATCAACGGTTTGAGAGAGTACTTCAAATTCCATTTGAGCGTATCCACGTCCGTTGAAGTTTGTGTTTCTACCCATATATGAACCAGGATTGTCAGCAACTAAATAAAGTTCTGTTTCCATTTTATTCATTGAGTATTTTTGTCCACCTAAAGCTGGGACCCAGAAAGATTGCATCGTTCCTGCCGATGTTAATTTAAACAATACAGGAGTATCTTCTGGAATGTTCACGTAGTTAATTGTTTCAATTCCTTCTTCTGGATAAGAGAATATCCATTTCCAGTCTGCAGACGTGACGTGAATAACGATTGGTTCTTTCTCCTCGTACCCTGCAGGAACATCTTCTAAGTCATACAATGTTGTAACTGTAGGAATCGTTAAAGCGATAACGATCAAAATAGGAATTGCTGTCCAGACGATTTCTAATACGGTACTACCGTGTTCTTCTGGAGGCTCATAACCCATGTTTTCTGGCTTTTCTCTATATTTCCAAACAATATAGCCAAATAAGCCAAATACAACAACTACCACTAAAAGCATCCACATTAAAGACCAATTAATTAGCTCCATGATACTTCTAGCTACTGGCCCTTGAGGCTGAAATACAACCATTTCACAACCGCTCAAAAATAATAATGGTACGGCTGTTACAAGGGATAGAAATAGCATTTTCAACTTCAATTGTTTCATCTCCTTCTTATATGAAATCAGGTTTGTGTTTTGTTTCACAAGGAAAATTAGAGTTTACCACAAAAAGATATTTTTGTATAACAAAATGTTCGTTTTTTCACAATGATCATTTTGTTAGTATTTCTTAAGGTAAAATTCTATCTACTTCCTAATTACCACTATGTAGATGATAATAACATGTTAAGTGAGATTAATATGTGACAAAAATAGTAAGGAAAATAATGTTAGGGTGAAAAAGTGGGGGTAAATGTTGATATATCAAGGTTTTTTTAATATATCTTTAGCTGTTGGAAATTTCGACAATTTTGTGACATGGTGTCACAAAACATTCATATTTAGAGGAAAACGATTACATAGGATAAGTTTAAAATGGTTATGAGAACAAAACAAAAATCAGGCTCATAAAGCCTGATTTATTGATACGACATCACAAATAGTTCCTGATTTTTTTTCCACTCAGCATATAAAACCTGGTCATACGTATGAAAGTTTTGTTTCGAAAGTTCGTTTTTTAGCCACTGTTCATTTAGTCCTGCTTCTTGGAGATTCCCATACAGCACTTCGCCATCAAGTATTAATGTTGTAGGAATAGAAGCTTGCTCTGATTGAATGTTCAAATCTTCTAAAGTGGGTGGTCTATTCTGGGATTTCGGTAGTACACTAACAATTCCATTTGTCTCAAGGATTGCATATTGAACTTCCTGCAGAGAAAAATACCCTTGTTGACGAACTAAACTTTGCAATTGATTTATGTCAAGTTTAGCCTTTTTTAACGTTTCATATTTTATTATTCCATTCCGAATAACGATATTTGGTTCACCTTCAAGCGCTTTTCGAGTTTTTTTAAATTTCTGAGTGATTATCTCGACTCCAAAAATTAAACCACCCCAGACCGTAGTGCTGAATACGATTTCCAACCAGCTTGTTTCATGGTCATAAATGGCGTTTCCAATTAATTCACCAAGGATTAGAGCTGAAATAAAATCAAACGGTGTAATTTGTGAGAGTTGAGTTTTACCAAGCGTTTTAGCTAATAGAAATAGCACGATAAAACCGAGAAACAGTTCCGATCCAACAGTTAAATAATGTGTCATAATCATAACATATTAACTCCTATTCACACAGTAGGTAATTACTAATGCTCGTCATCAAGAAAAGGAAGGTTAACGTAATAATACATGGCTCCCATGAGGATACTACCTCCAATAAGATTGCCAATGGTCACGGGAACGAGATTATGAATAACTCCTGAAAAGGAGATCGTTCCAGGATGATTCAGAACAAGAGCGATAGCAAAGGTACACATATTAGCAATACTGTGTTCATAACCAGAGATGAAAAAGCAAAAAACAAATAGGATCATCACAAATAGCTTTGCACCATTCTCTTTCATTCCCATTGGTATAAAGAAGGCTAGGCAAACAAGCCAGTTACAAAGAATGGCTCGGAAGAAAAGTTCCGTTGTTGGAACATGCATTTTTTTCTCAACAACACTTAACAAAAAACTATTTACCGAAGCCTCCGCAAATAAACCTGTTACATAAATTAATAAAGCAAATGCTGTTGCACCTAATATATTTCCTATGTAACTTAACCCCCAAAGTGTCCAAACATGTTTCCATCTCATTTTTTTTCTGAGAGCTGTGTAGGTGAAATAAAAGGTATTACCTGTAAATAAATCCCCACCACCATAGGCGATTAGGATAATAGCTGCTCCGAACGTAAAAGCTGCCATTGGATAGGCCACAGGAGAATGCTCATTGTAAAAATAGCCACCTGTTTTAAAGGCAACAATTACTCCAAACCCAATGAACATACTTGCAAGCATACTACGTAATAGATAACGTAATATGCTTTGTTTATATGTTTTTAATTTTTTTAAGGCGAGCTTTTCAACTTCTAAAAGCGGGTAATTTTCCATCATTTCCTCCTGAACATCAAAGTTATCCAATAAAAGTTATTATTTCTAAATTTTGCGTGACTATGTACTATCATAACATTCCTAAAGTTTCATTTTAAGAAAAAAAGAGAAGCTCAGGGATATTTTTCCTGAGCTTCTCTTCGATTAAGATCGTAATTGTTGTTCTGCCATTTGGATGAGTCGTTTAGTCATTTCTCCTCCAACAGAGCCATTTGCACGTGCGGTTGTATCTGCTCCAAGTTGAACTCCAAACTCATTGGCAATCTCTTCTTTCATCTGATTCAGTGCATTTTCTGACCCAGGTACCAATAGCTTGTTTCTACTCATGGATATCCACTCCCGGCACAAGTTTTGAGCAAGAATTATGCTCAAATGTAGTTTAAGTTGATGTATTCAAAAATATACTAAGATGTTATAACATTTTCTACCTGTATAGGAAAACTGGGTAAAAGAATGGTTGCGGTTGTACCTTTATTTGGCTCACTATTGTAGGAAATATCTCCACCATGCTGCTCAATAATCTTAAAGCTCACTGTTAAACCAAGACCCGTTCCATTTTCTTTTGAACTATAAAATGGCTCACCAAGACGGTTTTTCGCTTGCTCAGATATTCCTTCTCCACTATCAATCACCCGAATAACTGTCATCCCATCAGAATTCACATCAAGTATGACATCTACTATACCGCCGTTTCTAGACGCTTCAATAGCATTTTTAATGATATTTATAAGCAATTGTTTGATTTGATTTTCTTCACAATTGATGGTGGGAGAGTGAACTTCATAGAAGTTTATACTTACATTCACCATATTTGCTTGTGTTTCTAATAAGGAAATAACATGTTCGATGGTGTTACTAACATGAGTCTTTGAAAAATTTACTTTTTGGGGCTTTGCTAAAAGTAAGAGCTCACTAACGATATCATTTATTCTCTCTAGTTCACTGAGCATAATTTCATAATATCTATCGTTTTTCTGATCAGCAGGACGAATAAATTGAACAAATCCCTTAAGAGAAGTTAGAGGGTTTCGTATTTCATGTGCAACACTAGCTGCTAGCTCCCCAATTACAGATAGTTTTTCTGAACGTACTAATTTTTCTTCTGCAAATTTCTTTTCCGTGATATCCCTTCCAATTACTACTAGACCTTTTCTCGAGCCATCTTCATAAAATAGGGGATGTTTAATGGTGTCAAATGTTTTTGTCCCTCCATTAGGGAGAGGGATGACTTCTTCACATCTAGTAACCGTTCGGCTCTCCCATGCGATACGGTCTGAATATTCTTCACAATAAATGAGAGCATCACGATAAAACTCAGTGTATTCAGCTAATTCTGTGTCCGTTTTTCCTTTATAATCCACATGTTCTAATTGAAAAAGTTCAAGTCCAAAACTATTGGTTTTTAGCCAACGTCCTTCTCCATCTTTAAAACAAACAAAGTCTACCATTGAATTAATCAAAGTAGATAATTGTTGCTCCTCTTTTTCTACCGTTTTTAATTTAGTGCTTTTCTTAATGATAAAATAGAAAAAGAACAAATTAAAAATAACGAACAGAATATCTTTTACAAGGTGTGAAAACTTATAAGAGGTGAGATCACCAGTTATATAAACGGAAGTTAAAATATAAGTAAAACAAAAAAGGATATAGACAATAACTATGATTTTTTTCAATGAGCGTACTCCTGTTCATGCTATATACAAAAAATAGTAAAAAAGCACTAATAAAATTTCAAGATAGTTCTATCTGTAAAAGTACCATGTTTTTTTCAAAAAAGGAAGTGGAATGCAGAGAATCGAGTCTCAGATAATTTTATTCCTGCTGAGTTAATTTGTAACTTCAAAACACTTCCAGACGACTAATAAGGTAAAAGAGTTACAAAATGAGGTGTTAATGTGAAGAAAATCTTAATGTTCTTAATAGCAGTTTTTATTTTAGGTGGGTGTGGTACAAAAAGGGAAGCAGAACCGGTACTATCAACAGGTAAAGAGGAGGGAAATATGGATACAGCACAAGGGGAAGCTGTTTCTAGGCTAAATGAAGTTAGTCCACTTTTGTTTCAGTATCATGTAAAAAATGACTCAGGTAAGGAAATTAAACTCGATTTTTCTTCCTCTCAAAGGTTTGATTATTTAATAATAAATTCAAGCGGAGAAGAGGTGTTCTTATTTTCAAGTGTTAGCTCTTTTTTACAAGTGCTAGGAAGTGAGGTACTCGCTCCGGGGGAAGAACTTTCTTATGACATTAACGTGAAAGATGTTGAACTAAATAAAGGAAAATATACGTTAAATGTTTGGATGACACCTAGGTCGGGGAAGGCGTATAGTACGTCAATAGAATTCATGGTTGAGTAAATGCCCCTTATTTGTGGAGATGCCTAACATCCATGGATGGTTAGGCATTATCTTTTATAGCGCTAGGAATAGAAGAAGAAAATGGTATAATAGGTTGGTAATGTATTTAGAGGCTCAAAAGGAGGTTGAAGGAGCTAGTGCGGTTTACAAAAAGTATTCCTAATATCTTTACATTAGGAAATTTATTTTGCGGATTTTTATCCATTGGTTTTGCTGCGGAAGGTGAGTATAATAATGCGGCCATTTTAATACTAATTGGAATGATGTTAGATAGCATGGATGGGCGCTTAGCGAGAATGCTTAAGGCAGATAGCTCACTAGGAAAAGAGCTGGATTCATTAGCAGATATTGTTACGTTTGGAGTCGCTCCATCATTTTTAGTGTATTATACATATTTAAATCAACTTGGAAAGCTAGGGATAATGGTGGCTGGTTTATTTCCATTGTTTGGTGCTTATCGACTAGCCAGATTTAATATAAGTAGTTCGAAATCAAGCTTAAATTATTTTATAGGTGTACCAATTACTGCGGCAGGAGGAATTTTGGCCTTATTAACGCTGTTTGGAAATTATATACCAAACATAATAACAACCGTTGTATTTACAGGATTGTGTTTCTTAATGGTAAGCCGGATAAGAATCCCCAGTTTTAAGGAAATTCCTTTACCCAAGTACGGGACGATTGTTACTCTCTTTATTGGGTGTTTGTTATTTGTTATCTATAAAGGAACGTATAAGCAATTCCCATATTTAATCTACATAGCAACTCCGCTTTACATCGCATATTTAGCCTACCGCTTTGTAAAAAAGAAAAACAATAAAGAAGAACTAGAGTAGAAAAAACCCCTTCATTTTTAGAAATGAAGGGGTTTGATTTGCTTATTTTATTTAAAGAAAACTTTATCAATATTATATTTTGCCTGCTCCGTATTGATAATATATGTTTCATAAATTTCTCTTTCCATCGCATCTTCAACAGTGATAACAGCAATTTTGTATACTTCATCCCGATGATTTTTAATAGGGGAAACTTGATCCTCAAAATGCTTTTTTACTCTTGGGCGAAGCTTCCTTGCTTTACCGACAAACAGTAAATCATCATTTGCATTAAAGAAAAGGATTATTCCACCTTTATCTCTTGGGATTTTGTGATAATCAGTAAAACCGTATTCGCTGCTTATTACTGCTTCAACTGGCTCTCCAACTTGTCGCTTCTTAGTAATTACGACATCTGGTTTAGGTATTTCAATTTTTATCATATGTATTCACTTCCTATTCTCCATTGATACTAACATTATTATAGGTAAAAATCCACTTTGTAATTACTAATGTTGTGAGTATTATCACCAAATTATCAAAATGAGGAAATATGAACGTTTTGTGAATAGTCCTAATCCTATTCCTTTTATTAAGATGGACCTTAATTTTACAGGAGGATTAGGAAAATAGTAATTTAGTAATAGGAAAAAAGTATATTATAATACTTAAATTAATTTTGTCAAATTGGCCGTGTTAGGAAATATAACATGGATTATGGCGAATTTTTTAACTATTGAAACAACTGTTGAAGAGTACGTACATGCTAAGGATAATATTGCTATAAATAACTCATTTTGTATTATGAGACCAATTGGAGGAGTTCTAGATGAAGATAATGGATAGCTATATTTTAACAAGTGAAACACTGTTTATGATTCCTGAAATCGATCCAAACGAAAATGTATGTACAATGGTTCAGGAAGGAAGGAATTCCTTTTTGGTTTCCAAATCTCCTAAAAGAATTTTAGAGGAAACCATGAAATACTATGGATTTACCTTAGAAGGGGCGATTAATGGGGCAAAAGCAGTATTAGGTAATTATCATATGGTTCCTATAGTTATTAGTGCACCTTTAAACATGTATTGGTTTCCAACCCAATCACCTTCTAGTGACCACTGTATATGGATTTCACTAGTACATATTGAGGACATTGTACAATATAGCTATCTGCAATCGCTTGTTTCTTTTAAAACAGGGATGCGCATTATCATTAACAAGAAAGCCGCTAGATTAATAAACAAGCAGCAGCAAACGGCCATTTTAAAAGTACGAACGGAACAGCGGCTTGCCAAGAAAGACTCTTACTTTATCCTACATAATAAATATAGCGGAGTTCAGAGTGGAGAAAATCCATTGGTGGAATAATTGGAAAACCGGCATATGTAAATATATGCCGGTTTTTTTGAAGTGTTTTAGTCAAAGACGATTGTTTTGTTTCCAAACGGAATAATTCTATGGCTATTATGCCATTGAACCGCCTTTAATAATACTTTCCTTTCAACTTGACTTCCAATTTTCTTTAAGTCAGAAAGTTCATGGTGATGTTTGACTCGCTCGATATCTTGCTCAATAATAGGTCCTTCGTCTAAATCGTCCGTAACATAATGGGCTGTGGCACCAATGAGTTTAACGCCTCTTTCATAAGCACGCTTATAAGGATTTGCACCTATAAATGCAGGAAGGAAGGAGTGGTGAATATTAATAATTTGACAAGGATAATGCTCGATAAATGCTGGAGACAAAATTTGCATATATCTTGCTAAAACAATAGTATCTATTTTATATTCCTTTAATAGTTCCAATTGTTTTTTCTCAACTTCTTCTTTTGTTTCACGAGTAACTGGTAGATAGTAAAAAGGAATATTAACATTTTCAACATATTCTCTAAGATCCTCATGATTTCCCACAACTAATTTAATATCACCTAACAAATCACCACGTTGCCATTCTAATAATAATTCGAGGAGACAGTGATTCTCCTTTGAAACAAAAATGGCTAAGTTTTGTGATTCACTTCCATAGTTAAAGGAATACTTCATATCAAATGTTTCGGAGAGAAGTTCAAATGACTTCTCAATAGATGGTTTTGTATTTTCTAAATCTGAACATTCGAATTCAATTCGTAAGAAAAAATGACCGGCTTCTGGGTCAGTTGAATGTTGGTTTGAATCGATAATATTACAGTCATGTTCAAATAATGTCGTAGAAACCTTCGAAACGATACCTGGTCTATCGGGGCAGCTGATTAGTAGGATTCCACGATTGTTTCTTTTTTCTTTTAAGCCGTGTTGCAAGGTAATCCCCCTCGTTGTGATAATATTGTCCAATCATACTACACACTAGAGTAGTTTTGTACTAAAAAAATTTTTTATGTGAAATTTATTAATTTTCAGAACGTAGGAAAAATCCTAGTAGTAGAACTAGGATAAATTATTTATTCTTCCATTTTAGAAGGTGTTTTTCTTTTTGCCCTTTTTTTATTGTAAACATAATAAAAGGTGAGAAATAGGAGTAATATACCCCCAACTATATATTCGTTAACAGTGGATGATAAAAAACCAACAGGAATAAGAGCTAAAACGAAAAAGTATATAAAATTTCCAAATAGGGTTCCGAGAAGAAAGTTAGAAAACTTAATAGAACTGACCCCCGCTAGTATATTCACCAAACTAGTAGGTACAAAAGGAAATACTCTGGCTTCAAACACATAAAGAAACCCCTTATTTTCAACTTTTTTTACTAGTTTTTCATCTACTTTGCCTAGAAGCCAACTTTGAAATAAATACCGAACAAGGAAGAAAATAATAATGGCAGCAAGAATACTTGTTAACCAACTCCATAAAAACCCTAACAAAAAGCCAAAAAAAGTGATATTAATGGTTATTACTACTAGTAATGGGATGATTGTGAATGTGTTTTGAATGATCATGACCAATGTTGAAAATAGTAAAATACTGAATCGATTGTTTCCAACAAATGTTTTAATCTTCTGTAAATCACCCTCTAGGATCGCTTCAAACAAAGTAGTATTTCTCAGGAAAATAAAAACACCTAAAATAACAAGAACAAAAACTACATTTCTCCAATTAAACAATAGCCCGCTGATAGCTCGATTTTTCATATAAATTACATTAGTGGGTGACACAAATATTCAACCACTGCTTCCCCTTTATCTAGACTATTTTTCGCCTTGTTTATCTTATTAAATCTACGTCAATAGTGTACCACAGAGAGGGTGTCAGACACCCTAAAAAGACAAAATGGGTATTTTTGTCCGTGTGGGATGGACAGTGTGATGGGATTCTATTGTAAGATAATCTTACAAACTTAATCTAAATATTTAAAAAATTAAAAATAATTCTTTTCAATTATGACAACTCTTATTATAATAAGAAAATAATATACTAAGGGGGAATTTATTTGGAAGATTTTGTAAACTGGTTAAGTGGAATAATCTGGAGCCCAGCACTTATTTATTTATGTTTAGGAGTAGGATTGTATTTTTCAATTGCGACTAGATTTTTACAGGTTCGACATATGGGTGATGTTGGAAAGTTAATGTTCCAAAAGCATTCATCAGAAAATGGTATTACTTCTTTTCAGGCATTATCATTAGCCCTATCTGGACGTGTTGGTACAGGTAATATCGCAGGGGTTGCTACAGCTATTGCTTACGGTGGACCTGGTGCTGTTTTTTGGATGTGGTTAATTGCCTTTTTAGGAGCGGGGTCTGCGTTTGTTGAGGCTGCGCTTGGTCAAGTGTACAAAGTAAAACAAAACGGTCAATACCGTGGGGGACCTGCTTTCTATATTGAAAAAGGTTTGAAAATGAAATGGTATGCAGTTTTATTCGCATTTGTAACGGTACTTGCAACGGGTGCTTTGCTTCCCGGAGTTCAAGCAAATAGTATCGCCGCGGGTATGGATAACGCATTTGGTATTAGTCCTGCAATTACCGGAACAATTGTTGTTTTCGTCTTAGCTGTTATCATCTTTGGTGGGGTTAAGCGTATTGCTCGTACAGCTGAGATTGTCGTACCATTTATGGCGGTTGGATATATTATTGTAGCATTAGCAATTATTGTATTAAATATTTCTGAGTTACCTGGAGTTATTTCATTAATCTTCTCGAGTGCTTTTGGCCAAGATGCTGCTTTTGGTGGAATACTTGGATCTGCTATCGCTTGGGGAGTAAAACGTGGGATTTATTCAAATGAAGCCGGTCAAGGGACAGCACCGCATGCGGCATCTGCAGCAGAAGTCTCACATCCAGCGAAGCAAGGGATTGTTCAAGCTTTCTCGGTGTATATCGATACATTATTTGTTTGTTCAGCAACAGCGTTTATGATTTTAATTACAGGTATGTACAATGTTACTCCTGAAGGGGCTGACCCAATTCGTACGAATTTAGAAGGAGTAGAACCTGGTCCTCAATATACTCAAGCTGCGGTTGAGTCAGTAATGCCAGGATTTGGTGGTCCGTTTGTTGCAATTGCTTTATTGTTCTTTGCATTTACAACAATCATGGCGTACTACTATATGGCAGAAACGAATCTTGCTTACATAAATAGCAAGAAGAGCCGTAAATGGATGGACTATGTATTACGTGTTGTATTCCTATTTATGGTGTTCTACGGAAGTGTGAAGACAGCGGGTCTTGCTTGGACGTTAGGTGATATTGGGGTAGGAAGTATGGCGTGGCTTAACATTATTGCGATCGTTTTACTAACGAAGCCAGCATTAAAACTTCTTCGTGACTACGAAGAACAAAAGAAAGCGGGTAAAGACCCTGTGTTCGACCCAGTTAAAGTTGGAATTGAAAACGCCGAATTCTGGGAAAAGGAATATGTGTACCTTGGAGATCACGAGGAGACTAGAAAAGATTTTGAAAATAGTAAAACAATAAGTAAATAATCTGTTACTTAAGCTCATATCTATTTGGTAGCTGTTCCTAACACCAAATGGATATGAGCTTTATTTTTAAATAAACTGTCCACCTGAGGAGGACAAAAAAGGAAAAGTGTCCACGAAGGGTGTCTGACACCTACCCAGTGTGGTATACTTTTCGGAAAAGGGCTAGAAGGGGAACAGAATGGTAAGCAAGGAAAAGAAGCTCTACGAAGTAGATTTATATAAACCGATAGAAAAGTTTTTTTCTAAGCTTGGCTTTGAGGTACAGGGAGAAGTTCATCATTGTGATGTAGTGGCACTAAAGGATGACGAATTAATTGTTGTCGAATTGAAATTATCCTTAACTGTTGACCTCCTTATGCAGGCAACAAAAAGGCAGAAGCTAACGGATCAAGTGTATATAGCAATTCCTAAGCCAAAATATAAGATGAACTCCAAAAAATGGCATGATCTTTGTCACTTATTAAAACGGCTCGAATTAGGGCTAATTGTTGTTTCTTTTTTTAAAAGCGGTGCAAAAATGGAAGTCTGTTTTTCCCCACAACCATTTAACAAACAGAGAAGTAAAAATTATCATGTAAGAAACCGGAAAAAGTTGATTGAGGAAATGCAAGGAAGAAATGTTAATTACAATATTGGCGGCAGTTCAAAGACAAAAATTATGACCGCATACAAAGAGAACTGTATACAAATTGCCAGTTTGTTAGATAGAAACGGCCCGATGACTCCAAGGTCACTCCGTCAACAAGGGACGGGTGAAAAGACATTATCGATTCTTTCAAAAAATTATTATGGCTGGTTTGAAAAAGTAAACAGAGGTGTATATACCATTTCTGATATAGGTAAAAAAGAGTTGAAAAATTTCCCTGAGGTTGTTAATCATTTCCTGGTTGCTGAAGATAAACATAATGAAAAACACTAGCTTCGAGCTAGTGTTTTTCACTTTATGATGATTTTTGTTGTTCCTTCAAATGGATAAGTGAACCTTTTTTTATCCAATATTGAAAACTATCAAGTGGAAAAACACCCCTACAATTAGAGTTTTCCATTTGAATCACGACTCCATCTCTTGTTAACTCTACAATTTTCAGTTTGTCAGATTTACTGATATTTGGGATAAAACTTTTTGTCATTTCAAATGACATGTTGTTCATTAAATCCATTTCTCATACTCCTTAATAATAACTTACTTTCCTCACTAATTTGTCCAAAGTTAGTTATTATATCCATAATTTAGTAATGAACTTTTATAATAAGAAGGTCAAATTTGAACAAAGCGGTTTCAGTCAGTAAAATATGAGTATAGACCAATACTGCTAATAGGAGAAAAATTATGAATAAAACGTATATTACCATTGTCTCGTTCCTATCGATAGGAGCATTTTTGGTTTTGTTATTTGGGTTTTCTTGGACCATTTACAATCAATTGAGTAAAAAAGAATCTACGGTTAGGGAACAAACGCAAGTAGAGGAAATTGTAAACGAAAAGGAAGGAAAAACCATAGTTGCTCTTGGCGATTCTTTAACGAGGGGAACAGGTGATGAAGAAGGAAAAGGATATATTGGGTATTTAGTTGAGGAATTAGAAAAGAAGACGGATGAAAAGCTTAGTCTTCATAATTTTGGGGTGAAAGGGTACCGTTCAGAACAACTTCTAACTCAAGTAAAAGGGGAAACGATTCAAAATCAAATCAAAGATGCAGATGTCATTTTAATGACAATCGGTGGAAATGACTTGTTTCAAGGTGGACAAACTCTCGTTAGTCCAAAGCAAGACGAAATATCGGTTATAAAAGACCAATATGTAAGAAACCTCAATGAAACCATTGAATTGATTAAATCAATAAATCAAGATGCTGTCATTTTTCTAGTGGGCTTATACAATCCCTTTAATGACCTTGAGGATGCTGCAACGACAACGGCTGTGGTAAGAGATTGGAATTATTCAACCAATCAGCTTCTTGATCAATACCCGAATACAGTTTTTGTACCAACTTTTGACTTATTTCAGCTTAAGGTGAATGACTACTTGTTTTCAGACAAGTTTCACCCGAATAGCAAAGGATATCAATTAATTGCGGAAAGAGTAGCTTCACTAATAACATGGTAGGAGTTTTATTATGACGGAGATAACTTTATCTATTAAAGGGTTACGTAAAAGAATAGGGAAAAGAGAAATTATTAAAGGACTAGACTTTGAGCTTAAAAGCGGTGAAGTATTTGGTTTTTTAGGACCAAATGGAGCAGGAAAAACTACAACTATTCGAATGTTAGTGGGGTTAATCCGTCCAACAGCAGGAAGCATTCATGTCTGTGGATATGATGTGAAGAAGGATTTTGTTAAAGCTATGAGTCACCTAGGGTGCATTGTAGAAAATCCGGAGCTTTACCCTTATTTAACAGGGAGGGAAAACCTTCAACATTTTTCTCGGATGATACCGAATTTCGATTCCAAACATTTAGAGTATGTTGTTAAATTAGTCAGACTTCAAGATCGAATCGATGATCCTGTTAAAACCTACTCGCTTGGTATGAGACAAAGATTAGGAATTGCTCAGGCGCTACTTGGAAAGCCCAAGGTGTTGATTTTGGACGAGCCCACTAACGGATTAGACCCGATGGGAATACGTGAAATGAGAGAATTTATCCGGTTTTTAGCTGAAAAAGAAGGCTTAACCGTGCTTGTATCTAGTCATTTGCTCAGTGAAATACAATTGATGTGTGATAGGGTGGCTGTTATTTCAAAAGGAAGAGTAATTAAAGTAGATACAGTTAGCAATTTGTTAAATCTTCAAGAGCAATTAGTTTGGAAAGTGGCTCCAGTTGAAAAGGGAAGAAAGCTTCTGGAGTCGACTACGTCGGTCATTCTGGATGAAGAGAACCTGTTAGTAACTCCGTTATCAGAAAAATCCTCTGTGTGGAATCGAATGCTCGTAGAAAATGGGGTAGAGGTCCACGAAATCCAAAGGAAAGTGCCTACATTAGAAGACCTATTCCTCGAATTAACAGGAGGAGAATCCGTTGAATAAGCTTATATTTAATGAAATGCTAAAGATTATCCGGAAGAGAAAATTGATTGTTGTTGTAGCGATTATGACCGTTTTAATTAGTCTTTTTACATATGCGCAATTTCGTGAGGTTCAAAGACAAGTTGAAAAATTAGGGGATGTTGATTGGAGAACCACTTTACAGCAACAAATTGTTGATACACAAAACCGATTAACGAGCAGTGGTATTTCAGATGAATGGAAAGCTCAACTACAAATTCGTGTCCAGCAGCAACAATACTATCTAGATAATAATATTAATCCAGCCGAGCCGGGTGCTCCAACATTTGTTCGTAGTTTTGCACAAGAGTCAATTACCCTCTTTGTTCCATTATTAATTATGATCATTGCTGCAGATATCGTATCTTCAGAGAGAAGTGCGGGTACGGTTAAGCTCCTATTAACGAGGCCGGTTAAAAGGTGGAAGATTCTCTTAAGTAAATACGTTGCATTAATATTGTCTATTTCTATTATTGTTGTTCTTATGGGATTACTGGCGTATGTGATCTCAGGAGTGGTGTTTGGATTCGGAGGTTGGAAGGCACCGATTTTAACAGGTTTCACTAGCGTCGGAGGAGAGCTTAATACGTCAAATGTACAATTGATCGATCAGTGGCAGTATATTTTAATGGAGTTTGGATTAGTCTGGTTTGTTGCGATAGTTGTAGGAACCCTTAGTTTTATGTTATCTGTTTTATTAAAGAGTACGTCAGCTAGCATGGGAGTCATGCTTGCTGCTTTAATTGCTGGGTTAATTTTGAGCAATCTTGTTTCCTCCTGGCAATCGGCGAAATATTTGTTTATGATCAATCTTGATTTAACAGGATATTTAGCAGGCAGCTCTCCACCAGTACCCGGGATGACACTTTTATTTTCTATTGGCATACTAGCGGTTTGGGCAGTTGTGGCATTGTTTGTCTCTTTTGCTGTTTTTGTTCGGCAAGATGTCTATTAAAGAAAGTACCACTATATAGTGGTACTTTCTTATATGACAGCAGAAACTTCAGCCTCGGTAAGTGGGAGAATTACTTCGAAAGTTGTTCCGATACCAACTTGGCTAGATATATGTATTTTACCTTTATGATTTTCAATGATTTTAAAGCAAGTCGTTAGACCTAAACCGGTGCCTTTTTCCTTGGTTGTGTAAAATGGTTGTCCGATCTTTTCAAGAGTGTCTTTAGAAATACCGCATCCAGTATCGGAAAAATAAATTGAAACAAACTGACAGTCATTCACAAGACTTACGTGGACTTTTCCACCATTTTGCATGGCTTCAATCGCATTTTTAATAATATTAATAAAAACTTGTTTGATCTGATTTTCTTCCCCATACACCCAAATAGGCTTATCATCTTTCTTCAGCTTTATTTCAATGCTACTCATATTGGCTTTAGTGCTGATAAGTGCAATAACATAGTCTAAAGTTTTAATGATGTCAAACTTTTTAAGATTGACAACTTGTGGCTTGGATAGAAGTAGCATCTCGCTTAATACTAGTTCAATTCTTTCAATCTCTGAAAATATGACATCAATATACTCTTTTTGAAGATGTCGTTGCTCTTTCAATAACTGAATAAATCCCGAAATGGAGGTAAGAGGGTTTCTGACTTCATGGGCAATGGCCGCAGACATATTTGCTACGACACTTAACTTGTCAGAATGTATGGCTAAGTCTTCGTTTAATTGAAGCAATTTTAACTCTGAAAGCTTCCATTCGGTAATATCCGTTAATGTTCCAACCGTAGAAATAAGCTTACCTTTATCGTTAAAATTAAATTTAGAGTTGACTTCTATCCAAACAAAGCCACCATCTTTCTTACGTAAACGTACTTCTTCTTGGACAATTTGAGTGGAATGCTTAATCGTTTCGATAACTCGTTCATTCATCCATTCTTGGTCTTCATGGTACACATAGAATAATAGGGAGCGCCCAATACTTTCGAGGGGTGAATAGCCAGTAACCGTCTCCCAGGCTGGATTCAACACTGTAAAACAACCCAAGTGATCCGTTTGATAGACTACTTGATTCAAGTTGTTAAATAAATATGTATTTGTTTCTAACAGTTTTTTGTAGTTTTCTTCACTGTTTGATAGCTTTTTAAAAAGTACTTTTGATTTGTCAAAATACGAACCTAGACACCAAGCAGTTATGGCGAAGGTAAAAGTGAAAGGAAGGTCAAGCCATGGATCATACTCATAATTTTTTGCTACATAGAAAACTATATTCCATGTAGTCATTCCAATCAAAAACGCAATAGTTGAAGTTAATCTACCTTTGTAGCGTTCAAACATTGGTTCAACTCCATCTCATAAATACTTGTGAATACTTCCGATATAACCTAATATAACCTAATTTTGTTATCCTTGGAATAGAATTTCCTTTGATTCCGATTAAAATTTTTAAAATTCAAATTATTTATTTCGTAATTTAAAATAATAAAGGGTTAAAAAGATGATTGCAAAGAGGGGAAAGACCGAATAACGATCTTCCCCTATAGACTATTAAAATTCCTCATCCTGAGTGGAAAAGGGGATATTTAGACGCTTCTCAACGGTTCTAAGTCTTTGGTTCAATCGACTTAGTCGACGGGTATGTTTTTCATCGTTTTGGTTCACTCGGACAATTTCTTGATTTATTCTGCCAATTTCTTTATTCATTCTTGTGATTTCTGTTATTTGACGAGTTAATTCTCTATTAAGGCGTTCAATTTCTTTTGATTGGTTTTCATTTTTTCTTTCTAAAGTTGCTAATCTTCTTTCGAAACCTTGAATTTGAGGTGGTTGCCGATAATAGTCATGAATGGAAGTAGTGGGGACTACATAACCATTTGTAAAATAAGTAGGGTAGTGATACATTTGAGGCAGCTCTCCTTTAAAGTTAGTCCGTATAATGTATGAATATCACAAATAATTGACAAGGCAGTAGCCTAGTGTAGATTTTTGTCATCATATACATTATTTCTTGGGAAAGCGCAAGACTTGACATTTCCTGCGATTTCTGTGTCGGAAATTGTATTATAGAGACATTTGTTGTCAGAAAATTATAATAAATAATACGTGCAATCTGTCAGTTGGTGTAATATTATTTTTCTTAAAGGGGAAATTTGTTTGTAGCATAACGCTAGCGGTTGATAGCAGGGTGTTTCTACTACATAAGCAAGTCAAAAAAATTGTATGTATAGGAAACTTCTTTATAATTTCTTCGTATATAAAATGGCTATTAGTTTTTATAAGAACGAGAATGAAAATACCAAACAGTTAATTTGGAGGAAATGTAGATGAATAATCATGAAATTGATTTTAAGATTTATGGAGATGACATGCAGTTTGTTGAAGTGGAACTTGACCCAGGAGAAACGGTTGTGGCTGAAGCAGGGAGTTTAATGATGATGGAGGACCACATTCATATGGAGACGATCTTTGGTGATGGTTCTTCCGGAGGTGGAGGTCTGATGGGGAAATTGCTAGGAGCCGGAAAAAGAATGATTACTGGCGAAAGCTTGTTTATGACGACATTCACGAATCAAGGAAGTGGGAAAAAGCATGTATCCTTTGCTTCTCCTTACCCAGGAAAAATAGTACCAATGGACCTCAGTGAGCTAGGGGGTAAAATTATTTGTCAAAAGGATGCGTTTCTAGCAGCAGCAAAAGGTGTGTCCGTTGGTATTGAATTCCAGAGGAAAATTGGGGCAGGATTTTTCGGTGGAGAAGGATTTATCATGCAAAAGCTTGAAGGTGACGGAATGGCCTTTGTTCATGCTGGAGGGACCATTTATCAAAAAACGCTTACACCAGGGGAAGTTTTACGAGTCGATACGGGCTGCCTAGTCGCAATGACGAAGGATGTAGATTATAACATAGAAATGGTTAAAGGTGTTAAAACAGCTTTATTCGGTGGAGAAGGGTTGTTTTTTGCTACATTGCGTGGACCGGGAACCGTTTGGATTCAATCTCTACCATTCAGTCGTTTAGCGAGCCGTGTATTTGCCGCAGCTCCGCAGGCTGGTGGAAATGGAAAAGACGAAGGTAGTTTATTGGGTGGCGTATTTAGAATGTTGGATGGAGATTAATAAGAGCCAAGAGCTTTTATTATACATGAGCTGCTACGGCAGCTTTTTTTGTTGTCCTAAGTAACCACTGTCCACCTGAGATGGACAAAAATAGGGGAAGTGTCCACGAAGGGTGTCTGTCACCGACATAATGTCACCGTTATAATTCTTTCGTAATTGGAGTTGTTGCGGTATAATATGTCATGTGATTAAGTGTAAGCCTATTTAGTAGGCAGGTAGATATAATGTTGAAAGAGAGTGTTCATTATGGGCCGTAAGTGGAACAATATTAAGGAAAAAAAGGCATCTAAGGATGCAAATACGAGTAGAGTTTACTCCAAATTTGCGTTAGAAATTTATGTAGCAGCTAAACAAGGTGAGCCGGATCCAGAATCAAACCAGGCGCTTAAATTCGTTTTAGAGCGTGCGAAAACGTATAACGTACCAAGAGTTATTATTGACCGTGCGATTGATAAAGCTAAAGGTGGAGCAGAAGAAAATTATGATGAGCTTCGTTACGAAGGCTTTGGACCAAGCGGATCAATGATCATTGTTGATGCACTTACCAATAACGTGAACCGCACAGCTTCCACCGTTCGTGCTGCGTTTGGCAAAAACGGCGGAAATATGGGAGTTAGCGGATCTGTTGCTTATATGTTTGATAATACTGCTGTATTTGGTATTGAAGGTAAAACATCTGATGAGGTACTTGAGTTACTAATGGAAGCAGATCTTGATGTACGTGATATTCTGGAAGAAGAAGATACTGTAATTGTGTATGCTGAACCCGATCAGTTCCATGCTGTACAGGTTGCTTTTAAAGAGGCTGGAATTACAGAATTTACGGTTGCCGAGCTAACGATGCTCGCTCAAAATGATATTACCCTAGACACAGAAGCTCAAGCACAATTTGAAAAATTAATTGATGCATTAGAAGATTTAGAAGATGTACAACGTGTGTATCATAACGTTGATTTAGGAGAGTAAAAAAGAAGCAAGCCTTTTTTCAAGAAAGGCCTGCTTCTTTTTTGCTATTTTTATGGACGATAGATGAAGAAAGGAACCTCTTCAAGTCCTAATAGACGAACATATGTAAAAAGTTGTCCTTTATGATGAATTTCATGATCTTTTGCTAGCTCCAAAACAGCTTTTCCTGGTAGGTCCATTCCAGCAAAAGCAATGATGCTTTCCAATTGTACGTCAGTTAATTTTTCCAGCTCTTGTTTAGCATACTCAGTCTGAGCTTCAACAAATTCAATAAGCTCTTTTGCAGTAGAAACTTCCTTCTTTTCTGTTGGAGGTGCAAACACTCCAGTCTTCACTGTGTTTACGAACATTGAAGTGGAACCCGAGATATGAAGGACAAGCTCCGATAAGGACATTCCATTTTCCCACGGTTTAAAGGAGAGTTGCTCATCGTCAACTACTTTTATTAATTCAAGTAATGCTTTTCTATGCGATAGCCAGCCGCTGATGAAACCAGATAATTTACTCATTCATTTTCCTCCTATATTGAAAAATAACCACCTAGATAATTATAAGATAAGAACTTATTTCTAACAATTTTTAACTACGTATAAATAATTTGACTAGTTTTGAAACATAATAGGATGAAAAATGGGTAAAGTAGTGAGATTGATGAGGAATCAGACATTTATTGAATTTATCAAGTTTTCTATTGTCGGAGCAATTAATACGGTGGTTGATTTTGGTGTGTTTAGCCTGTTACTTACAAATGGTTGTCCTATTTTAATGTCTCAAATCATCTCATATGGATGTGGAACGCTAAATAGTTTTATAATGAATCGTTTATGGACCTTTAAGGAGAATAAAAGTAATGAGTATTCTGAGCCCTTAAAATATGTAGTAGCAAATGTAGCTACCTTAATTTTTGTGTCGGTGTTGATTCTATTCCTTATCAACCTGGTTCATCTTCCAATTTTAATAGCAAAAGTCATATGCACAGGATTTGGGATGGTAATTAACTTTATAAGTAGTAAGTTCTGGGTGTTTCAGAGAATCGAGAGGAGTAGGTAGGGGGTTCGAGTGATTCGGAATATAGTTGTGAATAGGGTATAGGTCATCCATAAAAGCAGGTGTCCATCGGCAAAAAAGACAAAGCGGGATTCACCCATGCTTTGTCTTTTAACCACCTATTAATCTCCCCAAAGTTTCCACCAGCTGCGTTTTTTTACTGGTTTTGCTGCGGCTGCTTCACGGAAGGCTGAAACCAAATCTTGAAATCCTTCTTCACGTTGATGAATATGACTAGTAAATTCTTGGAGTTCGTGAATAGACTCTCGAAGCTGCTGCTGATCCTCATGCAAAGAAAAGGCAACTGTTCGAACATCATTTTTGACATCTGCTACGGTTTGAGACACTGATGATAGAAGCTGGTCATTTTCTGTTTGAACGGCTTGGTTCATTTGCTCTATTTTTTGTTCAATGCTTTCAGAGGTTGCTTTCGAATGTTTCGCAATGGTTTCTGATAAGGTTCCGAATGTTTCAGAGGTATATTTCGAATTTGATTGAATCGCTTCTGTTAGTACTTGCATATCAGCCTTTCGTTTATCGTTTGATCTTTGAATGGACTTTGAAAGATCAACGACTGTTTGTAAAGATGAATTTGCTAATTCGTACTTGATTTCATCCATAAGGATGGAACGCTGTTCTAACATCTCTCGCCTTACTTCATGGATCACACCATCTTTTAAGATTTGAAGGCTAGCTTGAATGTCAGTTAATTGTAACGAGTGCTCGTTTGTTTTTTCTGTCTCTGCTACATCTGTCGTTGCCAAAACCATTTCGAATGATTCGGAGGCAGATTCTGTAGGTGATTGTAAGTGTTTCTCTAAAAGAGTTCTAATCATCCCCTTGCCCACATTTTGAGCTCTCATAGCTGAAATTTTTTCTAAAAGTTTAATTTCAACACTTGTATAATAACGCGCACCTTGCTTTGTCCGCGGAATGACTAATAGTCCACTTAAATCTTTTTCCCACTGTCTAATGGTTCCAGAAGGAATTCCAAGTAGTTTTGATACCTCTTGAATAGAATAGGCTCTTGTAATTTCTTGATTTATCATAGTGACGTTCCTTTCTTATAAAAATTTAGTGGTGTGCCAATATTAACAATTATTCTCTATGAAACTAGTTAGATTCCTGCCATAAGACAAAAGCTATCAAAACTAGTGTTCTTTCCACAAAAGCTGAGGGGAAGTTTGGTTATTTGCGATTGTAGAGTCGAAATTAATAAAAAACCTCGAAATAAGAAGGTAGAAACTGTAAGTGTCAAACGCTAAACTAAAGGTAGAGTTATAGAAAAACGGGGAGGGTAATGGATGAGAGCAATCGTATTACGTGAACTAGGAGGAGTAGAGCAATTTCGACTAGAGGAAGTGGAGAAGCCGATACCGAATGCTCATGAAGTGCTCGTAAAGTTGAAGGCGTCAGCTTTGAACCGTCGTGATATATATGTTCGAATGGGACAATACCCAGGAATTAAGATACCGGCAATACCAGGTGCTGATGGGGCTGGGGTGTTAGAAGACGGGACCGAAGTCATTATTTATCCAGCATTAAATTGGGGAGAAAATGAAAATTTCTATTCAAAAACTTTTCAAATTATCGGTGTTCCTTCAAATGGAACCTTTGCTGAATACATAAAAATACCTAAAGAAAATATATTCTCAAAGCCTGCTTACCTTAGCTGGGAGGAAGCAGCAGCGCTTCCATTAGGAGGTTTAACTGCCTACCGTGCGTTGTTTACAAGAGGAAAACTACAAGAAGGAGAGACTGTATTAATCCCTGGAATCGGCGGAGGCGTTGCAACCTTTCTTCTACAAATGGCTGTTGCTGTAAAAGCAAAGGTATTTGTTACATCTAGTAGCGACGAGAAGATTAAAAAAGCGATAAGCATGGGAGCTTCGGGTGGTGTAAATTATAAAGTAGAAAGATGGGATCAACTATTAAAGGAGCAAATGGGTTACGCAGATCTCATAGTTGATAGTGTGGGAGGTTCTAGTTTTTCTAAACTCATCAATGTAGCAAATAATGGGGGAAGAATTGTTAGCTTTGGTGCAACTGCTGGACCAATTCCACAAATTGTCATGCCAAAAATATTTTTTAAGCATTTGGATATTCTTGGTTCTACCATGGGTTCACCAAAAGACTTTACAAATATGCTGAAACTGTATGAAGAACATCAATTACGCCCGGCTATAGATTCAGTTTATTCTTTAGAAGAAGTTCAGCAAGCCCAATATCGAATAGAGAATGGGCATAATTTTGGGAAAGTTGTGTTGAAACTATCCAGCAAGTCATAGTTATATTGCCTTACAAGCACCGTCATTTTAACCAAATGACGGTGTTTTTTTATTTTTTTTTTAAAAACCCTTCTATTTTTTGGGCATTTAAAATATAATTCAACTGTACCACCTGTATTACGATTAATAGTACACTAGGTACAGATTGGAGGATGACCATGTTTGAGCTAGATATAAGAAGTCGAAAGCCAATATATGAGCAGCTGGTTGACAAGTTAAAAGAGCTTATTATTAGTGAAGTCATGAAAGCGGATGAACAGCTACCATCCGTTCGTGTAATGGCGCAGCAACTGACGATTAATCCGAATACCATCCAAAAAGCCTATCGAGAGCTTGAGATTCAAGGATATATTTATTCAATTAAAGGAAAGGGGAGCTTTGTGAGTCCAGATACTCCAAAGCAAAACAGTGAAAAAATGAAGACAATTAAATCGGATCTAATAAAACTTTTGTCAGAAGCTATGTATCTTGGAATCACTAGTGATCAACTCGTTGAAATCATAAAGGAAGTGGAATCTACAATAGGGGGAGGGAGCAAGAGTGATTCAATTTAGTAGGGTAAGTAAATCCTTTGAAGGAACCGATGCGGTTGAAAATATAACCCTCCATATTCAAAAGGGATCAATATATGGATTGCTTGGAACGAATGGAGCGGGGAAAACAACTTTATTAAAGCTTTTAGCTGGAATTTATGTTCCTGACCACGGTTCTGTATTGGTTGATGAGAGCTCAGTATTTGAAAATAGTTACATAAAACAGAGAGTTTTCTTTATTCCTGACCAACCATTCTTCTTTTCACAATACACACTAGCTGATATGGGGAAATTTTATGAAAAGATTTACCATAGCTGGAATCAAGAGAGATATAAATTACTAGTGGATGCATTTAAGATCGATGAAAAAAGAAAACTTCATAAATTCTCAAAAGGTGTGCAAAGGCAAGCAGCGTTTATTCTAGCCTTGTCTACCATGCCTGACATCCTTCTTCTAGACGAGCCTATGGATGGACTCGATCCAGTTGTTCGGAAAAATATTAAAAGCTTAATTATTGAAGATGTAGCATCAAGGGAAATGACTGTTCTTATCTCGTCCCATAATTTGCGTGAAGTAGAAGATATTTGTGATTATATAGGCATTTTGCATAAAGGAGAGCTAATGATTGAGAAGGAACTGGATGACTTAAAGTCCGACACACATAAAATTCAAGTAGCATTCAAGGAAAATGTTCCGGAGAATCTATTTACCGATGTCAAACTTTTACATCAAGAGAAAAGAGGAAGTGTCTTTATCTGCATTGTTAAAGGAAAAGAAGCGGAAATAGTAGATAAAGTCATGAAATATCAACCTGTCATTCTTGATATTCTCCCACTAACATTAGAAGAAATCTTTATTTATGAAATGGAGGGTGTCGGATATGCCATCAAAAACATCTTTGCTTAACCCTGAGATATTCAAGTTAATGCTTAGGAGCTCAGGTTGGGTTTCTATTATTTATTTTCTTGTATTGTTGTTTGCTATTCCATTTGAAATATTAATGAGTACAACAAATGAACGTTTGATGTTTGAACCAGCGAATGTGTTCCAATTCAATCTGGAACTTCAATATATTTTACTAGTATCCGTGCCTGTTTTATTGCCCTTGTTCTTGTTTCACTTTATGCAGTCAAAACAAAGCTCAGATCTTATTCATAGTTTACCAGTAAGTAGAGAAAAGATATTCCATCAATACACTCTTTCTGGTTGGTTAATGGTGAACATCCCGGTTATCTTAATAGCAATGATTGTTTTTGTTCAGCGAAGTGTTTTGAATTTGCAATCTATAGTAGAAATTGACTCTATTTTTTATTGGCTAGGGATGACAATTCTTTTTAATACCATCATATATATAAGTACAGTGTTTATCGGTATGATCACTGGCATTTCAATTGTACAAGGAATTCTATCGTATATTTTTCTGCTTCTGCCAGTGGGATTATTTGTATTAAGTGCATTTAATCTACAGTTTTTTATGTTTGGTTTTCCAGATAGTTATCATCTAAATGGAAAAGTACAATATTTATCTCCATTAACCATGATAGAAGCAATACAAGATATTTCTAATATGATCCTTTTAGGAATTTATGCAGGTATTTCCATAGTATTGTATTTCCTTAGTTTAGCGCTTTATAAAAAAAGGAAACCGGAATCTGTATCACAAGCTGTTATTTTTCCAATCTTAAAACCAATTTTAAAATTTGGAATGACTGTTTGCTGTGCATTATTGGCGGCTGCTTATTTCGGTGACTATCGTGAGCTTTCTGAAGGCTGGTTATTTTTCGGATATCTGTTTGGATCTTTTTTTGGCTATGTACTAGCTGAAATACTACTCCATAAAACATGGAGAGTCTTTGGTCATCTTAAAGGCTATTTGTACTATGGTGGTATTTTAATAGTAATCATAGGTATATTTCAGTTTGATCTTACTAACTATGAAAACCGAATTCCAGAAATAGAAGATATCCAAAAGGTGCATTTAAGTAATGGGCCGTATCTTTATTTGAACCCGGAGGAAAGTGGCTATTCAAAAAACACCTTCTACTTAAATGAAAAAAGCAATATTGAATTAGTTCACGATTTGCATAAACAGATTCTATCCAATAAAGATAGTAAAAAAGCAACAAGTGAACAAAACGAAACGGCCTTCTTTGTGTACGAGTTAAAGAACGGAAAAAAATTGGTTCGTGAATATGAAATAAACAAGGATGATTATTTGGCGTATTATAAACCCATTCATGAATCAAAGGAATATAAAGAGGTGAACTATTCATTATTCAATTTAACAATGGATGAAATTAACATGATTACTATTGAGTCAATGGGATATAAAAATGATCGTGCCGTGATTTCTGAGAAAGCTGATATCAAGGAATTTCTATCAATTATAAAAGAAGATATCTTAGCTTCGACGTATGAAGAGATGTATAGCTCAAAATCTTTTCAGTCTCATATATCCTTTTCATTGGATAATAGCAAAGAATATTACGGATACGCTGATATCCCTGCCTTAGCTACCTACAAAAGGCTTGAAGATTGGTTAGCTGAGAAAGAACTGCTTGATAATGCCTTTATCTCGGAGGAGGACATCGATTATGCTGTGGTTCTAGAAAAAGAGGACCTTGAAATTAATCCTGATGGATATTCGAATCATGAAGTGTTTACTAACATGAATAATCATCCAAACGCCAAAACTTTCAAAACGAAAGATCAAATAAAAGAACTGATGAATATTACGGAAGATGCTTATTTACCAGATAGCCAAAAGACGTATGTAGTCGCCTATATTTTTAAAAATCAACAGGACCCATATTTAGGAACGTTTGACGAGAGCAATGCACCTATATTTGTAAATGAAATGTTTAAATAAATTGATTACGGGGAAAGGGAGGGAGTGATCATGAATGAGCATTTATCGAAGGAAGATATGATGACGATTTGTTTTAGTCATCAAAAACTTCTCTTTCATATCGCCTTCGGTATCACAAGGGATTATCATTTAGCACAGGATGTGGTACAAGAAACGTTTTTTAAAGCATTTAGAAAAATAGATACAATAATTGATGATGCTAAGCTCCGCTCATGGCTATCCTCGATTGCTTCAAGAACAGCAATTGATTTTGTGAGAAAAGAAAAAAGAAGAAAAGAAGTACTTGAAACTGAAATCACCTACCAAGAAGTCGCATCTCATAGAAATGTGGAAGAAGAAGTGACTTCCTTGTTATTACAGAATGAAATAACAAAAGCCTTTGGTGTGCTAAATGCCAATCAAAAATCAGTGCTTCATTTAAAAGTTGTAGAAGGGCTGAAGGAAAAAGAAATTGCCGAAGCTTTACACCTTAATCAAAACAATGTCAAAACTGTGTTATATCGAGCGAGGAAAAAATTATCTATGCATTTAGAAGAAAAAAACTATGCATAACATGCAAGAAATTTATAGAAGGACGTTACTGCTTTATAGCAGTAACGTTTTTAGTTTTTCTTGCGCGGATCTGACTCTTCGGCAAATTCCGTCCCAAAGGCTAGCTTCTGAGAGGTTCGTAAAGGTATTTTCCTTTCTGTAGGAGTCAGTGGTTCTAACCGACCTAAAAGAAATAGATGTACAAACACCTCAGATATTCCGACTAATGTTGCTGCTATTATACTTCCCCACGCAATCTGTTCATAGCTGTGTAGGAGAATATTTCCAAAAATCCACACAAACGTGTAAACAGTGAAAAAATCGATTACAACAGCGGCACGGTTTCCAACCCTAGGTAAGATTATTTTATCTCCAATGAAATAGGAAACCATGGTGACCAAAATACTGAATGATAAGACTTCGGAAACCCTAGCTTCAAAGAACAGGTCAAAAGCGATAGTAAATATAATTGTACAGACAATGAACTTAAGAAGGATGATTTTAAAATTTGTGTGCATAGCTTTCACTCCTTTTTACATATTGTAAACGTAAGTTCATTTTCCATTCACCAGAGGAAAAGAAACATAAAAAAACTACATTGTCCTCTCTGAAAATACATTTGTCCATCTAATAAGGAAAAAATGCTTGATTCTTTACTACTTTGAAGCGATAATAAATATAAATTTTATTTATCAGGGGATGTTTACATGAAAGTAGCAAAATTCGGAGGATCATCTTTAGCAAATGGAGAGCAGTTACAAAAAGTATTTCAAATCGTCACAGCTGATCCTAGCCGAAAGGTAATTGTTGTATCAGCACCAGGAAAAAGAAAATCAGATGATATAAAAGTGACAGATTTGTTGATACAATGCGCTGAGCAGGGTTTAAAAGGTGAAGATACAAGGGCTACACTTGAGCAAATAATCGATCGTTACGATAGCATCGTTAAGGAACTCCATCTCTCAACAGATATTACTGAAGAGATTACAAATACTTTACACTCTTTATTATCTGCAGATAAATCCAATCCAGACCATTATATGGAGGCACTTAAAGCGGCCGGTGAAGACAATAATGCAAAATTAGTAGCAAATTTCTTTCAATCAAAAGGAGTGCAGGCAAAATACATCAATCCAAAGGACGCTGGATTGTTTGTAACTGATGAGACAGGAAATGCACAAGTATTACAGGAATCATATGACAATTTATATAAACTACGAGAAGAAGATGGGATTTTGATCTTCCCTGGATTTTTCGGTTATACAAAGGCTGGAAATGTTGTAACTTTTTCGAGAAGTGGTTCCGATATTACAGGATCGATCTTAGCGAATGGAATAAAAGCAGATCTGTATGAAAATTTTACAGACGTAGATGCTGTTTATTCTGTAAATCCAAATCTTGTTCAAGACCCAAAAGAAATAAAAGAACTCACTTACCGTGAAATGAGAGAACTTTCTTACGCTGGCTTTTCAGTATTTCATGATGAAGCATTAATTCCAGCTTTTAGGGCAGGAATTCCAGTACAGGTTAAAAACACGAATAACCCGCTTTCACCAGGGACTTTAATCGTTCATGAGCGCAGTGTTCAAAATGGTCCTGTAACAGGTATTGCAAGTGATAAAGGGTTCTGTAGCATTTATGTTGGAAAATATTTAATGAACAGAGAAATCGGTTTTGGAAGCAGATTATTAAGAATATTAGAAGAACATGGAATGTCTTACGAGCATACTCCGTCAGGAATTGATGATATTTCTGTTATTTTACGTCAGGATCAAATGGATTACGAAACAGAACAACGTATAGTCAACCTTATTTTCACAGAGTTGAATGCAGATGAAGTGAAGGTTGAGCACGATTTGGCTTTAATCATGATTGTTGGTGAAGGTATGAGACAAAATGTTGGAACAACAGCAAAAGCTGCGAAGGCACTTGCCGATGCTGGTGTGAATATAGAGATGATTAACCAAGGTTCATCTGAAGTAAGTATGATGTTTGGTGTCAAAGAAGCGGATGAAAAGCATGCCGTAAAAGCACTTTATAATGAGTTCTTTGTCGGCGTACCGGTATAAGAATAAGATGAGAGAAGCATGAGTTTTCATGCTTCTTTTTTTTGATATAATAATCTTGTTTTGCTAAATCAATGGCATGAGAAATAACAGGATAGTGGCAAAATGAATTGGAATTTGGTAATGTTATACTCATCATAGATTTGTTTGGAGGATGATTTGTGTTTATAGCCATTATATTTTTTCTGCTAATGTCTTTTTTTCTATCTGGAAGTGAAACTGCATTAACTGCGGTTAATAAAATGAAACTTAAGACAAAGGCAGAAAGCGGTGACAAAAAGGCGCAAAAGCTTTTATCACTGGTGTCTAATTTGGACGAATTAATTACAGCGATATTAATTGGTAACAATATAGCTAATATTATGCTACCTACTTTGGTAACCATTATTGCCATTGAGTATGGATGGAATGTAGGGATTGTGACTGGGATCTTAACGGTTGTATTAATTGTATTTGCTGAGGTATTGCCTAAGTCAATTGCTGCAAGTTTTGCTGAAAAGATTGCCTTTCTCGTATTTCCAGTCATTCAGTTCATAATGATTATTTTAAAACCATTAACGTTTCTATTGTCACGATTTACAAGAGCTGTCATTAAGCTTTTAGAAAAAGAAGATAAGGATGGCGTGTCTATATCAAAGGAAGAGTTAATTACTATGGTAGACATTGCAGCGACGGAAGGTACATTTCAAAATGAGGAGACAAAAAGTATAAAGGGTGTTATTGATTTTTATAGCTTAGATGTTAGAGATGCATTAAAAACCCCGCGCATGGAAATACAAGGGATTCCTTTTGACTCGACATTTGAAGAAGCGAGAGAAGTAGTTATAAACAATCAATATACAAGATATCCAGTATATAAAGAAAATATGGATAATATAGTAGGAGTCTTCCATTCGAAGGGTCTATTATCTTGGTCAGTAGAACCGGATAAATCATTAGAGGATTTCACAGATAATTCCCCGTTATTTGTATTTGAATTTCACTCTATTGAAAAAATATTTAAAATGATGCTAAAAGAACGTAAGCATTTAGCGATTGTACTTGATGAATATGGGGGAACCAAAGGTATTATTACAAATGAGGATATTATAGAAGCCATGATAGGCCTTGAAATAAAAGATGAGACGGATGAAAATGAAGAGATTTTGATCGATGAATTAACGGACTCTCATATTATTTGTAATGGGAAGTTAGCCTTAAGAAGATTAAATGAAGTGTTTAAAACGAAGATTCCAGAAGATGAAGATGTATTAACTGGATTTTTATTAAAAGAGATGGGGCATTTCCCAGAGGAAGGGGAAACATTTGAATACCATCACCTCCACTTTGAAATGCTTGTAGTTGAGGATAATAAAATCAAGCAAATTGAAATAAAAAAGAAAACTCCACCATTAGTGTAAAAAAGCTCCGTTGCCTTAGCAACGGAGTTTTTACTATAACTAACCAATAATAATGCGTTCCTTTGGATAATGGAACTTTTCTTTAATTGGGTTTCCACGGATGATGAATAAGAAGGAGAAGATTCCGATACGACCAATAAACATGACCAAAATAATGACTAGCTTACTGGCTGTACTTAATTCTGCTGTGATCCCCATTGATAATCCCGTTGTGCCAAATGCTGAGCTAACTTCAAAGATAATCTCCATTAAACCAATTGAAGGCTCTAGAACAGCCAATATAATGACAGATGCTGAACAAATCATAACTGCCGTTGTGATGACAATATATGATTTAAGAATGTCTTCTTGTAAAATTTCCTTTTTAAATACTTTTATCGTATCTCGACCTTTTGCATATGTAAATATACTTAACATCATTATTGCAAAAGTGGTAGTTCGTATACCTCCACCCACACTACTTGGAGAGGCCCCGATAAACATGAGAATACATAAAAGTAGTAGGGTAGGGGTTGTGAATTCACTTACATCCATGGTCGCTAAACCACCATTTCTAGTAGTAACCGATTGGAATAATGCATAAAAAAATGATTCATGCCAAGATTTCCCTGCAAAAAAATGATTATACTCAAAAAGAATAATGAGTAAAGTTCCCCCGATAACTAAAAGGAAAAAAGTTGTTGTTGTTATTTTTGAAAATAAACTAAATCGAAATAGGCTATCTTCTCTACGAAATAAAAAGTGACGAACTTCAATTAGAACAGGAAAACCGATAGCACCAAGAATTAACAGTATGATGTTAACGAGTTGAACAAAATAATCATTAGCATATGGAAGCAGGGACTGACCGGTAATATCAAATCCTGCGTTCGTGGTCGCACTAACACTCATGAAAAAGCCATGTAAGAAGGCTTCCTGCCAATTGGGATAGTAATTAACCAAGTAAATCCCGAGTACTACACTCCCAATTATTTCAATAAAGATGATAAGATAAAGAATTTGTCTCATTAACTGAACCAGACCTGACAGAGTGGACTGATTTTGATCGGTCATAATTAACTTTCGTTCACGAAGTCCAATTTTTTTTCCCATTAGGAGCCAAATAAATGTGCCTAGTGTCATAATCCCAATTCCACCGAATTGAAGAATGAAAGCGAAAATGAATGTTCCTGCTACACTTAGCTTTTCAGAGATAGAGATGGTAGAAAGTCCTGTAACACTTACCGCACTAGCAGAAGTAAATAATGCATCAATGAAGGAAATGTCCTCTCCAGATTTTAATGTGATTGGAAGCATTAAAAGTACTGTTGATATAACCACAGCAAGTACGTAAAATAACACAATGATTTGAACGGATGATAGCTTTTCCATAAAGATTTTCGAACTAATTTTCATAATAAACCTCTTTAAAATATTCTAAACTTATTGTTGTTCCCATAAGTTCCAATTATACAAAAGATGTTGGTAATCGGGAAGTAGTTTGTTCATTGCTCAAACTGAAATCTATTATTATTTTAACAGAGAGTAGGGAAGAACAATGGAAGGTAAATTATAATTTGTAACTTTTTTCAATTTCAATCGTATAGACTATTACAAGTTCTAAATAAAGGATAGAAAGAAGGGTGAAAATGTCTCAATATGCTCTAGAAGTTCATAATCTTACAAAGAAAATAGGGAAGAAACTGATTGTTGAAAACGTAACTTTCCAAATAGAAAAAGGAGAAATTTTCGGTTTACTTGGTCCAAATGGAGCAGGAAAAACAACCATCATTCGAATGATCGTCCATTTAATTAATCGTACAGAAGGAAATGTCGTGATAAATGGACATGATTTAGATCAGTCTTTTAAAGAAGCAATGGGTGAAATAGGGGCCATTGTAGAAAATCCAGAATTTTATAAATATATGAGTGGTATGAAAAACCTAAAGCATTATATGAGAATGGCTACAAAGGATGTTTCAGTTGAAAGGCTTGATGAGGTCATCCGTTTGGTTGGTCTAGAACAAGCAATCCATCAGAAAGTAAGAACGTATTCTCTAGGAATGAGACAAAGACTCGGCGTAGCCCAAGCTTTATTACATAGTCCAAGCATCCTTATTCTTGATGAACCAACGAACGGACTTGATCCACAAGGAATAAGAGAATTTCGTGATTATTTAAGATTATTAGTGAATCAAGGTATTTCTGTATTGGTCTCATCCCATTTGCTTTCAGAAATGGAACTCATGTGTGATCGATTTGCCATTATCGAAAAAGGTAGGCTTACTCATATTTCCCGAATGGATGAAACAGTCCAACTAGGCAGTCAAACAAAGCAACATGTGATGTTTGAGGTTGATAACACTGAAGAGGCCTTTAACCTACTAGTAAATCAAAATTTGGGAGAAGGAAGAAAGATAGAAGCGGGTTTTATATATGCATCTATGGATCGGGAGACAGTCGCTAAGGCGAATCAGCTATTTGTCTCAAACGGACTACAAGTATATGAAATTTCTTATTTAAAAGCATCACTTGAAGATCGCTTCCTTGAGATAACAAATAAAGAAAAGAAGGAGCTATCGATATGATCGGTCTGATTCAAAATGAAATGATAAAAATCTTTGAGAAACGGGCAAGCTGGATTTATATTTCTATATTAATTATTGCAATGGTGATTGGTGGATTTATTTATCAAAGAATTAATGGAGAAGCCGATGAGAACTGGCGTGAAAATTTAGAAGCACAGAATGCTCAGTATAAACTAGAAATTGAGCAAACTCCCGCCGACCAAGATCCAACGTGGCTAGAAGATCAAATCAAACAAAATGAGAGATTTCTTGAAGAAAATATAAATCCAACGGCAAAAACCAATTGGCATTTTATGAACGATGTTGTTATAGGTGTAACAACACTTGTCACCTTGTTTTCTGTTATTGTAGCAAGTGCGGTCGTCGCTGCTGAGTTTTCAGATGGGACTATTAAACAGTTGCTCATAAGACCGCATAAAAGATGGAAAATCTTATTGTCAAAATATGTTGCGGTTTTATTATATGCCATCATTTTAATGGCCACATTATTTGTTTCAGGATTTATTGTAGGAATTTTATTTTTTGGTCTAGGAGACTTTCAGACACCATTCTTTGAATATACTCTCGATGGACAAAAAGAGGCCATACTTGGAACGCAGTTTCTGTTAAAGACAGTCTATTTTCTTCCAAGTTTGCTAATGATCACTACGATTTCTTTTATGCTGTCCACTCTTTTTAAAAGTCAGGCAGTAGCAGTAGGGGTTGGGATTTTTGTTCTATTTGTTTCAACTACATTAGGTGGACTTATTATTATGCTCGCCGAAGAGTATACTTGGGCAAAGTTTCTAATTTTTCCACATCTAGACTTAACCGTATTTGCCTTCCAAGATAAGATTTTGGATAATATTAGCTTAAATGGTTCCCTATTGATTCTTACTGTATATTATATTGTGTTTATGATCTCAACGTTTGTTTATTTTCAAAAACGTGATGTGAGTATTTGAAACCGATAAAAACTAGTAGAGAGGTAGAAAATAGCTACCTCTTTTCTTTTTGTGATAAAGTAGGTGTAGCATTTCTTAACGAAAGAGAGTGTTATATAAAAATGACAAAAAAACTATATTATGAAAATGTATATCAATCCACTTTTGTAGCAACTGTTACGAAAAGTGAAGACGATTATATTGTACTAAGTGAGACCGCCTTTTATCCTACTGGTGGAGGGCAACCATACGATACGGGAACGATTAACGGAAAGACAGTTTCGAATGTCGAAGAAGTCAATGGAGAAATTCGACATTATATAAGTGACTCCATTTCTGTTGGTTCTAAAGTTGAGGGGAATATAGATTGGGAAAGAAGATTTGATCACATGCAGCAGCATGCTGGACAGCATATCCTCACTGCCGCATTTGTAGAATTATATGGTTATGAAACCATCAGTTTTCATCTTGGGTCAGAAAAAGTAACAATTGATCTCAATGTAGATAATATCTCTTCTAACGAACTGGAAAAAGTTGAGGAATTAGCTAACAAGATCATACTAGAACAAAGAAAAATAGAGACTAAATGGGTTTCAAAAGAGGAAGTAAGCCAATATCCATTACGGAAAACCCTTTCAGTTGAAGAAAATATCCGCTTAGTAATCATTCCAGAATTTGATTATAACGGGTGCGGAGGTACCCATCCACAAAGTACAGGTGAGGTTCAAGCGATTACTATATTGGGTACTGAACGACAAAAGAAAAAAACAAGGGTCGAGTTTGTATGTGGTAACCGTGTTAGAAAGCAGATTCATGATAAGACAACTGTTGTATCAAAGTTAACAAGTCTCTTACATGCACCTCAAAATGAACTAGAGACTGCTGCCCTCCGACTCATTGAAAGAAATAAAACACTTGAAAAAGAAATAAAGGTTCTACAAGAAAATATATTACAGTTTGAAGCTCAGGACTTATTAAAAAAAGCAATAAAAGTTGAACACCATAGAGTTGTTCAAGCTAGTTTTGCAGATAAGGGCCTTCAAGAGCTACAAACCGTTGCTCGATATGTTTTGGCTCTTGACCCGGAAGTCAATGTCCTTTTCGTTTCAGAGATAAATGGGAAACTTCAATTTGTGTGTCAAAGAGAAGAGTCGGCTATCAATATGAAGAATCTTGCTCAATCAATCTTACCAGTGATCAATGGAAGGGGAGGAGGAAATGAAAAACAGGCACAAGGAGGTGGAGAGGCTAAAACGATAACTTCTGATGCGCTCCTTACCATGCTTTTACATCAATTAAAATGAATGAGATTCAATTAAGGTCAAAAGTTACGATAATATTATTATGTAAACTAAAAACGTGAGGGATTAGCATTGAATGAAGATTTACTCCAAAAAGCAGAAGAGTTTATCACTCTTTGTTATATAGAACTAGAAAAAGATCATATTACTTTATTAACAAGAGTGGAAGAAGTTAAAAGTTCGATTCTTAAGACGGGAACATATGAACATACATATGAAGAACTTTCCCATGGGGCAAAGATGGCATGGAGGAATAGTAATAAATGTATTGGACGTTTGTTTTGGGAGTCTTTGGTTGTTAAAGATTGTCGTCATTTACATCACTCCGATGAGATCATCCATGCTCTTTTCGAGCATATCAAATTTGCAACCAACAATGGTCATATTAGACCAACCATTTCTATTTTCAAACAAAAAACAAAGGAACACTCCATTAGAATTTGGAACCACCAGCTTGTTCGATATGCTGGATATGATACACAGCAAGGATTGATTGGAGACCCCCACTCTATTCCGTTTACAAAGATATGTGAAGAGTTAGGGTGGGAGGGGAAGCATACAAATTTTGACCTATTACCTCTAGTGGTTCAAGTAAATAATGAAAAACCAATTTGGAAAACTATTCCTCCGGGTCTCGTTCTTGAGGTCAATCTTTCACATCCGGAATATGAGTGGTTTGAAGACCTAAAATTAAAGTGGTATGGTGTACCGATGATCGCTGATATGCGTCTTGAAATTGGTGGGATTCAATACACAGCAGCTCCTTTTAATGGGTGGTATATGGGAACAGAAATTGGTGCTCGAAATTTAGCGGATGAAGGCCGATACAATGTGTTACCTATCGTTGCTGATCATATGAAATTAGATATGGCTAGAAATAGCAGTCTTTGGAAGGACCGTGCACTACTTGAAGTGAATCGAGCGGTTCTATTTTCCTATAAAAAGGCTGGAGTAAGTATTGTTGACCATCACACCGCAGCGGCTCAGTTTAAGTTGTTTGAAGAAAGAGAGAAAGAAAAAAGTCGGAAATTAACAGGTAATTGGACTTGGTTAATACCTCCTGTTTCTCCCGCATTAACCCATATCTTTCACCAGCAATATGATAATAGCACTCAATTGCCAAATTATTTTTATCAAATGGCTCCTTACGAAAAGAAATAGATTTTGTCTATTTCTTTTCATTCGAAATAAAACGCTTCCATATCAAAAGAACTATTGTTAATATAGGTATAAAGTACAACCTATAAATGGGGGAGCAAACATGAATATCACTGTTCGAAAAAAAATTATAGGTAGTTTTGTTATTGTTTTATTTATGTTAGTAGTTGTAGCAAGTGCTGGGATTTTTCAACTATATTCAGTAAACAATACGTATCAATCATTCTTAAGTGAAGAAGTAGGTCAAAAGCTAGAAGTGAAAAATCTCCAAGAGCAAATGATTAGAAAATCAGCAGCCGTAAGGAGCTTCCTACTCACTGGAGAGGCTGACTATCTGACAGAATATGATGAGGCAGTAAAGAGCTTTGATAACTCTATGAAAAAATTAAAAACAACAATCACTGATAATGAGTTATTAGATACGTTAACTGCTCTTGAGGAAATGTCAACAAATGATTCGAAATTTGCTCAAGACCAAATACAAATGAAAAAAGACAACGATGAATTAGGTTATTTAATCCTAGCAAAATCAACTGCTCAAACGTTAGGTATGCAGTTTAATGCAAAAGTAAATGAACTTCTATCTATTCAGGAGAAACATTTAGACCATGCAAGTAGCTTGACCACAAAAAAAATAGATGGAATTGTTACAATAATGATTGTGATCAGTGTAACTGCGATTCTTGTTGCATTAGTACTAGCGACAATTATAAGTTTACAGATTGCGAAACCAATTGTTCATGCATCTAAGGCAATTGAGAAGGTTGCGAGCGGAGACCTATCTATAGATGAGATTCAAGTGAAGAATAAAGACGAAATTGGGGCAATGATCCAGTCTGTCAACTCAATGGTTTCTGGATTAAGAGAAGTTGTTATACAAGTTAGAGATTCATCAGCTCAAGTTGCAGCTAGTAGTGAACAACTAAGTACAAGTGCGCAGGACAGTACTCAAGCAAGTGAACAAATTTCTTATATTGTTGAACAAAACTCAGAGGGTATGGATTTGCAACTGCAACATTTAACCAAAATTCACACATTAATTGAAGAGATGTCTAGCAATATAAGTTTGATTACAAAAAGTAGTGAAAAAATGCTCGTCACAGCTGATAATACGTTTCAAGTTACAGATCAAGGAGCATTATCTATCGAAAAAGTAGTTAACCAAATGAATTTGATTAATGATGGTGTTTTGAATGCCTCAGAAATCATTCGTCAGTTAGGTAGGCGTTCAAATGAAATTACTTCTATCCTAAATATGATTACAACGGTTGCAGATCAGACGAATCTGCTAGCCTTAAATGCGGCAATCGAAGCTGCAAGAGCAGGTGAACATGGCAAGGGATTTGCTGTAGTTGCAGACGAAGTAAGAAAGCTCGCAGAGGAATCAAAAAAATCAGCTGATCAAATTACAAAAATGATTTCTTATATCCAATCTGAAACGGATCTAGCTGTATCTGCAATGGAAGAACAGTCTCACAAAGTATCAGAAGGATTCGAATATAGTCAGGATGCAAAGAAAGCGTTTGCTCTAATTGGAGAGTCAATGGGAGACGTAATAGAAAAGGTATCTGACGTTTCATGTGCCATTGAACTACTAAGTATGCATAGTACAAATGTCGTACAAGCAATTGACGAAGTAAAAGGAATCGCAGAAGAAAGCGTTGCAACAACCAGAGAAGTAGCAGCCGGAACAGAAGAAAACGTTGCTACTCTCCAGGAAGTAACCGCAAGTGCTCAAGATCTATCAGGTATGGCAGAAACCTTACAGCAGTTGGTTCGCAGATTTAAAATATAAACATGAAAAGCATCTATTCAACTAGATGCTTTTCTATTTAATTTTATATGATATAATGAATACGAAATTATAAACAAACTACATACAACGAAACCACAAGGGGAGCGTTATGCTGAGAGTGAACGTTTGTTCTGACCCTTTGAACCTGTTAGATAATTCTAGCGCAGGGATGTGGAAAGACTGCATTTTTCGTGTAATCATGTCTATCTACGCTCTCCTTGAGGTTTCCAGAAAAAGGGGAGATTTTTTTATATGGGAAACAAACGATTAATTATGATGATTGAAGCATCTTTTTTTGCAGCCTTTGCATTAATTCTAGACCTTCTTCCATCGATTAAGCTTTCGTCTAGTATTTCTATTTCATTTGCGATGGTACCAATTTTGATTATCTCCTTTAGATGGGGATTCGTTGCTGCAACCGCTTCTGGATTTTTATGGGGACTATTACAAATTTCTATGGGTGATGCATATATTTTGACTCCGTTACAGGGCTTCATTGAGTATTTTCTTGCCTTTGCGTTTATTGGATTTGCAGGTTTCTTTATGAAAAAAATTCAGGTAGCACTAACAGAAAATAAAAAGAAAGCCCTTCAATGGATCATCGTTGCCACATTCGTTGGAAGTGGGGCACGTTATTTTTGGCATTTTATCGCGGGATTTTTATTCTGGGGAGAATATGCACCGGATGGGATGTCTCCATTCTTATTTTCGCTAGGCGTAAACGGTGGAACAATGATTGGAGCAGCTATCTATTGTTCCGTTATTTTATTCCTTTTAGTGTCTAGTTCCCCAAGATTTCTTCTCCACAAAAGGGTTTCCTCTCCAGAGACTTTGAAAAAAATATCGTAATCCAACACTCGTCCAATGTTTTGGGCGAGTTTTTTGTATGGTTTTTCCTCAATGAGAGAAACTATACCAATAACTAACATTTCAAATGGAGGATTTTATGAAAAAAACTTCATTTATCATTTTTTTGGTCATTTTTACACTGTTCCCTCATCATGGACATGGCCAGGAAGTGAAAAAGGCAGCTATTATTATTGACGATTTTGGTGGTGGTGTGGGAGGTGTTAAGGATTTTCTAGAAGGTGATGTGCAAATCACGGCGGCTATTATGCCTTTTAATGAGCTTTCAAAAAAGCATGCAGAATGGGCATATGAAAATGGCTTAGAGATCATGGTACACTTGCCTATGCAGCCGAAAAAAGGAAAGGCATCTTGGTTAGGACCAAAGCCAATAACGAATGATTTATCAAAGGAAGAAGTAAGAAAGAGAGTCATTGATGCTATCGATAGTGTTCCTCATGCTATGGGATTAAATAATCATATGGGCTCGCTTGTCGTTGAGAATGAAGAGATTGTCAGGGTGATTGTCGAAGTGGCAAAGGAAAAGCAGCTATATATTGTAGATAGTGCAACAAGTCCAAAATCAAAATTTGAGGAAATCACTGAGGAATTAAATGTACCATTTATTAAGCGAGATGTGTTTTTAGATGATATCTGTTCTGTGAATCAGGTCAAAAAACAAATGCTTATTCTTGCAAGGATTGCGGAGAGCCGAGGTACCGCTGTTGCGATTGGACATGTTGGTACATCAGGTAAGGTATGCTCGTTAGGAGTTACTGAGTCAATGCCTCAATTTAAGCAGAAACATATTAAGGTCGTCCCTGTATCTGAGCTGTTATCTGATTCCATCCGATCTAAGTATTTTCATCTATATTAAAAGTGGCTGTCCATTGGGTCGGGTACTCCCTCTGGACAGCCACTTTTATTGATACATGCTTGGCACTTGGTTATGTTCAACATTCACATCATCTGAAGTATACAAGAGAATGGACACGGAACCGCCTCTTACTTTGGAGCGTATCAAAATAGGATGCTTATAGTTATTCATAAAAACAAAGTCAGGTCCATACCAGCTTACTGTTGCATCGCGACCTGGAGGAACATAAGGTACACGTTTGGAGTGGGAATATCGTTTCACGATTTTTAACCCTGCTCGATCCACAGCATTAAAGAGGGTAGAAGATACTTGGCAAATACCTCCGCCGACCCCCTCAGAAAGCTCACCTCGAACAATAATGGGAGCTGGAGTATATCCACGTTCTTTAGTCCGTTGACCAACCACCTCATTGAACGAGAAGGTCTGACCTGGAAATAGGACGTAGTTATTTATTGCCTCGGATGATATTCTAATATTATTTGTTCTTGAGGTATTGTAGCTATTGAAATAAGTGACATAATATCCAATCGCTTGTTGTCGAATTCTTGACAATAGCTCACTATCTACCTCTGGATAAATCGGTTTTTTAGGAACTTTAAGCGTTTTAGCACCTTTACTATAAAAATAGGAGTGATATAGGGTATGAAATGCTCTCTTATCAAGTTGATATCCCAGCTGCTCTGGCTGTAAATTTCCATGTTCATCAAGAAAAGCATTTTTCGGCTCTATGTATACTTGTTGGGAAAGTTCAGAAGTTAAGATGTCAAGATGATGCAAGTCCATAAGAGGAGTATTGGGAAGAGGAAAAACTAGTTCTTCGCGATCTACAGTCATTATGGGTTGATCATTATCAATCAATGTAAGTACATCTTGATTGGCTGGTTGTTGAATAAGCATGAGAATAGATAAAAGTCCAGTTAATTTCAATCGTATCATCCTTCCACTTAGGTACCATGAGTATTATTCCAAGTTCACGATTTACTTATGCGGGGGATAAAGAATGAAAAAGACTGGGAATTCCCAGTCTTTTGATTAAGCTTTTTCAGTTGTTTCTTGCTTTTGTTTAGGCCAGCTCTCTACACCTTTTAATCCAGGGATACTATCTTCAAAAAACACAGGGTCAAGACCTTGCTTACGTTGTTCAAGGTAATTATCAAGTGTTTTAAAAGCAATATTACCAAGTAAACCAATGGCAATTAGGTTTGTAAATGCCATAATGGCCATTGCTAAGTCGGCCAAATCCCAAACAATTTGTAAGCTTGCAACAGCACCGAAAATGACCATTCCAACAGCTAGAATTCGGAAAATAATTAAGGTAGCTTTACTTTTATGAACAAATTCTATATTGGCTTCCCCATAGTAGTAGTTCCCAATAATTGAAGAAAAAGCAAACATAAAAATGGCAAAAGTTAAGAAGAGACTTGCCCAGCTTCCAAAATGTTCACCTAAGGATGCTTGTGTCAGTTCAATACCTTGAAGACCTGTCGTATAAGAGTCAGACAGTAAGATAATAAATGCTGTAGCTGTACACACAACAAGAGTATCGAAGAAGACACCTAGTGCTTGAACAAACCCTTGCTTTGCAGGGTGAGAAACAACTGCAGTCGCAGCAGCATTTGGTGCACTACCCATACCAGCTTCATTTGAGAATAATCCTCTTTTTACACCCATCATAATCGCAGCACCCATGCCACCACCAATTGCTTGGTCGATCCCAAATGCATTTTTTATAATAAGTGCTAAAACAGCTGGTACTTCCTGAATATTAGTAATGATAATGTACGCGGCTAAAATAATATAAAAGAATGCCATAATCGGTACAATAACAGACGAAAACTTTGCGACACGTTGTACTCCGCCAAATATAATAATGGCTGTTAAAATGGCTAATACGATGCCTACAAGTGATCCATCAAAACCAAATGAACTGTTAAAAGAAGCAGCAATAACATTACTTTGAACCGCAATGAATGTTAATCCAAAAGAAAATATGATACCAAAGGCAAATATTTTACTAAGTCCAACAGAACCGAGTTGTTTTCGCATATAATAAGCTGGGCCGCCTTTAAAGCCGGCTCCATCTTTTACTTTATAGATTTGAGCTAAAGTACTTTCAACAAATGCACTTGCGCCTCCTAATATGGCAACCATCCACATCCAAAAAACAGCACCAGGACCACCAACTGCTATAGCCATTGCTACCCCAGCAATATTTCCTGTACCAATTCTTGTAGCTGCACCGATAAAAAATGCTTGTAGGGAGGTAACACCTTTTCCACCAGATACGTCTGTATTTTTATCTTTTAGTACGCGAAACATTTCCCCGATTTTTACGATCTGGACAAACCGCATTCTTATGGTGAAATAAATGCCCAAGCCTAATAACAAGCCAATTAAAATATATGACCATAAGATATTATTTGCTTGTCCAACAATTGTTTGAATCCATTCCATTGATTATCCTCCTGATGTCGAAAATTGCGTTTTTTTGCACATTAGTTGAATTATCTAGAAATTCATCTAATATGTCAATTTAAATTTTGACTAGGACATGAAAAAATATAAAAAAGACGTTACATGAACGTCTTTACTTGGTGTTTTCTACTTCCTTTAGAATTTTTACCTGAATTTTAGAAACTCTAAGTTCATCCAATTGGGTTGCAGTAAACTGTACACCATTAAATGAAATAGATGGCTGCTCATTTTGCTCAGGAAATCTTCCTAGTTCCCCAATGAAAAACCCACTCAATGTTTCATATTGGTCTAAAGGTAGATCAAGTTTTAACACTTCTTCCACATCGTCTAAACTAGTGGTTCCTAAGATGTTATATTCATCATCATTTACTTTAACTATTTCAATTTCTTCTTCTTCATGCTCATCATATTCATCAAAAATATTACCCACAATTTCCTCAAGTAGGTCTTCAATGGTGACAATTCCATCAGTTCCACCGTATTCATCTAATACAATGGCCATATGCGTTTTATTCTTCTGAAGCTCTTTAAACACATCATCCGTGCGCATAGATCCAATCACGTAAAATGGGGGACGAATCATTTTTTTTATTTCAAAAGGACGATTATCTTCATACTCCATAAATTCAATTAAATCTTTCACATGAAAAATACCAATAATTGTATCCATATCTTCTTCGTAAACAGGGAATCTCGTATACTTTTCTTCATTAACAATGCGTACAACATCCCTTATTGATGCATCATCAGGGATACCGGCAATATTTGTACGATGAGTCATAATATCAGTAACATACGTATTATCAAAGGCGAAAATATTGTTTATCATAACGCTTTCCGCCTCTTGGATGGTCCCTCTTTCCTTGCCGATATCAAGCATTAGTTTGATTTCTTCTTCTGTTGCATCCTCATCCTCCGCATGTGGATCTACACCAAAAAGACGAACAATAATGTTTGTTGATCCTGTAAGCAATTTCACAAACGGTGCAGAAATTTTTGACAATGTGGTAAGCGGAATTACTGCTATCATTGAAATATCTTCTGCTTTTTTCATTGCCAGACGTTTTGGGACTAATTCTCCAAATACGAGAGTAAAGTAGGACAAAATGATAGTAATAACAAAAACAGAAACAGTACCAAGCATTCTTTCTGATAAGGGTACCCCTAAAGCAAGTAGCAGTTGAGTGAAGTCACTAGCAAAGTTCTCTGCAGCAAAGGCACTCGCTAGGAATCCAGCTAAAGTGATGCCAATTTGTATGGTTGCCAAAAATCGACTCGGTTCACTTAATAGCTGGTGGAGCATCTTTGCCTTCTTGTGTCCTTCATCAGCCATGACTTTAATTTTATTATCATTTAGGGAAATAAGTGCAATTTCTGACGCTGCAAAAAAGGCATTTAGTAAAATTAATACAACTAATATAACGAGTTCAATGGTCAAAACAAAATCATCCTTTTAAGATATTTTCTACTTCTATGTATAAAGTATTCTTCTTTCGCATGTATAAAATACTGCTCTATTCTAATATATGAAATGAAAAAATAACTGTAAAGGAAAATACTTTTAATAATAACGAATATCAGATTTATTTCGGTGAGTAAATTTCAGAATTAATAGGTGAAAACATTGTCTTATTTTGCTGTTCTTTCATATATAAGTAGTAAGGAGGTGAGAAATAATATGGTGAAAATATTTTTGGATCCTGGTCATGGGGGATCAGATCCAGGTGCAACTGGTAATGGACTTCAAGAAAAAAATATAACGCTCAGTTTAGCTTCTACCATGCGTAATTTTCTTATTAATGAATACGAAAATGTTGAAGTTCAGATGAGTCGAACGGGGGACCAAACCGTGAGTTTAACTTCCCGAACAAATGCAGCTAACAGCTGGGGAGCTGACTTCTACCTCTCGATTCACGTAAATGCAGGTGGGGGGACTGGATTTGAGAGTTATATTTACCCAAATGTGGGAGCGCCTACAACTACGTACCGACAAGATATACATGAGGAAGTTCTTAAAGTAGTAAACTTCTCTAATAGAGGACAAAAGCAAGCTGATTTTCATGTGCTTAGGGAAACCATTATGGATGCGGTCCTAACAGAGAATGGATTTATTGATAACACTTCTGATGCTGAGAAGTTAAGAAGTGCAGCTTTTATCTCTAGCTTGGCAAGGGGGCATACGAATGGGTTGGCTAGGGCGTTAAATTTAAGAAGAAAAACGACAAATATTCCATCGCCTGGACAAGAAGTTTATCGTGTCCAAATAGGAGCATTCAGAACAAAAGAAAATGCTGATGGGCTAGCCAAAAGAGCCGTTTCGAATGGATTCGAGACCTATGTGTACCAAGAGGATGGGTTATTCAAAGTACAAATAGGAGCTTTTGCAGATAGAAGTAGAGCTGAAGAGTTAGCAAACAGGGCAGAAAGAGAAGGCTTTGATGCTTTTGTTCATCAAGGATAAAACGGTAGCACTTCTAAAAGGGGTGCTTTTCTTTTTATGGACAAGTTTGATGGTCCAGAAACAATGGTTTTCGCATAGAATGTATTTTTTATGAGTATACATAGAAGAAAAAGTTGAATTTGTTGCTGTAAGGGAGGGGAATCGGTGAATAATGAGGTCGTGCAATACTATGTTGTGAACGAGGAATTAAAGCTGTCTCCGAGGAAACTTGCCTCACAGATTGCTCATGCTGCTACTATATCCACCATAAATATGGTCAGCTCTAAGCAAGCTAGGTTTCCTGATTACTTTGAATACTATGTAGAATGGTACCAATCAGGTATGAAAAAAATGATATTAAGAGGTAGTGAAAACGAGCTTGAAACGTTGGTGGAAAGTGGTTTTTATGCGGTTCATGAAAAAGGAGTCCCTGAAGTGCTGGATGGAAAATTATCGGTTGTTGCCTTACCACCAATGCCTAGACTATTAAGTAAAAGATTCGTTAGCCAGTTTAAACGGTATTAATATAAAAGTACGGACTTCTAAAAAAACTGCTCGCTTGATAAAGAGGCCTGCAGTTTTTTCATTTAATTGAGAAAAATTCGAAAAGATATTTCTCAATAAGAAGGATTACAGCAAAGTTTGTGGAATAATATACGGAATATTAAGACAATATGAAATAACTCCATCTCTTTCTGTATATATTTAATAGTAAGAATAGAATAAGGAGGAGAAAAATATGGGAAAGATACTCAATACATGGTCATTTTTCATGGTTTTACTATCTGCTGGCCTCGTATTTGTTCTCTCTACTAATATACTTACTTCTTACTTTATCCAGTGGGTTGGAGTTCATCCGTTAAAAATGATTTATTATTTTACAATGATTGTATTTTTCGTTGGTATCATTGGTTTTTCAGGTGTTACCAATTGGAAAGGAGCGATTAGAAGTGTTATTACCGTAGGCCTAGCTGCATTTATTATCGTTTTTTTGGCCTATATCATTTATGTTGGCAATTTACCTGAGTAAAAAGGAGGGGACAACAATTGCGTGACGTTGAATTAAAGGCGATTTTTGACCATCACATTGCACAAAAATATTTGACTAGATCAGGCATTTCCCATGCGATTGCTGTCGCTTATCATTCCTTTCACTTAGCAAAGAAACATTCAGTACCTGTTGATTTAGCAGCAAAAGCAGGGTTGCTGCATGATATTGGACACTTCACCTGGTATAAAAATGGGAAGTGGGATTATGAAATGTATAAAAAATATGATATCCATCCTATAAAAGGGGCGGAGCGCGCTCATAAATTATTAATTCGCCTTGGTGAAAATCCCGCATCAGCAAAGGTCATTTCTCATGCCATCTTATTTCATACTGATTCGTTTTTACCAACCAATACAATCATTAGAACTCCCTTACAAGAAATCGTAAAAAAGGCGGATGAAATGGATGAGGAAGAAGGGGGATTGCATCATTATCGAACCATTTCAAATGAAAGGGCAAGAAAAAGTTTAGAAAGATTAGATCACATGATTGATATCGAGTTGAATGGGGGATAAAACACTTTTCTACTACAGAAAAGTGTTTTTTTTTGCCTATAAACCGATTATGACATGAACTGTTACAAAATCGCCACAAATCAAAAAACGTTGATATATCAACGTTTGTAAGGTGCGGACTTCCATGTGAATGCCGAAAAATAGCCCTCTAAGGGAATTTTCAGAGGTTGGTAGGGAAATCCCCTGATACGTTGAAATGAGATCAAGACATAAAATGAGGATAACTTAAATGTTGATTTTTCAAGGAGGAGCTAAAAAATGCAAGGAGAACTAACAGCAAATAAAAAAGCAACACATTCAATCGATCGTGCGTTTGCTTCTAAGTTTGCCAAATCTATGTTTATAAGTGTGTGCGGACTAGCAATTTTATCATTTATCGGAACGAGAATGTTTACTCATATCGATTTAAATCTATACGGATACATGGTTGGGACAATTGTTTTTTTAGGAGGATTCTTTTATCGATTTATCGCATGGGGAGAACGTCCACCTACAAAAATCTTTATTAAAAAGGGATTAAAACTTTTGTTTCGAAAGTCCACCCCTAAAACGACTACAGAACACTTAGTCACCTACCGTTTTATTTGGAATCGTGGGATCTATCGTTGGACTCAACATATTTTAATGGGTTGGGGTTGTGTAATCGCAGCGTTCGTTACTTTTCCACTAGTGTTTGGTTGGATGTATTTTACGATGGAAGAGAACGGATATTATACGGTCGTTGGAATGGGAATTGACATCATGACTATAAAAGCAGATGGTGCATTAGGCTACCTTTTCTATAACGCTTTAAACATATCTGCAGTCATGGTAATCACTGGTGTTTGCATGATAATTTACAGACGCTTGAAGAACATGCAAGCACGTGCAGAACAAACGATTGTTTACGACTTTTTGCCATTATATTTACTTCTTTTTGTTAGTATCACTGGGATTGCATTAACCTTTATCAATATGTTCTTACACGGCTGGGGGCACTCGGTCATGTCGTTAATTCATCAATATTCCGTGATTGTTACTTTAATATATTTACCATTTGGAAAATTAGCACATATTCCTTTCCGTCCTGTCAGTATTTTTGCTAGGAACTACCGTGAACATTATGCTGAGCAGTCAATGAAGCATTGCAAAGTTTGTGGTGAGGAATTTGTATCAACAGAACAATCAAATGATGTCGTCCATGTACTAGGCGTGAACCATATGGAATTTAAAAAGGAAGACTTCCATCTTGCGGAATTATGTCTTCCATGTCGGAGAAAGTACCGTATCGCTCAATTCTCTGGCTTCCCTACACATGAAGTGAAAGTTAAGGAGGCAAACCAGAATGCAAAGGGATAAATTTTTTAAAGAAGTAAAGAACTTACATCATCCTAACGAGAAATTAGTAAAAACTCATTGTAGTTATTGTGGAATGCAATGTGGAATGAATTTACGAGTGGATACAAAAACAAACAAAATAATAGGCGTAGAGCCTCGTTATGAATGGCCCGTAACAGTTGGGAAAATGTGTCCGAAAGGTGTGACAGCATACCAGCAAACAAATCATGATGATCGTATTCTAAGACCGTTGATCCGTGATAATCAAGCATTAAAAGGAACCAAAGAAGGTTTCCGTGAGGCGAGTTGGGAAGAAGCCTACACTTTAATCGTAAAGAAATTCCAAGAATTACAGAAGGATTATGGAAAAGATAGTCTTTCAGTTTTTAGCGGAGTTTCAATGACAAATGAGAAATGCTATTTAACTGGAAAGTTTGCTCGTGTCGCACTAGGCACAAGATATATTGATTATAATGGCCGCTTCTGTATGTCGAGTGCAGCTGGAGGATTTATGAGATCACTAGGTGTCGATAGAGGATCAACGATTCCTTGGACAGATATACATGAAACAGATTGCTTGCTTATAGCTGGAAGTAATACAGCTGAATGTCATCCAACCTCTATGTTCCGCATTTGGAATGTACAAGAAAGAGGAGGATACATCATTGTAGTCGACCCACGTGAAACACCAATTGCAAGAAGAGCAGATCTTCATTTGGATCTTCGTCCAGGTACAGACCTTGCCCTTGCAAATGGAATTCTCCATCAATTAATCGAAATGGGCCATATTGATGAACATTTTGTGAACAATCACACAAATGGATTTGAAGAGACAAAGGAATTAGTGAAACAATTTACTCCAGAATATACAAGTGAACTTACAGGTGTTGCTCCAGAGAAGATTATTAGAGCAGCTGAGATATATGGAAAAGCTCCAAATGCTGTAGTTATGTTTGCTCGTGGTATTGAGCAGCAACATAAGGGTGTTGACAATGTTTCCGCGTATACCAATCTAGCTCTCGTAACGGGCAAGATTGGTCGCCCTAAATCAGGAGTAGCCACTTTTACTGGTCAAGGCAATGGGCAAGGAGGACGGGAGCACGGGCAAAAGGCGGACGCGCTACCTGGTTATCGTAAAATTGCCAATCCAGAACATGTTCGGGAAGTAAGTAAAGTATGGGGAATCAAGCCAGAAGAGATGCCACAAGCAGGTGTGTCAGCTTACGAAATGTTTGAGCTAATGACAGGCAAAACGATTAGAGGTCTTTACTTACTATGCTCAAACCCAGCAGTTAGTGCTCCTAATCTTAACTATGTACGAAACGCTTTAAAAAATCTCGATTTTATGGTTGTTGCAGATTTTTATCTTTCTGAATCAGCCGAATTTGCCGATGTTATTCTTCCAACAACCACTTGGTCTGAGGATGAGGGAACGGTCACCAATATCGAAGGTCGTATCATTAAAATTAATAAAGCACAAGAGCCTGTTGGCGAATCTAAACCAGACTGGGAAATTCAAGTTGATCTTGCTGAAAGACTTGGAAGAGGGCAATACTTCAGACATTTAAAAACAGCAAAAGATGTGGGAGACGAATTCCGCTTAGCCTCTAAAGGTGGTTACGCAGACTATTATGGAGCCACGTGGGATAAGATCGAGAAGCAAGATGGAGTATTTTGGCCTTGTAAAGATGAAGCTGATAAAGGAACACCACATATGTTCTTAGACAAAAAGTTTTATCATCCAGATGGAAAAGCCAAAATTTGTGCACTTCCATACCGTCCACCAGCCGAAGAGCCATGTGAAGAATATCCATTACGTTTAACAACCGGGCGTGTGGTGTACCATTACCTATCCGGAAATCAAACGAGACGAATTCAATTTTTACGTGATATGTGTCCAGAGCCTTATGTTGAGGTGCATCCGGATACCGCCTCTAAATATGATATTCAGCATGAAGAGGTGGTTCGACTGTTCACTCGTCGTGGAACAGCTGATTATAAAGTGAAAATAACCGAAGCGATTCGCAAAGATACGGTGTTCGTACCATATCACTTTGGTCACGATCAATCTATTAATCTCCTAACCATTGCAGCACTTGACCCGATGTCAAGAATGCCAGAGTTTAAGGCATGTGCCGCACAAATTGAAAAACTAGAAATAAAGAAGGTGCAATAGATGAAGAAGAGGCTCTATCTAGAATTAGAAAACTGTATCGGCTGCCGTTCTTGTCTGGCTGCGTGTACGCAGTGCGGAGGACATGAAGAGAAAAACAGAAACTATGTATATGATGTGAATCCTCTTGTAAACCGTCAGACGATGCCTCTCATGTGCCTTCACTGTGTAAATCCGGCATGTGCAAGAAGCTGTCCTGCTCAGGCGATCCAAATCCATGAAACAGGAGCGGTATTGTCTGCATTGGTAGAAAAATGTATTGGCTGTCAAAACTGTACGATCGCTTGTCCATATGGAATTCCAAAATTTGATACGGAACAAAATCTTATGTACAAATGCGATTTGTGTATTGACCGGACTAAGGATGGAATACCTCCTATGTGTGCAAGTGTATGTCCATCAAATACGTTACAGTGGCTAACGGATGATGAGATCGAAGCAAAGCAAAAGCAATTCAATTTAGATAATGGTAAATGGGTAACAAGTATGCCATATCTTGAAGGCGAAACAAATGTACGAGTGAATCTCCCTGGTATTTTACAGGGAGTAACCAAGTTATTTTAGGAGGGATTATCATGACACATAAAAATAATAAAATCCCCTTTAATGAAGATAATTATACCCATAATATCAATCGGAACAATGAAAGAAAGCTAGACCGTCGAGGTTTTATGAAGACATTAGTAGGGGCAGCTGGTGTATTTGCCGTCTCATCTCTTCCTTGGGGTGGGGTGGCAGCCAAGGAATTAATGGGGCTAGGTAACAAGGAATATCCACACAAAAAGATCGTTGATATAAAAAGTATTCCTGTTGGCCATTCAGTTGATTTTAAATTTCCAGGAGAACATGATGATGCCATTCTAATTCGTTTAACTGAAACGAAGTATGTTGCTTATCAGAATGCATGTACTCATCTTCGCTGTCCAGTATTTTGGGAAAAGGAAAAAGGGGAGATGCTTTGTCCTTGCCATCATGGGAAATTTGATGTGGAAACAGGGGCACCAACTGCCGGACCTCCTCGAAGACCATTACCTGAAATTGAAGTAATAGTAGAGAAAGACGCAGTATATGCAGTGAAGGTGAAACGTTATGAAGTGTAATTTCAACTTTGCTGCTCTGTTAGTCATTCTTATGTTAAATATCGTGTTTACGCAAAAAATGGTACACCAGTATTATTTTGAAAACTATGTAACAGCAATTATTTATTGTGTATTAAATCTAGTTTTATTCCCTATAGCATTTCTAATATACAAACAAGACCAAAAGAAGGCGTGATTGACAATGAATTCTGAAACTTACTTAGACTTCTGTTTTGTAAGAAAACATGTTGGAGAATTCTCTAATCTCATTGATCAGTTGTTAACGGATTTGTTTAAAGGAATGCGTGTGAATTGGTATCTGGATGAAAAAGTAACTGAAGGTGCAGATATAGTTGTTGCAGAGATCAAAGGTATGACTCGGTTTCAATCAGAAGAAGAAGTTATTGAGCATATTGAGATACACGCACAAGATGACTTTTGGTCTTATCTCCAAGGTTATAAGATGTTTGTTTATCCTAATGGGAAAGGATGTGGAAGCAGCTGTGCAGGGCATTAATCTTGAGGAACTAAAAATCTATGTCAATCAAACGGTTGAGCTTTCAATCCAGGATTATTCGGGTGAAGAACAGGCAGCACCGTTTATAAGAAAATCATTAGTAAAAGTGGAATTATGTCCTGACGAAACACATGTGAGAATCTATTTTGATGACAGAAACTTCTTTGCTATACCTGGTTCATCTCAAGTAAGTGTTAGTGAAAAGGATTGGGTAGCGTTTGATGAAGCTAGTAAACTATATTATGTAATAAGAAAGGTCTGATAAACATGAGTAAAGGAAGAATCACTCATTGGAATCCGGAAGATGAACAATTTTGGAAAAAAGAAGGAAAAAAACATGCTAAGAGAAACTTATTAATCTCTGTTCCATCTTTAATGATGGCATTCGTTGTATGGCAAATTTGGTCGGTTGTGGCAGTACGCTTAAATGATGTTGGATTTAATTTTACCCCTGAACAGCTGTTTACCCTTGCGGCAATGCCAGGACTAGTGGGTGCAACCCTTAGGTTTGTGTACACATTCGCAGTTGGTAAGTTTGGAGGAAGAAACTGGACCGTTTTTTCTACCGCTATCTTAGCTATTCCAGCAGTTGGGATTGGATTTGCTGTCCAAAATCCTGACACACCATATTCCACTATGCTCATCCTTGCTGCTTTATGTGGACTTGGTGGAGGTAACTTCTCCTCTTCTTCAGCTAATATGAGTTTCTTCTTTCCTAAAAAAGAAAAAGGAACAGCACTTGGTATTAACGGTGGTCTAGGAAATATGGGGGTATCAGTTGTTCAATTCGTGACTCCTCTCATTATTGCATCTGGTACATTTGCTTTAGTTGGTGGAAGTCAAACATTGCCAACAGGTGAAAGTGTTTGGATTCAAAATGCAGCTTTCATTTGGGTCATTCCGATTGCAATTTTAACGATTGCTGCTTGGTTTGGGATGGATAATATTCCAACGGCAACTCAATCAGTAAAGGATCAGTTTATTATCGTTAAGCGTAAACATACTTGGATAATGACTGTTTTATATGTTGCTACTTTCGGTTCTTTTATTGGGTATTCAGCAGCATTTCCTTTACTACTAAAATCTCAATTCCCAGAACATGTTGGTTTAGCCTTTTTAGGAGCATTTTTAGCAGCTGCAGCAAGACCTATTGGTGGTTGGATTTCCGATAAAGTAGGTGGTGCTCTTGTCACTGCTTGGGTTCTAGTAGTTATGGCAATTGGGGCATCAGGAGTTATCTACTTTACAAATGACAAAATGTTTACAGGATTCCTTGCATCGTTCTTTGTTCTATTTATCGCGGCAGGTTTAGGTTCTGGTTCTACATTCCAGATGATTCCAGATATTTTCCCTGTAAAAGAAGCCGCTCCTGTACTAGGATTCACTGCTGCATTTGCAGCTTATGGTTCATTCTTTATACCGAAGCTTTTCGGTTGGTCAGTTAATCAGTTTGGAACACCAGTAAATGCCTTTTATTTCTTTATCGCGTTCTATGTAATTTCGGTTGTATTAAACTGGTTCTACTATCAACGCTCTACTGTAAGCACAACACCTTCGAAAAATGTAGCATAAAACAAGGCATATGCCCTATCATTTGTTTTCATACAATGATGGGGTATGTGTCTATCTATATTTATAGGTTACGGGGAGGTTCCTTATGAAAAATTCACCGACTAAAAATCAAATTAGCTCATACATTATCCAATCCCAAGAAGAAGAAATTAAACGTATCGCACTTGAGCTTCATGAAGGTGTTGGGCAAACTCTATATAGTATGTATACGGGTCTCCAATTTATTGAACAGGCGATAAACAGTTCAAATATGAAATCATATGTGAATGAAATGAGTCAATTACTTGAAAAAACGATTCAGGAAATTCGGCTTTTGTCAGTTGAACTTCATCCTCCCACGTTAACAACACTTGGGTTAATACCAGCAATGAAAAGCTATTTACGGATGTATACGTCGACATACGGTATATTAGTCGATCTTGATATTGAGGGACAGGAACCGAATTTAACAGAAACCCAAAAAATAACCCTTTTTCGAGTATGTCAAGAGGCGTTAGGGAATGTAGCAAAGTATGCGGACACTCATTTTGTACAGCTAGATTTCTTATTTGTTGAAAACAAATTAAACATGACAATTAAGGACAATGGTAATGGTTTTATCGTGGAAAATGAAATGCAACGTTCTAGTGGTTTGGCTGCAATGAAAGAACGTATGAATTTAGTTGGGGGCCAATGCGTGATCACTTCTGAAATAGGGGTAGGGACTACAATTGATGTTCTTTTACCGCTATAATAAAAGAATATAAGGATGATGTTCCTTTTTAGAAGTCATAGGGGGGCTTACCTTGATAAAAATTATTTTATGTGATGATCATGCTGTCGTTAGAATGGGATTGAAAATGTTATTAAGTAACCATCCAGAGATGGAAGTAGTGGGGGAGGCGTCAGAAGGGAACGAAGGTATTCAGTTAGCCCAGGAGCTAAAGCCAGATGTAGTTGTAATGGACTTAAGCATGCCACATGGCAAGGATGGGTTATCAGCTACATCAGAGCTTAAAAAGTTGATGCCAAATGTCCAAATTCTTATTTTAACGATGCATGATGATGAAGAGTATTTATTTCGAGCGATTCAAGCGGGTGCATCAGGATGTATTTTGAAAAGCGCACCTCATGATGAATTGTTAGGTGCCATAAAAATGGTTGCAAAAGGTGATGCTTACCTTCACCCATCTGCTACGAAAAGGCTAATGGAAGAGTATATTGACAGTGTGAAACAAGGTAATCAAGATACTTTTAGTCTTCTATCTGATAGAGAAAGAGAAGTCTTAACATTAATTGCAAAAGGCTATGCTAATAAAGAAATTGCTGAAAAGCTGGTCATTTCTGTTAAAACAGTTGAAACACATAAGGGAAATCTTATGGAGAAGCTTCAAATGAAAACTAGACCTGAGCTAGTTGCATTTGCACTTAAAAAAGGCTTGCTCGGCTATGGCATGTAAAGGATGTATTCAATGGTTATGGATAACTTGTACAATCAGACATACATGAAACAGGCTTGTGAACAGCTTCAAGGAACGATTGAATGTGACTTTGTCGGTCTAGCCTTTCAAGAGAGTAAAGGACCTAATATTGGCTGGAAATTTGCTTCCGGTAATAGCAATGATAAATATGAGAGAATCACCCTAAGGTATGGAAAAGGAATTGCAGGTAGAGTGATATCTACTGGTAGACCGATGGAGATTAAGTATTTTCCTCAGAATATCCTAGGGAAAGCATTAGAGTATCCCATCCTGTTAGCAGAAAAACTTCTCTATGCGTACGCTGTACCAATACTCATTAATGGTATACCTAAAGGTGTATTGCTTGTGGGGTTTAGATCGGAAACTTTCATTAGTGATGATGAAAAAAAGTTAGTTGAGAAAGCTGCAGCGGATATAAAAAAATTTCTATCGTTTGAAAAATTGTAAAAGAATCTTAGAGGGAGGCTATAGAGTTGAAGGATCAATCGAGGATCATCAACGTAAATCACCACTCACCTAATCCTCTTAACGAACTATCCGAAGAGTTACAAAAATCTGTTCAAGAATTAAAGGATTTCAAATTTGCCCTAGATGCCTCATCTATTGTAGCTATTACAGATGAAAAAGGTCGAATTACATATGTAAATGATAAGTTCTCTCAGATCTCTAAATACTCAAGAGAAGAATTGATCGGATCGGATCATCGAATTATTAACTCAAGCTTTCATCCAAAGATTTTCTTCAAAGACCTTTGGATGACCATCTCATCTGGCCAAGTATGGAATGGTGAAATAAAAAATCGTGCAAAAGATGGTACATATTATTGGGTAGATACTACAATTGTTCCGTTTTTGGATTCAAATGGAAAACCGTATCAGTATTTGGCGATTCGTCATGAGGTAACAGAAAGAAAAAAAGTAGAAGAAGAGCTACAAAGTATGATGACAAAAATCATTGAGGTACAAGAAGACGAAAGAAAAAGGCTTTCAAGAAATCTACATGATGGAATCGGTCAAAACCTGTATAGTCATTTGATTTCAATAAATATTTTACAATCACAACTAAAGCATCCCTTACTTGATATGCTCCAGAAAGAAGCTACGGAACTAATTGAAGAAGTTAGAAAAATATCCCAAGAATTAAGACCGTCTGTTCTCGATGATCTTGGTCTTTTGCCTGCGATCCGTTCCTATTTAACCCGTTTTTCAGAGAATTATCAGATTGATGTTCAATTTGATTGCTTTTTACAACAGCGGCTTTCATCAAACAAGGAAATTACTATTTATCGTATTCTACAGGAAGCATTAATTAATATTCAAAAATATGCAAATGCTGAGCAAGTTTCCATCATTATTCGAGAGAGCGAACAAGAGGTTCGCGTGATCATAGAAGATAATGGTCAAGGGTTTGATCTGTCAAACGTTAAAAGGGGAGTAGGGTTATTTAGTATGGAGGAACGTGCTCGTGCGGTAAAAGGGGAAGTTCATATTCATTCCTCTCCTGGGAAAGGGACAAAGATTGTTTTAGACATTCCATTATAAAAAGATTGACAAATTTAAGGGAAACAACATAAAATTAGTATATAAATTTTATATCATCTCCTAAAGGGGAGTAGCTTTTACAGCAAAGTCGTCACTTCGGAGGAAACTCTCGGCTTTGTTGGCAACACATATTACTTGTTGTTAGCAAGACCTTTACCATATGGTAAAGGTCTTTATTTATGGTCTTTACCTTCTGGGTAAGGACCATTTTTATTTTATTGATAATAGGATAAGGATAAGGGTAACTAAAAAATATTGAGGGGATTGGGAACATATGATTTTGAGAAAGTATATGTCATTATTAGGAATTGGATCAGCTACTATAGACTTAAAGCTAGATCATACAAAATTTCAACCAGGGGAGTGTGTCACAGGCCATTTTCATATTCAAGGAGGAACGATTGAGCAACAGTTAAGAAGAATTGAATGTGATTTAGTAATGAAAAATGAAGAGGAAGATAAAGAAGTAATTATTGAAAGTTCAACCATCTATACTACACAAATGATTGAATCACAAGAACAAAATCAATTGAATTTTCGATTTACCTTGCCAGAAAAGCTTGAAAAATCGTCATCAACAATCAAGTATCGATTTAAAACTAAGATGATATTTGATGCAGGGGTTAAGAGTGAGGATCAAGATCTAATCCATATTCAGTAAAAGCTTCAGGAAGGGGAATCGAGCATGAAAAAAGCTTGGAAAAGAGTAGCATTTGTCGTTAAATTTTGGAGATTCTTACCCTTCATAAGAGAGTTTTATTTTGCACGAGACGTATCACTAAAACATAAGGTCTGGCCAATAGCGCTTATTATTGGATATCTTTTATTGCCAATTGATGTGATACCAGATATATTTGCTATTTTTGGGTTTACGGATGATTTATTATTTACAACATTCATCCTACAAAGACTAATCAAAACAGCTCCTCCATGGTTAATAGAAAAATATGATATAAATGATAAAAAAATCATCTAAAATGAAATCCCCAGCTACTACTGGGGATTTTGCTCCATTTTTATCGAAACCAACCCTTCTTTTTAAACCAAATATACATACCCCCCCCAATAATAACCATTATGAGAAGTATAAGAAAGTATCCGTATTCCCACCGGAGTTCTGGCATATGTTGAAAATTCATTCCGTAAATGCCTGCTATAAAGGTTAGTGGCATGAAAATGGTTGTAATTACTGTAAGTACCTTCATTACACGATTGGTTTGGTGGGAGTTATACGAAATATAACTATCGCGTATATCAGTAGTTATTTCACGGTTTGCATCAATCATTTCAGATAGTTTCAGCAAGTGGTCATAAATATCTGCAAAATACTCCTTTTTTCCTTGAATGGTTTCTAGTCGGTGCGAGTTTAACATTCGGTAAAGAAGGTCCCTCATAGGAATAATTGTATGGCGCAGGCTCAATAAATGGTGTCTCGTTTCAAACAATTGATCAAGCAACTTTTCCATTGATAAATGGTTTGAATTATCTTCTATGTCATTTAATGTATCTTCGATTTCATATAAAAAGGGGAAATAATTGTCAACAATCTTATCAAGCACGTAGTAGAACACTAAATATGGATTCCAGTCTTTTATCTCACGAGAATGAATTAAACGCTCCCATACTTGATCAATCTCTGGTGATGGTAAATGGTGATAAGTGACAATAAATTGCTTTTCAACAAAAAAATTAATTTCTTCCTTTTCAAGGCTCCCTTCACCTAAGCGATGTGTAACGTAGAAGGTGTGCTGATCATAATAGTCCAGTTTAGGACGTTGAAGTTTATTAATGCAATCTTCTATAGCGAGGGGGTGAAATTGCAAGGGATTCTCTAAAAAAATCGTTTCTTCTTCACTTGGCTGATTGAAATCAATCCAATACCAAATCCAGTCATTTGGATTAAAATGACCGAAACTAATGTCTTTTATGGTAAAATCTTTTGTAATGCCAATCATACGAATCATAGGAATCTCCTGTTAAAATAAGTATCTATAGAGTATCTGAATACATTCAATTTGGCAATTTTTATCCTAATAAGGCGGAGTGGAAAAATGAATAGTTACGTAAATGTTATGGAAGAAATAGTAATCGCCTTAGTCACCATGTGTATGGTTGGACCTGATTATCAAATATTTTGTAAATGTTCCAAATGTCGAAATGATATCATCGCACTTAGTTTAAACAGCCTTCCTAGTCACTATGTAACGACAGAAGAAGGTAGAAAAATGGTTTATGAAACACTTAACACAATAGAAAATCGAAAATGGATTAATAAAAAAATTATCTCAGCCATTCATGTTGTTGGAAAATATCCTAAACATTAAAAGTGGAGCTTGTAGTCAATTAAAAATTTAAATGTTTGTTTTTTAGACACGAAATAAACGAAGTTCTGTAACACCTTTCTGATGTTGTAAATGATACAATTAGAAAAAACATGGAGGGGTTTTGTACATGAGTGAGATGACGCAATTAGTGCGGCTTTTAAATGAAATCAATATAAATGTAAATTCAAAATTAGATTCTATTGAATCAAGACTTGCAACGCTTGAAAAAGTGAATAGCATTGAGCATCGTGTAGCTGTAAATCAAATTGATATAGGGGATATTAAGGAATTATTACAAAAGATTGAAGAACATCCCTTTGAAAAAGTGACCGTAGCAATTGAGGAAACTTTATCGAAATTGCAGGCTAGTTATCAAAAAAACTTTGATAATATATCAAAAAGATTGGATACACAATTATTGATGATCGCAAAAACGGAGGAAGAAATTCTTCTTTTGAAGGAATCATTAACAGATTAAAAGAAGCGCAGCAATAAATGGCGCTTCTTTCTTTCTTATTAGGATGGTCTTAAAATTACTCCTTTGTTTTTAAGCGTAGAAGAAATGAATTTTGCCATTTCAACGGCTTTATTCCCATCACCATGTAAGCAAATAGAGTCTGCTTGTATGGGGATTTCATTACCCGTAATAGTTGTTACCCGCTTTTCAAGAACTAGCTGAAGCACTTGCTGGATAGAAGTATTTTCGTCGCTAATGACGGCACCTTCCATATGTCTTGGAGCAAGTGTCCCGTTTTCCATATAAGCTCGGTCCGCAAACACCTCATTTACGGTTTTAAGACCCAGTTTCCTTCCAGCCTCAATTAACTTACTTCCGCTTAATCCATATAAATATAAAGAAGGATTTACTCGGTAAACAGCTTCTGCAACAGCTTCAGAAAGTGCCTCATCTTCAGCGCATAAATTATATAAAGCTCCATGAGGTTTTACATGTCGTAATAATCCCCCCTCTGATTTGACGAATGCTTCTAATGCACCGATTTGATAGACTACATCATGATAGGCATCCTTAGGAGAGATGGTTATATTTCTCCGACCAAATCCTCTCAAATCAGCTAAACCTGGGTGCGCTCCTATAGATACCCCGTTGGCTAAGGCCATTAGTACAGCATCTCTCATTGTAATCGGGTCACCTGCATGAAAACCGCATGCGATGTTAGCCGAAGTAATATATTTCATCATTTCTTGGTCATTTCCAAGTTTATAAACACCAAAGCTTTCGCCCAAATCACAATTCAGATCAACCTCCATATTGAATCACTCCTTTTAATCTTTCTTTAATGATTGCCTTTTGCACCCGCATTAGTTGATTCATCCTACCATATAATTTTTGAGAATCTTGTAAGGTGATTTCTTCAAAATTTACCATTTCTCCTGGTTTTTTTTGTGCTAGATAGGGGAGGTCTACGGATGCGATTTGTGCTATTTTCGGGTACCCTCCAGTTGTTTGTCTATCTGAAAGAAGGATGATAGGCTGCCCATTTGGAGGAACTTGTATAGAGCCATGTGCCACTCCTTCAGTAATAAGCTCCTGTTTTGTTTGTAAATGAAGGGGAGGTCCATTTAGTCGGATTCCCATTCGGTTTGAATCTTTATTGATTTGATAGTCTGACGAGATAAATGCTTGATGGCTACCGCTAGTAAAGAGATCGAATTGCTTTCCTTTTGTAAATCGTACTTTTCTATTTTCCATCACATGGTTATGTAATTCAGGGGAGAGTTTCCATTGTATCCGATGTAAAAGATAACTGGATGAAATCAATAGTTGATCTTTTGCTTTTAATGGTCTCCCATGGTGGCCTCCAATTTGTGATCTGGTATCTGTACTTCTACTCCCGAATGGGGAAGGAGTATGGATACCTCCTCTTATAGCAAGATATGCCCGACTACCATTACGAATGGCGGAAAATGAGAGAATATCTCCATTTGAAACCTGAAGAGTTCTTCCATTGTCTATTTTAGTGCCATTTAATGAAGGGGATAGATCTGCTCCACATATCGAAATGACTGCTGAACATTTGAACAATAGAGTAGGGCCAATAAGGGTCATTTCAATCGTTGCTTCGTTATCTTCATTTCCCACAAGCCAATTAGCAAGGCGATGAGAGGAAAGATCTAGCGCACCTGAAGTGCCAATCCCCAAAGCTTGATAGTGGGTACGACCTAGATCTTGAATGGTTGTGAAGAGACCAGGCTTAAGGACAGTTATACTCATGAGATTCCTCCAGTTGATCATACTGTTTAGCTGTTATCGGGTAAAAACGGATCGTATCGCCTGGTGAAAAAAGCGTGGGCTCCTTTTTTTCGGAATAATAAATCCGAATGGGTGTTTGACCGATAATTTGCCAGCCACCAGGACTATCTGTCGGGTAAATTCCTGTTTGTTCACCAGCAATACCAACAGATCCAGCTTTCACAAGGGTTCTAGGATTTTCTTTTCTAGGGGTAGCAATTGATTTAGGTAGTCCACTTAAAAAAGGAAACCCTGGTGAAAAGCCGAGAAAGCTAACGCGATAGATTTGCTTTGTATGAAAATGAATAACTTCTTCCTCGGCTAGATGGTTTACTTGCGCAACCTCTGTTAAATCCAAAGAAAAAGGGGGTTCATAGCAAACTGGGATAAGAAAACAATTTCCATGTCTATTGTCCGTTTTAAAACCTTTTCGTAGTAATTCTTGGATGATAATTTTGATGTGCTGATAAGGATAGTCCGAATTTATATAAGAAGGCTCATAATGAAGCGTTAAGGTTGTATAAGCGGGAACTAAAGCGATCATTCCTGGTACTGGCCGTTTTGAGAGTAAATGATACGCAGAGTGAACGTATTCATTGGCCTTCTCACTTAACCCTGTTGCTTGGAATTCAACCATTAGTGCAGCATCACCTAAAGGAGTAATTGAAAAATCCATTGAATCACCTATTCTTTTTGTCATTACTTTTATTGTAGTAGAAAAATAGGGAGAAAAAAACAAAAAAGTGTTTAGCTTGTTAGGCTAAACACTCTCTAGCAATTACCTTAAAACATTGAAGTAACGGGCTTCTGGATGTGAAAATACCATCGCTGTAACAGAAGCTTCAGGCTCCATCATAAAACCTTCTGTTAATTGAATGCCTATTTCCTCAGGCTTTAGAAGCGAAAATAGTCTTGTTTGATCTTCAAGTTCTGGACAAGCTGGGTATCCGAAGGAGAAGCGTTGACCAGTATATTTAGCCGAGAATCGATCCTTCATCGTCATGCTAACCGGATCTGGGAATCCCCACTGGTCACGCATGAGGCGATGAATGAATTCTGCAAATCCTTCAGCAGTCTCTAACGCTAGAGCTTGAAGAGCATGATTTTCTAAAAACTTTCCAGCCTTTTTTAATTCTTCTGCGACCTGACGAATCCCTGTGCCTGCAGTTACTGCAAAGAAACCGACATAGTCCATTTCACCAGATTCAACAGATTTAACATAATCTGCTAAGCACAAAAATGGTTCTGATTCTTGACGAGGGAAAGTAAAGGTTTCAATAATTTCTGAATGATTTTCAGGATTATAAATATAGATACTCTCATCTTTTGATTGAGCAGGATAAAACTGATAGACTGCTTGGGGTTTAATCCAACCCTTTTGTTTTGCATCTGCTTTGAGCTCATCAACAACATTTTTTACTTTCCACGCTTTTTCATCTTGAGATGCTAATAGCTTTTCGATCGTTCCTTTTACTCCTAAATGATGACCAATAAGCATTTGTTCATTAATATATGGCTCAATATGGGCAAGTGAATATTGTCGTAAAATATGTCTTTTAACGTCCTTTGGAACTTGAACGATAAAATCTCGTTTTGTTTTTGAGCGAACCTTAACGGCAGTAGCTGTAGCTGTTGAAGTACTTGTGTCGATGCTTGCACTAGATAAGCGCTCTTGTTTTTCTGCATGCTCGATCTCTAGCTTTTTAAGCTCTTCTTCATCTTGGAGCTGGTTGGCAAGACTTAAGCCATTCATTGCATCCTTAGCGTACAAGACTAAACCATCGTACTCTTTAGAAATTTTCGTGTCAGTAAATTTTCTAGATAAAGCTGCACCACCAACTAAAATTGGAACATTAATTCCTGCTTGCTTCATGTCTTGAGCTGTCAGAACCATTTGTTGAGCGGACTTTACTAGTAACCCTGATAATCCAACAATGTCGGGATTTTCCTTTTTTATTGATTCGATTAGTGTAGTAGGGGTTACCTTTATACCTAAGTCAACTACATCATATCCATTATTGCTTAAGATAATATCCACCAAGTTTTTACCGATATCATGAACATCACCTTTTACAGTAGCTAGAATTACTTTCCCTTTTGATGCAGATGTATCTCCAGCTTCCATATGTGGTTCTAAGAAGGAAACGGAGGCTTTCATTACTTCAGCACTTTGAAGTACCTCAGCTACGATCAATTGATTGTCATTAAATAGGCGACCTACTTCCTTCATTCCATCCATTAATGGACCATTAATGATATCTAGTGGGGCAGGGTAGGATGATAAAGCAAGCTCTAAGTCAGGGATTAATCCTTCTTTTGTGCCCTCAACGATATAGTAAGCGAGTCTCTCCTCTAATGTCATATCCGGTAGTGTGCTTTTGGCTTCTTTTTTCTTTTCTCGGTAAAAATCTGTGAAAACAGCTAGTGTTTCATCGGTAGTATGGAAAAGAAGATCTTCAGCCATTTTTACTTCCTCAGGTGGAATACTTGCAAAACGTTCGAGTTTTTCTGTATTAACAATCGCGTAATCCAATCCAGCAACCGTACAGTGATAAAGGAAAACAGAGTTCAACACTTCACGGCCGACAGGTGGAAGACCAAAGGATACATTACTGATTCCCAATATTGTTTGAGTTTCAGGCATTGTCTCTTTAATCATTCGAATTCCGTCAACGGTTGCTTTTGCAGATCCAATATATTGTTCATCTCCGGTACCAACAGGGAAGACAAGCGGATCAAAAATAATATCCTGAGGAGGAACACCATATTTATTAACTAGAAGATCATAAGAACGTTTCGCTACCTCTAGTTTCTTCTCGGCAGTGACACCCATTCCTTTTTCGTCTATGGTCCCCACAACAATGGCGGCACCGTATTTGTGAATGAGCTTGGAAACCGATTCGAATTTTTCTTCGCCATCTTCCAGGTTAATGGAGTTGATGATGGCCTTTCCTTGAGAATAACTAAGTGCCTTTTCTAGCACGTTATCATCCGTTGAATCGATAACTAAAGGAACCTTTACCTTTTTAACTACTTCTTGAATGAAGTTCTCCATATCAACGATTTCGTCTCGGTCGGGATCCGCCAAGCAGATATCGATAACGTGAGCTCCGTTTTTCACTTGTGCACGAGCAATTTCTGAAGCTTCCTCAATCTTACCTTCGCTAATCAATCTTTTAAATTTTCTAGATCCGATAACATTTGTTCGTTCCCCAACCATGATTGGTCGTAGAGTTGGATCATCGTATACAAATGGCTCTATGCCTGACACCATGTGGGTATGGTTTTCAATTCGTTGACGAGGCTTGTATTTTTTCATCTCATCAGAAATAGCTTTAATATGTTCAGGGGTTGTACCACAGCAACCTCCAACAATATTAATCCAGCCTTCAGCAGCAAAGTTACCAAGCTTTTTTGCTAGCAAATCAGGTGTTTCATGATAATGACCTTCTTCATCAGGTAAACCCGCATTAGGATAACAACTGATTGCAGAGTTTGATAGGGAAGAAAGGGAACGAATATGATCCTGCATGAATTCAGGGCCTGTTGCACAATTTAGTCCAACTGCTATAGGATTCATATGTTGAATGGATATATAAAAGGCTTCAATGGATTGACCGGCAAGTGTTGTTCCCATCGGTTCGATCGTTCCTGAAATCATAATAGGGAGCTTGCGGTTACGAAGGTCGAAGGCTCTTTGAATTCCTAAAAATCCAGCTTTTACATTTAACAAGTCCTGGCTGGTCTCAAGAAGCAGTAAATCTACATTACCGTCTAGAAGACCGAGTACCTGCTCCTCATATGTTTCAACTAAAGCAGAAAAGGTTGTTCCGCCTGTTACACTTAAAGTTTTGGTTGTAGGACCAAGGGACCCTGCGACAAAGCGTGGCCACTCAGGTGTAGATATTTGATCACACGCCTTTCTTGCTAGCTTGGCAGCGACCACATTAATTTCATACGCTTTAGAGCCTAAATCGTATTCATCTAATACTAGACTAGTTGCACCGAAAGTATTGGTTTCAATAATATCTGCTCCAGCGCGTAAGTACTCTAGGTGAATTTTTTCAATCACATCAGGGGCAGTGAGGTTTAAGATTTCATTACAACCCTCATACTCCTCTCCACCAAAATCCTTAGCTGTTAATGCTTCTTGTTGGAGCATCGTACCCATCGCACCATCCATGATGAGAATTCGTTTATTTAGTTGTTCATTTAACGATGCTGTTTGCATTCAGCTTCCTCCTTAACACTTGGCTGTTTATCGTATTTGTATAGGTAGCGAGCTGTGCGGTCATTTCATAGCGCATAAAAGGAGTAATTAAATAAATTCCATTAAACAATTCAGAAGCTGCGTCAATCAAGGACTTAGTAATAGCAATTCCTTCTTGAGCTGACTGAACAGGATCATCTTTTAAAGTAGCCATTAACTCTCTAATAGAATCAGAAATTTTTATTCCAGGTACTTCGTTATGAAGAAACTCCGCATTTTTACTCGATGTAAGTGGCATTAACCCAATGTAAATGGGTTGGTTGATATGCCTAGTTGCATGGTAGATCTCTAATAGTTTTTCCTCTGAATATACTGGTTGAGTAATAAAGTAATCTGCTCCATACTTTGCTTTCTTTTCCATACGTAAAACAGCTTTATCTATATATTTTACATTTGGATTAAACGCGGCAGCAACCGAAAATACGCCCTTTTCTCCTAAGTCCTTACCAGTAGGGGAAAGGCCTTCATTAAACTGCTTAATCATGCTAATGAGTTCGAAAGAAGAGACATCATATACTGATGATGCACCAGGAAAATCACCGACACGAGCAGGGTCGCCTGTAATAGCTAATATATCATGTAATCCTAGGGTATGAAGTCCCATCAGATGAGATTGAAGACCAATAATATTACGATCACGACAAGTAATGTGAACAAGTGGTCGTAAGCCGATATTTGTTTTGGTCAATTGAGCCAAGCTAGTATTACAAATTCTTGGAGACGCTAGTGAATTATCAGCTAGTGTAATAGCATCAACACCGGCTTCCTTAAGCGCTTGTGCTCCTTCAAAAAATTTCTTTGTGTTCAGCTTTCGAGGCGGGTCCAATTCAACAATGACTGATGATCTTTCTTTAACAATTTCTTGTAGAGGACGTTCCGTGCGTTTTGGTTGTACAGTTTTTACTTGAACCACTTCTTTTTTTACTTCAACTTGCTTTTCCGTCACCGGTGAAGTTCCTTTTAGTTCTGATGCAAATGCCTCAATATGGGCTGGAGTTGTGCCACAGCATCCTCCTAAAAGACGAACACCTTGAGCTCTGAATTCCTGTGCACTTTTTCGGAAATAATCCGCATCTCCTTCATAATGGAATTTCCCATCAGTGTACGTAGGGAGACTAGCATTTGGATATGCTGATAGAAGAGCCGTTTTAGGTAATTCAACTTGTTCCAAGCTTTCAAGCATATGATGGGGACCAAGACGACAGTTCACACCGACCACATCAGCACCAAGACTCTCTAAACGTAAGAGAGCTTCATTAATGGGTGTTCGATTTTGCATAATGCCAGGGACCTGCATGGAAACTTGAGCAATAATAGGTAAATTGGTTTCCTTTCTGGCAATGGATAGGACTGCTTCAATTTCATCTAAATCGTAGTATGTTTCAAGTAATAGGCCATCAATATCTTCCAGCAGCAAATAATGTAGTTGCTGTAAAAAGCTTTGGACAATTTCCTCTAAAGAAAATGAGTTGGGGCGAATACCACGGTTACCACCAATGGTCCCGACAACAAAGCTTTCATTTGTAATGGCTTTTTTCGCAACTTTTACGGCAGCACGATTAATTTTTTCAACAGAGTCCTCAAGACCATATCTTTGTAGCTTTAAAGAGTTGGCAGCGTACGTATTGGTTTGTATAACATCCGCTCCTGCTCGTAGATAGGCCTTATGGATGTTAAAAATATCATCCGGATGCGACAGGTTTAACTCTTCAAAACAAGTATCTGTTCCATAAGAGTAGAGAAGGGTACCCATTGCACCATCACCAATGACAATGTCTTTTTTAAGTTTATCTAAAAGGCTCATCTTACTTTCTCTCCTTGGCAATTCGCGGCTATCGTTTCAAGAGCAGCCGAGAAGTCTTTAATGATATCATCTGGATGTTCTAGGCCAACAGAAAGGCGAAGCAGGCTTTGGCTGATTCCTCTTTTTAAGCGTTGTTCAATCGGCATTGCTGCATGTGACATTTTCGCCGGGTAAGAGAGGATCGATTCAACTGCTCCTAAACTAACAGCAAATACAGGGATCTCTGTTAATTCAACAAATTGTTTTACGGCTTCTTCACATTCGAGTTCAAACGAAAGAACAGCTCCGGCCCCTTCTGATTGTTCGTTTTGTATTTCGTACTGTGGATGATCAGTAAGTCCAGGGTAGTACACTTTTTTCACAGAAGGATGGTCCTGCAAGAAGTGTGCTATTTTTAGTGCAGATTTCATTGAGAAGTCCATACGAACCGATAAGGTCTTTATTCCTCGTAACACTAACCACGCATCTTGAACGCCTAACACAGCGCCAAATGAGTTTTGTAAAAATCCAATCTGTTTAGCAAGATCAGGATCGTTAACAACGATCGCACCAGCAACTACATCACTATGACCAGAAAGGAACTTCGTGGCACTATGAAGCACCACATCCGCACCAAGAAGTAAGGGCTTTTGTAGAGCAGGTGTTAAAAATGTATTGTCAACAAAGGTTAAAGCTCCAACACTTTTAGCAATGTCACTAATGGCTCGGATATCTGTCACCTTTAAAAGGGGATTGGAAGGAGTTTCTACATAGAAAACCTTTGTATTCGGACGAATCGCCTGTTTAACTTCTGTGAGGTCCGTCATATCAACAAATGTGTGCTCGATTCCAAAACGCGAAAGAACTTCCGTCACCATTCTGTAGGTCCCACCATACACGTCTTCTGTGATCACCACATGATCTCCTTGAGAGAGAAGGAGAAACGCAGTCGAAATGGCTGCCATACCTGATGAAAAGGCATATCCGTTTGTACCTTCTTCAAGGTTAGCAATGACTGTTTCAAAAGCTTCGCGAGTTGGATTCGCACTTCGACCATAGTCGTATTTTCCAAACTCATCGACGCTATGCTGATGGAAGGTGGATGCATGTTGAATAGGAACGGAAACAGCACCGTTTGTTGGATCAAATTTATGTTCATTATGAAGTAGTTTTGTTTCAAATGAGAAATTGTGTTCTTTTGTCATTTTTATGCCTCCGAACTTAAACGAGTAAGAGCTTGGTCAATATCTTTAATTAAATCCTCCACGTCTTCAATACCAACAGAGAAACGAAGCAGGCGATTACAAACGCCTATTGAAAAACGAATTTCTTCCGGAATATCCGCGTGTGTCTGTGTAGCTGGGTATGTAATGAAGCTTTCTACACCCCCAAGACTTTCTGCAAACGTAATAAGCTTAAGATTTTGTAAAAATGAATTAACCCACTCTTCTTTTTTAATTCGGAAGGATAGCATGCCTCCGCGGCCTGGGTAAAGAACATCTACTACATTTTCATGATTCTTTAAGAAGCTTGCAAGTTCGCTTGCATTTTTTTCATGCTGTTTCATTCTAAGTGCTAAAGTCTTCATCCCACGAATAAGAAGCCAAGAGTCAAACGGACTTAAAACCGCTCCTATAGAGTTGTGGTGGAATCCAAGCTGTTCACAAACCTCTTTTCCTTTCCCAACGATCAAGCCAGCTAGCACATCATTATGTCCACCTAAGTATTTGGTAGCACTATGAATGACAATATCAGCTCCAAGCTCAATCGGTCTTTGAAGTAATGGAGTGTAAAACGTATTGTCGACAATTAATAATATATTATATTTCTTCGCTAGTTCAGCAACCGCTTGAATATCCGTTTCTTCCATTAGAGGATTGGTTGGTGTTTCAATGAATATGGCCTTCGTTTTTTCTGTAATAGCCTGTTCGATAATGCTCACATCATGAGTTTGTACATACGTACTTGAAAGTCCCCATTTTTTAAATCCTTGCTCTAGAATTCGATAGGTTCCACCGTATAAATCTCTTGATACAATCCATTCGTCGCCAGATTCAAAGAGTGCAAGAATGGTAGTGATAGCAGCCATTCCGGAACTACAGGCAAATCCTTGGTCACCGCCTTCTAAATCAGCTATTGCTGCCTCTACAAGTTTTCTTGTTGGATTACCTGTTCGAATATAATCAAATCCAGTTGATTGGCCTATTCCTTCGTGTCGATAAGCTGTCGAAAAGTATACAGGTGGGTTTACTGTCCCAGTTTGAGTTTCACTTCTGTTTCCGATCTGTGCTACCTTTGTTTCATTTTTGTACATTTTAGTCTCTCCCAACATCCTAATAATAAAAAAAAGCCTTCTCTCTAAGAAGAAGACTTTGTTATCAACATGAGCCATTCTTCTTATCTTCCAAGTAAAATACTTGCTGGAATTAGCACCTTTTCAAAAAATTGATGGTTGCTGAGGCTTCATAGGGCCAGACCCTCGACCTCTCTTGATAAGAAATCAAAACATTTAATTTTTTCTAACTTTACTACAGTAAATCGCTAAGTGTCAATCTTTTTTACAAATTAACGACAATTTTGTTCACAATTTCCTAAAATTTACTATATGAATATTCAGAACATTTAATATATAATAAGTTTGAGAACAAAAAGTGGAGGGAAATTCATGCAAACGAAAAGCAGATGTCATCATCGGTATATGTTGAGTGAAGACGCCTTTTTTGTTACCGAGGATGGAATTGAATTGTTTATATCAGGTGAGGGTCTTCAAGGTTATCCTGTAGGTGGTCACGTGGATTTTCCTCTTGAAATGAGAGAAATGAATGAATCAGTTCAAAAGGAGAAACGTCTCTCCAGTCAACCACCGCAACAACTTTACTTAAATATGATCAATCAGTTATAGACGGGGAAACTCGTCTTGTTTATTTTCGTAGGAAAAAATAAAACCACCGGCACTTGGGTGCCGGTGGTTGTGTCCTATGATTTAATTGTCGGTTTCAAATTTCTTTTCTCAATTTCCTTCTTCAAAAACTTCGCCCATTCTTTATCCTCACCTGACTTCAATGCATTCCGATACGAGACAACTAACATTTCATTACTCATAATCTTCATTTGCAAGCCTCCTTAAAATGGACTGAATTTTCTAGCTTTTTATCATTGTATCGGGTTTTAATCCATTTGAAAACCCAAAACTCCAGATTTACTGCCATAAAATTATTAATATTCTGTTACAGGATTTTCACGTAATGGTTTTTTTTATGATAAAATATGGTAAATAGTTTGTACGATGGGGGAGAAGGATGGATACGATTACACTTTTTGTTTATGGTACATTAAGAAGACATGAAACGAATCACAGATTAATCAGAGAAGCTACTTGTATCGCTGAACAGGCATGGGTAAACGGTGAGCTTTTTGATACAGGTAACGGTTATCCTACACTAGAACTCAATGATTCCGGTAAGGTGCATGGAGAGTTATATGAAGTTAGTAAAACCCTTTTACCTCAGCTCGACGCATTGGAGGATTATGAAGAGGGTAAAGAGTCTAATTTGTATGACAGAACAAATGTTACCGTTCATACTGATAAAGGCACTAAAGTAGCGCTCGTGTATGTGAATGTGGATGAATCAAGCAAAGCTGAAAAAATCACCCACGGTGATTGGAAGTTACATAGATTCATGAAAAATCGTCCTGACCAAGTATATTACTTTGCATATGGTTCATGTATGGATGATGAACGATTCCGAAAAGCGGGGGTAGATCACTGTTTTAAAAATCTCGTCGGTGCTGCTGTTTTAAAGGGATACTCCATGAAATATCTTTTCAGAGTAAGTGATGGCGGAAGAGCAGATATTGTAGAAGATGGTGGTGAAACCGAAGGGGTAGTTTACTTAACTCCATATGAAGGGGTCGAGTATTTATTTGGTAGAGAGGGGTTTTATGGAGGATGGTATCGCCCAACCTTTGTAGATGTGGACATCGATGGAGAAATGTTAAAGGATGTTTTGACATTCCATGTGTATAACAAAATGCCCGAAGTGTCACCCCCCGACCATTATTCGACCGAAATTCTTAGAGGGGCCAAAGGAAGATTGAGTGAAAGGTATTATCAATATCTACTAAAAGAACTTGATCGTCTAAAAAAATCAAGCAATAGTTAACTTTTTTATTGTACATCGGTTTAATACGAGTATCCATTGTGGTAAACACTTGATATCACCAACTTAAGAAAGTGGGTCAGAATATGAGTGGGAATCGAGAAAATGGCTATTATGAGCTGGTGTATAATAATCGACAATACAACTATCTAGAGTTTATTAGATTAGATACAATATGTGAAATTAGTTATATCACTTTAAAAAATATCTTAACAGGTGAATTTTTTACCTTTGAAGAAAACAAAGTTCGAAAAGTGACAAAAAGAAATTTTCGAATCAAGCCTTTAAAGAAGCATTTTTTAGAAAAAGTTGCTAAGTAGTTACTTCCTTTCTATAATAAGATAGATAATGTAAAAGGAGTGACTGTAGTGATTCATCTAAAATGGTCAGAGTCAGAAACAATAAAAAAGGTAACTTGTGTTCACACAAAAGCTGAAAAATATATTGTAGATAATAAATTAACACCAGGAAATGTGTACGAAGTAAAAAATGAAACAGAAGAATTTTACTTTATTATAGATAATAGTGGAAAAGTCGGCGGCTATTACAAGGATTATTTTAAAGAAGCTTAACATCAGACTACATAATACTGTTAGCATGGTAGCTAACAGTATTTTCTTTTAATCTGTCATTTTTCTAATTAATAGGGTGAATATTATTATGAGGTTATTATTTGTAGGGATCGGTGGTTCCATTGGAAGTGTGTTGAGATATAGTATTTATTACAATATGTTAGCCATTAATGGAAACTGGTTACCATTTTTAGGAACATTACTCGCCAATTTGTTAGGAGCATTTGCACTTGGTTGGTTTACTTCAAGACTGTTGCTATCAAAAAAGCTCCCTGATGAGTTAGCAGCTGCTATTGGGACGGGGTTAATTGGTTCTTTTACGACTTTCTCTACCTTAAGTGTGGAGCTTAGCTCGCTTTTACAAGAGGGACAATATCTTCTAGCTATTTGTTATGTATTTATAAGTATGATAGGTGGCCTTGTCTGTGCATTTGGCGGCTTCCAATTAGGGCAGAAAAGGGTGGCTGTTCAATGAATTTCATACTAATCGCTGCAGGTGGGTTTATTGGAGCAAATGCTAGATATATTATTGGTCTACTTGCGAAAAAGTACATAAACGTTTCCATTCCTATTGGTACACTTATTATTAATGCAATAGGTTCATTACTTTTAGGTTTGTTGGTAGGTAAGGGGATAAGAGGGGACGTTTATTCCTTTTTAGGAGTTGGATTTATGGGTGCTTTTACTACATTCTCTACATTCAAACTTGAACTGATACAGCTTTGGCAATCAAAAGAACATAAAGCATTCGTCCTATATTTGATATTGAGCTACGGGTTAGGAATTGTCCTAGCTTCAATTGGATTTATGATGGCATAAAAGAGGGTCTGCTCTTATTAGAGCAGACCCTTTTAACTATGCTTTTTCTGTATTAGCTGAAAGTGTTGGTGCGGGTGTTTGGTATAATTTTTTTCCTATTAGTGTTTGGATAATGAGGAAAGTACCCCCAACTGCCCAATAGAGAGGTAAAGCAGCAGGTGCATTAAATGAAAACATGACAATCATAATAGGTGAAAGGAGACCCATGAATTTCATTTGCTGCTGTTGTTGACCACTTATGTTAGACATAGACACTTTGAATTGTAAATAATACACAATACCAGCAATTGCAGTAATCCAAATATCTGACTCGCCTAAGTTGAACCATAAAAATGAGTGGGTTGCAATTTCGTGAGATTCTCGAATCGCGTAATAAAATCCCATTAAAATAGGCATTTGAATGAGCATGGGTAGACACCCCATCGCTAACGGGTTTACTCCGTGTTTTTGGTATAAACCCATCATTTCTTGCTGCAGCTTCTGTTGCTCTTTGCTATCTTTTGTTTTCTTTATTTTTGCTTGGATATCATCTAATTCAGGCTTTAGTGCCTCCATTTTTTCTTTCATCTGCTGCTGACCTTTATACTGCTTAAGCATAAGCGGCATGAGCAGAAGGCGAACAATTAATGTAAGAAATATAATTGATAAACCGAAGCTTCCGTTAAAAAAAATCGCAATGGTATGGATGGCGTTTGAGAATGTGTTTACAAATACTGTTTGAAAAAAATCACTCATTTATCTTTCCTCCGTATCATTTTGTTTTATCTGGCTGAAGGAGGAAAGGTGCTATCTGTATCATCACTGCCTGCAACTTTTCGTCTAATGTATCGAAATATCCAGACGAGTGCAGGGTGTAGTTGGTGAGAGTATGTTCGCTCATAAACAAGTTGTCTATGTTCCGAGCTTAAATCGGTTGAGGAACAAACGGTATCAAGAAATTGGAACTCAATGTTCCAAATCCAAACCAATCGAAGGATCAGGCTGATCACGACAGAAGCATAAATGGTATACATTGTTGAAAAATTTGTTAAGTCAAATAGAATCTCATCCATCGAAATCACCTCACTTCTTTTGAATGTTCTCCTTATAAGTATAGTAAATCATAAACTCCTGCGCAAATACGAAGATAATAAGGATTTATTTTGACAATTTACTTAAAATCGTGACATTTAAAGGTAGTTTCGCTATGATAGGTTAAAATGCATTTTTGAAGTTAAGGAGATTTTAGTAATGAAACGTGACTATCCAGACGATAGCTTGACCTTACATACGGATTTATACCAAATCAATATGGCAGAAACTTATTGGGAGGATGGGATACACAACAAGAAAGCAGTATTTGACTTATATTTTAGAAATTTGCCTTTTGGAAATGGCTACGCTATTTTTGCAGGCTTAGAAAGAGTCATTGATTACATAAGAGAATTTCGGTTTACAGATAGTGATATTGAATATTTAAGCGAGGTCGCTCAATATAAGCAAGATTTTCTTGATTACTTAAGAACGTTAACCTTTACAGGAAATATCCGTTCAATGGTCGAAGGGGAAATTGCTTTTGGGAATGAGCCGTTATTAAGAGTGGAAGCTCCTTTAGCAGAGGCTCAGCTAATTGAAACGGCACTGCTTAATATCATAAATTATCAAACGTTAATTGCAACGAAGGCATCGAGGATTAAACAAGTGATCGGTGATGGAGTGGGAATGGAGTTTGGTACTAGAAGAGCTCAAGAAATGGATGCGGCTATTTGGGGTACAAGAGCAGCTTTTATTGGAGGTTTCCAGGCTACCTCTAATGTTCGTGCAGGAAAGATGTTTGGCATACCTGTAGCTGGCACCCATGCTCACTCTTTGGTCCAAGCGTATAAGGATGAGTATATTGCATTTCATAAATATGCCCGAAGACATAAGGACTGTGTGTTTCTAGTAGATACTTACGACACACTAAGATCAGGTGTACCAAATGCGATCAAAGTTGCTAATGAACTTGGTGATAAAATTAATTTTCTTGGTATTCGTCTCGATAGTGGAGACCTTGCGTATCTTTCAAAAAAAGCTCGTGAAATGCTTGACGAAGCTGGATTCACGGAAACGAAAATTATTGCTTCAAACGATCTTGATGAGTACACCATCATTAACTTAAAAGCTCAGGGAGCTATGATTGATACGTGGGGAGTAGGTACAAAGCTAATCACAGCTTATGACCAAGCCGCGTTAGGTGCTGTTTATAAGCTCGTGGCCATTGAAGGTGAAAATGGAGAGCTTGTTGATACAATTAAAATTAGTGGTAATCCTGAGAAGGTATCTACCCCAGGTCTAAAGAGGGTATATCGGATTATTAATAATGAAAATCATAAATCTGAAGGAGATTATATTACATTGGATGAGGAACATCCAGAAGCGGAGTCTAGAATTAAAATGTTCCATCCAGTCCACACCTATATCAGTAAATTCATTACGAATTTCACAGCAAAGGATCTCCACGAGGATATCTTTATTAACGGAGAGCAAGTATATGAGGTACCAAGTTTAGTTCAAATGCAGAATTATGCAAAAGAAAATCTCAAACAGCTTTGGGAGGAATATACAAGAGCGCTAAACCCAGAGGAATACCCAGTGGATTTAAGTCAAAAATGTTGGGATAACAAAATGAGAAATATAGCAGAGATTAAAGCTAATATTAAATCTCAGAATATAAGATAAGGAGGAGAAGAGTTGAGGAACATACAAAACCTTATAATAAATGAGTTACATGTGAAGCCTTCTATTGACGCTCACCAAGAGGTGAACGATCGCATTGCTTTTTTAAAGGCATATGTGAGGAAAACAAACGCAAAAGGTTTAGTATTGGGAATCAGTGGGGGACAAGACAGTACACTAGCTGGTCGATTATCCCAATTAGCAGTCGAAGAGTTAAGACAAGAAGGCTATGAATGTAAGTTTATCGCTGTACGTTTACCATATGGTATTCAGCAAGATGAAGAAGATGCTCAAAGCTCCCTTAAGTTCATACAGCCGGATGAGGAATTTGTTTTTAATATTAAGGAAGCAGTGGATGCAGTAAAGTTTGAATATGATCAAAAAACGGCAGGAGAGCCGTTACGAGACTATCATAAAGGGAACGTCAAAGCGAGAATGAGAATGATTGCACAATATGCCATCGGAGGGCAGGAAGGCTTACTTGTCGTTGGTACAGACCATGCAGCTGAAGCCGTTACAGGTTTTTTTACAAAGTATGGAGACGGGGGAGCGGACTTGCTTCCTCTGTCTGGACTGTCGAAAAGACAAGGCCGAGAGCTACTGAAAGAACTCGGTGCAAGTGAACGTCTATATTTAAAAGTCCCAACAGCTGATTTATTGGATCAAAAGCCTGGTCAAGCAGATGAGAAGGAACTCGGAATTACGTACGAAGAACTGGATGATTTTCTTGAAGGAAAAGAAGTGGCGAACGAGGTAGCGGAGAAAATTGAACAGAGATATCTCATAACGGAACATAAACGACGCCCGCCGACAACGATGTTTGATCATTGGTGGAGATAAAAAAATGGGGAGCAAATAAATTGCTCCCTATTTTCATTATGCATATTTTACTGTAGCAGTTAAAAGCTCAAGAGCCTCTTGGGCTTCTTCATCACTTGGTGGTTGAATACCTTTTAATGGGTACTCCATTCCAAGAGCTTCCCATTTGTATACTCCGAGCTCATGATAGGGAAGTACTTCAACCTTCTTAACATTCGTAAGTGCACCGATGAATTCACCAAGTTTTTTTAGATCGTCACGATCATTTGAAATGGTTGGTACAAGTACGTGGCGTATCCATACGGGAATATTTTGAGCAGATAAGAATTGTGCAAATTCTAGAATATGCTCATTAGCCATACCAGTTAAGGAGATATGCTTCTTTCGATCAATATGCTTGATATCAAGTAAAATTAAGTCTGTGTATTGTAACAATTCCTTCAGGTTAGCTTGAAAGTGTTCCGCGTGTGAGAAACAGCCGCCGGAAGAATCAATAGTTGTGTGAATCCCGAGCTTTTTACATTCTTTAAAGAGTTCAATTAAAAAGGGAATTTGTAGAAGCGGTTCACCACCACTAACAGTAATTCCACCACCTGATGACTCGATAAAAGGTAAGTATGTTTTTAAATCATCGATGATTTCGGAAACAGACATCTGTTTTCCAGTTCCGATTTCCCAAGTATCCGCATTATGACAAAATTGGCAACGAAGCAAGCAGCCTTGTGTAAATACGACATAGCGAATTCCAGGTCCGTCTACTGTACCAAATGTTTCGATTGAATGAATGTTTCCGTTCATGATGAAAAACTCCTCTCAATTATCAAGTAGGGAGATGTTTACACTCTCCCTACATCAGTTTTTTAAAGTGATCCATGGAATGTTCTGTTAATAACATCCATTTGTTGTTCTCTTGTTAACTTAATAAAGTTAACTGCGTAACCTGATACACGAATTGTTAACTGTGGGTATTCTTCTGGGTGCTCCATAGCATCAAGCAATGTTTCACGATTAAATACGTTCACGTTTAAGTGATGTCCTTGCTTAACTGAGTAGCCATCAAGAATACTTACAAGGTTATTTTCACGGCTGTCTTCATCTTTCCCTAATGCTTTTGGTACGATGGAGAAAGTGTTAGAAATACCGTCTAATGAGTACGCATAAGGAAGCTTAGCAACAGATGCAAGAGAAGCTAGAGTTCCTTTTGTATCACGACCGTGCATTGGGTTTGCACCAGGAGCAAATGGCTCACCAGCGCGACGACCATCAGGTGTGTTACCTGTTTTCTTACCGTACACAACGTTAGAAGTGATTGTTAAAATAGACATAGTAGTCATAGAGTTTCTATACGTTTCGTGCTTTTGAAGCTTTTTCATGAAACGCTCAACTAAATCAACAGCGATGCTGTCCACACGATCATCATTGTTTCCGTATTTAGGGAAGTCACCTTCAATTTCAAAGTCAACAGCAATACCGTTTTCATCACGAATTGGACGAACTTGAGCGTATTTAATCGCACTTAATGAGTCAGCAACAACACTTAGTCCAGCAATACCTGTTGCCATTGTACGAAGAATATGTGTATCATGAAGAGCCATCTCGATTCTTTCATAGCTATACTTATCATGCATATAGTGAATGATGTTTAGTGTATTAATGTAAAGACCAGCTAACCAATCCATTGTAGAATCAAATTTCGCCATCACTTCTTCATAGTTTAGAACTTCAGAAGTAATAGGGGAGAATTCTGGTGCTACTTGTAGTTTATGTTTTTCGTCTTTACCGCCATTAATTGCATATAGAAGTGCTTTTGCAAGGTTAGCACGAGCACCAAAGAACTGCATTTGTTTACCAATTTCCATTGCTGATACACAGCATGCAATTCCGTAATCGTCTCCCCATTCTGGGCGCATGATATCGTCATTTTCGTATTGAATAGAACTTGTTTCAATTGACATTTTTGCACAGAACTTTTTGAAGCCCTCTGGAAGGCGAGTAGACCAAAGTACTGTTAAGTTTGGTTCTGGTGCCGGTCCAAGGTTAGTAAGAGTATGCAAGAAACGGAAAGAGTTTTTCGTTACTAATGCACGTCCGTCATTTGCTACACCACCGATAGACTCTGTTACCCAAGTTGGGTCTCCACTAAATAGTTCGTTATAATCAGGAGTACGAGCAAATTTTACAAGACGTAGCTTCATTACGAAGTGGTCAACCAATTCTTGAGCCTCTTGCTCAGTAAGGACACCGTTTTCTAAATCTCTTTCAATATAAATATCTAAGAAAGTTGAAACGCGTCCAAGGCTCATTGCAGCTCCGTTTTGTTCTTTAATAGCTGCCAAGTATCCGAAGTATAACCATTGGAAAGCTTCAGTAGCTGTAGTAGCCGGCTTAGAAATATCGAATCCGTAGCTAGCAGCTAATTTCTTTAATTCATTAAGAGCACGAACCTGCTCTGACAATTCTTCACGAAGTTGAATAACAGATTCCTTCATTACTGGAGTAGTGCCAGCAAGATCTTTTTTCTTTTCTTGAATCAAGAAGTCTACACCATATAAAGCAATGCGTCGGTAATCACCGATAATCCGACCACGTCCGTATGCATCCGGTAAACCAGTAATGATTCCAACTTTACGTGCCATTTTCATTTCATCAGTATAAGCATCGAATACACCTTGGTTATGTGTTTTACGGTAGTCAGTAAAGATTTTTTCAACATCCTTATTTAATTCAAAACCGTAAGATTCACAAGACTGTTGTGCCATACGAATTCCGCCATAGGGCTGTAAAGAGCGTTTGAACGGTTTGTCTGTTTGAACACCAACAACTTTTTCTAAATCTTGGTTTAAGTACCCTGCACCATGAGAAACAATAGAAGAAACGATTTCGGTGTCCATATCAAGTACGCCACCGTTTTCTCTTTCTTGTTTTGTTAAATCCATTACTTGATCCCATAATTTTGTTGTTGCCTCAGTAGGGCCTGCAAGGAAGGAATCATTTCCTTCGTACGTTTTAAAGTTTCTTAGAATAAAGTCTCTAACGTTTACTTCTTTTCTCCAAGTACCTTCTGAAAAGCCTTTCCACTGTTCCATTTGAGTCCACCTCTTAGTAAATGTTTATATAACAGATGATACAAATACATCATACTCGAAGTATAACAGATAATTAGTGAAATACATCACATAATCTAGGTGACATTTTGACAATGTTATGAACATTAGGTTTGTCAGAGGTTCGTTATGTGACAGAATGGTGAAAAAAGAAAACTGTACTATAATGATTCGGCAAAAAATGAAATCTGTTATACAAAAAGTTATTATTAATAACACTATTGTAACGTGATAAATCACTTCGTGGTCAATTAGGTTATGTAGATATTTTGACAGTTTGAATAGACCAAAAAAAACGAATGTGCGTGTTACACACAATCGTCTACAAGTGTTAATTCACAACAATATAGGCCGTCATTGGTCCATTTGAATCTGAATCATGGTGAGTTAAACAAACCAACCGATAGACCCCCTTCTTTTGAAACTGGAGGTCTAGTTCAGTTTCTTCTCCTTGAAGAATTTTACCGCTAATGTTTGTACCCTCAATTATAAACGGATGATTAGCACCGTTTATTCCCATAATCTTTAATTTTACCTTCTCACCCTTTTGAAGAAAGATGGTACCAGGGTCAAAGCGATACGCTTCGATTTCTTTTCCATCTTTAGTTGTCGCTTCAAACTCGCCAGTGACTAAATGAATTTCCCTCGTAGAATCATTGACCGATGTTTGAATGACTGCCTCGCTGCCCATGTTTAAATAAATCCAAAGGGAGGCGGAGAAAACCAAACCTAACAGAAGAAGTGAAAATATAATAGAACGTTTTTTGACTACTAGAAATTGCATCGTACCCCTCCAAAAAATTTATTTCTACTAATTTATATGCATCAAGGTAATGTAAACTTGTCTATACTTTTTCTATGAATGTAAATTTACGACCTTAGTATCGGTTTTTCGTTATAAAGCACGAAATATTACCTAGTTTTTCAATTTTGTAACAAATGTATAATTTATACGTTTACATGTTAATTTTTTTGGTACAATCGAAAAAGACTGAATTCAAACAAGGTGTGTGCATACAGTGATTAAAAAACTATCTTTTATTTTTCTAACTATCCTTTCATTTAGTGCAAATCAAGTGTTTGCTGAGCAAATGGACGAGCTGTCCATAATAAGCGATTCGGTAATATTAATGGACTCACAATCCAATGCGGTCCTTTACTCAAAAAATGAGCATGAACGTATGTATCCGGCTAGTTTAACAAAAATTGCAACTGCCATTTACGCAATTGAAACTGTAAAAGTAGATGAAGTAGTAAAAGTAAAAAGCGAAGCTATTGAAGTTGAGGGAACTAAAGTATATTTAAATGAGGAAGAAGAAGTTACTCTAAAAAAATTAATTCAAGGTATGCTTATTAATTCAGGAAATGATGCTGCTGCTGCCATTGCCCTTTATATTGACGGTAGCATGGAGATATATGAAAAAAATATCAATGAATTTCTAAAAAATGAGGTTGGAGTTAAGGATACTCATTTCACGAATCCGCATGGGCTCTTTGCTGAAAACCACTATACAACAGCGTATGATTTAGGTCTAATCACGAATTACGCACTTAAAAATGAAACATTTAAAGAAATTTTCGGAACAAAAGATTTGGCTTGGGATGGACAATCCTGGGATACAACGTTGTTTACACATCATTTACTATTGAAGGGAGAAATCCCATTCGAAGGAATCACAGGTGGAAAGACTGGTTTTGTCAATGAATCCAGGCAAACGTTAGCGACGACTGCTTCTAATGGTCAAATTGGGTTAACAGTCATTGGTTTAGGAGCAACGTATAAACGTGATATTTATAATGACACAATTAATTTGCTAAGCTTTGGATTTTCTAACTATAAAACTTCAATTATTCCTGTAAATACAACATTTGAAAATGAAAAAGATAAGTTTGTTGTGACGGATCCGTTATATATAACAGAACCTCTTACTGGCTCTGCTATAGTAAATGTAACAAAAGAGGGAGAGTTAGCTGTATTTGATTCCTCGAATAAAGAGCTGCAAACGATCTCTTTAGCTAATTATAAAATCAAAACAGCTCCAGAGAGAGAATCTATTATTGGAGAAACCACATCGAGTGATAAAACTACACCTATTGTGATGAAAGCTATATCAATTGGATTAGGTTTTGCGTTACTTGGAGCATTTATAGGAATGTGGAAAAAACGAATATTGAATGGATGAAAAATAGCCATGAGTTTTTGATATGCTCCCGATAAAGTAGACAGATGAAATAATAAAAAATCTGTTTACTTTATTGGGGGTTTTTTTTATGGCGAAAAGTGCATATTCAGCACAAGAAAAATTAGAATTTATTATCAAATACCAAAACAGGAAGTCATCAATTCAAGCTTTCTGTCAACAACATAAAATAACTGAAGATACATTAA